>NZ_CP114908.1:5330730-5953960 GCF_027497315.1 Solwaraspora sp. WMMA2059 | reverse complement strand
CCGGAGCGACCCGCGACGCCGGCTCCCGCCCCGCCACCCCCGGCCGTGCCGCCGGCCGCCGCAGGGTTCGGCGAACTACCGCAGCGTCAGCCGGAGCCGCAACAGCAGCCCGAGCCGTTCCGCCGACCGGAAGCGCAGCAGCAACCCGAGCCACCGGAACCACCGCGATTCGCTCCGGGTCCGCCGTCGGAGTCGCCGCGGCCCAGCGGTGCGCTACCTTTCTCGCCGTCCGGCCCGACGCCACTGCCGCCCCAGGAGACACGGGTGCCCGGTGCATCGCTGGCCGCCGCGCTCGGCGGTGCCCCGATGCCGCCCGATCCGCTGCGGGCCCCACACGTACCACCGCAGCAGGCCCCGCACCCGCCGCAGCAGGCCCCACACGTACCGCAACAACGTGGTCCGTACCCCGAGCCGGCACTTGCCGACGCCCACCCGGGCTTCCCCGGTTCCGGGCAACCTGGCGGCGAAGCCGGCAGCCCGGAGCCGGTCGGCGACCGGCCGGCGCCGACCGCCGGGCCGCCCGTACAGGCTGGTCCCGGAGCCGAGCAGCACCGCCCAGCGGTCGCGGCAACCGGCGGCACGAGCCGAGCGGTAACCGCCACCGCAGCCGTGCCCAGCACCAGCCGGGTCGCCCCGCCGACGGATCCGGCTGCGCTGCCCACCGGTCGGGCACCGGCCCAACCCCGCGTCTACGGCCGGCCGGTCAACAACGCCGAGCCAGCCGCCGAGCAGCACCCCGAACAGTTCGGCCAGCGTCCCCACCAGTCCGGCCAGAACGGCGTTCCGTTCGCACCACCCGGCTCGCCGGTCCCCATGCCGGAGCACAACCCCGGGCTGCCTCCGCTGACACCACGTCGCCCCGGACAGGTCGCGCCTCCGTTCGGTGCCCGGCCGACGCCGGACGGGGCACCGGACGGCGCCGGCCCCGACGCTGCTGCGCTCGCACTGCCGCACCTGAGCGCCGGGGCGCACATCCAGCCCAGCTCACCGCCGGAGTCGGCGCAGGGCTACCGACCAGCCGGTGCGCCGCCGTACGGAGACCTCGTCGACTCCGGCAACGCCGGGGCGGGTCACTGGAACCGCCCCGGCACAGGTGACCGGCAGCACCCGCCCGGCCCCGGCCAGCCAGGAGCTTCACCGGCTGCCGACGGCGCCCCGCCGGCCGGCCAGTGGGGGCCGCCCGATCCGGAGCAGAACCGGTTTGACGCGTTCCGGCCGGATGCAGCAGAACCGGCCGCCGACGAGGCCGAAGCGGAGCCGGCCCCCCAGGTCCGCAACGGACGGGTCCTCGTCGCGGTTTTCGTCGCCGCCGTGCTGCTGGTGGGAATCCCGATGTCGCTGGTCTGGCTCATCACCCGGCCAGGAGATCAGCCGTTCAACCCGGCCGTCGGCGACTGTGTGAAACAGTCGGGCAACACCGCCGCATCGGCCGACTGCGCTGAGCCGGGCGCGTATCAAATCATTGCCAAGGTCGACCAGATCGACCAGTGCGACGACCCGACCGCCCCGCACATCGAGATCCCGGCGGACTCGGGCCGGGCCCAGGTCCTCTGCCTGCAGGCCGCAGCAACCGAACCGGACCCGGAGGGCAGCGCGGACGTTGGCGAGGAAGCCACCGAGTGACCGCGCCTCGCGTCCGGGCGCCCGAGCTCAACGGTCGACAGTGGCTGAACACCGATGGCCGTGACATCGGCCTACGGGAGCTGCGTGGACGTATCGTCCTGCTGGACTTCTGGACCTTCTGCTGCGTCAACTGTCTGCACGTACTGGACGAACTGCGGCCGCTGGAGGAGAGGTACGCCGACGTCCTGGTGGTGATCGGGATTCACTCGCCGAAGTTCGCCCACGAGCGGGATCCGGCGGCGGTGGCGGCCGCCGTGGAACGGTACGGGGTGAGCCACCCGGTGCTCGACGACCCGGAGCTGGACATGTGGCAGCAGTACGCCGCTCGGGCCTGGCCGACCCTGGTACTGGTCGACCCGGAGGGCTACGTCGTCGCCACCATGGCCGGCGAGGGACACGCCGATGGTCTGTCCAGGGAGATCGACCAGCTGATCCGGACGCACGAGGCGAAGGGCACGCTACGCCGAGGCGACGGCCCGTACCTGCCGCCGACGCCGGCCGACACCACCCTGCGCTTCCCCGGCAAGGCGGTGGCGCTCGACGACGGGGCCCTGCTGGTCTCCGACTCGGCCCGGCATCAGCTGGTCGAGCTCGAACCAGACGGCGAGACCGTCCGTCGTCGGATCGGCACCGGCGAGCGCGGCGGTGCCGACGGATCCGCCCGGTCCGCGACGTTCAGCGAACCGCAAGGTCTGCTCCGGCTACCGGCCGACGTCGCCGCCGTGGCCGGGTACGACATCGTGGTCGCGGACACCGTCAACCATCTGCTGCGTGGCCTGCGGTACGCCACCGGGGAGGTACGCACGGTCGCCGGCTCCGGCCGCCAGTGGCGCTCGACGGTGGACTACCACCCGCACGACGCCCGCGCCGTCGACCTCTCCTCGCCCTGGGACCTGGCCTGGTACGACGGCAAAGTGATCGTCGCCATGGCCGGCATCCACCAGCTCTGGTGGTTCGACCCGGCGACCCGCACCACCGGCATGTACGCCGGCACCACCGTGGAGTCGCTGCGCGACGGCCCGATCCCGGACGTCTGGCTGGCCCAGCCGTCCGGCCTCGCCACCAGTGTCGACGGCCACCAGCTGTGGATCGCCGACAGCGAGACCAGTGCGCTGCGCCGGCTCGCCGACGGCGAGCTGCGTACCGTCGTCGGGCAGGGCCTGTTCGACTTCGGCCAGGTCGACGGCGCGGCGGCCGACGCGCTGCTGCAACATCCGCTCGGCGTGTGCGCGCTCGCGGACGGTTCAGTGCTGGTGGCGGACACCTACAACGGCGCCGTCCGCCGCTACGACCCCGCCACCGACCGGGTGTCCACGGTGACCGACGGTCTGGCGGAGCCGAGTGACGTGCTGGTTACCACGGACGGCACCGTCTGGGTGGTGGAGTCGGCGGCACACCGGCTCACCCGGCTGGCACCGGGTGCCCTGTCGGCGGCCGGCGCCACGGTCGTCGGTGCCCGGCGCCGCGCCGAACGGCCACCGACGCTGATCGCACCGGGTGAACTGTCGCTCGAGGTGGTGTTCACTCCGGCGCCCGGTCAGAAGCTGGATGCCAGTTTCGGCCCGGCGACCCGGCTGGAGGTCTCGGCCGATCCACCGGAGCTGCTGCTCGACGGGGCAGGCAGCGACACCGGGCTGACCCGGCGGCTGGTCATCGACCCGGCGGTGGCCGCTGGCGTGCTGCAGGTGGTCGCCCAGGCGGCGACATGCGACGCCGACGCCGAGCACGCCGCCTGCCACCTGACCAGGCAGGACTGGGGAGTGCCGGTACGGATCGACCCGGCCGGTGCGGGTCGGTTGCCGCTGATCCTGCGCGGAGTCGACTCACACTGACCGTCGGTCAGACGAAGGCGGCGAGGCGTTGACCGTCCGCGAGCAGTGCGGCGCGAATCCGTCCGGCCAGCTCCACCGCGCCGGGCGTGTCACCGTGCAGGCAGATCGACTCGACCGGGCTGGTGACGGTGCTGCCGTCGGTGGCCGTGACGCTGTGCCGCCGGGTCAGGGACACCGCCTGCCCGACGACCTTGTCGGGGTCGCCGAGCAACGCGCCCGGGTCCGATCGGGGCACCAGCCGACCGTCGGGCAGGTAGCCACGGTCGGCGAAACCCTCGCCGACCGCCCGCAGCCCGGCACCGGTGGCGAGCTGCCCGAGGACCGAGCCGGGCAGGCAGAGGACCGGCAGCGCGGGGTCGTAGTCGGCCACCGCGGCGACGACGGCGGCGGCCTGCGCCTCGTCCACGCAGGCCGTGTTGTACAGCGCGCCGTGCGGCTTGACGTAGCGGACCCGGGTCCCGGCCACCCGGCAGAAGCCGTCCAGCGCGGCGATCTGGTAGAGCACGTCGTCGCGCAACTCGTCAAAGCGGTAGTCGATCCGTCGCCGCCCGAAGCCGGCCAGGTCGCGGTAGCCGACCTGGGCTCCGACGGCGACGGCCCGTTCGGCGGCGGCCGCGCAGATCCGGCGCATCGTCACCGGGTCGCCGGCGTGGAAACCGCAGGCGACGTTCGCGGAGGTCACCACGTCCAGCAACACCTCGTCGTCGCCGAGTCGCCAGATACCGAAGCCCTCACCGAGGTCCGCGTTGAGATCCATGGAACCGCACAGTAGTACCGGGCCGTGCCTGGGCCAGCGGGGTGACGTCGTCGACGACACCGACCACCGGGTATCCGCCGGTGGTCGGATGGTCGGCGAGGAAGACCAGTGGCTGGCCGTCGGCGGGGACCTGGACCGCGCCGAGCACCAGCCCTTCGCTGGGGAGTTCGTCGCGGACGGACCGGGTGAGCGGCGCGCCGGTCAGTCGGACACCGATCCGGTTGCTCAACGGGCTGACCTCGTACCCGGTGGTGAGCAGCCGCTGGACCGCCTCGTCGGTGAACCAGTCCGCCCGTGGCCCGAGCCGGACGGCGAGCCGGACCGGAACGACCGGCGCGGACCAGGGCACCGCGTCGGCCGCAGCCCGGCCCAGCGCCGCTGGCGGCGGTGCGGTGCCGACCGGCAGCACATCGCCGTCGCGTACGGTCGGCGGTCCGATGCCGGCGAGCGTGTCGGTGGACCGGCTACCGAGCACCGCCGGTACGGCGATCCCGCCGGCGACCGCGAGATAGCTGCGGACGCCGTACCGGGTCGGGCCGATCTCGACCACGGCGTCCGGTGGTACCGGCGTCGAGGTGAGGAAGCCACCGGACCGGCCGGCGATCCGGACCGTTGCCGGCGCCCCGGCGAGCGCGACCCAGCCGCCGGTGCGCAACCGCAGCGTGCAGCCGGTCAGGGTGATCTCCAGACCGGCGGCGTCGGGCGGGTTGCCGACCAGCCGGTTGGCCAGCGCCAACGCCGGCTGGTCGAGCGCACCGGCCCGAGGTACGCCCAGGTGCGCCCAGCCGTACCGGCCGCGGTCCTGCACGGTGGTGAGCGCGCCGGCCCGGATCACCTCGATCATCGGTCCGCCCCGTTTCCGGCCGGAGCCTGCGGCGCGACCGGCCCGGGTGCGGTGGTCGGCCCGGTGGCGGTCAGCCGGACCCGGGTGCCGGGGGTCAACGTCGCGGGCGGCTCCCGCCCCAGGTCGAACAGCACCAGGTCGGTACGCCCGACCAACTGCCAGCCGCCGGGCGACGCAGTCGGGTAGATGCCGGCATATTCACCGGCCAGGGCAACCGAGCCGGCCGGGACGGCGGGGCGTGGCGTGGCTCGGCGGGACACGCGCCATCGCCTGGGCAGGCCGGTCAGGTATCCGAAGCCGGGCGCGAAGCCGCAGAACGCCACGGTGAACTCGATCCGGGTCAGCTGGTCCACGACGTCGGCGACGGCGACCCCCCACTGCCCGGCGACGTCGGTCAGGTCGGGACCGTCGAACCGGACCGGTACTGTGATCCGCCATCCGGTGTCGTCGACGGCCTCGGCCGCCGCCGGTTGCCAGCCGGCCAGTTGGCTGGCGGTCAGCGCGGGGTCCGGCAGGCCGTCGAGCAGGATGGTCCGGGCTCCGGGGACGATCTCGGCCACCCGCAGGTCGCCGAGTTCACGGCGCCGGCTCAGCTCGGCGCGCCAAGCGTCGACCGGGCCGGGTTCGCTGTCCCCGGGTTGCACGGTGCCAGCCGATGCCGCCCATTCGAGCAGTAGCGCGTGCCGGCCGACCGGAAGTATCCGCATGGGTTCATTGTCGGCCGCCGGACGTCAGCTGGGCAGGAGGCGGACGTGAGGCGACTCACTACCAGCGGGTAACCTACGGTGCCGTAACCTTATCTGGTGACCACCGAAGCGCCCCTTCGCCTCAAGCCGGTCGACATCGGCAAACCCCGGATGCGCGGCTGGCTGCACACGTACGCATTCTTCGTGGCCCTGGTCAGCGGCATCGTGCTCTGTGCACTGGCCGCCACCCGACCCGGCTGGACCGCGCTGGTCAGCTGCGTCGTCTACAGCCTGACGGTGTGCGGACTGTTCGGCACCAGCGCGCTCTACCACCGCCGGGTCTGGTCGGAACGGGCGTACCAGATCATGCGCCGCCTGGACCATTCGATGATCTTCGTCTTCATCGCCGGCACCTACACACCGTTCTGCCTGCTCCTGCTGCCCGGACGCAGTGCCGCCACCCTACTGACCGTGGTGTGGGTCGGTGCGCTGGCCGGGGTGGCGATGAAGCTGATCTGGCCGCATCTGCCGCGCTGGGCCGGAGCCCCGCTCTACATCGCCCTCGGCTGGGTCGCGGTGGTGGTACTACCCGACATCCTGCAGCACGGCGGGGTCACCGCACTGGTCCTGCTGATCGTCGGCGGCGCGGTATACAGCGTCGGGGCGATCTTCTATGCGCTGCGCCGCCCCAACCCGTGGCCCACCGTCTTCGGCCACCACGAGTTCTTCCATGCCTGCACCCTCGTCGCCGCGCTGTGCCATCACATCGCGATCTACTTCGCGCTCTACGCCTGACCCGCCACCACCCCGCCGGGGACCCGGCTCGGGGCCGTCGGAGATCCTGTTCCGTCGGGGGGTGGCGGTCTGCTCGATGTCCGGATCACCGCCGCACCGGGCCACCCGGGCGACGCACCTCCCGGTACTGCTCCTCCACGACCCGGTCCGACTCGACCGGGGCAGCCGGCGCCGGCTCGTCCTGCGCGGTCGGGGACACCACCGTACGGCGGCGGCTCTGCCAGAACCACAACGTCAGGGCCAGCCCGAACACGCCGGCCACCATCAACACCCAGCCGACCGTGGTCAGGTCGAGAAAGCCCAGTTCGGCCTCGACCGCGAAGGCCAGGATGGCGCCCAGGGCGATGAGGAAGATGCTTCCGCCGATGCCCACTTCGTACCTCCTTGGCTGTTGCCGGCACCGTCGTGCCGGCCGGATGCCGCTTGTGAGGTAGCGGCGGGCACGGATGTACCCAGGCGCTTGCGAACTCAATCAGGCAAGCTGCACTGATGACCCGACGCAGCATCGTGCTGCTCCGGCACGCGAAGGCGGAGCAGCCCGAACAGATGGCAGACGAGCAACGCGGGCTCACCCCGCGCGGACACTCGGACGCGGCACACGCCGGGCAGTGGCTGGCTGAACACCAGCTCTGGCCCCAGCTGGTGCTCTGCTCGCCGGCCCGGCGCACCAGGCAGACCTGGCAGGAGGTGGCGGCGGCGGGTCCACCGGCACCCGCCCGGTTCGAACCCCGGTTGTACGGCGGGACCGCGGTCGACCTGCTCGACCTGGTGCGGCAGTTGGACGACTCGGTGTCCCGGGTGTTGATCGTCGGGCACAACCCGACGGTCTCCTACGCCTCGGCGCTGCTCGACCCGATCGGTGCCAGCGACAGCGGACTGCGGACCTGTGGGATCGCCGCTCACGAGTTCACCGGCGAGTGGACGGCGTGCGGACCGCAGGCGGTACCTGCGACCCGCACGTACACCGCCCGGGCAGCTGGAACCAGCTGACCGCGCAGCCCAATCAGTTTGGCGGCGCGGTCAGCTTTGGCGACGTGGTCAGGTTGGCGACGTGGTCAGTTGGGCGGCTGCGGCGGTTCCGCCGGCGGCGGCACCATCTGCGCCGGATGGGCCAGCTTGTTCTCCTCGACGATGACCGTCCGGGCCCGGCGGCGGCGATCGTTCCAGAACCAGAGCACGGTGAGCAGGATCGCCAACCCGGCCAGGATCAGCACCCAGCCCACGGCCCGCACGTCCAGCCACCAGACGTCGGCCCGGACGGCGTACGCCAGGATGGCGCCAATTGCGATGAGGAAGATTCCACTGCCGATACCCATGCGTGCACTCCTTGTGCGGTGGCTACAAGTTGTGCGGTCGCCTGCTGATCTACCCGCCGGGGAGGGCTCGAAACGGCGGCGGCGGAACCTCTGGTTGTCTCCTCAGAACGCGTCCTCGGGTAGGTCCATCAGGTCGAGTCCGGTTCCGGCGATGATCCGACGGTCGGCACCGATCCGGGGCAGCACCTCGCTGGCGAAGAACCGGGCGGCAGCAACCTTGCCCTGGTAGAAGCTCTGGTCGGCGTCGGATACCCCGTCACCGCCCAACGCGGTCAGGGCGACTTCGGCCTGCCGCTGCAGCAACCAGGCGATCACCACGTCGCCGAGCGCCAGCAGCAGTCGCCGGCTGCTCAGACCGACCTTGTACAGCGAGCGCGGCTCGCCGCTCTGCACCTCGCCGAGCCAGCCGGTCATCACGCCGAGGATGTTCTGCACCTCGCCGAGCGCCCGGCCGAGCGCGGCGCGCTCCTCCTTGAGCTGGCCGTTGCCACCTTCGGCGGCGATGAAGGCCTGGATCTCGCCGGCGATCGCCATCAACGACTGGCCGTTGTCCCGTACGATCTTGCGGAAGAACAGGTCGAGGCTCTGGATCGCGGTGGTTCCCTCGTACAGGGTGTCGATCTTGGAATCCCGGACGTACTGCTCCAGTGGGTAGTCCTGCAGGAAGCCGGAGCCGCCGAAGGTCTGCAGCGACTCGTGGCCGAGCAGTTCGTACGCCCGTTCCGAGCCACACCCCTTGACCAGGGGAAGCAGCAGGTCGTTGACCCGCTTGGCGAGCTGCACGGTCTCCTCGTCGCCGGCCGCCCGGGCTACGTTGATCTTGTCCTGCCAGCTGGCCGTGTAGCAGACCAGCGCGCGCAGGCCCTCGGCGTACGACTTCTGCAGCATCAGCGACCGACGGACGTCGGGGTGGTGGGTGATGGTCACCCGCGGTGCCGACTTGTCGGTCATCTGCAGCAGATCGGCGCCCTGGACCCGGTTCTTGGCGTACTCGAGGGCGTTGAGGTAGCCGGTGGAGAGGGTGGCGATCGCCTTCGTGCCGACCAGCATCCGGGCGTACTCGATGATCAGGAACATCTGCCGGATTCCGTCGTGCACGTCGCCGAGCAGCCAGCCCTTCGCCGGCACCCCGTGCTCACCGAAGGTGAGCTCGCAGGTGGTGGAGACCTTCAGCCCCATCTTGTGCTCGACGTTCGTGGCGAAGACGCCGTTGCGCTCGCCCAGCTCACCGGTTGCCCCGTCGAAGTGGTACTTGGGCACGACGAACAGCGACAGCCCTTTGGTACCCGGACCCCCGGCGCCCTCGACACCGACCGGACGGGCCAGCACGTAGTGGATGATGTTCTCGCTGAGGTCGTGCTCGCCGCTGGTGATGAAGCGCTTGACGCCTTCGATGTGGTACGAACCGTCCGGCTGCGAAATCGCCCGGGTGCGCCCGGCACCCACGTCGGAGCCGGCGTCCGGCTCGGTCAGCACCATCGTCGACGCCCACTGCCGCTCGACGAAGAGCTTGGCCCACTCCTTCTGCTCCGGCGTGCCCTCGACGTAGAGGGTGTGCGCGAAGGACGGCCCGGAGGCGTACATCCAGACCGGCGCGTTGGAACCGAGCACCAGGTCGGCCAGCGACCACCACAACGCCCGTGGCGCGTTGGTGCCGCCGAGCTCTTCCGGCAGGTCCAGCCGCCAGAACTCGGCCGACATGAAGGCCTCGAACGAACGTCGGAACTCGGGCGGCAGGGTCACCGAGTGGCTGGCCGGATCGAAGACCGGCGGATTGCGGTCGCCCGGCACGAAGCTGGGCGCAAGCTCCTCACGGGCCAACCGCTCGACCTCGCTGAGGATGCTCCGGGCGGTGTCGACGTCCAGGTCGGCGTAGGGCGCCTGGCCGAAGGTGCGGTCGGCGCCGAAAACCTCGAACAGGTTGAACTCGAGGTCCCGAAGGTTGCTCTTGTAGTGGGTCATCGCGTGGCGGCCCCGCTTCCAAACAGCTGTTACTGGTCAGTAACCATCACTGTATTACTCCCGGGTAGCCAACGACAAGCACGTTGTCTGGCAAACCGAGGACAGCAACGGGGCAGCCCACGGCCCACCAGCCGTCACTTGTCCGGAATACGGTCGTTTTGCCCGGTGCAAGAGGCAGAAATTGGGCAAAACCCAAGAAGCGCTGCAGTTGCCATCAGGAGGCACAGATGTCCGTCACCCGCCTGCTAAACGCACTGGTTGAACCGATCGCCAACCGCCGCTACGTCGGCCGGCACCGGGCCCTCGGCGGCACCAGTTTCCTGTTCGCGATCGCCCAGCCGGCCTGACCTCGCCCAGGGCTCGGCACACCAGCTGTCATCGGGTGCTCCGTCCCGCCGGGGCGGCACGGCCACTCAGCCGCCGGGCGCGCCGACCTCCCAGCTCGGTACGGACGGGGCCGGCACCGCCCCGGAACCCGAGTACTCCATCAGGACCAGGGCGATGTCGTCGTCGAGCCGCCCGTACACCCACTCGACCAACGCCGTCTCCAGTGATGCCAGGCCGTCGCCAACGGTGCCGTGACCCAGCAGCCGCCAGGCCCGGTCCGCGGTGGGGAAGAAGGCACCGTCCCGACGTGCCTCGCCCAGCCCGTCGGTGAACAGCAGTAACCGGTCACCCGGCTCGAGACGTTCGACCCGGGGACGTACCACCGGCATGAACCCGAGCGGCGGCGCCGGAGCCGGCGGTTCCAGCGGGATCACCTCGCCTCGGCGCAGCAGCAACGGAGCCGGATGTCCGCAGTTGACGATGGTCAGCGTTCCGCCGCGCTCCTCGACCAGGGCGGCGGTGACGAAATCCTCGTCGCCCACGCTGCGCGCCACCGCCCGGTCCAGGTCCGCCACGATGGCCCGCAGGTCAGCCCGCTCATAGGCGACGTGCCGGTACGAACCCAGGACAATGCTGGCCAGTCGGACCGCGTCCAGGCCTTTGCCCCGTACGTCCCCAATGATCATGCGTACGCCGTATGGCGTGTCGAGCGCCTCGTACAGGTCACCGCCGATGTCCGCAGCGGCGGTGGCGGAGATGTAGCGTCCCGCCACGGCGAGCGTGCCGACCTGCGGTCCGAGCGGACGCAGCACCGCCTGCTGGGCCACCGACGCCAGCCGCGAAAGCTCAGCGATCTGCTGTGCCTGCCGTTCCCGGATGACCGCGACCGCCGCCGCCAGCCCGGTGGCCAACGCGACACCGACCACGTTCACCGCGGTCGCCAGCGAGAGCATCTGACCGGTCAGCGCGAAGATGCCACCGACCAGGGTGGCCAGCACCCCGGTGGAGAGCACCACCCGCCACGTCGCGAAGGCCGCCGCGAGGAACGGGGCAGCGGCGACCAGACCGACGTAGTTGACACCGGCCCCGTCGGCGATCTCCACCACGGAGACGAGCGCGAGCAGCACGAGGGCCGCGCCGAGGCCGACGCGGGAACCAGCGCTGAGTGGGCGGCGGCCGCCCATCGGGATGATGTGCATGGGTACGCGAAACAGCATGACTCATCAGTGGCGGCGGCCCAACGGAGTTGGCCTGTCGTCTGATCCGGAAATGGCCACCCGGAGTATTGGACAACCTTGGCACCCTGGCTATCCCCCGGGTGGGCGGCGAGCGGTTGCTCAACCTGTGGGCAAACCTGAAAATGGCACATCACGCCGCTGACCAGTGGCTCGACACTGAGTGACAACTCAGCCTTGCGGTCAGTCGCCGAGAATCTCGCAGCGCACCTGCAGGTGACCCAGGTCAAGAGTCGCAATCTTCGCGAAAGCGGCACGGGCCAGGTCGAGGCACCGGTCTGTGGGTTGGCCACCCGCACCTCGGTGCCGAACGGCAGGGTACGGTGCGCGGCGGTCATCCCCGAAGGGTCGAACGCCTCACCGTTCGCGGTGACCTGTCCGCTGGCGTAGTACGACGCACCGCAGGTGCCGCTCTCCACCACCTGGCCACCGGTCTGGTCCCCGTTCTGAGTCGGGGCCGGTTCCGGCGTCGGGGCGGCTCGGTCGGCCCCACGTGCCGCCCGGGTCGACGCGGTCGAGCGGTCCGGGCCCGGCGAGCCGGACGCCGTGGACGGGGTGGTCGTGGACGCCGCAGCCGTGGACGGCACGGCCGTGAACGCCGCAGGCGGTGTCGTCGACGTACCGGCGGTCAGTTCGAACGCCATGGCCGTTCCGCCCGCGAGTACACCGACCAGCAGGACCACCGCCAGCCATGCCGCCAGCCGCAGGCAGGCCGTGCCGTTCAAGTGTGCCCGGCAGATCTACCAGCGAGGACTCCCGGCATACTCGACCGGTGACCGACGCCGCAGGCGCTCACCCACACCGGTCCCGCCCAACCGCGACCGGCGACGTGCCGCAGCCGCCTGCACTCCGGCGGCTGCTGATCGACACCTTCGTCTGGCACGACCCCGGCCCGACCAGCAGCCATCTGGTGAGCGACCTGTCCGGGTGGTGGCGACACCCCCGAATCCTCGCCGGGATCGGCCCGGCCCTCGCCGAGCTGTCCAGCGCCGGCCTGGCCGACGCGGACCGGCCGAGCACAGTGATGACCCCGCAGGTCACCGGGCTGCTTGTCGGCCCGCTGGTGGCGACAGCGCTCGGCGTCGGCGTCGTACCCGCGTACAAGGAGGATCCGCAGCGGACAATCGCAGACGCGACCACCTGGACCACGACGGCGCCCGACTACCGGGGCCGCACGCTGCGGCTCGGTGTCCGTGACCGGCACCTCGGCCCAGGCGACCGGGTCCTGCTGGTCGACGACTGGGTCACCAGCGGCGCGCAGCTGCGGGCCATGGCGCAGCTCGCCGCAGCTCGCGGGGCGGTCGTCGTCGGCAGCGCCGTGATCGTCGCCGACTGTCCGCCCGCCGTCGTCGACGAACTCCGGATCCACAGCCTGATCCACAGCAGAGACCTGTGAACCGCCGGGACGGCGGTCGGGCCCTCGTCGGGCAGAGCGGCTACGGGGTCGCCTCGTGTCCCGGTCGGCCGACGGTACGCCGGGCCTGCTTCATCTCCGCCTCGTGGATGTGCCGGCGGCCGCCCGCCAGCGCGTCACGGGCCGCCCGCTCGACCGCCTGGAAGGTCGCGTAGTAGCCGTCGTCGAACTCCTCGACGATCTGGAACGTCCAGCGGCCCGGCAGGACGTTGCGACCAATCAGCTCCGTCTCGACCCGATCCGCCATGTCCTGGTGACCGGCTCCGCGCAGCAGCTGGACGACCCGGTCCAGGGTCGCGTCCGCGCCGCCGATCAGCTGGTGCATGGAGTAGAGGTGGCCACGGGCCCGGTGCACCGTCTCCAGTGCCTTGCTCAACTCGCCGAGCGCCGCGACCGTTGCGTCGTCCACCCCTCGAGGTCGGGCGTGGTCGGCATCCACAGCCAGCAAATCCTTCGGTTCCGACATGGCACATTCGTACCAGAGACCGGGGCGCCACAACGCTGGGTCAACGATCAACAACCCATAGTAGAGTCGGAGCGATGCGCCGGCCCCCGCAGACCATCTCGGTGGTCACTCCTGTCCATCCCGCGAGCATCCCGTACCTCGCTGACGCGTACGCCTCGCTGCGGGCGCAGCGGATGCCGCCTGGCTGGCAGTGGCGCTGGCTGGTGCAGGAGGACGGGCAGACCGGCGAGGTCGCCGCCGCGCTGCCTCAGGACCGCCGGATCAGCGTCGGCCACAACCGCCCCGGTGGCCCCGGCGTCACCCGCACCATGGCGCTGTCCCGCGTAGACGGGCCGCTGGTCAAGGTGCTCGATGCCGACGACAGGCTGACCTCCGACGCGCTGGCCCGCGACATCGCGGTCCTCACCGCCGACCCGACGGTCGGCTGGACCACCGCGGCGGCGCTCGATCTGCTGAGCGACCACCGCACGGTACGGATGGCCACCGATCCACCGGGCGGCCGGTTGCCCGCCGGTACGGTCCACCGGTGCTGGCAGGAGGACGCCTACCGGCTGCCGGTGCACCCGGCGACGCTGTGCATCCGTACGGACCTGCTGCTGGCCCTGGGCGGCTGGCTGGCGCTGCCCGCCTCCGAGGACACCGGGCTGCTCCTCGCCGCGAGCACGGTCAGCGACGGTCACTTCATCGACGAGCCGGGGTTGCTATACCGGAAGTGGCCCGGGCAGGTGACCAACCAGCAGGCCCACTGGTCCCCGACGGAACGGGCCGACCGGATCCAGGTGATCGAAAGCCGGGTCGCCGCGCTGGCGCTGCTGGGTATCGGCCCGACGTCGTCCACACCGCAAGGTCGGTGACGATGCGCGGCGGTCGTTGCACGCAGTGCAACCTCCTCGGTCCAGGGGTTACCTGTTCAGCTTGATGCCGCAGGTGCATCAGGATGCACCTGCGGCATCACGTGTGCGGAGGCATCTTGGGTCCCCGGGCGGGCAGCTCTGGCAGCCAGCCGACAGACCAAGGACGGTACGGCGCTCACGTCGCAGCTGGAGAGCGAACTGGTCGCAGAAGCCGAGCGCGGGTACGACCCCGAACACCTGATCAGCGTCCGGGTTGACGACCGGAATCCAGGAATTGATCAAAAGGTGGCAGAGCTGACCAACCGCAGCCCAGGACCGACGTCCTGAGCGGGTCTTCCGCATGTGGAGCGGGTGACGGGAATCGAACCCGCACTGTCAGCTTGGGAAGCTGATGTTCTGCCATTGAACTACACCCGCGAGCGGCCCCACTCTACCCGGTCCGCCCGGTCGCTGCGCAACAGGCCCGGCCGCCAACCGAGCACAGCATGGGGTACGGCTCGGCGCCCGTCGACCGACCGTCAACGGGTAGGGCGTCAACGCGTCGGCCGGTGCCACGCGGCGGGTCAGCAGGCGACCGGGGTCGGCACCGGGTGGGAAACGCTGCCGCTGGTCGGGTCGAGCCAGACCTGGACGGCTGGTTGCCGTGGCGCCGCCGCGTAGTGGCCGGTGCCGCCAGCGCGTTGCGCCACCATTGCCACGTCGACGGTGAACTCGAACAGCCGCCAGTCGACGTGCGGCACGGCCCCGAGATCGCTGGCGAGCCGACCCACCTTGGCCGGATCGGTGACCGGATGCGCCCGACCTGCCAGGTACGCCTCGTCGTCTCTCTCCTCCGGCGGGAACGAGTGCAGCGCGTACCGACCGTCCCGCTCCAGGTCACGCCGCTTCGGCGAGTCGATGATGAAGCAGAACAGCCCACTGTCGGTGATCACCGGGGAGACCGGGTGCACCCGGGGACCACCGTCGGCTCGGACGGTGGCGAGGTAGCCGAGGCCGGGACCGTACTGCTGCATGAGGAGTCGGATCGCCGTGGCCAGGCGGGGCTCGTCGGCTGCGAACTCGGACCAGGTTGCCATGCGGTGATTCTATCGAACATGTGTACGAAGAGATAGTGGGATCGCCCGGCCACGCCGATCCGGGTACGTTCCGGCCAGGACACCGGCCGCACGGTCACACCGGCCGCACGGTCGCTATCGTGTGACGATGCTCCTCTCCGACCGGGACATCGTCGCGGAGACCAAGTCCGGCGGCCTCTCCCTCGAGCCGTTCGAATCCTCGCTCATCCAGCCGTCGAGCATCGATGTCCGGCTCGACCGGTATTTCCGGGTCTTCAACAACCACCTGTACACCCACATCGACCCGGCCACCCGGCAGGACGATCTGACGTCCCAGGTCGAGGTGCCCAGCGGCGACCCGTTCGTCCTGCACCCCGGTGAGTTCGTCCTTGCCTCCACGCTCGAGGTCGTCTCGCTCGGCGACGGCCTGGCCGCCCGGCTGGAGGGCAAGTCGAGCCTGGGTCGGCTGGGCCTGTTGACCCACTCCACCGCCGGCTTCATCGACCCCGGCTTCTCCGGCCACGTGACGCTGGAGTTGTCCAACGTGGCGAACCTGCCGATCAAGCTCTGGCCCGGGATGAGGATCGGGCAGTTGTGCATCTTCCGGCTCTCGTCGCCGTCCGAGCATCCGTACGGGTCGGCGGTCTACGGATCCCGGTACCAGGGGCAGCGTGGGCCCACTCCGAGCCGGTCCTGGCAGCGGTGGCGCACCTGGCCGACCAGCTGAACCGGCTGGGCTGTCGGAGAGCCGACCCATTGGCGGCGGGCAGGCGAAAGGCGCCCTCCCAAGCCGGGGGGAGACATGGGAGGGCGCCTTTCCGGTGGCCGGTGCTGCCGCTTGACGGGGGGATCAGCGACACGCGCCAGGCCATGGGGAGGAGTGAGGTCTAGCCGGGCCTGCCGTAACTGTGCACACTCGAACCGATTTTGCGCATCTGCACCGGTTCGCCCGCCTGGGAGGCGTGCACGATCCAGCCGTTACCCACGTACATGCCGACGTGGGAGAGCCCGCTGTAGTAGAAGATGAGGTCGCCGGGGCGCAGCTGGTCCCGGCTCACATTGGCGGTCACCTGACGCTGCCGGGCCGCGTTGTGTGGCAGTGAGACACCGGCCTGCCCCCAGGCGGCCAGGGTGAGACCGGAGCAGTCGTAGCTGCCCGGTCCTGCCGAACCCCACACGTACGGCTTGCCGATCTGCGCGCAGGCGAAGGTGACGGCCTTGCCGGCCGCACCGCCGGGGTAGGTCGCCGGGCAGGGCGCGGGACGCAGCGAGCCGAGGGTGTTGGTCGAGCCGTACGCCTCCAGGCGCAGGTCCTGCAACCGGTCGACCTCGGCGTCGATCTCCTTGGCCTTCGCCGCCAGCTGGGCCTCGGTACTGGTCAGCTCGACGATCAACTCGTCGAGCGGGGCCTTCTTCGCGGCGTACTCGTTCCTGAGGTCGACGACGGCCTGCACGTCACGGGCCTGCCGGCGGGCGAACTGGTCCAGCAGCTCGAGCTGGTCGGCGAGGTGGGTCGGCTTGCCGTTGGTGAGAATCGCGTTGAAGACCGACGGGCTACCACCCTTGTACGACCGCGCGGCGAACTCGCTGACCCGGTCCATCGCCAGGTCGATCTGGATCTGCAGCGGCTTGATCTTCTTCTGCAGTTCGTCCGCCTGCTTCTTCTTGGCGGCGAGATCCTGCCGTACGGCGTTGTGCCGTTCGATCGTCGGTTCGAGCTCGGCCCAGACCTCGTCAATCTGCGACTCGATTTCGGCGACGGTCGGCTGCGCCTGCGCCGGCGCTCCGACCAGCAGCAGACCGACGCCGGTGGTGGCGGCGATCAACGCGGTGAGTATTCGTCGAGGGTCGTGCGGCGTTCTTCGCCGATGGTCGCGGCTGGACCACCGGAGGTATCGCCGAGGGGCGCTCGTAGCCACCGGACTCCTTCTCCCCAGACCGCCTACCGGGTTAGCTGACGGGTTCGGGCGGAAAGGAGACGCCCTACCGCAGGTGGTCTGCGGATTCACCCCGGGAGTGCCGTGGGTCCCCGGCTCGCCGTCAGGCGGCGATTAGGTGGTGTCAGGTCGAGGTCAACCCGGTTGGTTGACGTCCTCCCGACTCGACGATCCCCAAGGTTAGAGAGCAGCGTTCTCGCTACGCAAGCGAGAACACAGACTATCTCATTGAGTACGCGGACGATTGCGCATCGTGCATAGGCTGCCACCGTTCAAGCGTTCGAATTTTGCTGGGCGGACCGGCCCGTTCAGACCGGTCCGACCGTACGTTCGGCTGGCCAAAGCACGTCACTCAGATTGCCCTGGCGAGCGGGCTGACCTGCTGCGATCAGCCGACCCGCTTGAATCCGGCGAGCGGCATGTTGTCGATGTTCTCCATCTGCACGGGTTGACCTGCGCGTGGAGCGTGCACCATCAGGCCATTACCGATGTAGATCCCCACGTGATGCAGATCACTAAAGAAGAACACGAGATCCCCTGGTCTGGCGTTGGCGCGACCGACCGAACTGCCCTGATTCCACTGAGTTCCGGTGTAATGCGTGAGACTGACACCGGCACTTGCCCAGGCATACTGGGTCAGGCCGGAACAGTCGAACGCGTTCGGCCCGGTGGCACCCCAGACGTACGGCTTGCCGAGTTGTGCACACGCGGTGCGTACCGCGGTCCCGGCGGCTCCACCGACCGACACCGCCGGACACGGGCCGGAGGCACCAGATCCGCCGGTGTAGCCGGTGGACTGGTACGCGGCGTTTCGCGCCCGTTCCAGGCGCTTGATCTCGGCGTCAATGGTCTTGCGCTGCTCGGCGAGCGTCTTGTCCTGTGCCTGCTGCTTCGTGATCAACTCGTCCAGCGTCTGCCGTTCGGCGAGATAGCGGTCGCGGGTCTCCAGAACGGCGGTGATCTTTTCCTGCCGACGCTTGGAGATCCGGTCCAGCACCACGAGCTGATCCGCCAGGCTGGTCGGTGATCCGGTCCGGAGGAGTGCGTTCAGCTCGCTCGACGGCCCGGTCCGGTAATAGCGGTTGGCCACCTCACCGATCTCGTCCGCCGCCAGGTTGGCCTGCAGCGACAGCGGGCGGATCTTCTCGTCGAGCGCAGCCGCCTTCTTCTCGTTGGCCTTGAGCTCGCTGTGCACCTTGTTGTACTGCTCGATGACCGGTTCCAGTTTCAGCCACTGGGCGTCCAACTCGGCTTCGATCTCAGCGAGCGTCGGCTCGGCGTGAGCCGGAACAGCCGGGAAGACCAGTGCGGTTACGGTAAGCAACAGCGCAAACGCGATACGCTGAAGAACTCGTACACGCGGATGCTCTCCGCGTCGATATGGGGACCCACTGTGACGATGGATGTGCGAGTTTGCGAGCGCACGTGCCATTGGCAGCGACTCCTTCAATGGTCGATCGCTGGGGCCTCACGGGCGGGGGTACGGAGGCCGACATCCGCAGCGGTCGGTGCATCACCTTATTGGAAAGCGCGGCGTTCGTTCAAGACCGCCTGCCGTCTCTGCTTCATTGCAAGCAGCTGCTCGTCGCCGCCCGCAGCCGCTGCTTCTCTCGCAGCTACCGTTTCTCCTGCAGGCACCGGGCTGGGCGGTTAGCGTGTTGACTTCCTCCCCGCCCTGGAGGAACGGAGATTCCCTGGGTCGCCCCAGGGGGTTCCTGCTACACCGACGACCGCCCCGTCCGAGAGGAGGACTCCTGGTGAGGTCTCACACCGCCTCCACAGGCAGTCACGGAGAGCCCCTCCGCGAGGATCGTCTGGGTTTCACGAACGAGCCGAGTGGTCAACTTGTGCAGGTGATCACGGCGGCGGTCGGCGCTCCGGGCATGAACCCGGGCCACCGCCAACCGGGCCTTGGCCCGGTTGGCCGAACCTCTGGCCCTGCGTGCGAGGTTCCGCTGGGCGCGGGCCAGCCGCTGCCGGTCACGGTGTTCATGTCTCGGGTTGGGGATCTTCTCCCCGGTCGACAGGGTGAACAGGCTGTCGAGGCCGGCGTCGACCCCCACCACGGCAGTGGTGGCCGAGGAAGGCGAGGTCGTGCCTGCCCTGCTTCCGCAGGGTTCCGGTTCCTCCCCGGCCGCAACGCCGGAGTATCCACGGAAGGACTCTGATGACGTCGCTCAGCCTCGCGGAGGAGCTGGTCCTGCTCAGCTATGACGATTCCGGGACCGCGACCGTCGCTTCCCCCGAGCTCGACTATGCGGTCGCCGGGGCGGTGTTGTGCGACCTCGCCGTCGGCGGGCAGATTTCGATCGACACGGACGGCCGGGTGCAGGCCGGCGACGATCCCGGCAGCGGGTACGCGCCCGGCAGCGACCCGGGTCGGAAGCTGCTCGACCGGGTACGGACCAGGATTCTGGCCGAGCCTGGCCGCGCGACCCGCGACTGGGTGGTCGATCTGTCCCACGGTGTAGTCGACGAGGTACTCAACGGGCTGGTCGTCTCGGGGGTGCTCCGCCGGGAACGGGACCGGGTGCTCTGGGTGCTGCCCCGGACCAAGTTCGCTCCGCCGGACGGCGGCGAACCGCCCGCCGAGACGGAGACCCGGCGACGGCTGGCCGCCGCCGAGCGCGGCGCCGGACCGGTCGGACCACGTACCGCCGCGTTGGCCTGCCTGCTGAACGCACTCGACGTGCCGGACGTCGGTGCTGCACCACCTTTGGACGCGCGGCGCCGGCCGCCCGCAGTGCTCGGGCCGGCAGCCTGGCCGATCGCTGCGACCACCGACGTCGTCGCCGGGTACCGGGCAACGGTCGCCCGCAGCGTCTTCACCGCCACCGACGTCGCGACTGGCAGCTAGCTGACCTTGGTAGGTGACGGCGCGAACCGCCGCCACAGCAACCGGACCACGCCGCCGCCGACCGCCCCGATCAGCACCCCGGTCGCGTTGTTGACCCAGTCGTAGCCGACACACTCACGGCCGACGCCGAGCACCGCCTGGCCTACTTCGACGACCACCGGGGCCAGCAGGAGCAGCCCGGTGGCCAGCGCTGGCCGGCGGACCGCCAGCACCGTGCAGAACGCCAGTGGTACGAACATCGCCACGTTGCCGACCCGTTCGCCGAGCGAGTCGACGGTGACCAGCCCGGACCACAGCACCGCCGGATCGGTGAGCGACCGGAGGCACGCGGCGAAGACCTCCCCGTCCGGGCCGGAAACGGAGACCCCGGGGGCGAGCGGTACGCCGGACCCGGTCGGTGCCGGTGGCAGGGTGAGCGCGGCGATCGCGGCAGCGCCGAGAAGCATCCCGAGCGTCGGCCAGCGTGCCCAGCCGAGCCGTACGGCGAGCGGCCGGTGCGCCAGCAGGCTCACGCCGGCCAGCGCCGCGAGGGTGAGGAACGGCCAGGGCTGGGAGAGGAACTCGCGGGCCCAACCCAGCACCCGCTTCTCCCTACTCCTCGGCCGACGATGACGCCGACGATGCTACCGCCGGCTTGACCGACCTGAGCAGCACCGTCGCCACATCGACGACCTCGACGTTCTCGTCCGCCGCGCCGCTGGACTGCTTGCCGGTGACCCCGTCGCCGAGCATGGTGTAGCAGAAGGGGCAACCGACCGCGATGGTCTGGGCACCGGTGGAGAGCGCCTCCTCGACCCGGTCGACGTTGACCCGTTTGCCGATCCGCTCCTCCATCCACATCCTCGCCCCGCCGGCGCCGCAGCAGAACGAGCGTTCCGAGTTGCGCGGCATCTCCCGCAGCTGGGCCGCGTCGCCGCCCGCCCCGGCGCCTGCGGTCAACGCGGCACCGAGCACTTCCCGGGGCGGGCTGAACACCCGGTTGTGCCGGCCCAGGTAGCACGGGTCGTGGTAGGTCAACCCACCGTCGACCGGGGTGACCGGGGTGAGCTTGCCGGCGGTGACCAGGTGGGCCAGCAGTTGGGTGTGGTGTACGACGTCGAAGTGGCCGCCGAGCTGGCCGTACTCGTTGCCGAGGGTGTTGAAGCAGTGCGGGCAGGTCGCGACGATCTTGCGTCTCGCCGGCTCCCGGTCGCCGAACGCCTCGTTGATGGTCTCGACGTTCTGCTGGGCCAGCATCTGGAAGACGAACTCGTTGCCGATCCGCCGTGCCGGGTCGCCGGTGCAGGTCTCGCCCTCGCCGAGGATGGCGAAGTCGACGCCGGCTTCGTGCAGCAGGGTCGCCACCGCGCGGGTGGTCTTCTTGGCCCGGTCCTCGAACGCGCCGGCGCAGCCGACCCAGAACAGGTACTCGAAGTCGTCCACCTCGCCGACCCGGGGCACCGCGAAGTCGAGCCCCTTGGTCCAGTCCTCCCGGGTGTTCGGTGGAGCACCCCACGGGTTGCCCTTGTTCTCCAGGTTACGCAGCATCACGCCGGCCTCGCTGGGGAAGCTCGACTCGATCAGCACCTGGTAGCGGCGCATGTCGACGATGTGGTCGACGTGTTCGATGTCCACCGGGCACTGCTCCACGCAGGCCCCGCAGGTGGTGCACGACCAGAGCACGTCCGGGTCGATGACGCCGCCGTCGTCGGCGCCGCCGATCAGCGGGCGGTCGGCCTCGGCCAGCGCCAGGGCGTCGACCTTGGCGAGTTGTTCGGCCGTGCCCTTCTCCTCGCCGGTGAGATCCTTTCCGCCGCCGGCGAGCAGGTACGGCGCCTTGGCGTAGGCGTGGTCGCGCAGCGACAGCACGAGCAGCTTCGGCGACAGCGGCTTGCCGGTGTTCCAGGCCGGGCACTGCGACTGGCAGCGGCCACACTCCGTACAGGTGGTGAAGTCGAGCAGGCCCTTCCAGCTGAACTGTTCGACCTGAGCGACGCCGAACTGGTCCGACTCCGGGTCGGCCTCTTCGAAGTCGAGCGGCTTGCCGTCGCTCATCATCGGCCGCAGCGCGCCGAGGCCGGAGTTGGGCCGGCCGGGGTCCCGCTTGAAGTAGATGTTGAAGAAGGCGGCGAACCGGTGCCAGGCCACCCCCATGGTCAGCGTCAGCGCGATGACGATCAGCCAGGTCATCGAGATGAGAATCTTGATCAGGGCGGTGATGCTGATCGCCGATTCGGAGGCGGGCAGGACGGCACCGAGCGCGTGGCTCACCGGGGTGGCCCAGACCGGGAAGTCGAAGTGGTCGGTGGCCACCCGGAAGCCACGGATCAAGAAGCCGCAGATCAGTACGGCGAGCACGACGGCTTCGACGAAGTAGCCCTGCCACATCGTCGAGCCGGTGAACCGTGACCGGCCGCCGGCGCGGGTCGGCCGGTTCGCCAGCCGGATCCCGATCAGCACGCCGATACCCGCCATGCCGAGGATCGAGATGAGCTCGGTGACCAGCCCGTACAGCAGCCAACCGCCGATCACCGGAATGCCGCCGCCGGCGTCGACCACCTCGAAGTACGCCTCCAGTACGAGGATGGAGAGCACGATGAAGGCGACCATGACGAACCAGTGGGCCGCCCCGACGACGCTCCATTTGAGCATCCGGGTGTGGCCGAGGGTTTCGCTCAGCATCACCTTCGCCCGGGTGGCCGGGTCACCGGTGCGGTGCGGGTCGGCCTTGCCGAGTCGGATGATCGAGACGAACTGCCAGACCGCCCGGCCGGCGAGCACCACCGCGACGGCGGTGACGATGGCGGCGACGACCGTGGTGACGATCTGGACCGTACCCATTCGTTGGCCTCCCGGTGTGCTGGACGAGCGGCAGAGTGACCGGAAGGCCGGTCACGGAGCTTCAGCCTACCGCCAGGTTACCCATGGGTAATGTGACGAGCGTCGCACCGGACCGGCGCCCGGTACTCGCCACCCTATGGCAGCGTCGCCGCCGCGCCGCCGCCCGGCCCTCGATAAAACAGCAGGTCGGCCGGCGTCCTCGGGGACACCGACCGACCTTGGGCGGCACTGGCGGGCCGGCTGCGGACCGACTGTGAACCGGGTCAGCGCCAGCGGGAGAGCAGGATCAGCGAACTCACCATGGCGCCGAACCCGATCGCCAGGTTCCAGTAGCCCCAGGAGGCGACCGGGTAGGCGGTCTCCGACAGGTAGTAGACGACCAGCCAGCCGATGCCGAAGACGATCAACGAGACGGCGCTGATCGGCAACCAGACCGGACTCGGCTTGCGGGTGGCAGCCGTCTGGGTCGGGCGGACGTCGGTCGGCGGGGTGTAGACCTTCTTCTTGCGAACCTGCGACTTGGGCACGACGCTCTCCTGGTGGCTATCATCCGGCCCGGCAACCGGACGCAGCGGCGACGGTCCATGGCCAATAATGTTCAAGAGCTAGCGTAGTCAAGTTGCCGCGATCCGGCCACGGGCCGCAGCACGGCAGCAGCGACATTTGGGCACAACCAGGTCCACCAGGTGCGATAGACCGCCCAGGTGGTCCATTATGCGGACACTTGTCGATGGCCGGCAGGCGGAGAGGGGGCGAGATGGAGTACACCTCCGGCAGCGCGTCCTGGCGGGACGTGGTCCGGCGTGCCGTTCGCGGGCTGCTGCGTCGCCGGCGCGGCGCGGAGCAGCCCGGCTGGTCCGCCGGCGTACCGCTGATCGCGCTGCTCGCCGGCCTGCTGTTCACCACGACCGCCACCACCGCCAGCGGCACCAGCCTGCGGGAGGACCGTCGACCACAACTCGCGCAGCTGATCGACGACCGACGTACCCAGCTGGCCGCCGCCGAGGAACGAGCCGCCCAACTGCGCGACCAGGTCGACCAGCAGACGGAGCTGGTCGCCGGGTCGGACGAGCCGATCGCGCGGCAGCAGGCCCGGATCGACGCGAACCGGTCAGCGGCCGGCTTCACCGCGCTGGCCGGCCCAGGCGTCATCATCGAACTCGACGACGCGCCGCGGCTGACCGACCTGCCGGACGGTGCCAGCAACGACGACCTGGTGGTGCACCAGAGCGACGTACAGGCAGTGGTCAACGCACTGTGGGCCGGCGGCGCCGAAGCGATGTCAATCATGGATGTACGGGTGTTGGCGACCAGCGCGGTACGCTGTGTCGGGAACACGCTGTTGTTGCACGGCGGGGTCTACTCGCCCCCATTTCGGATCGCCGCGATCGGTGACCCCAGCGCCCTGCAGCAGGCGCTGGCCGACTCCGAAGGGGTGCAGTTGTTCAGGGACGCCGTGACCCACTTCCAGCTGGGCTACCAGGAGACCGTCGAAGCCGAGCTGACCGTGCCGGCGTTCGACGGCTCGGCAGCGCTGCGGCACACCACCGTTGCGGAGTCGGCGCGATGACCCGGCCCGGGGTGCCCGGCCATCCAGAGGCGCCCGGCCATCCCGACCAACCGCACGACTCGGGCCGGCACCGCACATACCACACCGACGACTCGACCACGGTGCTTCCCCGCTTCACCGGGCCGAACCCGGCAACGGCCCCGGGCCCGACACCCCCGGCACATCAGCACCCGCCCGGCTACTCGCCGCAGCAACTGGCCCAGTACCAGCGCCCCCGGCCGCCGGAGCGCGACGATGCTGCCCGCACGGCCGTCATCCCCGCCTACCCGGCCGAGCCGGCCGCGTCCACCACGGTGCTGCCGGTCGTGATCAGCAGCTACCAGCCGCCGCCGAACGGCGAGTCACCGGCCGGCAGCGGGCGGGATCCCGGCCCCGGCGAGCGCGACGGTGCCGCCCCCCGTCGCGGTGAGCGGGTGGTCAAGTTGCGACCGGAGCGCACCGACAGCGGTTACAAGAGCGTGTACTCCGAACTGACCAGACCGACCATCTGGACCGCGCTGCGCACCACCGCCCGGGTCACCGGGGAGCTGCTGATCACCTTCGGCATCGTGGTACTGCTCTTCGCCGGCTACGAGATCTGGGGCAAGTCGGTCATCGTCAACGCCCATCAGGACGAGCTCAGCGACCAGCTCGCCCAGCAGTGGGCCGAGGTGCCCGAGCCGGTGGTCAGCGACGGCCCGACACCCGAGCCCGAGGCGTCCCCCACCATCCAGGTGCAGGGCACCCCGGTCGCCGGGCTCTACATCCCGAAGCTGGACAAGAACTGGATCGTCGTCGAGGGCGTCGGCCAGGACGACATCCGGTACGCGCCGGGTCACTACCCGGACAGCGCCGGCCCTGGGGAGGTCGGCAACTTCTCGGTGGCCGGGCACCGCAACCGGGCCACCTTCTGGCGGCTGGACGAGCTGGGCGACGGCGACACGATCGTCGTCGAGGACCGGGACACCTGGCACGTGTACGCGGTCACCCGCAACCACATCGTGCTGCCCAACCAGACCGAAGTGGTCGCCGCAGTACCCGGCGACCGTCGGGCGCAGCCGACCGAGGCGATGCTGACCCTGACCACCTGCCACCCGAAGTTCGACAACTACCAGCGGCTGATCGTGCACGCGGCGCTGGTCCGCAGTCAGCCCAAGGCCGATGGCCGACCGGCGGAACTCGGCGGCTGAGCCATGTACGCCTGGATCTGGCGCAAGCTCCCGTTCGGCACGCCCGGCAAGCTGATCGGTTCGGCGCTGCTCGCCGGACTGACGGTCGTCCTGCTCTGGTACGTGGTCTTCCCGTGGGCGGAGCCGCTGCTGCCGTTCGACGACGTCCAGGTGACCGAGGACGGCGGCGGCACCGACCCCGGCGACGGCGGTCCGGCCGACGGCGGCGACGGCGGCGATCCGGACGGTGGCGGCGCCGACGACTACGAGCTGCCGTACGACACCGAGACGAACAACCCCGTACCCGATGAGAACGGCGACTAGAGTCAGGTGTCCGCGTGCGCGTACTGGTGATCGACAACTACGACTCGTTCGTGTTCAACCTGGTGCAGTACCTCGGCCAGCTGGGCGCCGACTGCGACGTCCGGCGCAACGACGAGATCTCCGTCGACGAGGTCGGCCGGCTCGGCGCGGCCGGTGTGCTGCTCTCCCCCGGTCCGGGTGCCCCGGACAGCGCCGGCATCTGCCTGGAGGTCATCGAGCGGTACGCCGGACAACTGCCGATCCTCGGCGTCTGCCTCGGTCACCAGGCGATCGGTGCCGCGTTCGGCGGGGTCGTCGAGCGTGCTCCCGAGCTGCTGCACGGCAAGACCTCGCTCGTCGAGCATCGGGGCGTCGGGGTGCTGGCCGGGCTGCCGGATCCGTTCACCGCCACCCGCTACCACTCTCTCGCGGTACGCGAGGACGGTCTGCCGGCCGAGATCGAGGTCACCGGGCGTACCGCGTCCGGGGTGGTGATGGCGATGCGGCACCGGAGCCTGCCGGTCGAGGGGGTGCAGTTCCACCCCGAGTCGGTGCTCACCGAGGGCGGCCATCTGATGCTGGCCAACTGGCTGGCCGGCTGCGGTCTGCCGCAGGCCCGGCAGCGGGCACCGCGACTCGCCGCCGAGGTGGAGACCCGGCGGCGAGCCGCGTTCGTGTCGGCCTGAGCGCAGGCCCGGCCGCTAGGACCGCGGGCCGCGACTCAGTCGAACAGCCGGGAGACAGGCGCGGTGGGCAGCAGGCCGCTCACTCCGCTGCCTGGGGTGCTGGAGCCACCACCACCGCCCTCGCCGTCACCGTCGCCCGGTGGCGGGCTGGTCGTCGGGGGTGAGCCGGTCGGCGACGGGCTGCCGGTCGGGTCCGGCGACGGCTCCACCTCCTGCCGGGGCTGGGAGACGACGATCTCCACCCGGGAGTTGACCCGGTGCTCGCCGTTGTTCGGACTCTGGCTGGTGACGATGCCGGCATCGGCCGGGTCGACTTCCTCCCCGTCGATCACCCGCGGGTCGAAGCCGCGGTTTTCAAGCGTCGCGACGGCCTGGGCTTCGGTGTAGCCGACGACGTTCGGCATGTCCCGCAGATTGTTGAGCGAGACGTGCACCTCGACCTCGCTGCCCACCTCCACCATCTCGCCGGCGCTGGGCACCTCGATCACCTGGTCCTTCGGTGCCGAGCTGTCCACCTCCTCGAAGACGGCGATCAGCTTTCGGTCGGTGAGCTGCTGCTCGGCGGCGCTGCGGGTGAAGCCTTTCATGTCGGGCACCTGGACCTTGCCCGGGCCGGAGCAGACGACGAGGGCCACCTCGGTGCCCGGTTCGACGGCGCCCGGCTCCGGTGACTGCTCGATGACGGTGTTGACCGTACAGTTCGCGTCGTCGCGAGGGGTGACGTCCGCTGTCAGCTGCAGGTCGGTGAGGGTCAGCTGGGCCTGTTCGATCTGCGCGCCGACGAGGTTGGGCAGATCGACGGTGACCGGCTCGTCGGGGGCGGAGTTCATCCAGATCAGCCCGGTGGCCAGGGCGATCACCGCGAAGACGCCCAGCGCGCTGAGCCCGGCGATGACCGCCGGCGAGGTCCGCCTCGGCGGCGGGCCGCCGACGCCGCCGGGGATCCGCTGGGTCGAGCCGGTACGCCCGGTGGCGCCCATCGCCGCGGTTTCGTCGTCGCGCAGCACCGGGGTGGCCAGCACCGGCCGGCCGGAGGCGGCGCGCAGCAGGTCGGCCCGCATCTCGCCGGCGCTCTGGTAGCGGTTGACCGGGTTCTTGGCCAGCGCCTTCAACACGATCGCGTCGATCGCCGGGGTGACGTCCCGGTTGATCTCGCTCGGCGCCCGAGGGTCCTCCCGGACGTGCTGGTAGGCGACGCTGACCGGGCTGTCGCCGACGAACGGCGGATGGCCGCAGAGCAGCTCGAACAGCACGCAGCCGGCCGCGTAGACGTCGGACCGGGCGTCCACCGACTCGCCCCGGGCCTGCTCCGGGGAAAGGTACTGCGCGGTGCCGATCACCGCCGAGGTCTGGGTCATCGTGGTCGCGCCGCTGGCCAGTGCGCGGGCGATGCCGAAGTCCATCACCTTGACCTGGTCGGTCTGGGTGAGCATGACGTTGCCGGGCTTGATGTCCCGGTGGATGATGCCGTGCCGGTGGCTGAACTCCAGTGCGGCGCAGACGTCGGCGCAGTATTCCAGGGCCCGACGCGGGTGCAGCCGGCCCTCGGCGGCGAGCACCTCCTTGAGGGTGCGGCCGTTGACGAACTCCATCACGATGAACGGCAGCGTCTCGCCGGTGGCGGCGTACTCCTCGCCGGTGTCGTAGACCGCGACGATCGCCGGGTGGTTGAGCGACGCGGAGTTCTGCGCCTCCCGCCGGAACCGTTCCTGGAAAGTCCGGTCCCGGGCCAGGTCGGTGCGCAGCATCTTGATCGCGACGTCACGGCCGAGCCGCAGGTCACGGCCGCGGTGAACCTCGGCCATACCGCCATAGCCGAGCAACTCGCCGACCTGGTACCTGCCACCTAGCAGGCGGGCCTGCGCGGTCATCGTCCTTGTCGTCCTTCGCTCGTCTGGTCGTCATCGGATCGGACCAAGTCGGGTGCTTCCATCGACGGTACGGGTCCCACGCTGGTTTCGACGTGTCCGGCTGCCATCTGGTTCTCAGCCGTAACCAATCGCACCACGGGTTGCCCCAGAGCGGCCGAATTGCTGGCGCTGTCGATGATCCGGTAAGCGACCAGCCCGGTGCAGAGCAACACGATCAACGCTCCGAGGATGATCGCCAGGACGGTGAACACTTGCCGGTGCAGGCCACCGGACCGCTGGGGCGGGGCTGGTGGCCGGTTGTAGCCGTACGGGTTGGGTGGACGACCCGAAGCGGGCAGGGGCTGCCGCGCCGGGGTGGCAGGGTGATGGTAGCCGGCCGGATACCCGCCCGGCATCATCGGCGCGGTGGCGGGCCGGTAGCCGGGTGGTCCGGGCATCGGCTGCCCCGGCGGCGGCCGCTGACCGGGCGGCACCGGATTGGGCGGCACCGAGCCGGGGTGCATCGGCCCTGGCGACATCGGGCCCGGAGACATCGGCCCGGGAGACATGGGTGCGGGGCCGGACGCCATCGGCGAAACCGGCGCTGCCGAGGTGGGCCGGGGCGCGGCCGGGTGCTGGCCGGGATGCTGCTGGCCCGGGTGCTGCTGGGCGTGTGGTGGCCGGGGCGGGCCGGCCGGTGGCCGGGGCTGGCCGGCGAGTGTGGTGGCGGCCTGCCGGGAGACGGCGGCCATCGTGGCGGCGCTCTGCCAGCGCGCCGCAGGATCCTTGGCGAGCGCGCGCTCGACGAAGCTGCGGACCACGGGTGGGATGTCCGACGGCAGCGCGCGCGGCACCTCCCGCACGTGCTTCATGGCGATTTCCAGCGGATTGTCGCCCTCAAACGGCCGCCGACCGGACAGACACTGGTAGGCGACCACGCCGAGCGCGTACACGTCGGAAGCCGGCGTCGCGACCGCGCCGGACGCCTGCTCGGGGGAGATGTACGAGGCGGTGCCGAGCACCGAGCCGGCGGCGGTCAACTGGCCGACGATCTCTGAGCGGGCGATGCCGAAGTCGGTCAGCACCAGCGTGCCGTTGGGTCGTACCAGCAGGTTGCCCGGCTTGACGTCGCGGTGCACGATGCCCTTTTCGTGGGCCGCGTGCAGCGCGTCGGCGGCCTGGGCGATCAGCGCCATGGTGCGGGCCGGGGTGAGCCGCCCGACCCGGGACAGGGTGCGCGACAGCGCGTCGCCCTCGACGTACTCCATCACCAGGAAGGCGATGTGCTTGTCGCTGCCGTAGTCGTAGACGTCGACCACGCCGGGATGGTTGATGGTGGCCATGGTGCGGGCCTCGCCGCGGAACCGCTCAGCGAAGCCGGGCTCCTCGAGCAGCGCGGGAAGCAGGCTCTTGACCGCGACGGTACGGCCGAGCACCTCGTCGGTGCCGCGCCACACGTCGCCCATCCCGCCGCTGGCGATGCGCTCGTCGAGCCGGTAGCGGCCGCCGAGCAGGACTCCGGAGCTCAGCATCTCATCGCCCCTCACGTTCGGCGACGAGGGCCCGCATAATCTGGCCGGAAATCCGGGCCGCTTCCGCGCTGCCGCCGCTGCCGGCACCTTCCAGCAGTACGCAGACCGCCGAAATCGGTTCACCGTCCTCGGACGTGACGAAGCCGATGAACCATCCGTGGTCGTCGTCGCCCTCGCCGGCCTGCGCGGTGCCGGTCTTGCCGCCGACGGTGTACCCGTCGATCCGGGCGTTGCGGCCGGTGCCGTTGCGCACGACGCTGACCATCATCTCCTGCAGGTCGGCGGCGACCGACCCGCTCACCGACTGGCGCAGCTCCCGCGGGTCCGCGGTGTAGTAGCTGCTGGTCCGGTCGGCATGCAGCAGCTGCTGGATCACGTACGGACGCATCTGGCTGCCGCCGTTGGCCACCGCCCCCGCGATCATCGCGCCTTCCAGCGGGGTCATCCGGACGTTGTTCTGGCCGATCGACGACTGGGCCAGCGCCGCGCCGTCCTCGCTGCCGTCCGGGTTGGCGATGTCGCCGGTCCGGCTGGCCGCGACCGGCAGGCCGTCGTCACCGCTGCTCCGGCCGACGACCAGCTCCTCGTCCTCGAAGCCGAAGTCGCGTGCCTTTGCCTTGACCGTCTCGGCGCCGAGCTCCACGCCCAGCTTGGCAAAGCCGGTGTTGCACGAGTCGGTCAGGGCGGTGATCAGGGTGACCTCGTCCTGTGGGCAGATGGAGTCGACGGCGTTGCGGATGTCGGTGCCGGAGTCAGGGTGCCGGTAGACCGGGCCGGCGGAGATCGGCGTCTCGACGGTGGTGCCGTTCTCCAGGGCCGCCGCCGCGACGACGACCTTGAAGGTGGAACCGGGCGGCAGCACCTCGCCGAGGGCCCGGTTGTTCAGCGGACGGTTCGGGTCACTGTCCAGCTCGTTGAAGGCCTCCTGAGCCGCCCCGGTGTCGTGGCTGGCCAGCGGGTTCGGATCGAAGCTGGGCAGCGACACCAGGGCCTGCACCGCGCCGGTACGCGGATTGAGCGCCACCGCCGCGCCCACGTCGACGCCCACCCGGTTGTCCAGCAGCTGCCGGTACGCGGTCTCCTGCGCCCGCCGGTTGATGGTGAGCAGCACGTTCCCGCCGCCGGTCTCCTCGCCGGTGAACAGGTCCCGGACCCGGTCGGCGAAGAGTTGGTCGCTGGTGCCGGCGAGGAACTCGTTCTCGGCCTTCTCCACGCCGGTGGCGGCCAGGTTGACCGGCTTGTAGCCGATCACGTGCGCGTAGAGCTCGTTGTCCGGGTAGGTCCGCAGGTACTGCAGCTCGCCATCGGTCGGCGTGCTGGTGGCCAGGGCACGGGCGCCGGCTTCGATGTTGCCGCGTTGCCGGTCGTACTCGGCGACCTGCACCCGGCCGTTGTAGTCGCTGGTGCGGTACTCCTCGGCCTTGTAGCCCTGGACCCAGTTGAGGTTGACGAAGAGCAGGCCGAACAGAACCATGATGACCACGCCGACTCGGCGCAGTGGGGCGTTCATCGGCGGATCACCTCCGTCGGCGCGCCGTGCAGCTGGGCGGGTGGTCCGGCCGGGGTACCGGGCGGCCGGGGCTCGGCCCCCACCACCGGCCGGCGGCCGGCGTCGGAAATCCGCAGCAGCATCGCCACCAGCAGCCAGTTCGCCATCAGCGACGAGCCGCCGGCGGACAGGAACGGGGTGGTCTGACCGGTCAGCGGGATCAACCCGCTGATCCCGCCGACGATCACGAAGACCTGCAGGGAGAGGGTGAACGCCAGGCCGCCGGCGAGCAGCTTGCCGAACGAGTCGCGTACCGCCAGACCGGCCCGCAGCCCGCGCTCGGCGACCAGCAGGTAGACGACCAGTAGTGCGGAGAGCCCGAACAGGCCGATCTCCTCGCCGAGGCCGGCGAAGATGAAGTCGTTGTGCACCTCCGGCACCTTCAGCGGCTGGCCGCCGCCGGGTCCGGCGCCGAACAGCCCGCCGGTGCCGAGCCCGAGCAGCCCCTGGACCAGTTGGTAGCCGTCGGCGTACGGGTCGGAGAACGGGTCGAGCCAGATGTTGGCCCGCTGGTAGAAGTTGGCGAACGGACCGCCGACGATGTTGCCCAGGTGGTACGCCAGGAACGCTCCGCCGAAGAACAGCAGCAGACCGATGATCAGCCAGCTGACCCGTTCGGTGGCGACGTACAGCGTCACCACGAACATGCCGAAGTAGAGCAGCGACGTCCCGAGGTCCTTCTGGAAGACCAGGACCAGGACGCTGAGCAGCCAGACCACCAGCACCGGGCCGAGGTCGCGCCCCCGGGGGAAGTCGATCCCGAGCACCCGCCGGCTGGCCAGCGACAGCACCTCACGCTTGCGGACAAGGTAGTACGCGAAGAAGGACAGCAGGGCCAGCTTGGCGAACTCGCCGGGCTGGATGGAGAAGCCGCCGATCAGGATCCACAGCTTGGCGCCGTTGACCTCGGAGTACCGCGCCGGCAGCACCGCCGGGATCATCACCAGCACGATCCCGGCCAGCCCGAGGGTGTACGCGTACCGGGCGACGACCTGGTGGTCGCGGACCAGGACGAGCAGCCCGGCGGCGAGCACCACGGCGGCCAGGGTCCAGGCCAGCTGCCGCCCGCCGGTGCCGGCGAAGATCGGGTAGTCGATCCGCTCCGCGGCGGCTACCTGGGCCAGGTCGTAGCGGCGCAGGAATCCGACGCCGATGCCGTTGAGCAGGGCCACCGCCGGCAGCAGGGCCGGGTCGGCGTGCGGGGCGAAGAACCGGATGACCAGGTGCAGGCCGACGAAGACCGCGCCGACCACGGCGGTCGGCACCCAGAAGCCGGGCCGGATGGTGCCGAGCACGGCCGCTTCGGCTGCGGCCGAGTAGAGCGCGACCACGGCGAGCGCGAGGGCCAGCAGGCCGAGTTCGGCGTTCCGCCGCGTCCTGATGGGGCGGATCCGCGGCATCTCACCGGTGATGGCCGGCGGGGCGGGTCCGACTGAAGCGGTCACTGGGTTTCCTTCACCTCGCTCGCCGGCCTCAGCCGACCGTCCGGCAACCGGCCGGGTTGGTCACCGGCGGGACCGGCTCGACCGGTGGGGCGTCCGGGGAGCTCTCCGGGGCACCGGACGGGCTCGGCGTGCCGCCCGGTGACGGGCTGTTCGCCGGTCCGGTCGGTGACCCGGAGACGAGGCCCTCGGGTGTCGCACCGGGCGATCCGGTCACGTCGGCTTCCGGTGACGGCGTGGGCGACGGCGGCGGGGTCGGGGAGGGCGACGGCGGGCAGATCGGCTTCAGGTTGGGGTTGCCCGGGTCGTCCCGGGTGAGTTCCAGCAGGTGCCGCTGCGCCTCGGCTTCGCTGCCGGCGTGGATGCCGCGCTTGACCCGGTCCTGGGCGACGGAGGTCAGGTCGTCCAGGGCGAGGTCGCTCGTCTGGTGCACGGTGGAGAGGCTGACGCCGGCCACCTCGCCCGGCATGCCCTGGAAGATCGCTAGCTGACCGTCGCCGGTGGCGCCGACGTAGTACTGCCGTTGGGTGTAGGCCCAGCCGGCCCAGACCCCGCCGCCGAGGATGCCGACCAGCACGACCAGCACGATCGCCGCGCGCAGCGGCCGGCGGCGGGGGCGTTGCTGGTCGTCGTCCGGGGCGGCAGCGGCGGCGTCGGCCGGCTCCGGCACGGCGGCCCGTGGCGCGGACAGTGCGGAGGCCCGGGCGGCCGGGGTGGAGTCGTCGGCGGCGGTCGCCATGCCGCGGTCGCGAGCGGCGGCACCGCCGACGATCGGTGCCTGCTCGTGGATGCTCTGGTCGGTGGCGTCGGCCACGACGACGGTGATGTTGTCCGGGCCGCCGCCGCGCAGCGCCAGCTGGACCAGGCGCTCGACGCACTTGCCCGGATCGGTGTACTCGCGCAGCGTTTCGGCGATGGTGTCCGGGCTGACCACGCCGGACAGCCCGTCACTGCAGATCAGGTAGCGGTCGCCCGCGACGACCTGGCGTACCGAGTACTCCGGGTCGATGTCCCGACCGTCCAGCGCCCGGGTCAGCAGTGACCGCTGGGGGTGGCTGCTGGCCTCCTCGGCGCTGATCCGGCCCTCGTCGACCAGCATCTGGACGTAGGTGTCGTCCTTGGTGATCTGCGCGAACTCCCCGTTGCGCAGCAGGTACGCCCGGGAGTCGCCGATGTGCACCATGCCGATCTTGCTGCCGGAGAAGAGCGTCGCGGTCAGCGTGGTGCCCATCCCCTCCAGATGGGGGTTGGCGTCGACGGTGTCCCGCAGGTGCTGGTTGGCCAGGCCGACGGCGCCGCGTAGGGCGTCGACCATGGCGTCGCCGGGAACGTCCTCGTCGAGGGGGGCCAGTGCCCCGATGACGAGGTTGCTGGCGACGTCACCGGCGGCCATCCCGCCCATGCCGTCGGCCACGGCGAGCAGCCGCGGCCCGGCGTAGACGGAGTCCTGGTTTCCGTCACGGATCAGTCCGCGGTCACTGTGGGCGGCATAGCGCAGGGTCAGAGTCATGGCCGTAACTCAAGAGATGTGCGGCCGATTCGGATCGGCACGGCGAGGGGTACGGGGGTAGGTCCGGTGACCTTAGCGCGGTCCAGGTAGGTCCCGTTAGTGGAACCCGCGTCTTCGATGAACCACTGGCCGTCGCGGGGCATCAGCCGGGCGTGTCGCGCCGAGGCGTAGTCATCGGTGATGACCAGGGTGGAGTCCTCTGCCCGACCTATCGTAATCGGAGACTCACCCAAAGTAATTTTGGTCCCGGCCAGTTGGCCAGCGGTCACTACGAGCTGATGAGCGGCCCGCCCCCGTTTGACCTTGGCCGGCCGGGCCGGTGCCGTACTGCTGCTGACCCCGCGCGGAGCCGCGACGAGGCGGCTGGAGCGGGCACCGGCAAACAGATCCCGGCGGATCACCCCCACCACCGTGAACACGAAGATCCACAGCAGGACGATGAAGCCGACCCGAGCGACGGCAACGACGAATTCGGGCAAGGTTAGCCATCCACTCGGAACGTGAGCGTGGTCGTCCCGAGCTGGATCATGTCACCGGGGTTCAGGGCCACTGCGGAGACCCGCTGCCCGTTGACCATGGTCCCGTTGGTCGACCCCAGATCGGTCAGCACCACTTGAGCACCGTCGAAGTCGAGCCGGGCGTGTCGGCGGGAGATCCCCACGTCCGGCAGTCGCAGATTGGCCTGGTCACCCCGGCCGATCACGGTCGAACCCATCTGCAGCGGATAGGTCCGCCCGTCACCCGAGACCAGCCGTACGTTGCGGGCGCCGGCCGGCGAGTGCGGCGGTTGACCGTACCCCCCGCCCTGCTGGTCGTACGGCGGATAGCCGCCCTGACCACCGCCGGGCATGTCGTACCCGGGCTGCTGCACCGGCGCGACGTCGCCGCCGGTGAAGACTTCGGCCGTCACCCGGAACATCCCGGTGTCGAGCCCGTCGCCGCGCTCGATCTCGACGATCACGTCGCCGTAGACCGTCCAGGCCTGCTCGCCGATGAACTCCGCCTGCGACTGGGCGAGCTCCTGGGCCAGGGCAGCGGCGTACGGAGCCAGCCGACTGTGGTCGTACGGCGAGAGATCGATCACGTAGCGGTTGGGCACCAGCGTGCGCCCACCAGCCAGGATCGCCTTGTGGGCCTCAGCCTCCCGCTGCATCGCGTTGAGGATCTCCACCGGGTGCACGACACCCTTGAACACCTTGGCGAAGGCCCCTTCGACTAGGCCTTCCAGACGCTTCTCAAAGCGTTGCAGCACGCTCACCGGCTCCTCCTCGGGTTCCGAGGACATGATGGTATCCGGCCGTCGCCCGTGCCACCCGCACGCCGATCGACCACCGCTCCCGGCCTGTCCCGAACGACCGACCCGCCCCGTGCTACTCTTCGCCAGGCGTCGCGGGCGATATCCAGCTCGGGGCGACCAGGGACAGCGTAGTATGTCCCGGCACCTGCCAGCGGGTGGCCCTGACCGACACCCCCACCGGGATCGGGAAGGACCGGCCGGGTTAGTCTTTCTACCGACTGTCCCGGACAGCATCCGGGGAAGTGGCGGAATGGCAGACGCGCACGGTTCAGGTCCGTGTGCCCGAAAGGGCGTGGGGGTTCAACTCCCCCCTTCCCCACCAGCAGGTCGGGCGGCATCAGCCGCCTGCACCAGCTAGCAACGATTGAGAAGGCTCCGCCCGACGGCGGGGCCTTCTTCACATATCGCCCGGATATCCTGTTGACCGTTTACTCCACCCCCCAGCTCAGGAGTGTCGTGTGAGCGTCGCGTTGGTTACCGGTTCCGGCGGTCTGATCGGATCGGAGGCGGCCCGGCACTTCGCCGGACTCGGCCTGGATGTGGTGGGCATCGACAACGACATGCGCCGCGAGTTCTTCGGCCCCGAGGCGTCCACCGCCTGGAACGTCGAGACGCTGCGGCGTGACCTCGGTGCGGCGTACACCCATGAAGCGGTCGACATCCGCGACCGCGACGCCCTGGCGGGCCTGTTCCGGCGGTACGGCCGGGACATCGCCGTGGTGATCCACACCGCCGCGCAGCCGTCGCACGACTGGGCGGTCCGTGACCCGTTCACCGACTTCGACGTCAACGCCGGCGGCACCCTCAACGTGCTGCAGAACGTCCGGGAACACTGCCCGGAGGCGCCGGTGATCCACTGCTCCACCAACAAGGTGTACGGCGACCGGCCGAACAGCCTGCCGCTGATCGAGCAGGAGACCCGGTGGGAGATCGCCCCGGACCACCCGTACGCCGGTGGGATCACCGAGGACATGTCGATCGACGCCTGCCTGCACTCGGTCTTCGGCGCGTCGAAGGTCGCCGCCGACATCATGGTGCAGGAGTACGGCCGCTACTTCGGCATCCGTACCGCCTGCTTCCGGGGCGGCACGCTGACCGGCCCGGCGCACTCGGCGACCGAGCTGCACGGCTTCCTCGGCTACCTGATGCGCTGCAACATGGAGCGACGCACCTACAGGATCTTCGGGTACGGCGGCAAAATGGTCCGCGACGCGATCCACAGCCACGACGTGGTCTCCGCGTTCGAGGCGTTCTTCCGCGACCCACGCCCGGCGGCGGTCTACAACCTCGGCGGCGGCCGGCACTCCAACTGCTCGCACCTGGAGGCGTTCGCGCTGGCCGAGCAGATCACCGGCGAAAAGATGATCACCGAGTACCAGGAGGCGAACCGGGTCGGCGACCACCAGTGGTGGATCGGCTCGAACGCCGCTTTCCAGCGGGACTACCCTGGCTGGAAGCAGGTCTACGACGTACCGATGATCCTGCAGGAGATCTACCAGGCCAACGTCGACAAGTGGGTGCCCGGGAAATGATCGACCAGGGCAAACGCAACCTGCTCGGGGTGCTGGTCGACGCCGTCGACTACGAGGCCGCCACCGAGCGGGTGATCGACGCCGCCCGGGAGCGCCGGCCGCTGGCGTTGACCGCACTCGCCGTACACGGGGTGATGACCGGGGTCCTGGACCCTGCGCACAACGCCCGGCTCAACTCGTTCGACCTGGTCACCCCGGACGGCCAACCGGTGCGCTGGGGCCTCAACCTGCTGCACGGTGTCGGGCTGAAAGACCGGGTGTACGGGCCGACGCTCACCCTGCGGGTGCTGCAGCGCTGCGCCGACGAAGGGCTGCCGGTCTACCTGTACGGCTCCACCGAGGAGACGCTGGACCGGCTGGTGCCGAAGCTGGAGCAGATGTTCCCGGCGCTGAAGTTCGCCGGGGTCGAGCCGTCGAAGTTCCGGTCCGTCGGCCCTGGTGAGGACGCCGAGATTGCCGACCGGATCCGGGACTCAGGGGCCCGGCTGGTGCTGGTCGGGCTGGGCTGCCCCCGCCAGGAGGTCTTCGCGTACGCCATGCGCCCGCTGCTGGACATGCCGCTGATGGCGGTCGGCGCCGCCTTCGACTACCACGCCGGGCTGCTACGGAAGCCGCCATCCTGGATGCAGCGGTACGGCCTGGAGTGGCTGTGGCGGCTCGGGCTGGAGCCGAAACGGCTGTGGCGCCGGTACGTAATCCTCAACCCGGCGTACCTGAGCCGGCTGGGCGCACAGAAGCTGGGCGTTTGGCAAGCTACCCCGCCAAAGGCCGCCACCGACCGCCCCGCCACCTTCGCCGTCTGACCACCTCACCCGGCTCCGGTAACACGACCGAGACGACCAACTCGGGGAGGATTGGTGGAAATGACGACCTATTCCGCGTCCTGCAGGCGGGGCGGCGACTGGTGGGCCGTTAGCGTTCCCGAACTCAAAGGCCTTCACACCCAGGCTCGCCGTCTTGACCAAGTCGCCGCCATGGCTCGCGAGGCGATCGCCCTACTGCTTGAGGTCGATCCGGCCACAGTAGACATTGAGGTACGTCCAGAGCTACCCGGAACAGTCACGGCAGCACTGGACGCCAGGCAGGCCGCTCGGGACGCTGACGAGAAGGCCGAACAAGCGACCGCCACGGCTATACGGGCTCTCCTGAGCGACGGTTACACCGTCCGGGATGCGGGTGCCCTTTTGGGACTGTCACCCCAACGCATCTCACAGATCGCCGCTCGAAACACTACGCGACCCACGTCAAGCGCAGCGTAGGGATACGATTCGCTGCTGCCTCCGGCTACATGTACTGGGCGGCGGTCTGCTCGACTTCGCGGATGAACTCCTCCAGCTCGGCCTCGGTCCACTGTTCGTCTTGTAGCAGCGTACCGAGGATCACGATCTGCGCTGGGAAGGAGACCTCGGCATCGACCCCGTCGAGAAGTTCCGCCTCTCCCAGCGCCGCACGGATGAGACCTTCCAGCTGAAGTGCAGGCAGATCCTTGCCCCGTTGGTACTGGTCACGGACCTGTGCGACGAACGCAGACACCTTGTTGAGGTCAGGCTCCGGCCCAAAGTGGCGGTCGACGGCGATCGCGAACGCCGCGCCGATCACCGGGACCGCGCCGTGCCAGTTCGTCCTGCCAAGAACCTCAGTCAACCGGTCGATCGTTCCCCAGTCCCGTCGAGCCATTGCCCGGATCAGATCGCCGAGTTCAGTCGGAACGCTCACGTTGACGCAACCTCGCTAAACCTTGTCGGATGTATCGGTCAGCCCGGCGGGCTGCCAACCCAGCGATAAGAGCTGCCACGACGAGGTGGCCCGCCGCGTCGCCGGCTTCGAGCTTCGGTCTCGTGTCCGTGAAGGCCACTGTAGGGGCCGATGTGCCCGTGGTTGACTGCGACCCTGGCGGGGGAGTCGCCAGGTCCCGCAGGATGTTGAGACCCGAGTCGCCCAGCTCAGCGGTTGTCTTGGCCGTGTCCTGAACATCCTCCGTTCGACGCGCCAGACGGTCCAAGAAGCTGCCGACGCCTCGGCGGGACTCGGAGCGGCGGGTGGTGTCGGCCAGGAGTTCTTCGCCGGTCGGGCCGGCGAGCGTGGGTTCGGTGGGTGCCGAGCCGGGGGCGATACGGTTGGCGTAGGCGTTGAGGTGCCCGGCGGCCTCAATGAGCAGGCGGGCGACCTTTCCGGCCTTGTCTGCGGCGGTCTTCCACTCGGTGGTGGCGTTCGTGACAGCGCGCGCCGACGCTCCTGCGCTCGCGGCGGAAAGGGACTGGTGCGCGTCGGTCACTTCCTGTTGGGCACGCAGGGCCGTCGCGGCGGCCGAGCTGAGGCCGGTCGATGCCCGAGCGATCTGGGCGATGACTTCGGCAACCGTCCCAGCCATCACAAATCCGTGCGGTACGTGTCGACCAGTTCCTCACCGACGTCCAGTCGGGCGATCGCCAACTTGATCTCGCGGAGCGCGGACCTGGCCTCGGTCAGCGCGTCGGTAGCCAGTTCATGGTTGCTGCCCTGACAGGTGTAAGTCGCCAACTCCAGGGCCTCGCCCGCTGTAGCGGCAGCCTGTTGCAAAGTGTTCATGCCGCTGCGGGCGCTCTCCAGGCCCCTGCCCAGCTGAGCCTTGACCTCGTCGACGCTCACCGAGCCGGCCTCCCCGGTCGCGGAGCCGCCGTACCGGAAGGCGACTCACGTTCGTCAGGTACGCCCGACCATAGTCGACCAGCTACGGACCGGCGACCCTGCGCGACGGATATCCGTCACCCGGGCTGGGGTCGCTGCGGCCCACCCGGCCCAGCCATCGTTGTCGACTGAGGGGCCTCGCGTTTTCCGGACAGTGGTTCGGCCGGTTCTTTCACGCCGCGATTTGAAGGTTCTCGAACTCTGCGTGGACTTCCCGGGGAGGTCGGTAGCCCACCGCTGAATGCAGACGCTGACGATTGTACCAGAATTCGATGTAGGCAGTAACGTCCCGGCGTGCCGCCTCACGAGTGGGATACTTCACACGCGACACGCGTTCGTTCTTCAGCGCACCGAAAAACGATTCCGCCATCGCATTGTCGAAACAAATTCCGGTCCGGCCAGCAGATCGCCGCAACCTCAGATCCCGAAGCGTTCTGCCGTAGTCGTCCGACATGTAGTTGCTGCCCCGGTCCGAATGAAAGATGGCGTTCTTCCTGAGTTCGCGATTCCGGGCGGCGTTACGGATGGCGCGGGATATCAACGACGTCTGGTAGTGGTCGTCCATCGCGTATCCGATGACTTCCTTCGTGCAGCAGTCGATGACGGTCGCCAGATACAGCCACCCCTCGCCGGTCGGGATGTACGTGATGTCGCCGACGAGCTTCTCGCCAGGCGCGTCGGCGGTGAACTCCCGGCCGACGAGGTCAGGCACCGTGCCGGACGACGACTGGGTGAGACCCCACCGCCTCGGGCGGGGCTGGCACGGCACGAGCCCGAGCTCGCGCATCAGCTGGCGGACGAGTTCCGGCCCGGCGGACACGCCCTGGCGCCGCAGTTGCGCGTGGACACGTCGATGCCCGTAGGTGCCGTCGGACGCGGCGAACACCTCCTCGATGGCCGATCGAAGGTGGGCGCGGCGGGTGGCGGTCGCGGAGTCGGGGCGGGTTCGCCATTCGTAGTATCCGGACCTGGACACGCCGAGTTGTTCGCACATGAAGTCGACGGGGTAGGCGTACTTCGCGGTGTCGAGTCGCATCGTCTCGATGAACTCGTACAAGCTCGTTACCGAGGGTCCTTCGCGAAGTACGCCGCGGCTTTTTTCAGGAAGCTGTTCTCCATTTCGAGTTCCCGGTTGCGACGTTCGAGTTCCTTCAGTCGAGCGCGCTCGTCGACGCCGATCGGTGGGCTGTCCTGGGCGCCGCTGTTTTCCCGCCGGTACTGGCGGACCCAGGAACGGAGCGTCTCCGGGTGAACGTCGATCTCCCGGGCAACCTGCGACACTGGCTTGTTCGACTGTAGAACGAGTTGCACTGCTTCTTCACGGAACTCTGGGGTGTATGAGCTTATGCGTGCCATCGCGCTTCTTCCCTCGACTTTCCTTACAGGGTAACCTTATTGGCTCCCTGTCCGGAATCCTCGGGGCACCTCAGACGCACCGGCCCTGCTGAGGTAGGCACGGCAACAAGCAGGCGTCACAAGTAGGGCTGCGTCCAGCTGGGCTGACCGCTCCATTCGCGTCCGGACCTGCCGATGTCAGGATGTTCGCTCGGCGACTTCGTGGTGTGATGACAGGGCCAGCACTATGAGGAGGCGTCGTCAGTGTCCGACTATCCGGTTCTCATGCACACCGTCCTGGACGCCACCGACGCCCGAGCCCTCGCTGAGTTCTACCGGGAGTTCCTCGGACTGCAATACCGTCCTGGTGACGAACCTCCGGCTGACGGAACCACCGATGACGAAGACTGGCTCGTCCTGGTCGACGGCAACGGCAACCGCAAGCTTGCCTTTCAACAGGTGCCTATATTGGCGCGGCCAACCTGGCCGTCACACGACGTTCCGAAGCAGATGCACCTGGATCTCCACGTACCAACCGTCAACGAGTTGGAGCGACACCGTCGACGAGCCGAGCAGCTCGGAGCCAGCTTGCTTCACGACCGCACCCAGAATTCAGAGGAGCCTCTCTACGTTCTCGCCGATCCGGAGGGACATCCGTTCTGCATCCTCGTCGGCTCGGGGTAGGCCAACGTACGGATCTGCCGCAATCCGGTGCGAGCACCTAACCCAGCTGTTACGGAGCGTAGCCGGCATACACTACGCGGCGCTCTAGGCTGTGGGCATTCGCCGGGAGCGTGGCAGCCTTGCCACGAACTCGGCAGCGAGGATTACATCTCCATGGCTTGCTCGGCGACGTACGTGCCCTTGCCCTGGTGGCCTTCGACCAGGCCACGGTCGCGCAGCAGCCGCAGGGCGGCTTGGGCTGTGGAGACGCTGACCTTGTACGTGTCGGAGAGCTGGGCGTATGTCGGCAGCTTGTCGCCCGGCGACAGCTCACCGGACCGGATCTGCTGGGTGATGTCATCGACGACACGTAGGTAGTCGGCAGGTCGACTGGGCATTTCAGGTACTCCTCGCAACTTCACCTCATGTGCCCATCATGCAAATATCGCACATTTCCAGTCTTCAGTACGTCAAGCGCCACGGCAACGCGCCGCCATACATAGGGACGGAGCCGCTGCTGCGCCTTCTCCGCCGTACAAGACTCGAATGTAGACAGCTCAGTATCCGAAATCTTGAGCCCGGTAATCTGCTCATCGGTCAGCTCGCCGCCGTCAAAGATGAACGAGAGCAGGTCGTCCCAGGGTCCGTGTGGTGACACCCAATCGACCACCAGCAGCCCGGCTACGTGCACGTCCAGCCGCAGGTAGGACGGCAGCTACTTCTCCGCTACGTACACGCCGCGACCGGAATGTCCGACGACGAGGTCTCGGTCGTGCAGGAGTGAGACGGCGCGGTACACGGTTGCTGGGCTGACGTCGTACTGGTCGGCAAGCTGGGCGGTACTGGGCAGCTTGGTGCCAGGCGGTAGTTCGCCGCTCTTGATCTTCGCGGTCAGTTCGTCTGCGATCCGTCGGTAATCGGCTGGTGCTGAGGGCATGGCACATCCCCTTGGTTCGGCACCACTATTCGATCACGCACAACCTCCGTCAGCAAGTGATGCAAGAAACCTGGGGTCCGAGGGTTTACCTACATCAGCTGTTGACGTAGGTTGGTGCTCGGTCAGCCCCTTGGTTCGGCAAACCCGGCGGTCGACCCCGTCAGGGCGGCACCAGCTCTGCCGTCCTGACGGCCCTCACCACGCGGCCCTGCGTGCGTACCGCCGATTGAGGCTGCGCGCGCAGGGCGGGCGGCCCGACCTCCGCACCCCCGTTCGGGGTCGGGCCGCCCTTCCACCCGCTCTACCCCGAAGACCATGCACGACCCGCGTGCTTGAAAGGCGACCTACCATGCGCAGACTCCTCGACTTCCTCCGCGTGAAGATGCCGGCGGCTGATCGGTAGCGTGCCGGCCGACCGGTCGCCGGCGGACCCCCGGCCCGGCGACGAGTTGATCATCGACGGCAGGGCGAGTGTGCAGTTCGCGGCCGGGCGAGGTTTCCGGTTCCGGGTGACGACAGTGGACAAGCGCTGGACATACGAGGGCTGGGTCTGGTTGGCCGGGTACGTGTTGGCACCGGACGGTGAAGCCCGCGAACGGCGGGAGATCTTCGTCCAGCGCGACGGTCTCCGCTGGGCTCGCACCCCACCCCGACACCGCTGACCAGGGCGGCGGCACAACTGCGACGTAAGCCGCGCCGTCTCGACCCGTACCCCTGAAGGTTTCCGACTTTGGAAGGTGGTTCCTGCTGTGCGTAGGTTCTTTGACCTGTTCCGGCGGCCGGTGCGGAGCCGGCGCAATCGGCGGTTACTCGCCGAGATCGCGCGCCACAACCAGCGGCCGATCGACGCTGCAGCCGGCCAGCGCCGGCCGGTGCGGCGGGCCCCGAACACCGTCGGCCACCTGTACGGCAGGCCGGTGCGGCCGTCGATCAGTCCCGGCCTGGTCCGCGAGCGCCGGTTCACCGGCCGGACCCGGCGCGGCTGCGACCCCACCGAGGTACGCACGTTCCTGCACCTGGTCGCCGACGAGCTGACCGCCCTGCGCGCCGAACTGCACTCCACCCGCGACGAAAACGTGCGGATCAAGCAGGCGTTGCGGGAGTGGCAGTCACAGCAGTTCCAACAGTTTCAGGCAGGGACGGGGGTGGCCGGGTGACCGGGGTCAACGGAGTGCCCGCCGGCCCGGTCGTCCGTGTCGTCGGGTTCGGGTCCGAACGGCGGCGGGCGCAACTCGTGGTCACCGTCGCCAACCTCGACACCGGGGCGGTGGCCTCGACCAGCCTCGTCCCCGGCTCGTTCACGCCGCTGCCGACACCAAACGGCACCTGGTGGCTGCCGTACGCGCCGATCGTCACCGACCTCGCCACCCGCGCCGGGGTGGCTGCCGCGACACTGTGCGATCCGGACTTCCCCGACGAACCCGGCCGGCTCCCGTCGTCCGGGCTGACCCTGCCGATCCAGTGGCAGCCCGGCACCCCGGAGCGGGACCGCCACCGGTGGGAGGCGTCGGCGCTCGCCAACCGGCTCACCGCGCCGTGGCTGGTCCTGATCGGCCGCAGCAGCGCACCGCGGCCACCGGGCGACCCGGCCCGGCTGCTCGGCCGGCTGTGCGCGCTCGCCGACCAACTCCACGTCGACCTGGTCCTCGAAGCCCGACCAGCGTCGACCCCGAGCGGGCTGAGCTGGGACATCCGGTACGAACTCGCTGGCGGGAAAGTGCCCGACTACCCGCACCGCTGGGTAGCCGACCTGCCGGCGGCGATCGCCTCGATCAGCCCGGAACGGGCCGCGTCCGGGCTGGCCGTGGCCGACTGGAACCTGCCCGCCCACTACCTCACCGAGGCTGCCCTCACCCCGCACCCGGTGCCGGTCGGGCTCGACGGTCACCCCGGCGGCCACGACCTCGACCAACTCGAACGACGCATGATCGCCGACGCCGAGCAGCACGGCGGCGCGCAGGCGATCTGGCGTAACCGGCACTGGTGGCACACCAGCCTGCGACCCGACGACACCGAGCCGGGCGGGGTCGGCGGCAGGTTCCGGCGCGGCTGGGAGCCGCCAGCGCCGAGATACTGGGGCGAGCCGATCCCCACCCACCCCTGCCCGCGCTGCACCAACGCAACAGATCCGCCGTACTGCACCGACTGCTACGGCACCCGCCGGGTCCGGCACGGCGCCGTCGTCACCGTCACCGACCTGCGCGGCCGCACCGTGCACCGTAACTGGCGACCCGACGACGACCCCACCGGACCTACTCTCGCCCACACCGACCGACCATCCGGCACCAGCGTGTGGCAGTTGCCCGAGCACTACCGGATCGGCTCCCTCGCCGCCGAGTTCGGCGTACAGCCCACCGACCTGACCGACATCGACGGCGAGCACGTCATCGACCAGCACCTGCGCAACGGGGTCAGCCAGATCCACCACGGCCGCGACCCGCTCGCCGCGTACCTCGCCGAAGCCGCCGCCGCCCACGACGGCGCCCGCGTCATCGCCCGCGCCACCGACTGGCCCGGCCCCACCCTCGACCAGCTGGCCCGACTCGTCACCGGACTCGGCCTCGCCCTCGACATCACCGTCGTCGACCACCGCGACAGCATCGGCCGACCGGAGCTGATGCAGGGCCACACCTGGTCGGTCCAGGTCGCCGACCCGGCCACCCCGCCGACCGTCGACCCGGTCCCCACCAGCGCCGCCCTGCCAGAAGCTGTCGCCCTCTGCCACCGCTACCTCTACGGCGCGCTGCGCGCGACCATCCCCACCGACCCCGAGAAGCCCATGTCCGTCCCCCACCGGCCGGCGACCGCCGGCCCAGCTCCCGACACCACCAGCTTCATCACTGAGGTACGCCACCAAGCCGCCACCCACCCCGGCACCCCGGCTACCGTCCGCATCCACCCCGACCGCACCCACCCCACGGCAACCTGATGACATTTCATGAGTACGCCGGCCGAAGCACGCACCCCGTGGGAGACTTCATGCGGCCGCAACTGAGCCGAGCCCCTACATCCCCCCGTCGATTGAAAACGGGAACTGCAAATTTAGCCGGCAGATACTAACCGTCCTGGTAAAGACATATTGCCGGGTTCGTTACAAACTATCGTAAACTGCCGGTGGCGAAGAGAGCGCAGCCAGACCGCGATTCACCCCATCGCCACCGGCAAAGCCAGCGAGCTAAATATCAGAGCCGATCCTCAAGAGCCACTAACAAACGCGGACGGCATCGAGAATGTTATCGTATGGACCCATTCCAGTATTGTATTCGAACGCATAGGAGCTAAACAGGAGGGTCCATTGGTTGACGCCGTTCCAGTTGTAGAAATGGCTAGCAGTATTTGGTGTTTGATTGTTCACCCAGGATGAGATTCGATCGTTCCAGTACCCACCCCCAGGGAATGGAATGGCACCAAGATCCTTGAACTGGCAGTAATAGAAAGAAATGATCGCACTACTAGGATGCAAATTTGGTTCTGTATAAAGACAAAGATATTCATAGTAGCAGCCGTAGAAATAGTCATCTGCGGCGGGCGAAATTGGCTCGGCGTTCTTGGCTACATGAACTGCGGACGGTGCGGGTGGAGCGATGCGCTTAGTGACGGTCGGCATTTCAGCTGCGGTGGTGTTGGCGAAGCGCTTATCCCGCGGATGATCGGCAGGCAGTGTGACGAGCACGCCGGGTGCCGCTCGGACCGTGTTCTCGTCGATAGCGATAGATCCTGGATAATAGTCCAGCAGAGACTGGAGTGCCATCGAGTGTTGAGGCGTTGCTGGAAGACTCTTAGCCTGCACTGGTGAGGCCGCTGAGGTCAGGATAACCATCGACACAGTCACAAATGTCAAGAGCGTGCGTCCAATACGTTGGTTCACCAAGATCTGGACTCCCCCTGCTCCATACACACTGGAACGGGTGACGCAAGCTGTTTCCTAGCAAGCTAAAACCAATCGCGACAGGCACCCGTAGGTCGATCCACGGCGGTCGACCCACAGCCGATTGTATCGGCATCTACCGATGCACAGAGGTTATTTGAGCGGATTGCGGTGCGCCATGCTCGCCTTCCATGATCGACATGATAGAGAGTGCTTGTAGGACGACCGCCTGATGCCAGGGCTAGCAGGGGAGATCTAACCCGAGTTAGCCGAAGGAGTGACAGAGTGCGATCGGATAACAGAATGGTAACAACGTCGATTATGGTTCGTGCCTCAGTCAGGCCGGCGACCTACCTGCGTCGTTCACGATGACCTGGCGTAGCAGGGCGCTGTTGGTGGTGCCGAGGAACACGAACGACGTCGCATCGAAGATGAGCGTCGTCCCTTCGGGCATGCCCACCGCTACCCCATCCCGGTTGGCAAGGTCTCGTGCCTGCTGTCGGACGGTCACGCCTGGCAGCGAGGCCAACGCGTCGAACAAAGCGCTTCGCTGAGGTGAGGTGAGGTACCTACCACCGACCAGCAACTCACCGGCCCGCTGGAAGACGAGCGCATCAGTTGCTCTGCCACCTGGGGAGGCAGAGGACGTGACCCGCAGCTCTGACTGCGCTTCCCCCCCCGAAGACACATCGGCTCGGAGCCAGTCGAGCACCGCTGCTGGGCTGTCCGGCATCTCCGCGTCGTACCCCCGCTGCAGCGCACACGGCTGGTCACTGATCGGATCGGCGGCTGGACCGGAACGATTCGGTGAGCAGGCCGGCAGCACTAGGTCGTTTGGCTCGGCCTGGTCCTGCTGGTACGCCCTGTCCCGGATCAATCCGTCCTGAGCACCGTCTGCCGAAAGCCAGATCTGCCGCAATACCCGCGGCCCGTCTCTAATGGTGAAGCCACCGTCCGGATGCTGCACCTGGTTGATCGGGCTCGCCACTGTCTCGGTGAACACGAACTGTCCAGTTTCCGGGACGGGGAGGTCCGCTTCGTGAGCCACCAAGGCGGCGGTACGCAGGATGGAAGAAGCCTCGGCCGTGCCCGACGATGGCGCTGATCCACCTACCGGCCACCCGCCCCCTACGGCTGCGGTGGCGAACACGAGAACGGCAGCTAATGCCGCTCCTGCTAGGCCGAGGTTCAACCGCCGGCCGGGCCATACCGTGCCGCCGCGCGGCACTCCTGTCTTCGGGCTGGGTCCATCGAGGATGCGGTCACGCCAGGCTGTCGGTGCATCCCCGGCGTCCGGAGCCAAGTCGGCACCGAGTTCCTTGAGCCGATCCATCTCACTCACGCCCTGCTCCATCTCCTCCACCATCGCTCCTCGCGCTCAGTACCTGTCAAAGTGCTCCGGGCCGGGTCGCTCTCCAACACGTCCCGCATCCTGCGGCGTGCCCGGTTCAGTCGTGATCGGACCGTGCCGATCGGGATTTGCATGACTCGAGCGACCTCCTCGTAGCTCAGGTCGCCCCAGGCAACCAGGAGAAGCACGTCCCGCTCCTTGCGGCCGAGCCGGGCGAGCGCCGTGGCCAACGGTCCTCGCCACGCCTGGGCAGACGCTGCGGCTGCCACCCGATCCGCCAATGCCTCTTCGCCACCGTCGGGCTTCACCCGCAGATACGCCCGGTACCGGGCGCTCTCGGCGCGGTAATGTCGGGCCAACTCACGGTGCACGATCGCGAGCAGCCACGGAAACGCGTTGGGATAGCCAGGGTCGTAGGTGTGCCGGGCGCGGAACGCGGCCACGAACGCGTCCGCGACGACGTCCTCGGCAATCTCCCGGCCCACCCGTCGGTAGGCATAGCCGTACAACATCCCGGCGTGCTTCTCGTACACCTGCGCGAATCGATCGGGGTCGTCGAGCGACGCGACGATGATCGCAGCATCATTGGTCGACTCCGCCGCAATGCCCCTCACCCGGAGCCCAGCGGTGGCGATAGGTTCACGATCATCTTTCCTTCCTGTCTGCATCCTCTCAGCTATCTCTATGCGCGAGCGCGAGATCGGGTTCACAGTCCACCAGCCAATCCCGAGGTTGACTTGACCCTGCAGTCATAACGCATTCAAAATGAAGTCATGGCTGTAGTGCTCACCATCCGCGACGTGCCAGAGGAGGTACGGGACCTCCTGGCCCAGCAGGCCCGCGAGCGCGGCCAGTCGCTGCAGGCGTACCTGCTGGCAGTCCTCAACCGGCAGGCTGACTTCTGCCGCAACCGGCAGCTCCTCGCCGAGCTCAGCGACGAACTCGACGACCGCAGCGGCGGAGCCGGACCGACCGCGCCGGACGCCTCCGACCTGCTCGCCCGTTCCCGCGCTGAACGGGATTTCCCGGACTCCGCGCACTCCGGGCGAGACGTCGGGTGATCGTCGTCGACGCCTCGGTCCTCGCCAGCGCGCTCGTCTACAGCGACGACCGCGGCCGCAAGGCCCGCGTTGTCCTGAGCCGAGACCCCGAGTGGGCGGCACCGGAGCACTGGAAGGTCGAGGTCTTCTCTGTCATGCGAGGGCTCGCCCTCGGCGGAAAGATCACCAACGAGACGGCGGCGCGGGCGGTCGACCGGATCAGCCGCCTCGGCGTCGACACCGTCCCGATCGACGACCTGCTTACCCGGATGTGGCAGGTCAAGGCGAACATCAGCGCGTACGACGCCCCCTACGTCGCCCTCGCGGAGCGCCGCGCACTGACGCTGGTGACCGCCGACGGCAAACTCGCCCGCGCGGCGAGCGCGTACTGCCGGGTCGAACTCGTCGCGTAGCGGGACGTGGCTCCGGCGGTCAGGTCTTCCGCCTAGGCAAGCGCTTTCCTATGCTGATCCGATGATTCGGATCGACGACTCGCTGACCCCGGCCAGCCTGCAACCCAGGATCGACCGCCTCTGGGAAGCCTCCGCCCACAAGATCGACTCGATCGAGAAGACCTGCCCGCCCGGGTCGGCGTCGCCGGTCTTCACCGTCGACGGCCGGTACGCCGCGCGCGGCTGGACCGAGTGGACCCAGGGCTTCCAGTACGGTTCGGCCCTGTTGCAGTTCGACGCCACCGGCGAGCAGCGGTTTCTGGACTCCGCCCGCGAGTTGACCGTCGCCGTGATGGCCAGCCACGTCAGCCACATCGGCGTGCACGACCACGGCTTCAACAATGTCAGCACGTACGGCAACCTGTGGCGGCTGATGGCCGAGGGGCGGCTCCCGCACGACCGGGCCGAGCGCGACTTCTACGAGCTGGCGTTGAAGCTGACCGGGGCGGTCCAGGCGGCCCGCTGGCGGGACACCGCCGACGGCACCGGCTACGTCTACTCGTTCAACGGGCCGCAGTCGCTGTTCGTCGACACCATCCGCTCCTGCCGTGCGCTGGCGGTGTCCCACCTGCTCGGCCACGCGCTCATGGGTGAACAGGACGAGCGAATCTCGCTGCTCGGCCGGCTGATCGAGCATGCCACCAACACCGCCCGGTACAACGTCTTCTACGGCGAGGGGCGGGACAGCTACGACATCCGGGGTCGCACCGCCCACGAGTCGATCTTCAACGTCAACGACGGCCGGTTCCGCTGCCCGAGCACCCAGCAGGGCTACTCACCGTTCACCACCTGGACGCGCGGGCTGGCCTGGGCGATGCTCGGCTTCCCGGAGCAGCTGGAATACCTGGCCGTGCTGCCGGACGGCGACCTCGAACCGTACGGCGGGCGGGCCGAGGTGACCGCGATGATGCTGCGGGCCGCCACCGCCACCTGCGACTTCTACCTCGAACACACCCCGACCGACGGCATCCCGTACTGGGACACCGGCGCACCCGGCCTGGCCTCGCTCGGCGACTACCTGGATCGCCCGGCGGACCCGTACAACGATCATGAGCCGGTCGATTCGTCAGCCGCCTGCATCGGCGCACAGGGGCTGCTGCGACTCGGCCGCTACCTGACCGGTGCCGGGCAGCCCGACGCCGGTCGCCGCTACTGGCAGGCCGGGCTGACGGTGGCCGGCACCCTGTTCGACGAGCCGTACCTGAGCACCGACACCCGCCACCAGGGACTGATCCTGCACTCGATCTACCACCGACCGAACGGCTGGGACCACGTGCCGGCCGGCAGCCGGGTGCCGCACGGCGAGTCGAGCATGTGGGGCGACTACCACGCCCGCGAACTGGCGCTCTACCTGCAGCGGGTGGCCCGCGACGAGCCGTACTACACGTTCTTCGGCCCGGCCGACGCCGGCGCCACCGACGGCACGGGCAGCGCCGACAGCGCGGGCACCGTCGGGGGCGGGCGGTGACCGCCTCCGCGCGGGTCGCCATCGTCACCGGCGGTTCCCGGGGGATCGGGCGCGGGATCGTGCTGTCGCTCGCCGCCGCCGGGTACGACGTCGTGGTCAACTACGCCCGGAACGCGACGGCAGCCCAGCAGGCCGGCGAGCAGATCGAGGCGGCCGGCCGGCGGGCGCTACTGGTCGGCGCGGATGTGTCGGTCGGCGCGGACCGGCAACGGCTGGTCGATCAGACCGTCGCGACCTTCGGCCGGATCGATCTGCTGGTCAACAACGCCGGTGTGGCCCCAGATGTGCGGGCGGACCTGCTCGACGCGACGGAGGAGTCCTTCGACCGGCTGATCGACATCAATCTGAAGGGTCCCTATTTTCTGACCCAGCAGGTCAGCCGAGCCATGATCGACATGGTGGCGGCCGGCACCGTCACCGCGCCGAAGATCGTCATCGTCTCGTCGATCAGCGCCTACACGGCGAGCGTCAACCGGGGCGACTACTGCGTGGCCAAGGCCGGCCTGGCGATGACCACCCAGTTGTACGCCGCCCGCCTCGCTGAGCACGGCATCAACGTCTACGAGATCCGGCCCGGCATCGTCGCCACCGACATGACCGGCCCGGTCCAGGCGAAGTACGACGATCTGATCTTCAACCAGGGTCTGACGCCGATCCGCCGGTGGGGGCAGCCGGACGACGTCGGGCGGGCCGTGGTGGCGGTCGCCACCGACCTGCTGCCGTTCAGCACCGGCCAGGTGATCGACGTCGACGGTGGCTTCCACGTACGGACGCTGTAGTAGCCAGCGGACGCCTCAGCCTGCCGGCACCCCTACGGGTGACCGATAGGGGGTCGACCAGGGCTGCACCCGGAGGTGCCGACGTCGACCGGCCGGCAGGATTCGGAGCATGGACATCGCTCTGGTCGGCTGGTTGGCGTTGACCGGTGGCTGGCTCGCCGCCGCCGTGATCGCCGAATCGCTGCCGTCGGCGGGCAGCCCGGCCGCGCTGCGGCGCCGGGTCGGCTGGCTGACCGCGTTCGTGCTGGCCGGCCTGGGTGGGATCGCCGGGTTGATCGGTGGCGGGGCGGCCAGCGCACAGGTGTTGCTGGTCGCTGTGCCGGCGGCGGCGGTCGCGGTGGTGACCCTGCCGCGCCTGCGGCGGCTGTACGGCGGATCGGCGGCATTCGTCACCGCGCCCGCCGCGCCGAGTCCGCCAGGGCTGCTGGCCCGCGCGGCGCACCCGTTGGTGGCGTTGCCGGTGCAGGTGACGGCGGTGGCGCTGGTGCCGGTGGCGGCGCGGTACTTCGGTGGTGTGCCAGGGCTGGGGGCGGTGGCCGACGCGCTGGTGCTGACGGTGGCGGTGATCCTGCTGGTCGCGGTCGGGGTGCGGCATGCGCTGCGGCACAGCGCGCTGGCTGAGCAAGCTGGGCACGGTTGAGCCCCGGGACGCGCCCGGGGCTCAACCGTGGGTCAGTCCAGGTCGAACTCGCCGTCCCGGGCACCGCCGAGGAAGGCGTCCCACTCGTCGGAAGTGAAGATCAGGACCGCTCCGGTCGGGTTCTTCGAGTCGCGAACCGCGATGGCCTGGTCGACGAACGCGATCTCCACGCAGTTGTCGCAGTTCGGCCCGCTGCGCGAGCTCTTTCGCCAGGCCGCACGGGTCAGGTCTACCCGAAGCCCCTTGACCTCGATGTCCACAATGGCTCCTTCGCGCGTTCAGCGATCATCGCGACGGACTCCTCGGGAGTGAGTGCCGCCGCGCGTATGTGATCGAAGATAAATATGTATTTGCGTAGTTCTTCGGTCTTCTCCAGGAAGAGCCCACCGGTGGCGTTCTCCGCGTAGACGACATCCGCGTCGCTGGGCTCCGGAAAGTCGAGGATGGTGAACGTCCCGTCCATTCCCGCGTGTGCCCCCACCTCGAACGGAAGGACCTGCAGGGTCACGTTCGGCAGGTCCGCCGCCTCGACGAGGCGGTGCAGTTGGGCGCGCATCACCGCGTCGCCGCCGACCGGCCGACTCAGCACCGCCTCATCGAGCACCGCCCATACATCGATCTGATCTTCCTGTGTCAGTAACGACTGACGCTTCAGTCGGACATGGACGCGGTGGGCAACTTCTTCGTCGGTGATGTCGGGTCGGGCCGAGCGGATCATCGCCTGGGCGTAGTCGGCGGTCTGCAGCAGACCGGGAACCACCTGCTGCTCGTACGCCCGGACCGACCGGGCCGCCGCCTCGAACCCGACGTACGCGCCGGTGAGCACCGTGGAGTACGGATGCCACCAGCCCTTCTGCCGAGCTTCCCGGGCGATCTGCACCAGCTCCTCGGCCTCGACACCGGTCACGCCGTAGATCTCCAGCATGTCGCGGACGTCCCGGGGAGTCGCGGTGGTGTGTCCCGTCTCGATCCGGGAGACCTTGGAGGCGGAGCACTCCAGTCGTTCGGCCACCGCATCGATCGTGACTTTCGCGGCTTCCCGCCGCCGGCGCAGTTCGGCGCCGAGACGGCGGCGACGGACGGTTGGGCTTCGGCGCTCGGTCACCGGTCACCTCCGGTCAGGGGTGTATGGGGCAGTCGGCCGGACCCCGCGCACGCGGTTGAGGGGCGACGGGGGTTACGTCGCGAGCGGTCGTGCGTGGACGGGGAGGGAGGCCGACGCGGAAGAAAGCCTGTTCAGTCTGCCGCCCGTACACGTAGGACTTCAAGCAGCAATCGACTGAGTGATTTTCGCATCGCGCCAAAACCACTTTGCAACTTGCATCGAAGGCGACGGTAGTGCACCCTTTGCGTAGGCCCCAGATCACTCAGCGTTCATCCAAGATCGTATCCGCCGCGGTTGCGCCGTACCGCGACGGTGCCTGCTGTCCGGACACCCACAACGCCGTGCCCGTCTGACCACCGGCTCCACCGGTGGAGCATCCGACAGTGCCCGGTGCGAATCCGCATGCCCGGCAGCAATCGGACAACGGCAGCTCGGAACAGGAGTAGCGGTGCTACTACCCCGCTCAGGAGACGTCCTCCACGTGACCCGTGCGGCAAGCGTGCAGTTCCTCGAGCCGCTCCTCTTCCGGGTGATCCGGGTCCACGACTGGCCGACCTACCAGGGTTGGGTCTGGCTGGACGGCTACGAACTCAACGCCAGCGGCGAGGCCGTCGACCGACGCTCCATTTTCGTCCAGATCGACGGCCTACGCCAGCTCCGGGTGGTGGCCGACCGGCCGGGTCGGACAGCCGCCCGGCGGCCGGCTTCGGCGGTGATGTCGGCGCGGGCCAGCTGACCCCGGCTCAGTCCTCTTCTCCGTCGCCCGGCTCACCGGTCGGCCCGACCGACCCGGTCGGTTCAGCCGGACCCGTCGGCTCGGAGTTGGTCGCGGCGATCACCAACAGGATCTCAGTACCGGGCGGCACCTCCGCTCCGGTCGGCGGATCTGTCTCGAGCACCGTGCCAGCCGGCTGGTCCGAACCGCGCTGTTCCAGCCGGTACACCAGGCCCCGCTCATCGAGCTCGGCACGGGCGTCCGCCAGCGACAGCCCGGTCAGTGTCGGTACGACCACCAGCGGCGCCTCACTGGTCTGCTCCTCGGTCGGCTCCGGCTGCTCCTCGGTCGGCTCGGGCTGCTCCGTCTCCGGCTGCGAGGTCGGCCCCGTCGCGGTCGGAGCAGCCGTCGGCGTCGGCCCGCCCGGATCCGTGGAGTCGTCCAGCGTGCTGGCCCACCAGATCACCAGGCCGACCAACGCGACCAGCAGCAGCACCAGGACACCGATCAGGATCGGCAGCCACCACGGCCGGCCGCCGCCTTCCGTACCGCCCGGTCCCGGCCAGTCGCCGGTGCCGCCGCCACCCGCCGCCGGGCGCACCGGCACCCCGGCCCGGCCGGACCACGCCGGCTCCCGAGCACCACCGGCGGCGGAACCAGCCGGAAGGTCGGGTGCGGTCGAGCCGAGGTGCCCGCCCCGGTCGGCGACCGTCGCCCCCGGGTCGCCTCCCGGTGTGCCGGGCCGACCGAGCGGCTGGTCGGACCCACCGGTCGACTCGGCCTGGTCACCTGACCCACCGGCCCTGGTCGCCCAGGGGTCGACCGGCCGCGGCAGCTGGCTTGTGTAGTCCCCGACGTCACGCCCCGCCGAGCCGTCCTCCGCAGGATCCCTCGGTCTGTCGGCCATGACTCGTCCTCTCCGTACTACCGGTACGTGCCACCGGGCGTGACTGTCGGTAGAGCTCAAGATAGCGACCCGCCCGCCGGACAGCGTGCCCCACGCCCACAAGTCGCCGGAGTTCGCCACTACCGCTACAGTGCCCGGCATGGCCGTACGAGGCTGGGGAAGATCGGTCGCGACGGCGACCGGCATCGCTGCGGGCGCAGGTGCCGCGCAGCTCGGTCTGGGCTACGGCCTCGGCATAGTTGCCTGGTTACCGTCAGTTGACGGCGGAGGAGAGGCTTCCTGGGTCGCCAGCCTCGCCTGGGCGACGTGGATCACGGCGACCTCGGTGGTGATGGGTGCCGTCGTCGCGGACCGGCTCGCGCCGTCACCTCCCAACTCGGAACCGTCGGCCGGCGCCGATCCGGATCGAACGCCGGACAGCCTGCTGACCGCAAGCCTGTGGCGACTCGCCCTGGCCGCAGCGGCCGCGATCGGGGGAATGCTCACGGTCGCCCTGATCGCCGTACCCGCGCGCAGCGCGACCCGGGCCGACACCTTCTCCCCACAGACCATCGCCGCCGGGTACGCGATGGTGGGCGCGGTCGTCGGACTGCTGATGGCGATCTGGGCGGTCGCCTCCCGGGCGGCGGCGGCGAACGCCATCGCCACTGTCGGCTGGCTCTGGCTGCTGGCGGTGGTCGCGGTGATCGACTCGGTGATCTCCGGCACCGGGCTGACCAGCGCCCAACTCGGCGTCTGGCAGATCACTGCGGACAGCGAACAGTACTGGTTCCGCAACATCTACCTACCTGGGGCGGCGCTGTCACTGGGTTCGGCGTTCATCATCGGCGCGGTCTCGGCCTGGCCGGCCGCCCGCGACGCGCGTCGCCGGGTGGGCGCCGCGATCTCCGGCGGCGTCGGCCCGGTGCTGATCGCCGCCGCGTACTTCCTGGCTGCCCCCCGGCTGGTGGGACCGCGGGCGGAGCAACTCTCGGCGCATCTGCTCGCCCCGTACGCGGTGATCGCCGGCCTGGCCGGGTCGGTGCTGGTCACCGCGATCGCGCAGCGGCTGGAGATGTCCCGCCGGCAGCCCGCCACCGCCACCGCCACCGACCGCGACCACGACGGCGCTTCGGCCGCCGACGCGTCTGCCGATGGCCGGGACGATGCCTCCGGCTCCGGCTCCGCTGAAGGCCGCGACGCGCCGGTGCCGGAGCAGCCGACCAGTGGCCAGGTGGCCGACGCCCCGGCTCGGGGCACGGCTTCGGTCACCGGCGGTGGCCGGCCCAAGCCGACCACCCCCGATGGCAGCTGAACAACGCGAATCAGTCGACCGGCCAGGTGTGCACCGGTTCGTTGCTGCGTTGCAGTTCGGCGTAGCGCTGCAGCATCTGGTGCAGCGCGTCGGGTCGGGCCAGGCCCTGCTCCCGCTCGGCCCGCCAGACCGACTCGGTCTGCCAGACCGCACCGTTGCGCCTCAACCGACAGCGTTGTTCGATGATGCCGAGCAGCCGGTCACGCTGCTGTGGCGAGACACCGAACCGGTCCAGCCCGGCGTACGCCTTGGGAAGCAGGACATCCAGCACCAGATCGGTGACCGGAATCTCGCCGAGCTGCGGCCAGTGCATGTGTGCGGCGATCCCGCGCCGCGCAGCCTGGTGGAAGTTCTCCTCGGCCGCACCGAAGCTCAGCTGGCTCCACACCGGGCGGTCCGCCTCGGCAAGCTCCCTGGCCAGGCCGAAGTAGAAGGCGGCGTTGGCGAGCATGTCGACGACGGTCGGCCCGGCGGGCAGCACCCGGTTCTCCACCCGCAGGTGCGGTCGACCGTGCATGATGTCGTACACCGGCCGGTTCCACCGGTAGACGGTGCCGTTGTGCAGCCGTAGCTCGCTGAGCTCGGGCACGCCGCCGGCCTGCAGCACCTCGACCGGGTCCTCGTCGGCGCAGATCGGCAGCAACGGCGGGAAGTACCGGACATTCTCCTCGAACAGGTCGAAGATCGACGTGATCCACCGTTCACCGAACCACACCCGGGGCCGTACGCCCTGCGCCTTCAGCTCGTCCGGCCGGGTGTCGGTGGCCTGCTCGAACAGCACGATGCGGGTCTCCGCCCAGAGCTGTTTGCTGTAGAAGTACGGTGCGTTGGCACCGAGCGCCACCTGGACCGCCGCGATTGCCTGGGACGCGTTCCAGTAGTTGGCGAAGTTGTCCGGGGAGACCTGCAGGTGGAACTGCACGCTGGTGCAGCCGGCCTCCGGGGCGATCGAGTCGGTGTACGCCTGCAGCCGCTCCACCCCCCGGATGTCCAGCCGGATGTCCTCCCCGCGGGCGGCGACGATCTGCTCGTTGAGCACCCGGTAACGCCCGTTGGTGGAGATGTTGTTCAGCACCAGGTGCTGTGGGGTGAGGGTGGGCAGGATGCCGATCAGGATGATGGCCGCCTCGGCCTTCGCCGCCCGGTCACCGGCGCGAGCCAGGCTGGCCTGCAGGTCGGCTTCGTAGTCGGCGAATCCGTCGGCCTCGATCAGCCGCGGGCGCGCGTTGAGTTCGAGGTTGAACTGCCCGAGCTCGGTCTGGAAGGTGGGGTCTGCGAGGTTGGCCAGGATCTCCGCGTTGCGCATCGCGGGCTCCGCGTACGGATCTACCAGGTTCAGCTCGATCTCCAGCCCGGTCGTCGGCCGGTCGGCGTCGAACTTGAAGTCGTCGAGCATCAGCGCGAAGACGTCGAGGCAGCGGCGGACCTTTTGCCGGTAGCGTACGCGATCCTCCCGACTGAACGACGCGCGTGAACCGACATCCCTGCCCATAATGCCCTCCCCGGCGCGCCCCGAACGGCCGCCGCCACGCTCGCTGGCCGAGCGGCGCGGCAGAACCGTTCCGACTGTGTGGTGGTGCAACCCTGCTCGACCGCAGCTGTCGTCGGCTCCCCCAGCCGGGACAGGCGTTGATCGCCCCAAAGTGAGCGGACCGAAGCGCTCGGTTTCACCTTTTCACATCCGACGGGCGTCTTCTACTGGGGTTACTACAGACAGCGGCACCCCGGTCACCGAGGAGGTGGCCGGGGTGCCGCTGTGTCGCGCCGGGTACGGGCGCCGGGGTTCACCCCTGACGGATGGCCTCGCCCTCGATCTCGATCTTGATCTTCTTGCCGACCAGCACGCCGCCGGTCTCCAGGGCGACGTTCCAGGTCAGGCCGAACTCCTCACGGTCGATCTCGGTGCTGGCGGTGAAGCCGAAGATGTCCTGGCCGAACGGGCTGCGGCCGGCGCCCTCGAACTCGACGGCGAGCTCCACCGGCCGGGTCACGTCCTTGACCGTCAGGTCACCGGCGAGCACGAACTCGTTGCCGCTGTGCGAGACGATCCCGGTGCTGCGGAACTCGATGGTGGTGAACTTCTCGACGTCGAGGAAGTCGCCGCTTCGCAGGTGGGCGTCCCGGTCGGCCTGCCCGGTGTTGATGCTGGCCGCCTGCAGCACCGCGGTGACCGACGACTGCAGCGGGTCCTCGGCGACGGTGATGGTGGCGGTGGCGTCGGTGAACTCACCTCGGACCTTGCTGACCATCATGTGGCGGGCGACGAACCCGACCCGCCGGTGGGCCTGGTCGAGTTCGTAGGTGCCGGCGGTGGGGATGGTGATGCCGTTCCACTCGCGGGTGGTCTGGTCGGTGCTCATGGCTGCTGCCTCTCGCGGGACATCCGGTTGAAGGGAACATGTGCGACAGCAACAATAGACTAGGCAATATTCCTCATGTCAAGTACTGCTACGATGACCTGGTGACCGAGAACCTCGCCGACGATCCCCGGATCACCGCGATCGGCCTCCTCTTCGAAGTCCACACCGGGCTCGCGGCCCGCTTCGCGGCGCAGTTCGAGGAGCACGGCCTGTCGACGGTCGAGTTCGAGGTGCTGATGCGGCTACGCCGTTCCGCAGGTCACCAGCTGCGGATGACCGACCTGGCCGCTCAGGCTGCGCTGTCCACCAGTGGCGCGACCCGGGTGGTCGACCGGATGGTGCGCGACGGGCTGGTCTGCCGGCGCGCCTGCCCGTCCGACCGGCGCAGCTCGTACGCGGTGCTCACCCGGGCTGGACAGCAACGCCTCGACGACACCCTCCCCGGCCACCTGCAACTGATCGACAAGTGGTTCACCGGCCAGTTCGAGCCTGCGGAGTTGGCGACACTACTCGACACCCTCCGACACCTTCGTGACGCGGTGCATCCGCAGGCAACCGCCGGCAGTGACGAAGTGACCGCGCCGGTCCGTTGACCGACGCCGGCACCGGCAGAAGGACCGGCAGAAAGCACCCTTGATCAACGACATAAAGTTCTGAAAGCCGCAAACAGCTCGGATGGGCCGGATAGCGTACTGGCGACCGGGAACGTAACGGGGGGTGCGGCGCGAAGGCCAGGACATCTGGTCCAGGCCGGGGGGCGATTCCGCGCCAACCCGGGGGGCGTGTCGACGTCCGGCGGGCGGCCAGTGATGGCCCCGCCGGACGTCCGCGTCCTGACCTGATTCATCCCTGACCCACCGCCTCCCGTTCCCGGGGCAGCAGGGTGATCCCGGCACTGTGGCAGGCCGCCACCAACCGGTCCCGGGCCGAAGCCCGCGACGCCGTCGTCTCAGCGTGCACCACCAGCTCCACCATCGCCTCCACCGCGTCCCGCGGCTCTGGGCCGTTGCCCAGCGAACGGGCCGCCACGGCGTACCACTCCGTCGCCAGCTCCCGTTCCCCGCGCCGCGCCGCGAGGGTCGCCTCGATCAACGCGCACCGGGGATCGTCGCCCGGCCCGGCCTGGTCGGCAGGGTGACCAGGCCGGTCCACCCCCTCCACCGGCATCACCTGGCCACGGAGCTCGGTCAGGGCGTCGGCCGCTTCCGCGAGGCGGCCGTCCTGGGCCAGCGCCAGCCCGACGATGCCCAACACCTGCCGCCGGTGACTCGGATCCCCGACGGCGGTCAACGCCGCCAACACCCGGCGTCCCAGGTCGGCTGCCCGCGCGTACCGGCCCTCAAGCCTGGCCACCTCGGCCAGGTTGGCCCGGGCCAGCAGCCGCAACCGGTCCTCGCCGGACCTGGCCGCGAGCCGGTCAACCGCCGCGAGCCGGCGCCGGGCGGCCCGCAGGTCACCCGATCGGATCTCGTGCCGGGCCAACGCGTGCTGGGCGAGCGTCATCTCCCGGATCCGGCCGATTCGGCCGGCCAGGGCAAGCACCGCCTCGGAGTGCGCCCGCGCCTCGTCGAACCGACCGGCGGCCAGGCAGGCAGAGCTGAGCACGGTACGCGCGGCCAGCTCACCCGACGTCTCCCCGAGCTCGATGAAGGTGACCAGCGCCGACCGGACCGCCGGAAGTTCCTGCGGGCCGGCGTCGTGCTCCAGCGCGAGCTGAGCCACGCCGATCTGGGCCCAGGCCCGGATCGCCGGGTCCGCGTCGGCCGACCGCGGGTCGTCGAGCAGCCGGCGCAGCCAGCGCCGTCCGGCCACGTCGCGTCCCCGGAACCGCCACCACCGGGGCAGTGCGGCGGCCAGGCGCAGTGCGGTGTGCGGGTCGTCGTTGGCCGAGTGGGCGAGCGCGGCCCACAGGTCACTGGCCACCTCGTCGAGCCGACTGACGACGGTGACCAGCTTCGGCCCGGCCAGGTCGACCGCCGCCCGCTCGGCGAGCCGCGCGAACAGCACGGCGTGCCGACGCCGGATCGCCGACAGTTCGCCGTGTGCGGCGGCCCGCTCGGTGGCCAGATCCCGCACCACGTCGATCAGCCGGAACCGGTACGGACCCGCGCCCCGGGCACCGAGCAGCCCCAACGACATGAGCCGGTCGAGGAACGGCACCGCGTCGACCCGACCGTCCTGATCCGACTGGCCGATGTCGGGCTGGCCGATGTCGAGTTGGCCGATGTCGAGTTGGCCGATGTCGAGTTGGCCAACATCCGGCTGGACCGGATCCTCGGCGAGCATCCCCTCGGCCAGCTCGACCGACCACCGGTTGCGGAACGCCGAGAGCCGACGTACGCCACGCCGTTCGGCGGGGGTGAGCAGCGCGTAGCTGGCCGCGACCGCGTCGCGCAGAGTCACCGCCACGGCTTCCCTGCTGGGTGGTGGCACGGCCAGGTCGAGCAGCCGGTCGCCGTACCGGTTGAAGATCTCGTTCAGGTCGAGCGCCCGCCCCCGGGCGGCGGCCAGCTCGATGGCCAGCGGCAGCCCGCCGAGCCGCCGGACGAGCCCGACCAGCGCGCCGACCTCGCCGGGGTGCACCGGTTCCCGGCGTACCTGCCGGAGCCGGGCCAGGAAGAGCCGCGCCGCCGGGTAGCCGGCGACCGTGGCCAGATCGGCCTCGGTGTCGGCCGGCGGCACCTCCAGCGGCGTGACCGGCCAGACCCGTTCACCGGGGAGTCCGACCGGGTGCCGGCCGGTCGCCACCACCTGCAGCGACGGAGCGGTACGGGTCAGCCAGTGCAGCGCGTCGGCCATCGCCACCGGTGCCCGTTCCACCGCGTCCACCAGCAGCAGTGCCGGGCCGTCGGCTAGCCGGGCCGCCAGGTCGTTGACCCGCCCGACGCCGAAGACGGTAGCGGTGGCGGTCAGTACGTCACTGACGGTGGAGCCTTCGGTGACGACGATGCCACCGGTGCCGCCCGGATACCGGTCGGTCACCTCGGCGGCGACCGCGAGCGCCAGGCTGGTCTTGCCGACTCCGGCAAGTCCGACCAGGCTGACCAGCCCTGCCCCGGCACCGGGTCCCGCAGTCAGCAGGCCGGCCAGGTCGGCCACGTCACAGTCGCGGCCGATCAGTTCGCCGGGCAGTGGGACACCCCGGCTACGGCCGGGCCCGACCAATGTCTCGATGTCGCCGGCAGCCTCGCTGCGCGACCCGGCCGGGAACGCTGCGGTGGCGAGTGCCGGGGTCAGCTGGCGCGGGATCGTCGGACGCGGCTCGGCCGGCCGGCCCCGCGCCGCCGCGTGGAACTCGGCCCGGTCCTCGCCGGTCAGGCCGAGCGCGGCGACGAGCAGATCGACCGTGGTCCGCTGCGGCCGGGCCGTGCGGGCCCGTTCCAGGTCCCGGACGGTACGCACGCCGACCCCGGCCACCGCGGCGAGCTCCGCCTGGGTCAGGCCGACGGCCAGCCGTCGGCTGCGGAGTAGTTCGTCGAACCCGACCCTGCTCTGGTCAGGAGCATGATCCGGACTCATGGCAGGAGAGGGTACGCATTGCAGGGTGCCCGGGTCAGCTTTCCGTCCGGCTGACGACCCGAAAGGAACGGATTTCCGACACAACCGGTGAGGTGCGGTGCCCTCCGGGGCACCCTTACAAGCTCATCAAGCGTCGGCCAGCCCAAGATCACGAGCGATGATCATTCGCTGGATCTCCGAGGTGCCCTCGCCGATCTCGAGAATCTTCGCGTCGCGCCAGAATCGCGCGACCGGGAACTCGTTCATGAAGCCGTACCCACCGTGGATCTGGGTCGCCTCCCGGGCGTTCTGCACGGCGCACTCGCTGGCGTGCAGCTTCGCCACCGCGGCCTGACGTTTGAACTGGTCACCGGCGAGCATCCGGGCGGCCGCGTCGTAGTAGGCCAGCCGGGCGGTGTGCGCCCGTACCTCCATGTCAGCGATCTTGAATTGGATCGCCTGGTACCCGCCGATGAGCTGGCCGAATGCGCGGCGCTGACCCGCGTACCGGACGGACTCGTCGACGCAGCCCTGCGCGAGGCCGACCGCAAGGGCGGCGATCGCGATCCGCCCTTCGTCGAGGATCCGGAGAAATTGCGCGAACCCCCGACCACGCTCACCCAGCAGATTTTCGGCCGGAACCCGGCAATCGTCGAACGTCAACTCGTGGGTGTCCGAGGCACACCAGCCGACCTTGGAGTACCCCGGCGCGACGGTGAACCCAGGCGTCCCGGCCGGCACGATGAAGGTGGACAGTTCCTTCGACCCGTCCGGCCTGCTCCCCGTCACCGCGGTGACCGTCACCAGCGAGGTGATGTCGGTGCCCGAGTTGGTGATGAACGCCTTCGAACCGTTGATCACCCAATGGTCACCGTCGCGCACCGCCCGGGTGGCGGTCCCCCCGGCGTCGGAGCCGAATCCCGGCTCGGTCAACCCGAAACCGGCCAACGCCGCCCCGCTGACCAGCTCCGGCAGCCACCGCTCGCGCTGCTCCGGGGTGCCGAACCGGTAGATCGGCATCGCACCGAGCGAGACCGCTGCCTCCAGCGTGATGGCCACACTGGAATCGACCCGGGCCAGCTCCTCCAGCACCAGACAGAGCGCGAAGTAGTCGCCGCCCATCCCGCCGTACTCCTCCGGGAACGGCAACCCGAACAGCCCCATCTTGCCCATCTGGCGGACGATGTCGTAAGGGAAGGCATGCCGCTGGTAGTAGTCACCGATCACCGGCGCGATCGCCTCGCGGGCGAACTCGCGGACGCTCTCCCGCAGCGCCTCCTGCTCGTCGGTCAGCCTGAAGTCCATGCTCAGATCCTTTCTGGAGGACTCGCAGCCCGGTCGCCTGTCACTGGCACCGGGTGCCGCACCTGCGGTGCCGCTAGACCGGAGTGACGCCGTGCCTGCGGTGGGAGAAGTGCCGGTCCCGGCCGGTGGCCGCCGCGTACCGTCGGACCAGTTCGGCGCGCAACTGTTCGGGTCGGACGATGTCGTCGACGACGAGTTCGCTGGCGAGCCGGGTCAGATCGATGTCGCGCTCGTACTCGGCGCGGCGGGCGGCGACGAAGCCGGCCCGCTCGTCGGGATCGTCGATCGCCGCGATCTTGTTGGCGTAGACCGCGTTGACCGCAGCCTCCGCGCCCATCACCGCGATTTTCGCGGTGGGCAGGGCCAGGGTGGCGTCCGGCTCGAATCCGGGGCCGGCCATCGCGTACAGCCCGGCACCGTAGGCCTTGCGGACCACGACGCAGATCTTCGGTACGGTGGCCTCCGAGATCGCGCTGATCATCTTCGCGCCGTGCCGGATGATGCCCTGCTTCTCCACGGCGCTGCCGACCATGAAGCCGGGCACATCGGCCAGGAACAGCAGCGGTACGTTGAACGCGTCGCACAGCTGCACGAACCTGGTCGCCTTGTCGGCGGAGTCGACGAACAGCACCCCACCCTTGAACATCGAGTTGTTGGCGACCACGCCGACCACCTGGCCGGCCAGCCGGCCGAAGCCGACGGTCAGCTCGCGCGCCCACAACGCCTGGATCTCCAGGAAGCTGCCCTCATCGAGCAGTCCCTTGACGAACCGGCGCATGTCGAACGCCTGCCGTTCGCTCGCCGGCACCAGCGCGGCGAGGTCGACCCCGGCCGGCGGCTCGACCGCCGCCGTCGCCGGTGGCGGCTGCTGCCAGTTGCCCGGCAGGTAGGACAGGTAGCGGCGGACCACATCGAGCGCGTCGTCCTCGGTCTTGCACAGGAAGTGCCCGACGCCGGACTCGGCGCAGTGCACCCGGGCACCGCCCATCGCCTCCAGCGTGGTCTTCTCACCGGTGACCATCTCGACCATCCGGTCCGAGCCGAGGTACATGCTGGCGTTGCCCTCGACCATCGCCACCACGTCGCAGAACGCCGGAATGTAGGCACCGCCGGCGGCCGACGGCCCGAACAGGGCACAGACCTGCGGGATCGCCCCGGAGGCCCGGACCTGGTTCCAGAAGATCTTGCCGGCACCGCGCCGGCCGGGGAACAGGTCGACCTGATCGGTGATCCGGGCCCCGGCGGAGTCGACCAGGTAGACCATCGGCAGGCCGGCGTCGTACGCCCGCTCGATGATCCGGATGATCTTCTCTACGGTACGGGCGCCCCACGAGCCGGCCTTGACCGTGGAGTCGTTGGCCATCAGGCAGACCTGTCGACCGTCGATGGTGGCGGTGCCGGTGACCACACCGTCGGCGGGCAGCCCGTCGGCGAGGGCGTTGGCGTACCGGCCGTCCTCCACGAAGGAGCCCGCGTCGACCAGCCGGTCGACCCGTTCCCGGGCGAACAGCTTGCCCCGGGCGGCGTTCGCCGCATGGTACTTCTCCGCGCCGCCGGCCCGGATCCGCTTGTCGAGCCGATCCAGCGCCTCACCGTCCAGTGTCACGCCGCCCCCTCGCGCCAGCCCATACTAAACGATCGTTAGGCTACCGCACGACAGTCACCCTCGCGACCCCCGCCAGCGGGTCAGCTGGTCGGGGTGAGCCGGGTACGCGGGCCGGCACGCAGCACCCCGGAGGGAAGCTGCCTGCCGACCAGCTCCTCGGCCAGCGCGGCGGCGGCCAGCAGGGCATCCAGGTCGATCCCGGTCTCGACGCCCATGTCGTGCAACATGTGCACCACCTCCTCGGTGGCCACGTTGCCGCTGGCCCCGGGCGCGTACGGGCAGCCGCCCAGGCCGCCGACGCTGGCGTCGAACTCGGTGACCCCCAGCTCCAGCGCGGCCAGCAGGTTCGCCAACGCCGTACCCCGGGTGTCGTGGAAGTGCAGCAGCACCGGTACGGCCGCCTGCCGGTCGCGCACCGCCGTGACCAGCTCGCGGACCCGGCGCGGGGTGGCCATCCCGGTGGTGTCGCCGAACGCCACCCGGTCCGCCCCGTCGGCCACCACCCGGTCGACGATCCCGGCCACCCGCTGCGGGTCGACGTCCCCTTCGTACGGGCAGCCGAAGCTCGTCGCCACGATCACCTCGACGTGCGCCCCGGCGGCGTGCAGCAGCGGAATCAGCGCGGCGATGTCGTCCAACGACTCGGCGGTGGACCGGTTGACGTTGCGCCGGTTGTGCGTGTCGCTGGCCGACACCACCACTTCGACCTCGGAGAAGCCGGCGTCCAGTGCCCGGCGGGCCCCGCGCAGGTTCGGCACCAGCGCCGAGTAGCGCACCCCGGGCGCCCGCCGGGCCCGCCGCCACACCTCGTCGGCGTCGGCCATCTGCGGGATCGCCTTCGGGTGGACGAACGAGACCGCCTCGATCCGGCGTACGCCGGTGCCGGACAGCGCGTCCAGCAGGCGGACCTTGCCCTCGGTCGGGATCGGCTGCTCGTTCTGCAGGCCGTCACGCGGCCCGACCTCGCGGATCGACACGGACTCGGGAAGGGGCGTCGCTGCCATCCGTCCAGCATCCCGCGCCCGTGCCGTCCACTCAATGGGATCCGGTGAAGGTCACCGTCGCGTCGACGCGACGGACTGCGTCGGACCGGACCTCACCGCATCCGGCCGACGATGCCGGTGTCGTAGTCACCGGAGACGAACTCCGGGTTGTCCAGCAGCTCGGCGAAGAACGGCAGGTTGCACTTTGGCCCGGCCACCTCGAAGGCGGCGACTGCGGCCCGGGCCCGGGCGATCGCCTCGGCCCGGTCGGCGCCAGAGACGATCAGCTTGGCCATCAGCGAGTCGTAGAACGGCGTCACGGTGGTGCCGGCGGCGTACCCGGAATCGACCCGGACCCCGTCGCCGGTCGGCTCCGACCAGGCGGTGATCGCGCCCGGTCCGGGCAGAAAGCGTTTCGGGTCCTCGGCGTTGATCCGCAACTCGATCGCGTGCCCGCGCGGCGCGAGGGTGGCCGGGTCGAACGTCGGCTCCAGGCCGGCGGCCACCCGCAGCTGCTCCTCGACCAGGTCCACACCGTAGACCAGCTCAGTGACCGGGTGCTCGACCTGCAGCCGGGTGTTCATCTCCAGGAAGAAGAACTCGCCGGTGGCCGGGTCGAGCAAGCATTCCACCGTGCCGGCGTTGCGGTAGCCGACCGCCTCCCCGGCCCGTACGGCGGCGGCGAGCAGCCCGGCCCGGATCTCGTCGGTCACGGCCGGCGACGGCGACTCCTCGGCGAGTTTCTGGTTGCGCCGCTGCACCGAGCACTCCCGCTCACCGAGGGCGACGACCCGGTCGGTGCCGTCCGGCGCCCGCCAGCCGAGAATCTGCACCTCCACGTGGCGTACCCGGGGGAAGTAGCGCTCGATCAGCACGGACCCGTCGCCGAACATGCGCGCGGCGAACGCCCGGACCTTGTCGAATTCGGTACGCAGCGCGGCGGTGTCGCCAGCGACGCCCATGCCCATTCCGCCGCCGCCAGCGGCGGCTTTGACCATCACCGGGTAGCCGATGGTGGCGGCGGCGTCGAGTGCGGCGTCGACGGTCTCGGCGGGCTCGGTGGTGCCGGCGGCCACCGGAACCCCGGTGGCGGACATCAGGTTCCGCGCGTTGATCTTGTCGCCCATCGCCTCGATGGCGTCACCACCGGGCCCGACCCAGATCAGGCCGGCGGACGCGACCGCGCGAGCGAAGTCGGCGTTCTCCGACAGGAACCCGTAGCCGGGGTGGATCGCCTGGGCGCCGCTGCTCTTGGCGGCGGCCAGGATCGCCCCGGTGTCGCGGTAGCTCTGCGCCGGCTGCGCGGGCCCCACACAGATCGCCTGGTCGGCCTCGGTGACGAAGGGCATGCCGGCGTCGGCCTCGGAGTGCACGGCGACGGTCCGGACGCCCAGCCGTCGGGCGGTACGGATGATCCGCCGGGCGATCTCGCCCCGGTTGGCCACCAGCAACGACTCGATCATGCCTCTCCTCGCGGGGGTGCGGCGCCCGCTGCCGGGCGCGGGGGTGTGCCCGGTGTGCTGCTCAGCCGTGCAGGGCGGCGAGGGTGGCGGCGCGCAGCAGCGTGGCCCGCCGTTCCCGGTCGACCTCGCCGCCGAGGAAGGGGGTGGAGTTCATCAGGCCGAACGCGGCGTGCGCCAGCACCCGGGCCTCGGCCGCGTCGAGGTCGTGGCGCAGCGCGGTGAGCACGGCCACCCACTCCTCGACGTAGAGCCGCTGTAGCCGCCGGATCCGCCGGCGCGGCTCCTCCGGCAACCGGTCGAGCTCGTGCAGGTGCAGGGCGATGACCGCAGGGTTGGCCAGGGCGAACTCGACATGGAACTCGATCAGTGCGGCGAGCGCGGCGGTGGCGTCGCCGGGCCGCGCCGCGACCCGGACACGTCCGCCTTCGAGCAGTTCCTCGCTGACCGGGATGAGCGCGGCGGCGAGCATCGCCTCCTTGCCGGCGAAGTGGTGGTAGAGAGCCGGACCGGTGACCCCGGCGGCGGCGCCGATGTCGTCCATCGACACGCCGTGGTAGCCGCGGGCCGCGAAGAGCCCGACCGCGATCTGAAGAATCTCGTCGCGACGTGAGCGTCGCCGTGGCGCGCTCGGCTCGGCCCCGTCCGTCGCTGCCGTCTGCTGATCTACCGTCACCTGGCCAGCCTAACCGTGTGTCGACCCGAATTGAACGACCGTTCAGTCACCGGAATGCCGTCGACTGATTCACCGGTGTCCACGCTGACCCGACGCCGACGCCCGCCGATCACCGTACCGTCACCGACGCCGAGGGCTCACCCCCGGCGGAGCGGTACCGGAGCTCACCCCCGGCGGAGCGGCACCGGAGCTCACCCCCGGCGGAGCCGGTCAGGTGCCGGCTGGGGCCGCCAGCCCGTCGACGACCCGTGCGTTGGGCAGTACCCCCAGCGCCGGACCGGGAACCACAATCTTGCTGCCCCGCACCCCGGAACCGATCACCACGTGCGGCACCGCCACCACCCGCGCGTCGACCAGGATCGGCCACTCCGGCGGCAGCCCGATCGGGGTGATCCCGCCGTACTCCATCCCGGTCCTCTGCACCGCGTCGGCCATCGGGGCGAAGCTCGCCTTACGCGCGTCGAGCAGCCGGCGGACCGTCCCGTTGACGTCCGCCCGGGTGGTGGCCAGCACCATGCAGGCGGCGTACCGGACGACACCGCCCCGCTTGCCGGCGATCACCACGCAGTTGGCCGACTCGTCGAGCGCCACCCCGTACGCGGCGCAGAAGGCGGCCGTGTCGGCGAGTTCGGGGTCGATCGACGCCACCGCCACATCGTCCACGTCGACCGGCACCTCGGCCGACCACTGCTCGACGGCGGCGGCCACCGGCGCGGCCACCAGGTCGAGTCGGCTCCGGACCGGTTCGGTCTGCAGTTTCCCCAGCACGTCCGCCATCATGCACCCGGCGGCCGGCGAGCCGTGCCGAGGGGCACCGGCCACCCGGGCGCGGTAGATTGACCGCCGCCGCCACCGCGTGCCCGGCCCGCCGCCGGGAGCGGCGCGGCACCGCCGGACAACCCGCCGAGAGGTGATCGTGGCTGCCCCGAGGGCGAGCGTCGTCGTACCCGTCTACAACACCGAGGCCTGGCTCGGCGCGGCTCTGGCGTCGATCGACCGCCAGCCACGGCGGACCGAGATCGAGGTCGTCGTCATCGACGACGGCTCCACCGACTCGTCGAGCGAGATCGCCCGCGACTACGCCCGGCGGGCGCCGGGGGTCCGCTACGTCCGGCAGGACAACGCCGGTCTCGGTGCCGCTCGCAACCATGGGGTACGCCTGGCGACCGGCAACTACCTGGGTTTCCTCGACTCCGACGACCTCTACCCCGACGGCGGGCTGGACCACCTGGTCGACCTCGCCGAGCGGGCCGGGGCGCAGGTGGCGGTCGGCGACATGCACGGCTTCCCGCCCCGGCCCAGCCCGCCCTGGCGGGCGGAGATCGTCGGACCGGCCCGCACCATCGGGTCCGTCGCCGAGGCACCGCTGCTGATCGGCAACCCGTCGGCCTGCAACAAGGTGTTCGCCCGCGACCTGGTCGACCAGGTCGGGGCCGAGTTCACCGAGGGCAGCGCGTTCGAGGATGTCCTGTTCACCGTGCCGCTGCTGGTCCGCTCCTCGCTGACCGCGCTCAGCCCACGACTGGTCTACCTCTACCGACAGCGCGGCAACGGCTCGTCAATCATGGAAGGCCGGTTCCGACCGGCGAAGATCATGCAGCATCTGAACATCATCGAACGGCTGGTCACCGGCAGCTCCGACGTCGCACCCGAGGTGGCCGGGGCGATCCGACGGTGGGTCGCGTACATGCAACTGCACTACGCCGGGCGGGCCGCCGACGTCCTCGACGACGGGCAGCTGGCCGATTTCACCCGCCGGATGGCGGCGCTGCTGGCCGACGTACCGGTGCCGGTCGCCGCCGAGTTCAGCCGGAGCCCGCACGCCGGGCTGCGCGCGGTGGCCCTCTACGAGCAGGACCCGGACGGAGTACGCCAGCCCCGGCACGACGGCCCGGTCCGGCTGCGCGGCGGGCAGCTCTACCTCGACCATCCGCGCTGGGACCGCTACCGGGACCTGCTGCGGCTACCCGCGCCGACCGTCGGCGTGCACAGCGTCCGCCGTGGCGACCCGGCCGGCGACGAGGTGGTCCGGCTCTCCGGCTGGTGCGGCCTGCCCGGCCCCGGCGGCGCGCCCGGTGACCAGCGGGACGACCTGGTGCTGGAGATCGGCGACACGCGGTTGCGGCTGCCGCTGACCGTGGCTGACGGCAGCGGCGGCCGGCTCCGTTGGCGGGTCGACGTACCGCTGGCCACGCTGCCCCGCGGCCGGTACGCGCTGCGGGTCGTCGCCCGCGACAACGGTGCCGAACTGGTACTCCCGCCGGCACCGGGCGCGCCCGGCACCCGGGCGACACTGACCGCCCGGGGCCGTGCCGTGTGGGTCGCACCCGGCCGCCGCGGGCTGCGTCTGGTGGTCTCGGACCCGCTGGTCACCGCCGCCGCGACGCCGGCAAGGTGGAGTCGGATGGCCCGCTACCAGGCCGGACGCGCGGCGCGGCGCGGGGTTCGGGTAGCCCGCCAGGGCCGCCAACGGCTGCGCCGGCTGGCCGCCCGCTGACGCTGCCTGCCCCCGTGGACGCCGGCTGCCGCCCGCTGATCAGGAGTCCTCGGCCAGCAGGTCGGCGCGGCTGTCGCCGAGCAGTTCCCGCAGCCGGGCCAGGGAACGCCGGCTCTGGGTCTTGACCACCGACACCGAGACGCCGAGCGTCTCGGCAACGGTCTCGACGCTCTGGTCCTCCCAGTAGCGCAGCACCACGATCGCCCGGTCGCGGGGCGGCAGACAGCCGAGCGCGTCGATCATGGTGACCCGCAGCTCGGGCCGGGCGGACCGGGCCGGATCACCGTCCTCGCGGGGGCCGGCGATCGGCAGCTCCCGCGCGCTGAGCCGGCGGCGGTGGTCGAGCACCACCCGTAGCAGCACCTTGCGGCTGTACGCCTCCAGGTTGTCGAACCGGGACACCCGCCGCCACGCGGTGTACATCTTGGCCAGTGCCGTCTGGGTGAAGTCCTGGGCCAGATGCCAGTCGCGGCACATCAGGTAGGCGGTGCGGCGCAACCGTGGCGCAGCCGCCGAGGCGAACGCGACGAATTCCGCGTCCACGGCCCCGGACGGGGCGCGGTCCGCCGCCCTCGACCCGTCCGGGGCCGTGGACGCGGAGACCGCCTGGTCGACGGCGGGTCGCGGCTTGCCCACCACATGCCCGGGCAGGCTGATCTCAGCCGCGCCGTACACACTGCACTCCCATGCCTGGGCACCCTCCCCGGTGTGGACCTGCCGGTGTCCGACCCCTGCTGACATAGACGTCGGGTGGGCGACGATCGGTGACACGGGCGGGAAAGTCCCAGGCGTTCGCCAGCTGGTCACCAGCTGTTAGCCTTTTGCCAGGGCCCCCTTCCCCTACCCGACGGACGATGTCGGACCGACGGTTGACCCCCGCCGCCGGACCGACGCACCGACATACGTGGAAGGCGCGCTGCACCGATGGCACTGCTGAGCTTGATCATCCCGGTGTTCCGGGTCGAGAAGTACCTCGCAGCATGCCTCGACTCGGTCCTGGCGCAGCATCGTGCGGACGTGGAGATCGTGGCGGTGGACGACGCCTCCGACGACGGGTCCAGCGCCATTCTGGCCAGCTACGCACAGCAACACCCCGGGATCACCGTGGTCAGCCTGGACCGCAACGGCGGGCTGGGTGCCGCCCGCAACGCGGGTATCGCCCATGCCAGCGGTCGCTACGTATGGTGTGTGGACAGCGACGACTGGTTGCCGGACGGCTCGCTGGCCGCGGTCGCCGACCGGCTCGAGCACACCGACCCGGACTTGTTGATCACCGGGTACTCCCGGGTCCATCCCGACGGCCGGGCGGAGGAACATCCGGTCACCGGCATCGCCCCGGGCCGCCAACTTCCGGAGGTGTTCCGCTTCGCCGACGAGCCAGGGCTGCTCGACGTGCTGTGGATCGCCTGCAACAAGATCATCAAGCGGGACCGGCTGGTCGACACCGGGATCACCTTCCAGTCCGGCTGGTACGAAGACGTCTCGTTCGTGATCCCGCTGCTGGTCGCCGTGGACCGGATCGCCGTGCTGGATCGCGACTGCTACGCGTACCGGCAGCATCACGACGGCGCGATCACCCGGACGGTCAGCGACCGGCACTTCGAGGTCTTCGACCAGTGGCAGCGGGTCTTCACCTACCTTGACGCCCACCCGGGCCGGGCCGCCGCCCTGCGCCCGTTGATCTTCGGTCGGATGATCTGGCACTGCCTTCAGGTGCTCGGGCACCCGCACCGGGTGCCCAGGTCCCACCGGCGGCGCTACTTCCGGCGCACCTACGAGCTCTACCACCGGCATCGGCCGGTCGGCGGGTACCAGGTGCCGGGCAACGGCAGCGAGACGGTCAAGCACCGCCTCGTCGCGGCGAACGCCTATTCTCTCTATCAGACGTTGATGGCCGTCTGGTCACTGCGCAAACGGTTGCCCGGCCGGGCCAGCGGAGCCACCGGGGTCAGCGGGGCCAGCGGGGCCAGCGGGGCCAGCGGAGCTGCTGGAGCCGGTGAGCGGCCGGCAACCGCCGGTCGGACACCGCCAGCAGCGGCGGCGCTGCCGGGCACCGTACCCGCCCGGGGCGGTGCGGTCGACGACGAAGCCGAGGAGGGGGCGATCAGGTGAGGCGAGACGCCGGCTCCGACGCCTCCGCGCCGGCCGGCAGCCGGATCACCTGGCGCCTCACCGGACTACCGGCACCCCACCCCGCCGAACGGCTCGGCCGCGCCGTGGGGTTGCGGGTGCTGCGGCTACCCGGCATCCGGCGCGCGTTGGTGATCGCCGGCACCGTGGACCGGCTACGCGACCTGCCCCACCACCCAGCTGCCGGTCAGCCGGTACGCGCCGCCACCGTGGTCGTCGTCTGGTGGCGGTACCCCGGGCTCGGCTGGTCCGGCAATGTCGGCACGTTGCCGCAGCTGCGTCGGCACCGGGTCGGGCTGCCCAGGCTGCGCCGGGGCGCGGCCACCGTCCGGATGGCGCTCGCCGCCCCGGTGCCGCTGCGGTCGGCGGTACGGGCGGCGCTGCGCGCGTTGGACGGGTCCCGGACGATGCCGTCCCCGGGCACCGCCGACGTCACCGCCCTCGGTGCCCCGCCGGCGTACCTGCCGGCGGGGGCGACCGTGCTGACCGCCGGACCGCTGCCGGAGCGCGACGAGATTCGCGCCCACGACCTGGTGCTGGACAACCGGGACGCCGCCGGCCCGCGAGATTCTGACCACGACACCACCGGCCCGCCAGATCCCGGCCACGACACCACCGGCCCGCAGGGCGAGCGCGGTGCGGCGTACGGTGTCCGGTTGGCCGGCACCGGGCACGCGGTCACGACACCCGCTGGCGAGCGGCTCGTGCTGATCGACGCCGAACGGATCAACCCGCGTGGCCGGCTGGCTGCCGCGTACCGGCCGGAGGCGGCAGAGATCTCCCTCGAGTTCGCCCGCGCCGACCGGTCCGGGGCCAGCAGGTTCCGCGGACCGGTCAGTGGATCGTCCCGGTACGGGTCACTGACCGGCCCCGGGCTGGACGCGGCGGCGCTGGCCGCGCTGCGGCGGGTCCGCGCGGTGCACTGTCGGCTGGTGCCCGGTGAACATCCCGAGCAGACCGCCGGGCTGCTGGTGCAGCTCGCCGCGACCGGGGTGCTCGTGCACGCCCCGGTCCTGCCGCCCGCCGTGGCCGACCTGCTCGACCCGCAGTTACGCGTGCTCGTCACCGGACAGCCGGACGGATCAGCCGGGCCGGACGGGTCAGCCGGGCCGGACGGATCAGCCGGGCCGGACGGGTCGTTGACCGTCGAGGCGCGCAGCGTACGGCAGCGCCGGGCCGCGATGCGCGGCCACGCCGCAGGACTGCGGCTGCCCGGCCTCGCCGACGGCGGGCTGCCGGCACTCGGTCGGCCGCCATCGGTCAGCGCGGTCCTGATCACCCGGCGGCCGGAGCTGGTCACCACCGCGCTGGCCGCGATCATCGCGCAGACCTATCCGGAGATTGAGATCATCCTGGGACTGCACGGCATCGAGTTGCCGGAGTCGGCCCGCCGGGCGTTGTCCGACGCGGGCCGCCCGTTCGAGGTGCTGCACCTGCCGGAGTCGGTCGACTTCGGCGCCGGGCTCGCAGCGGCCACCCGGCGCGCCCGCGGCACACTGATCACCAAGTTCGACGACGACGACAGCTACGGCGTCGAACACGTCTGGGACCTGGTGCTGGCCCGGCACTACTCCGGGGCCACCCTGGTCGGCAAGGGAGCCGAGTTCGTCCACCTGGACGATCAGGGCGTCACCCTGCGCCGACGGTCCGGCATCCCGGAGGCGTACGGCGGAGTGGTCGCCGGTGGCACGATGCTGCTCGCCAAGAGCGATCTGGAGGCCGTCGGCGGCTGGCGCCCGGTGCCCCGCTCGGTCGACCTCGGGCTGATCGAGCGGCTCCGGGCGGAGGGCGCCACCATCTACCGAACCCATCCGCTCGGCTACCTCTACCATCGGCGGCCCACCGGGCACACCTGGGATCCGGGCGAGGCGTACTTCGTGGACAGCGCGTACTCCCGCTGGACCGGCGTCCCGGCGGAGGCGATGGGCGACGAGGTCACACCACCATCGACGGCAGCGGCCAGCGGCGCAGCCGGTGCGGCAACCAGACCAGTTGGTCGCCCACCTTCGTGACCAGACCCTCCTCGCCGAACTCGCGGGCGATGTCCAGGTCGACAGTGGTCATCCCGGCACCGTCGAGCAGCTGCTCCAGCACCGCCAGGTACGCCGGGTCGTCGATGGTCAGCAGGTTGAGCCGACCGGCCCGCCGGTCCCGGACCTGGACGAAGCCGGGGCCCCGCCGGTAGGTGCACTTGTCGAAGTAGAAGGCGTCCCGCCAGGCGGCAGCGACCACCGTACCCGGGTCGGATTCGGCATCAGGCTCGGCGCCGGCGGAGCCGGCGGCGTCAACGGAGCCGGCTGCGCCAGTGGCACCCGCTGCGCCGACGATCTCGACCGTCGCCGGCGGACGCAGATGCCCGTACACCCGCCACAGGTCGCCGTCGCCGCCCGGCAGCCGGATCGACCAGTCCACCTCGATGGCGTAGCTGGTCAACTCGCGGACCAGGACGAGCCGGCGGACCGCGTCGGCCGCCGTCACCGAGTCGGCAGCGGTGAGGTCGACGGTGCCGGGCAGCGCCACCTTGCGTACCCCCCGGTCCAGCCAGTCCCCGACGGTGTCGGCGGCGGACCCGGTGAACTCGGCCGTGCCCAGGTCGATGCCGGGAATGTCGGCGACCGCCGGATCGTGGTCCCGGTGCAGTCGGACCACGACCGGCCCGGTCGGCGGTGCCTCGATGTCGGTGCTGATCAACGCGGTGCTCCTGTCAGACGGCGGTGAGCGCGGGCTCGGGCGTGGGGTGCCCGGCGGACGTGGCCGGATCCGTTGACGCGGCTTCCGCCTGCGCGGCGGCCCGCTCCTGGTGCAGGTGGTCGATGCGGAGCAGGTCCTGGTTCATCGCCTGCGGTGCGATCTGAATGAACTGGTCGGCGTCGCTGAACAGCAGGCCGAGGTCGCTCCAGCGGGCGAGCAGCGTGGCCACCTCCTCCTCCGACGCGGAGATCCGCCGGGCCAGTGAGGCGACGCTGTGCGGCTGGTCCAGCTGCCGGAAGGCGGCGACCTCGGTCGGATCCGTCAACCGCAGCACGTGCCAGTCGAACTGCCGCCGTTCGCTGACCAGCACGATCTCGGTGCCGAGGTCGTGGTGGGTCAACCGGCTGCGGGCATACTCGTGCTGCCAGCCGGTGACGGCCCGGTCGAGCGTCTCGGCGAGATCCTCGTCGATGCCCTGGGTCGGGGTGTCGAAAATGTACGCCAGGTCCATCAGCTCCGACTCGGGCAGGTCGTAGATGAGCCGGTACTGGGCGGCCGGCCGCAGGTCGGTGAAGCCGAGTTCCGGCTTGACGAAGTACGGGCTGAACCGTTCGATGGCGATCCGGGTGCTGCCGTCGGGTGGGCAGAGGTGGTGCAGGGCCGGCATCTGGTCGATGATCGACTGGTAGTCGGCGTCGGTCTCGCCGGGGAAGCCGTACAGGTAGTTCCAGGCGATGGTGATGCCGCTGGTCTCCGCGTCGCGCAGCATCCGCACGTTGAGGCAGCCGGTCACCCCCTTGTCCATGATCTTCAGCACCCTGCTGTTCAGGTTCTCGATGCCTGGCTGGACGCTGACCAGGCCGGCGTCGGCCAGGGCCTGCACCTGCGGGCCGCGCATGTTCGACTTGATCTCGTACTGCAGCCGCAGGTCGTAGTCGGATTCGGCCAGCCGGGGCAGCAGCGAGTTGACGTAGCTCATGTCGAGGATGTTGTCGACGACGAACATGTCCAGCACCTGGTGGCGCTCGACCAGCCCGATGATCTCGTCGTAGAACCGGCCGGGATGCTTGCTGCGGAACTGCATGAACGAGCCGTTGAGCCCGCAGAAGGTGCAGTGGTGCTTCTCGCCCCACCAGCAGCCGCGGGCGCCTTCCACCACCAGCCGGGGCTCGACCCAGTTGTTCGCCTTGGAGCGGGCCAGCCGCTCGAAGTAGCCGGTGTAGTCCGGGCTGACGATCTCAGCCGGCGGCAGCGGTGCGGTGCTCATCGGGTTGGCCACGTGTCGGCCGTCCGGGGTGGCCCAGCACAGGCCCTCGATGCTGGAGAAGTCGGCAGGGCTGTCCGCCGGTGCGGCCGCCAGCGCGGTGAGCAGCTGGGGGAACGCGGCTTCGCCTTCGCCGCGTACCACGAAGTCGATGAAGGAGAAGTTGCGGTGCAGCGCCGCGCCCTGCTCGCCGTCGCAGTTCGCCCCACCGAGCGCGGTACGGATCCGGGGGTCGAGTTTCTTCACCGCCCGGGCAGTCGCCAGCGCTGCGGTGTTCTGCTGGAACGTCGAGGTGAATCCGACGAGGTCTGGTGCCCGGTCGACGATCCGGGCAGCGATCTCGTCGATGAACTCCGGCGCGGCCCGGTGCAGGTCCATGTTGCGGCTCAGGTCGCGTTCGGACATCTGGCCCTGGACGACGCGGGTGAACTCGCTGACCCGCCATTCAGGGTCGTCGTAGAGGGCGGAGGAGAAGACCCAGTCACCGCAGCCGGAGAAGTAGGTGAACAGCGAATAGTAGTAGTAGTCGCCGAGGCCGAACTCACGTCGGTCGACCACCCAGTCGACGAAGTCGAGGTTGGCGTGCATCACCTCGACCTCGGCGTCCGGCATCTTCTGGCGGACGCTGTTGGTGAGGATGCCCAGTGCCAGCGACGGGACATCGATCGATGACCACGGCATGTTGACCAGCAGGATCCGCATGTGCCCTTCCCTTCTATGCGAGCCGCTACCGACGAACCCGGTCAGCGCGGGTGTCGGAGGTGGACAGGTGTGCCGGAGGTACGGAGGCGGTCGGGACCGGTGCGGTGAGGCGGTCGGGACCCGGTGGGGTGAGGCGGTCAGGACCCGGTGGGGTGAGGCGGTCAGGACCCGGTGGGGTGGCGACGGCCACGGCGATGGGATGGAGGCGGTCAGGCGATGCCGGCCAGGGCGCGACCCGCCCGCCTCCACCCCGTACGACCCGGATCAGAACTTGATCTTGACCGAGACCGTGACCGTGACGTTCGCGCTGCGAAGCTGGTCGCGGTTGCCGTTGATCGGGTCGTTCTCGACAACGTTCTTCCGCATGCCGTTCACCTCCTCTCCCGATCGGACCGAACCTGCCAACGTGCGGGGAACAGGGTCAGGCCACTGGCCGCGCCATGGCGAGCGCGACCGCCGTACCCTCCTCCTGCACGCCGTCGAAGTGCCGCTGCATGAACAGCAGCACGGTCTGCATCAGCGACAGATGGCTGCGGGCGTCGAAGTCGTCGTGCCCGGCCCGGCGGCGGACCAGCTGATGCGGAACGCGGCGGGCGGCCAGCAGGCCGGCGTACCGCTCCACCGGAGCCGGCGGGCAACGCACGTCGTCGCTGGAGACGGCGAGCAGCACCGGCGCGGTGACCTGGTCGACGTAGCTGGCCGGCGACGACCGGGCGTACGCCTCGGGAACCTGCTCCGGGGTGCCGCCGAACAGCATCACGTCGAGCGCTTGGACCGCCGGGGACGCCGCATGGAACGCGGCGGCGTAGTCGGCGATCGGGCTGATCGCCACCCCGAGACGCCACAGCCGTGGCTGCACACCGAGGGCGAGCAGGGTCAGATAGCCACCCCACGAGGTGCCCCACAGGGCGACCCGTCCCGCCTCGATCAACCCCTCGGTCACCAGATGCCCGCGGACCGCCGCCAGATCGGCGACCTGGGTCAGCCCGACGCCGGAGCTGAAGTCGTTACGCCAGGCGGAGCCGTAGCCGCTGGACCCCCGGTAGTTGGCACGCACCACCGCGCAGCCGGTGCTGGCCAGGATCTCCACCAGCGGGTCGTACGCGTCCCGCGCGTGCTGCGACGGTCCGCCGTGGACCAGGATAACGGCGGGACGGGTACGCCGGTCGTCGTTCGGTGTGGTCAGCAGCACGTGGATCGGCCCGCCCGGCCCCGGCACCCACAGCTCCTGCCGCTGGTAGTCGTCGACCGTGGCGGACGCCGCCGGGTCCGGACCGGCGCCACTGTCCGGCAGCCGGACGTCACGGCCCGACCGTAGCTGCGGCGGGGTCAGCGAGTCGGTCCAGATGTAGACGACGTCGCCGTCCGGCCAGACCGCCGCGTCCAGCACACTGCCCGGCGGAGTCGGCAGCACCGCACTGGCCCGCACCGTCAGGTCGGCCTCGTGCAGGATCGTATGGGCGTGCCGATCCTGACGGATCAGGATCCGCCGGCCGTCCGGGTACCAGCTCGCGGTGATCTCGGTGTCGAACCAGCACCAGCTGTGCGGCCGTAGCCCGTCGGTCCGGGTCCAGGTCGCCGGGAAGTACCGGTCGTCCTGCTCCAGCACGAGCAGCAGCCGGGGTTGACCGCCGCCGGGGGCGAAGCCGAGCGCCCAGACCCGCCGATCCGGCTGGCCGGACACCACCCCGACCGTGGCCCCGTCGCGGCCGACCACGGTCACGGCGTCCGCGGCGGCCGGGTCGGTGCCGACCGCCGCCAGCTCACCGGTCGGGTCCAGGTCGACCAGGTACGCGTACCCGGCGGTCCGGGTGACCTCGGTGATCCGTCCGTGCGGGTCGCGCCGGTGCAGGGTCAGGCCGTCGTCGTCGGCGAGCCCGACCAGGGCGGTTCCGTCGTCGGCCATCGCGATCCCGGCGTGCCGCGCCGGCGTCACCCCGGGCAGCGCCGGAGCCGAGACCGGCGAGGTGACCTGGTCAGGGGCGCTGTTCGGGAAGTCGCGGGTACGCCAGACACCCACCCCGGCGAGGTCGTCGTCGAACCACCACACCGTCTCGCCGTCCGGGTCCAACGCGGCCCGGATCGTTCCGGTCGCCCGGTCGGTCAGCTGGGTGACCGTGTCGGTCCGGCGGTCCCAAGCCAGGATCTGGCATCGGCCGTCGGCGTCGCCGACGTAGACGACCCGGTGCGGCGCGTGCTCGGCGACCACCGGCAGCGCCGGGTAGAACAGTCGGTATTCACGGCTCATCGACGTGCCTCCTCTGCCACGGGTTCGGTCGACGTCGTCTCAGGGACCGCCGGCGTCGCCTCGGACCCCGTCGCTGTGGCCTCGGACCCCGTCGCTGTCGCGTCGGATTCGGCCGGCGTCACGTCGTCTGGTGGGTCTTCCGCCCCGGCGCGCAGTTGGCGCAGGTTGACGGTGGTGTAGACGGCCAGCCCGGCCAGGGCGGCGGCGAAGATCAACGCGACGGCGGTCGGGCTGTACCAGGCGACGAGCAGGCCGGCGAGCAGCGGAGCCGGGGTCTGCAGCACCTCGCCGGCGGTGCCCATCACGGTGCCGACCCGGCCCTGCAGCTCGTCCGGCGTCAATGCGATGACCCGTGACTGGAAGATCACCCCGAGCAGTGGGCTGAGCAGGAAGACCAGGCCGAAGAGCAGGCCGTACGTCCAGGTCTGCCGGGCCTGCGACATGGCCGCGACCAGGGCGACCATCGCCCAGGAGGCGACGACGATGACGGTCATCGGCCGGACCCGGCTGAACACGGCGGGCGCCAGCAACGCGCCGGTCAACCCGCCGACACTGGCCACGGTCAGCACCAGACCGATCGACGACGCGGCCGCGCCCTGCTGCCCAGCGGTCAGAATGGCGTAGTAGATGAGCGCACCGAAGGTGAAATTGATCCCGGCAGCCCAGATGGTCACGAAACGCAGGAACGGCTGCCGCCACACGAAGCGCAGGCCGTCCCGCAGATCGGTGAGGAACGACGTGCGTTCGACACGGTCCGGGGTGAGATCGGTGCGGATCGCACCGACCAGAAAAGCGGACACCACATATGACACAGCGTCCACCAGGAATGGCACCCACCGGCCTATCTGGTAGAGCGCGCCACCGAAAACCGGACCGACGATCTGTACGGCGTGATTGCGCGCTTCCAGCCGGGACAGCGCCTTCTTGTCGTCGGCCGGCAGCACCCGGCGGATCGAGCCCGCGCCGGCCGCCTCGTAGCCGCTCTGGGCGAGCCCTTCGACGAAGGCGGCGGCAGCGAGCACCACCAGGGTCGCCGTACCGCTGGCGACCGAAACGAAAAGCACCGCCATCGTGGCGGCGGCCAGCAGCAGTGACGCCACCATCATCCGCTTGCGGGGCAACCGGTCGGCCAGTACGCCGGCCGCCGGCGCGGCGACGAGTCGACCGGCCAGGGCCAGCGCGCCCACCAGACCGGCGGCGGCCGGTGAACCGGTTATCGCGAGGGTGACCAGCGGAAAGACGATTCCGGAGGTCTGCGACCCGAGCTGATCGACGGCTCCGGCTATCCAGTACAGCCGGAAATCCCTCTTACGGTTTCCATCAGTCGGCGTTGAATCAGCGGTTGAGGCAGCGGTCATCACTTCGGCCACATCGTCGACATGAACGTCCCAAGGGGTGGTTGATTGAGACTGTCTTGGCGGGCGTAACTCAGGTGAAATAAATCGACCTACCGGCCCCTGACCGGGCCACGGACAGAAGGCTAACAGCGCCCCAACCAGAGCGCAAGCATGTCAATACTTCAAGTTAGCCCAGGAGCAACCAGCGGCTCGTTCAATCCGAACTTGAGGATAATCGGCCCGCAAATGAAGCTATGCCCACAGGCCGAATTATTACCGCCCTACCCGGGCGTAACAACGACTCGTTGTCATCTTTGCCGTTAAGTAGGCGATGTCAGCCGCAAACCCGGCATCGGCCCTGTTGTCGCGACAAGATCGACAAGGGTGGCTGCCGGCTGACCCGCGGCGCAGCACGGCCAGCATCGGCCGGAGCGCGCCGGCCAGCAACTCCACCCCGCCCGGATACGGCACCACCCCGTCGACGTCCGACGCGCCCCCCGAGACGAACCGCATCCCGGCGATCTCGACCGATGATCCGCAGCGCTTCATCGACTCGACACGCCGACGCTCGTCAGGAGACGCGCATCCGATCAGGAGGCCCCGCCGCTGCAAGAGTTGCAAGGGTTCAAAGCCTTGCTACTGTTCCACACCCCGGAGGGGTGTCGTGCTGCGGATCGTGAGTGTGAACGCCTGGGGTGGGGCGCTGGCCGATGAGCTGCTGCCCTGGCTGGCCGGCTGCGCGGCAGACGTGGTCTGCCTGCAGGAGGTGACCCGGACTCCGGGCCTGACCGGGTGGACCCGTTTCGACGACGGCGACCGCGCCCTGCCGCAGCGCGCGAACCTGTTCGACGACGTCCGCGCCGTACTGCCCCGGCATCAGGCGTTCTTCCTCACCAGTGACTCCGGGCCGGTGACCGACGGGACGGGTGCCCGCCATCGGCAGGACTTCGGCCTGGCGACGATGGCCGCCGAGCGGCTGCCTGTCGTCGGTGTCGACTCGGCCTTTGTGCACGGAACCTTCGTCGAGCACGCCGAGTGGACCGTCGCCGATCGTCCACGGGTGGCGCTCGCCGTCGGCGCAATCGGCCGTACCGCCGGTCGGCGGGTGTGGGTGGTGCAGGTGCACGGTCTGCGCGACCCGGCAGGCAAGACGGACACCCCGGCGCGCCAGGCCCAGGCAGTACGGCTGGCCAAGCTGGTCCAGCGGGTACGCGACCCGGATGATCTGGTGGTGGTGTGCGGGGACTTCAACCTGCTGCCCGACAGTGCGACGTTCGACATACTGGGTGGTATCGGACTGACCGACCTGGTCGGCACGGCGGACACCCGTACGTCGCATTATCCGAAGCCGGGCCGGCACGCGAGCTACCTGCTGGTCTCCGACGTCGCCGCCGTCGAACGACTCGAAATCGTGCGTCAGCCGGAAGTCTCCGACCATCGCGCCCTGGTCCTCGACCTGCGGGCCTGACCTCGTCGGCCGCGAACCGTTCCCGCCCCGGTATGACCACCCTTGCCGGCGGGTACTCGTCGGTCATGGTGGGCAGCGCCAACACTGCGACTCGATCCCGCGCCCCGATGACAGGGTCGGACTACAACGGAGTTCTCGTGCGGCCGGCCGGGTACGCCGATCTGGCAACGACGGCCCGTACGCATGTGGAGTTCCTGCCGGTCGGACTGTTCCCGTCGCTCGGGGCAGGCTTCGTCCGTCGCTGGCACCGCACCTACCTCGACTCCCGGCACGGCGTCGGCTACGTGGTCACCGACCCGACGACACCCGGCGACGACGTTGTCGGATTCCTGCTGGGCACCACCGACCAGGCCGCCCACATGGCGGCACTGTTCGCCGATCGGCGGACACTGGCGTCCCTCGCGGCGGCCGGGGCGGGGGCAATGGCCCGCCGCCCCACATTGGCGCGTCAGCTACCCTCCCGGGCCGTTCCCTGGGCGCGTCAGATCGCGCAGCGCCGGTCTGGCCAGCCACCCCCGTCGGACGGTCCGGCCGACAATCCGCAGGTGGCGGTGATGATCGCGTTGGCGGTGCGACCGCAGTGGCGGGGCAGCGGAATCGGGGCGGAACTCGTCCGCCGGTTCGTCGAGGATGCCCGGCGTGCCGGGGCGGTGGAGGCCGAGCTGGTCACCCCGGTCGGGCCGGCCGGAGCGACCGGCTTCTACGAACGGCTCGGCTGGGAGCTCGGGCCGTGCTGGCATACCCACGACGGCGACAAGCTCCGCGCCTACCGTCAGCGCCTCGTCGCCACCGCTGGCGGCTGATCAGTCGTCAACCCGCTGCCAGGCGGTGAGTAGGTCGGCCGGCCGGTAGAGCACGTCGAGTCCACGGCAGGACGCGCCGCTGCGGGAAACGGCGACGGTCGGCACCGGCTCGTCGGTCAGCGCTGCCCGGTGCCGGAACAGCGCGGACAGGTCGTGCCCGTCGAAGGGTGCCTGGTCGTGCCATTTGATCGAGCCGACGAAGTACAGCTCGCGGGCGGCCGGTGCCCGATCGGCAGCGACGATGTCTATCTCGACGTCGTTGGATCTGGTCCAGTACGCCCCGATGGCGGGTGCCGCCGGCAGCGAGTCGTCGGGCAGCAGCCGGGCGAGCGCGTCGCGGATCAGCGGCTCGACGGCCCGGCCCCGCCAGCTCGGGAAGCTCGTGCGGATGCGGGCCAGGGTCAGGTCACCCCGGCCGCGTTCGATCTCCGGCATCGCGGGGGCGAGAAACCGCAGCCAGAAGCGCAGGTACGGGTCGACGATCCGGTAGCGGCGGTCCTTCGACGGGCGGGTGGACAGCGGTAGTTCACCGGTGACGAGCCGCTTGGCCTGCAGGGTTTCCAGGGATCGGTGCAGCGACGTAGCGGACATTTCGCCGGCCGTACGGGCGATGTTGGTGAACGTCCGCTCGCCGGAGCCGATCGCGGTCAGCACCTCACGGGCCTGGAGCTGGGCGGGGAACTCGGCGGCGAGTGACCGTTCCGCGGAGACCAGCAGCGCCGATGTCGGGTCGGCCAGCGCCACGCCGAGGAAGTCCCAGACGCTGGCGCCGGGCGGCCATTCAGCGGCGACCAGCGGCAGCCCACCGGTGATCAGGGCGGCGTCGATCGCGTCGGCGGGTGGCAGGTCGAGCATGGTGGCGAGGTCGGCCGGGCTGAGCGGGCCGAGCACCATCTCGCGGCCGCGCTGGTGGAACGGCCGACGGTAGTCGTTGAGCGCCTCCATCATCGCCAGGTCCGAGCCGATGAGGACGAGCAGCACCGGCTTGCGGGACAGCAGCCGGTCCCAGGCCCGCTGCAGGATGCCTTCGAACTGCTGCTCGGGATTCATCAGATAGGGCACTTCGTCGAGGACGACGACGCTGGGGGTGTCGTCGGGCAGTGCCGCTGCCAGCAGCCGGAACGCGGCATCCCAGTCCGACGGGTTGGCGGCGGCGATCAGGTCCCGGCCGGGCAGGGTGGATTCGGCCGCGTCGGCGATCAACTGCCGCAGTTCGGTGGCGGTGCCGGCACCGGCGGCGGTGAAGTAGAGGTACGGCACCTGCGCGTCGTCGACGAACCGCTCGACCAGGCGGGACTTGCCGACCCGCCGCCGCCCTCGGATGAGCAGGCAGCGACCGGGCCGGTCGTCCCGGGCCGAGGCGATGCGGTCCAGCTCGGCAGCGAGGGTGCCTAGTTCCCGGGTACGCCCGACGAAGCTCGCCACGCTAACTCCCATGTTAGTAACACCGATGTTAGTAACATCGAGGTTAGCTCAGGCGTGAACATGGCGGCACAGCCACCGCGAGGGCTGCAATATTAGCTCAGCTACTGCAAAACCGGATAAATTAGACAGCTCTGGCCGGCGTCGCCAGCGACCAGTGGGGCATGATCAGCACAGCACAGGCCGCGCATCTCGGGATCACCGCAGTCAGGCTGGCCAGCATGGCTCGTGCCGGAGAGCTTGACCGGCTCGCCCATGGCATCTACCGCCCGTAGGCGACCGGTGTCCGGGCGGTGGCGCAGCTGATGGAGCCGTTTAGCGCCGCAGCTCAGTCTCCGGGATATCCGTCGAGGAGCCGTGCAGCGACAGCTGGTGGCAAAATGGTTGACCAGATTATTTCACCGGGACCAGGATTCAACCCAACCACACCGTTTGGCTCTGGCATCCAGCTGCTGAGATCAACATCAGGAATCGCGTTTATGATTACCGCGAACACCTTCGGATCGGCGACGTTTTCAGCACCTATAACCAGGTAGGTCTCGCCATCGTTAGCCCTGGCCCAGGCCCTCACGCTGTAGTTGTGGAACTCTGCCTGATAAACGTGGCCACTCCGGAGAGATCGAGCAATTAGGTCACATACGATCCTACGTATTTCCACCTCCCATGCTGCGGCATGTTCTAGTTCGAGGCGTTTCCAGTCCCAGTCTGCAGGGCAAACATTCAGGTGGTGCGCGCTGGGATTCCGCGTGGTGGCATAGCGTGATGGCCGGTTGGTTGGTGGCCGCCGGCTGATGTTGACCTGGGTGGGGTGGGGGTCAGGTGGGTGCGGGTAGGTTCGGCATCCAGGGTCGTCCGAGGATGGCGTCGCGCAGGACGGCCATTTTGTCGAGGCCGTTCTTCGCCGCGCTGGAGACGTAGCCGAGGATCTTGTACCGATCCTTGGTGCGTTGCTCGCTGGTGAGCCGCCCGGAGATCTTCTGCTGGATCTTCGCCGGTCGCAGGTCCCGTTCGGCCTGGTTCGACGTCGGCGGCACCAACAGGTCGTCAACGAAGCGCAGCACGTCGGCACGTCGGTCCCGGAAGACTTCCAACAGCAGGCGGGCTTTACGCTCACCCGGCCGGTTGCCGATGGTGCTGGTGTCGGACAGTCCGACCAGCACGCCGTGGTGCAGCCGGTACAGCAACTCGGCCTTCACTGTGGGGTCGATGCCCGGCCGGTTCTGCTCACGGGCCGTGTTCGTCTCGTGGATCAGCGCGCGCAGCGCGTCGGAGATCTGCTTCGGCCAGACCGCGTCGGGGTACACCTCGGCCGCACCGTCAAGATCACGTAACAGGTGAGCGCAACACAGTTGGTGGACCAGCGTGCCCAACTCGGCCGAGTCGTAGTTCCGGTACCGGTCGTGCACGACCACCGAGCCGGTCAGGTCCTTGACCACGAACGCCGTGAACGTGGCCAGGTCCCGGTCACCGACCTGGTAGTGAGTCCACAACTCGGTACACGCCACGAGCAGGTACTTCTCGGCCTTCTTCCGGCCCGGCCTCGGTTTCTTTGGCCCGACCCGCAGCGGCGTCTCGTCACAGCACACCGCGTACGCCAGGGTGATCAACATGCGGATCCGTTTGTCGACCTCGCTGGTCAGCGCCGCGACCCGGGTCAGCACGCCGTGCACGAACCCCGGCGACGGTGTCGCACCGGTCAGCGACCGAAGCATCTGTACACACCGCTGCACCGGGATGAAATGCACGACCATCAGATAGACCGCCCACGCCTGCAGGTTCGGGCCGTACCCCACCGGACCGGCCCCCGCGCCTTCCGGCCGGGCCGCGGTGTGCAGCTTCCCGCACCCACACCGCACCGCATGCTGGTCGTACTGGGTCAGCGTCGCGGTCATCAACGGAACCTCGACCTGCTGATACCGGTCCACCACACCCAGATCCCGCGCGTCCACCAACTCCGCGCCGCACCCGCAACTACCCTCGGGGAACCGGTCCCGCCGCTGATCAGGAGCATCCGACCAGGCCAGGTTCGACCCCGGCGCACCCCGCTGCCTACCCCGCGTACCCGCCGGGGTGTCCCGCTTCTTCCTCGCCGCAGGTGGCGTACGCCCCGGATCATCATCCTTCGACGGCGGAGACGACGAGTTCGACGAGTTCCGCGACAACAGATGCTCGACCCGCGCCAGCCGCACCGCGAGCGCCTCGTACGCCGCCGTCAACTCCGCGATCTGCGCGTCCTGCTCAGCAATCCGAGCGTCCTGCGTCCGTGCCAGCGAGATCAACTCTTCACGAGACAGATCCTCCGACACCGACACGCCAAGATCAAACCACAACGGACAGAACGGCGTCGAGCCGGTCGAACCCCGTCACTCAACCCGCGCTGACCGTCACTCTTCGCGCACCACCTGAATGTTTACTCTGCAGGTAGCCACTTTTCGGATGATCCACCCTCGCGCTTAACAGCTCCCGCAAGGGCTTCATAGAAGTCGGCCGGATCGCCCTCGCGTCTAAATCCGGCGGCTCCCATCCACCATGGAGCAGCGCGAACCTGTGGTCCCGCATCTGCGTGGTCTGCTTCCAACAAGCGAGTGGCAACACCGCGCCAACGACCCGTCTTGACTTTGAACCACACGCGGTCCTTCAGGGTAACGACCCTTTCAACACCTCCAGCAGCATGTGCTTCCGGTAAGCGCTGAGCCTCTACTATCAGATCATGATCATGCTCACTGAGCGATTCGGTGATAGGTGGAACTCGAAGATCAAGATTCGTCATACAGACGCGCGTTGGTCGGACGGGCTTGGCCTCACCGCTCATTCGATGAGTTTAGAGCCCAAACCCACCCAAAATCCAGACGGGCTCAGCGCCCGTCAGGCATGCCACCGTACTCGTCAAGCCGATCAGCAGGCACCCCGGTAAGGAGTGAGACAGCGGACCTGGACGAACCGTCAAGGTGGCTAAGAGCAGCGCGAACGCCCTCGTTGATCTCGCTACGATGTGCCTCGATGTACTCGCGCACAGCAGCATCGACGATGTCTTTCTTGGCCATGCCCAGAAAGTGGGCGGCGTGAGAGATGAGCTGGTCAGTACCGACGTCAACCTTGATGGGAGCGGACGTTGCAGCCATGAGGCCCCCTTCCTGTGACCTACAGTACCTTGGTACCAAAGTACCCGGCAACACCTAGCACCTTACCTCTCAACGATACTGGTCCTAGGCTGGTACGGCGACCGCGTTGCGAAGTCTGCACCTGATCATGTGAGCGTGTAGCCCCAGGCGAGGAGCTAGCAGTCAAGCTGCCAGCATGGGCATATCGGTAATCTACGGACAGACAGGTGCTAAGTACCTAATCTCGCCGCCCGCACACCGGCTCGGCCGACGACGAGGCAGGTGGCAGATGCTGCGTGACTATCTGGAGCCGATGAACGGCGACGGCGCTGCCGGTTGAGACCGGCCGACTCACCTGACGGTTCGTCGGGCCTGTTCGGCTCGCCACAGCAGTTCGCCCTGCTCGGCGGCTGCCTCGTCGGCGGCGATCCATCCGTCGATCTCGGTCCGGTGGTCGGCGTAGTAGCGCAGCGCGACGTCGACGCTGTGCCGGCTCAGCCCGGTGCTCGCCATCATCTCGGTGACCAGTTCGTCGCCGTCCAGCTCGGGGGTTTCGGCCTTGAGCGCGTGTCGCGCGGCGATGACCTCCCACACGTCGGGGCCGCCGGCCAGCGCGGCCCGCTGCCCGGTCGGGCCGTCGCGCAGCAGGATGCCGGGGTACGTCGCGCCGTCGTACAAGCTCATGGGCCTACTCCTCCTCATCGAAAGGAAGTGCGGGTCCGTTGTCGGTGACTCCGTCGGGGAGCCGGCCGGCGGCGGCAAGCCGCTCGTACGCCCAGCGCCAGTCGTCGCAGCGGCTCCGCAGGCAGGACACGCAGACCTTGAGCGTCGGCGAGTCGGTGTGGGCGGCCAGCACGTCCCGGTAGACGGCGACGAGGTCCTCGCGGACCGGCACCGCCTCCCCGGCGGCCGGCCCGCCGCTCACCGCGCACCCGCGTAGTGGTGGTGCTGGCCGTTGGCCTGCCGCTGCGGGTCGAACCGGGCCTCGAACTGCTCGGTCTGCCATGCGCGCAGCGCGTTGCGCACCCGGTCGGCTTCGGTCCAGGCCATCCGCAGCTCACGGCGTAGCTCGTCGACCTCGTCGGCGACCCGTTCCAGGTAGTCGTGGACCTCGTCGGGGTCGAGGCCGCCGCGCCAGCGGCGCGGCAGGAACCGCATGGCGCGCACCGCCGGCCCGGTCAGCCGCGATCGCCGTACGCCGTTGTGCCCGCTGTTGCTCCGGTAGTCGCCGCCGGTCACGGCTGCCAGCCGGTGCCGTACGGTCGCCGCGTTGCGCCTGAACACGTTGTGCCTCCTTGGGGGAGAGAATCGTGGAGAGGCGCCGGGGCGGGCGGGATCACGCCAACCGAGTTTGCAGACCTGGGAGCCGCGTTGCCGGGCACCCGCCCCGGGCCGTGCCACCACGATGCCGCGCGCACACGGCCGGAGAACAGCGCATGCTTGGTGCACGCTGTGCCGTAAACATTCAGGTGGTGCGCGAAGAGTGACGGTCAGCGCGGGTTGAGTGACGGGGTTCGACCGGCTCGACGCCGTTCTGTCCGTTGTGGTTTGATCTTGGCGTGTCGGTGTCGGAGGATCTGTCTCGTGAAGAGTTGATCTCGCTGGCACGGACGCAGGACGCTCGGATTGCTGAGCAGGACGCGCAGATCGCGGAGTTGACGGCGGCGTACGAGGCGCTCGCGGTGCGGCTGGCGCGGGTCGAGCATCTGTTGTCGCGGAACTCGTCGAACTCGTCGTCTCCGCCGTCGAAGGATGATGATCCGGGGCGTACGCCACCTGCGGCGAGGAAGAAGCGGGACACCCCGGCGGGTACGCGGGGTAGGCAGCGGGGTGCGCCGGGGTCGAACCTGGCCTGGTCGGATGCTCCTGATCAGCGGCGGGACCGGTTCCCCGAGGGTAGTTGCGGGTGCGGCGCGGAGTTGGTGGACGCGCGGGATCTGGGTGTGGTGGACCGGTATCAGCAGGTCGAGGTTCCGTTGATGACCGCGACGCTGACCCAGTACGACCAGCATGCGGTGCGGTGTGGGTGCGGGAAGCTGCACACCGCGGCCCGGCCGGAAGGCGCGGGGGCCGGTCCGGTGGGGTACGGCCCGAACCTGCAGGCGTGGGCGGTCTATCTGATGGTCGTGCATTTCATCCCGGTGCAGCGGTGTGTACAGATGCTTCGGTCGCTGACCGGTGCGACACCGTCGCCGGGGTTCGTGCACGGCGTGCTGACCCGGGTCGCGGCGCTGACCAGCGAGGTCGACAAACGGATCCGCATGTTGATCACCCTGGCGTACGCGGTGTGCTGTGACGAGACGCCGCTGCGGGTCGGGCCAAAGAAACCGAGGCCGGGCCGGAAGAAGGCCGAGAAGTACCTGCTCGTGGCGTGTACCGAGTTGTGGACTCACTACCAGGTCGGTGACCGGGACCTGGCCACGTTCACGGCGTTCGTGGTCAAGGACCTGACCGGCTCGGTGGTCGTGCACGACCGGTACCGGAACTACGACTCGGCCGAGTTGGGCACGCTGGTCCACCAACTGTGTTGCGCTCACCTGTTACGTGATCTTGACGGTGCGGCCGAGGTGTACCCCGACGCGGTCTGGCCGAAGCAGATCTCCGACGCGCTGCGCGCGCTGATCCACGAGACGAACACGGCCCGTGAGCAGAACCGGCCGGGCATCGACCCCACAGTGAAGGCCGAGTTGCTGTACCGGCTGCACCACGGCGTGCTGGTCGGACTGTCCGACACCAGCACCATCGGCAACCGGCCGGGTGAGCGTAAAGCCCGCCTGCTGTTGGAAGTCTTCCGGGACCGACGTGCCGACGTGCTGCGCTTCGTTGACGACCTGTTGGTGCCGCCGACGTCGAACCAGGCCGAACGGGACCTGCGACCGGCGAAGATCCAGCAGAAGATCTCCGGGCGGCTCACCAGCGAGCAACGCACCAAGGATCGGTACAAGATCCTCGGCTACGTCTCCAGCGCGGCGAAGAACGGCCTCGACAAAATGGCCGTCCTGCGCGACGCCATCCTCGGACGACCCTGGATGCCGAACCTACCCGCACCCACCTGACCCCCACCCCACCCAGGTCAACATCAGCCGGCGGCCACCAACCAACCGGCCATCACGCTATGCCACCACGCGGAATCCCAGCGCGCACCACCTGAATGTTTGCGCTGTGCCGAGCTCGTGATGCACGTTTGTAGCGACACCCGCACCGAGCTGCACTATCACGCTTTCCTCGGTTTCGAGCCGTGGAACTTCCACGTAATCCACAGCGCTAGCAGCCCGTTGCATTGATCTTGTTCTTCTGTGTGTACTACGTGCACCGTGGACATTGTTCCGACGCGACGGGAGGGCGTCCAGGTGACGACGACACGGCGACACCGGTTCATCCAGCACCGCAAGGCTGCCGGTTTCACTCAGGAAGGGCTCGCCGCACACCTGTACATCGACCGCACCACCGTCGCCCGATGGGAGCGCGGGGAGACAGATCCACACCCAGCGGTACGCGCGCGACTCGCCGAGGCCCTTGACCTGCCAATTGATCAGCTCGATGCGCTGCTCGCTGACGAACCGACGGATCTCGCTCTGGACAGCACCGAATCCGGCGGTACCGTGGCATTCGGGGATCCCGATGGAGGTGATCTTGTGGACCGCCGCGCGTTCGCGATCAACACCGCTCTCGCTGGGCTCGGCATCGCCACACCACTGCGCGACTGGATCACATCGCCGCAGGTGCCGCAGCACCTCGGCATGGAGCACATGCGGCAGGTCTCCGAGACGATCATGGCCTTCGAGCGAGCTGACGCTGTTGTAGGCGGCGACAGCCTGTGCGACATTGCCCTCGCCATGTACCGCCGCCTGGCCCGCTGGGAGCGCGAAGCCAGCTATAACCATCAGGTCAGCGAGGCTCTGCAAGACTGCCTTGGGGACTTGGAATCGCAGGTGGGCTGGCTTGCTCTCGACGCCGAGCGCCACCAAGAGTCCCGTCACTACCTGAACGAAGCCGTCATCCGTGCCCGGCTCCGCGACGACCCGCGCCTTGAAGTGCAAGCGCTCCAGCAACTCTCGATGCTGGTGCGCGATACGAATCCACGCGAAGCCCTGCGGTACGCCGAGGCAGCTCAGCGGATTGCAGCGCCGTGGGCCACCCCTCGTTTGAAGACGCTGCTGCATCTCCGATCCAGCCTCGCCCACGCCAAGGGCAAAGACGCCTCAAGCTTCGGCCGGGAGTTGGTGAACGCCAAGATCCAATTCGACCGTGGTCTACACGACGACGATCCGGACTACATCGGGTTCGTCACCATCCACGAGGTCAACGCAACCGAAGGTCTGTCGCATCTGGCGCTCGACCGCCCCGACCGAGCCGCAGCCAGCTTCATCGGCCGACTCGAACGCCCCGATCCGGTCTTCAAGCGGAACGAGTATCTGGGAAAGCTCAACATGGCTACGGCCCTGTACCAGCAGGGCGACCATGCGGGATCCGGCGTGATCGCGCTCAACGTTCTGCCTGCTGTCGCGTCGCTCAAGTCTCGGCGCACGCGGAAGCGCCTGGCGTCCCTGCGTGCCGACCTCGGGCGGACGGCTCCACACGTGCCGGCAGCTCGTGACTTCATCGAGGCGTACGACGCCGCCAAGGTCGCCTGACGGCCGACCCAGCAGGCAGGGCTGTCACTGGACGAGGCGAGGGAGGTGTTGAAGGATGCCTGAGACCGTTCTCGACCTGATTGTGGTTTCTCCACAGACCGACGAGGAAGACTGGGTCATCTACAGCCCTCAGATTCCCGGGCTGGCGGGCGGTCGCGACAGCTTTCTACAACTTCGCGAGGATCTACCCGAAATCCTCCGCTTTGCCGGAGTCGATTTGCCTGCGCACCTCCGGATCCACGTTGAGGAGATCTACGACTCAACCGATGCCGACTACGTCATTCGAGTGGCTCAGGATCCTTCTCGCAAGGACCGTGCGGCGACTGCCAACCGTCTCCGGGCAGCACTGACGGATGAGCTGCAGCGATACGACCTCCTTGGCTCGCCCCGCACCCGAACGGGCGAAGTTATTTTCATCAGCGCGGTCGCTTCCGACACGCTCGGCGAGCTGGCGGCGCAACTCCACCCCTCCGGGGACGCTGCAGTAATTGTCTGCAGCGTGGCAGACAATTTCATCTGGACCTTCCACTTCACCAACAGCGAAGAACTCGACGAAGACGCGCGTTCTCTCGTCGATCTGGGAATCTCGGAGAGCACGACCATCGGCGAGATCATGGGGCAGCGGACTAACAGCCACCCACTGGCAGTTCTCGCGGCCTAGCCCACTAGAGACTGGACGCGAAGGAAGGCGACTTGATGGCGGTCGACGGTCTCAAGCTCGACGTCTACGACGCTGACCAGGCGAAGGCAATCCTTGAAGACCTGGTCGCCGTCTACATCGAGATATACGACGAGCCGGCCGACGCGTTCCACGGCGAGGACCGCTACCGCAGGCAAATCAACGGGCACATGACGCTGCCCGGCTGGAAGCTCGTCACCGGCACGGTCGGCAACGAACTCGTCGGCTACGCCTACGGCTTCCCGTTGTCGTCGGACCGCTGGTGGGCCGGGCTACTCACGCCCGTACCGGACGGCTTCACCGATGAGGACGGACAGCGCACCTTCGCGATCAGCGAGATCATGGTCCGCGAGTCCTGGCGGCGACAGGGCATCGCCCGCGCGCTGCACGACGCGTTGCTCGGCAACCGGAAAGAGTCCAGAGCCACCCTGCTCGCCGACCCGAAGAACGCCCCGGCGCAGGCCGCGTACGCCTCCTGGGGCTGGCGCACCGTCGCCCAGCTTCGCCCCAACTGGGAGAACTCCCCCACCTACGACGTCCTCATCCGCCCGCAGCATAAGTAGGCCGCCCCACCGCGACCGTCTGCTCACTCTCGGCCAGAACGCTGCCGACCAAGTGCGATCAGGGTGATCAGCACGGCTGCCGTGCCGCCGAACACGACGCCGGCCCAGCCCGGAAGGCCGGCCAGTCTGCCAGCCGCATACCCCACGCCGGCGCAAGTCAGACCGGACAGCGCGACCGCCGACCAGCCCACCGCATTCAACTGGACCCGACGGACCGGACGTGATGCACGTCGGCGAGCCCTCCACCGCGAGGTAGGGCGGTACTCGCTGTATCGACGTCGCATGATGACCTCAGCAGCGGTGAACGGGAGCGATCATCGGCTGCATCCATGCTGACACAGCGGCCCCAGTATCAGCGAAGTGAGGCGTACGCACCCTAAACGAACTCGCGAGGTAGCTGATGTCAACGACATTTGAAATTTCAAATGTCGTTGACACTCGATGCACTCAACTCGTGATTGTGAGCGCCAGCAGGCCCTGGTCCAGCCCGATCAGTAGCGTGTCGTCGACGGTGCAGCAGGCCAGCGCTGGATGGAGCACGGGGATCGTGCGTACCGCGCGAGCGGTCGGTGGGTCCCAGACCCGGACGGTGCGGTCGTGGCTGGTCGAGGCGAGCAGGTCACGCCCACCCACCCGGACCAGACTCAGCCCGGTCACCGGCCCCGTGTGCCCGGTCAGCCAGTGAATCGGCTGACCCAGCTCGGCGTCCCACAACCGGATGGTGTGGTCCGCGCTGGCCGATGCCAGCGCCGGACGGCCGGCGACCACGAGCCCGCAGAGTGCGTTCACCGCGTCCTGGTGCCCCTGCTGCGACCAGAGCTGCGTGCCGTCGGTGTCCCAGAGCATGATGGTGCCGCTCTTGTCTGCGGAGGCGAGCAGCTCGCCGGCCGGCCCGGCGACCGTGGCCAGCGTCGTCACCCAGGCCAGGGTCACGTGCCCGAGCAACACCCCGCGCACGTCGCCCGAGTACGGACGCCACAGCCGGACAGTCTGGTCGTCGCCGGCAGAGGCCACCAACAGCTCCGCGTCGTGCTGCACCGGGCAGACGGCGGCGACGCGCTCGTAGTGGCCGTTCATCTCCCCCTGTAGTGTCCCGTCCCGCGCGTCCCACAGCTTGACGGCTCGATCATCGCCAGCGGTCAGGATGCGCGGTTCCTCCTCGTCGGGTACGACACATAGCGCATTGACCGGGCCGTCCGACGCCCGGAACTCGCGCAGTTGGGCACCGGTGACCGCATCCCAGATCCGTACCTGCCCGTCCAATCCGGCGGATGCGACCAGCCGGCCCTCGGCGCCCGGCACCGGGCACACTGCGGTCACCGCCCCGATCCGGTCGCGCTCGGCGACCGCCCCAGGCGGTCCGCCGCCCGGGTCCCACAGCCGAACGGTGCCGTCGTCGCCGGCGGTGGCGAGCATCCGGTTCTTCGCCGTCGGCAGCTCGCAGACCGCCCGGATCCAGCTGGCATGCCCGCGCAAACTCGGCCGAGGGATCCAGGTCTGCTGCGGGGCGCCGGTCGGCACCTCCCACATTCGGATCAGTCCGTCCTCACCGGTCGAGACCAGCAGGCATCCGTCGCTGACATCGACTGTGCACAGATCGGTCAGCGGACCTCCGGTTCGCAGGACCTGGACGCACGCCCTGGTCACGGGATCCCAGATTCGCACCGTGCCGTCATAGCCCGCCGAGGCGAGCAGGGTACGGCCGGGGGTACGCACCGCGTACAGAGTGTTGACCCAGCCGAGGTGACCGGTGAGGACTCCGGTCGGCTCCCCACCGGTCGCCGGGTCCCACAGCCGCACCGTGCCGTCGTAGCCGGTGGAGGCGAGCAACTGTCGGTCCCCGACGGGCACGTGGGTCACCGCCGTCACCCAGCCGGTGTGCCCGGTCAGCACATGGCCTGGTCTGCCCGTCTCCGGATCCCACAACCGCACCGTCCGGTCGTCACCGGCGGAGGCGAGCAGGTCACCGTCGGGCATTGGGATCGCGCAGATGTTGCGTACCCAGTCGCCGTGGCCACGCAGCTCGTGCCGGCGGTGCCCGGAACGCGGGTCCCACAGTCCGATGGTGCCGTCGTGGCTGGCCGTGGCGAGCAGCACCTCACCGGTGGCGAGGCGCACCGCGCAGACACCATGAATCGTGTCGTCGTGGCCGGTGAACGTCTGCTCGGCCTGGTTGGTCAGCGGATCCCAGAGTCGCACAGTGCCGTCGTCGCCGGCCGAGGCGAGCAGCCGACGCCCGTCGATGACGATCGCCGCCACGTCGTAGACGGCCTCGGAGTGTCCGTCGAGGATGCTGCGTTCCTGCCGGGGCGGGGTGTGCGCCCAGCCTCCCCGGTACGGGGCGGCCGCCGCCGTGATCCCGTTGTCCAGGCCGTCGAGCCGGTCGACGACGGAGAACAACGCGGCCCGCTCAGCCGGCGCGGCTGCCACCGCCAGCGGGGTCCGTTGCAGGAGCCGGGCGCGGGCAACCGCGAGCGGCGTCTGGGCCGCGTCCGCCACCGTGAGTAACCGGTCCAGGTGGGCATGCAGCAGATAGTCGTTGTCGGTGAGTAGGTCGTCGACGGCGCCGGCGCGGGACGCGTGCTGCGGTAGCGACCGCAGCAGGTAGTCGGGAGCCGTGGCCCATCCGGTGGCTCGCGCGGCGGCGGTCCAGCTCGCGAGCAGCCGGGCGTGGTCGTCACGCCGCGCCGCCTGCGCGTCCCGATCGGCCAGCAGCGCGTCGTTGAGCGCCTGGTGGAACAGCCGGTACACGGGCTGAGCGCCGCCGCCGGTCTCGACGAGGAAGTTCGCCGCCGAGGTTCGCGCGAAGTCGGCGAGTTCCGGTTCGGTGACCGCCCCGCCGAGGGCTTCGATCGCGGCCTGCCACAACGGCAGCGGCAGTCCTGGCGTCTCGGCGTACGCCAGGGCGGTCAACGCCAGCCGGGCCGATGTCCGGCCGGCGGTCGGCAGCCCGGCCAGGTAGGTGTCCAGGGCGTGCGCCACGGTAGCGGTGAACGACACCTCGTCCGGGTCGATCGCGGTGTTGTCGCGCAGCGCGTGAGCGCGGGCGATCAGGCCGGCGACCAGGAAGTTTCCCTTGGCGAGGGCGGCGATACGGCGGGCGAGCGGCGCGGCGACGGTCGGATCGGCGTACGGGTTGCCTGGTCGTTCGGCACCGATCAGTTGCAGCGTCGCCTGGGCGTAGTCGGCCAGGTCGGATTCGGCGAAGTACTCCGGCGCGTCCAGGTCGACGAGTTCCGCGTTACCGCCGAAGCGGCTGATCAGGTCACCGTGATCGTCTGAGCGCCGGGTGCCGATCACGATCCGCAGGCCCCGAGGGCCACAGTCACGGGCCAGCGGCATCAGGATGTCGTCGATCACCATGCGCGCCTGCGCCGGGTCGGTCGCCTCGTCGAGCGCGTCGAGGACCAGGGTGAATCGGGTCCGTCGGTGGTTCAGCTGGTCGCGCACCGCAGGCATCAGATCAGCCGGTACGCCGGGCAGCTCGACGGCGACGGCACGGGCGATCTCGGCGGCGACTTCGAGGGCAGTCTTGCCCTTGACGTGCACTGCGCAGGAAACCGCACCGACCGGAGCTCGGACGGCCATGTCCGTGTCGGACAGTTCCCCGCTGATCTGCTGGTCGGCGGTGGTGACGATCCGCCCGAGCACGGCTGACTTGCCGACCCCCGGCGACCCGGTGACGATCAGCGGCCGGCTGATCGGTTCGACGCTGTCGATCCAGTCGACGACGCGACGCAGGGCGGCGGCCCGGCCGCGGAACCGCGCGCCGCCTTCGGTGTCGACCGCGACCCCGCGTGCCCTGGGCAGCCAGTGCCGGCCTGCCTCGCCGTCGGTGGCCAGGGCCCATCCCCAGGCGGCAAGGGCGGCGTCGTCCGCGTCGGCGGCCCGCCAAGCGGACAGAGTCGCCAGCTTCATGTCCGGTAGTTGCTGGTCGGCGTAGTGCAGGGTCACGGCTTGGCCGCCGCCCTGAGCGTCGGCGGTGACAACGACGCCGACCACCGCCTGGTACTCGGATGACCAGACCGGACCGCCACTGAATCCCTTGCTCAGCTGGGTGGCCGGCGAGGTGTGGATCATGACGCGGCCCCACCCACCAGGCTGGCCGACACTACCTTCGGCATGGCAGCCGCCGACCACGTGCGTCGGGAACCCGTACGTCCAGTAAGCGCTTCCCGCCAGCGGCTTGGCGGGCAGACAACGAAGTCGGGCCGGGGTCACCGAGGCCGGCACCGGCTCCACGAGTTCAAGCATGACCAGGTCGACCTTGGCATCCCGCATTCCGTCGTGCGGGCAGCCGCCGATCCGGCGGCGGTCGAACCAGGTGACCTTCTCGGCCAGTGGGAACGAGATCCAGAGGTCGTCGTACAGCTGCCCGTCGTTGCCGAACGCGACATGGTGGCAGGTCAGCACCAGGTTGCTCTCCACAACGACGCCGGTACCGACGGGGGTGTCCTGGTGCTGCCCACGGTGCAGGGCAACCAGCCAGGAGCAGTCGTCGGGTCCTGCGGTCACCAGCCGCTCCGTCCCGGTCAGCGCCGCATCGTGGTGCTGGCGTCCGGCGGCCCACCCGGATACCAGCCGAGGGTGACTTCGAAATTCCCTTCAGCCGCCGCCTTGGCGACCACCCAGTTGGTCGTGCCGGTCGCCTTGATGCCGAACTTCACCTCGACGGCATCCGGAGAGACCGCCTTGACCTGGTCCAACAACACGCTGGCGGCGGCGATGGCAGGTGCGGCGGACTCCCGTACCCAGCCAACGACGTCGCCGACCCCGGCCGGCTGAAAACCAACCGGCGGATCGATCTCGACCATCGCTACCGTCTTGTCGTCGACCTGGTAGCGGACCACTTCGGACTGCACCGCACACCTCCGCCGCCCGCGAGAAACGGGCATAAGACCGCAGCCCGCGCTCTGCGGACCGCCACCCGGGTTGCACCGACCAGCCATGCTGCCTCTCACCGACGAGATTTGGCAACGGTTCTATTCATGATCACTTTCCGGCCCCTGCGAACAGGTGTTTCAGGTGACCTCCTGCCCTGCGACATTGAAGATCCACCCATGGCGGAGTGTCAGCTATCTGCATCGGACGGACGGACCTTGCGTCGATCCAGCGGTATCGGCAGAATCGGCCAGTGCCCAGGCCACCCCCGGCCCGGCACCTCATCTTCCCGGCCACCCCGAGCTATTGATCATCGCCATGTCGATGCGACCGCTCACGCCCTTGAGGAGCACCGCATGTCGGAGAAGGAACTCACCCTCGTCGAGCGGTGCGTACTCATCAACCTGATGGTCAAGGCCGCTCCGCTGCAGCAGAGCTACCTGATCAACGTCGCGGGCGTCACCGGGCTCAAGGCGACCCATCGCCGCGCCCTGGAAGCCCTTGGGCTGATCGAGGTGACGGAGAAGCCAATCACCCTGCACCTGACCGACAGCGGGTGGGAGGCGGCCAAGGCGGAGTTGAGCAAGGACGAGCCACCGAAGGGTGCCGGCACCGCAGGTGCGACGCTCTACACGGTGCTCGACTTCGTTCGTCGGCTGATCGACCACTCGGGCGTCCGAGCGGACGACCTGTTCCGGATGCAGTTCAAGCCCGACGAGATCGCTTCCACCACCGACTCGGCAGAGCCGGTCGCGCCGACGGCCAACGGCAGCGAAGCGAGCCAGGTCGACGTGGCCACGCGGATCCGTCGGGCGTACCACGAGCTGATCGACCAACCCGGCGACTACGTCATGCTGGCCGCGCTGCGGGCCGTGCTCGCCGATCTGTCTCGCGACGATCTCGACGCCGCGCTGATCAAGCTCAACCAGGACCCCGACGTGCAGATCGTGCCGGAGTCCAACCAGAAGGTACTCAGGACGCAGGAGCGCGACGCCGCCGTCAGCATCGGCAATCAGCTACGGCATCTGATTTCGATCTCGCCCTCATGACGGGTCCCACCGGGATGACCGACGAGCAGCGGCGAGCGCTGGCCGCACTACGGTTCAACTGGGCACCGACCCCGGACGATGTCTGGAAGCCGCTTCCCTTCCACGTCGAAGGATTGCATCACCAGATCATCGAGATGGTGATGGAGGGCGTCGCCGAAGCGGATGACAGCGTCGACTCCAGCCCGGTGGGACTGGCGATCCTGGGGCAACGCGGCACCGGCAAGACACACCTGCTCGGCGCGTTGCGTCAACGGGTACAGACCGCCGGTGGCTTCTTTTTTCTTGTCAAGCTCCTGGAGGCCAGCGCGTTCTGGCGAAGCACCTCGCTGTCCCTGCTGGAGGATTTCGTCCGACCGGCACCGGACGGAACCTCTCAGCTGCGCACCTTCCTGCGCAGACTTGCCGACGAGGTCGACGCGCCGCGGGCCGTCCGTCGGTCGATCACCGGCGACACCGAACTGACCCGGCATGCCCTCGATGCCCTCGTAGACCAGGTACGGAAGATCAATCGCCAGATCGGCACCGAATGCCAGGACACTGCTCGGGCACTCGTGCTGTACGCCAGCGACGACGGCACGGCTCAGGACCTCGGCCACGATTTCCTCTCATCCAGCGACGAGGAAAGCCCGGGAGCATTGGCCGCCTGGGGCATCCGACGTAGCAAGCGAGCACCGCAGGAGATCGTCCGCGACGCGTCCCGGCTGCTCGCTCTGGTCGGGCCCACCGTGATCGCGCTCGACCAGATCGACCTGATGGTCGCGCAGTCGGTCAAGTCCACCAGTCGCGAGGTACGCGGCGAGGTCGACTGGCAGACCTCATTGCTGCTTGAGCAGATCGCCAGCGGGCTGATGTCGCTCCGGGAGAACACCCGCCGCGCGCTGTCGGTCGTCTCCTGCCTGCCACAGACCTGGCAGAGCATCAAGGAGCAGGCCACCGACACCGTGCAGGATCGGTTCCGGGAGGCGGTGCGGCTCAAGGAGATCCCGTCGCCGGACATCGGCCGCGAGCTGGTGGAGAAGCGGTTCGGCCTGGTCTTCGACGAGCTGGGCTTCACCCCGCCGTACCCGACGTGGCCGATCCATCCGTCCGCCTTCACTGAGGTCGTCCAGTTCACGCCACGCGAACTGCTCCGTCGGATCGACACCCACGTGCGCTCCTGTCTGGCCGACGGGCAGGTACGCGAGCTCACCCACCTCCTGCACGCGCAGTCCGGAAAGAACGGCCCGGCCACGAGGTCCGATGCCGTTCCCACACCCGATCGGTCCGACAAGTCCGAGGTGCAGGAAGGCGCGCAGTCGGTGCCGGCCGAGTCCGACGAGCTCGCCAAGATCGACATTAGCTACGCCGAGTTGATCGAGTCAGCCGAGACCGCAAGCGCGGTGCAGCAGTCCAGCGAGGACCTGAGAGTGCCGGCGCTGCTACAGGCCGGGTTGACCGCGTGGATCGCCGCGCAGGGCGGATCGGCCGATGAGTTCAGCCTCGACCCGCTGCCGTTCAGCGGCAAGCCGGCCCTGCACGCCCGGGTGCGGCGGACGCTCGACGAGGAGACCGAGGACGAGGAGCACTGGTCGTTCCGGGCCGTCTGTGCGCCGCACCACATCGCGGCGCTCAACCGGATCCGCAACGCCATGACCACCTCCGGGTTGACCGAAGGGGTCACCAAGCGGCGACTCTTCCTGCTCCGCAGCGCGGGCTGGTCGGCCGGTGCACGTACCCGGGAACTGCTCGACGCGTTCACCAGAGCCGGCGGGCAGACGCTTCCCTTCCCCACCGCGGACATCAGGCGCCTTGCCGCCTTGGAACGGCTGATCCAGCAGTACGGGTTGGAACGACTGCGGCCATGGTTCGCCTCCCGACAGCCGGCCTCCACCGTCGCTTTCTTGCGCGACGCGCTCGATGGCGGTGCCGACGCCAACAGGGAAAGCCATGCTGACAGTCACGACACGACGGCGCCAACCGAGCCCGATCCGGCCATGCAGCAGGTCGGCCCGCCGGTGCGGGCCGTCGGTCGGGCCTCCGTATCGGTGCGGCCGGCGGCCAGCGGGAGCTCGTCCGCTGGTCGCGGAGGGCCCGCCGAGCAGCTGGCGATGCAGGCCGGGATCGACCCGCCCCAGATGACGATCGGGTCCGTCGCCGGCCGGGCGGACCCGGTCCGAATGGACTTGGAGTCACTGCGTCGGCACACGGTGATATTCGCCGGCTCGGGATCCGGCAAGACGGTGCTGCTCCGCCGGCTTGTCGAGGAGTGCGCGCTGCGTGGCGTGTCCGCGATCGTGCTGGACCCGAACAACGACCTCGCCCGACTCGGCGATGCCTGGCCGGAGCCGCCGACCGGCTGGGGTCCTGCGGATCCGGATCAAGCTGCTGCCTACTTCGCCGGTACCGACGTGGTCGTCTGGACGCCCGGTCGTCGTGCCGGCCGCCCGCTGAGCTTTCAACCGCTCCCGAACTTCGGTGACGTACTCGACGATCCCGACGGGTTCCGCGCAGCCGTGGACTCAGCCGTCGCCACCCTCGCGCCACATGCCCGGGTCGACGGCGGCACCGACAAGGCAAGGCTGGGGCGAGCCGTGCTGCGCGAGGCACTCATTGGTTACGCCCAGAACGGTGGCAGCGACCTGCAGGCGTTCACCGATCTGTTGAACGACCTACCGGACGGGGTCAGCCAGCTCGACAGCGCACCGAAGCTGGCAGCAGGCATGGCGCAACTACTCAAGGCAGCGTTGATCGATGATCCGCTGCTCGGCGGTGACGGCACTCCCGTCGACCCGGGCATCTTGCTCACGCCGCCGCCGGGCCGACACGCCCGCGTCTCGGTGATCAGCTTCGTCGGACTGCCACACGACCACCAGCGGCAGAGCTTCGTCAACCAGCTACAGCTCGCCCTGTTCACCTGGATCAAGCGAAATCCGGCCGGCGACCGGCCACTCGGCGGACTGTTCGTGATGGATGAGGCTCAGACCCTCGCACCATCCGGCTCGGTCACCGCCTGCACCCAGAGCACCCTCGCGTTGACGTCACAGGCCCGTAAGTACGGGCTCGGTCTGGTCTTCGCGACCCAGGCCCCGAAGGCGCTGCACAATCAGATCCCCGGCAACGCTGCCACCCAGTTCTTCGGCCTGTTGACCGCACCTGTGCAGATCGAGGCGGCCCGTGACGTCGCGCGGGCCAAGGGTACCGACATCCCTGACGTCGGCAAGATGGCTACCGGACAGTTCTACGCAGCGGTGGAAGGCGCGCGGTTCGTCAAGCTGCAGGCGCCGATGTGCCTGAGCCACCACCCACGCAGCCCGTTGACAACCGAGGAGGTCGTACAACGAGCCGCCGTCCACCGGTGACCGTACCGGTGACGACGACGTTGGTTCGCGGCGGGAGATAGCCACGCCAATCAGCGGACTGGCAGCCGCTGACGGACTGGCAGCGGAGGTAGCCCCGACCATATCGGCCGAGGCTACCTTTGGACGGTACTGATCAGGTGGACGGACGGATCAGGCCGGAGAGATACCTTCGGCGAAGTCGTACAGGCTCTTGATGTCGTTGTCGAAGTACGGGCCGTCGAACTGACCATTGCCCGGGTTGTCACCGTGGCTTACCACGCTGTTGATGTACCCGTAGCCGGTCGAGTCGTTGTATTCCTGCAGCCAAGGTCCGCCGCTGGAACCGTACGTCATGTTGCAGTACATCCGGATCTGCTGGCCGCCGGGGTTCCACGTGGTGCCCTGGCAGTAGTACTGACTCTCGCCGCCACCCAGGTTGGACGGGTAACCGAGAGCGGTGACATAGACGCTGTAGCTGTAGTTCCAGCGCAGCCCGTGGCCGCCGACGGTGTCGACGACCTTGGCACCGTAGATGCCGCCGTTGTTCATGATGGCGATGCCCATGTCCTCGGCGTAGCTGCCGCTGTTGATCCAGGCGGTACGGGTGTTGAGGCTGGACGCCACGAACGTGCCGAACGGGCGCGAGCCGTTGCGGTAGCGCGGGACGAACTGCCAGTTGCTGTACCACTGTCCGCCGGGGCCCTGGTGGACGCAGTGCCCGGCGGTCATGACCAGCCGACGCTTGCCGCTGGCGACGGTGCTGGCCGAGCAGGAGGCGGTGCCGCCGGTGGGGGTGGTGAAGTAGACCTTGCCGACGGCCTGCGACTCGTTGAGCATCAGTCCGACGTCACCGCGGCTGCCGAGGCTCGGCGCGACCGGCGCCACCGCACCCGCCGGCCCGTTGGGCTTGGCGTCGGCGATCGTCGATTCGGCACCCTTCGCCGACCTCGCGAAGGTCAGGTCGACCGCCGATGCCATCCGCTCCTCGGTCCAGAAGTCGGTGACCTCCTTCGCGATCTTGGCGTTGGTGATCGCCCGGCCGTCGAGGGTGCGGGCGATGGCGCTCGTGTTGCCGTCCGACTTGAACGGCGACGACTCCGCCTGGGCGGCCGGCGCGCCGGTGACGACCAGCGCGAGTGCCAGGCCGGCCATCGCCGACCAGCGCAGTGTGGATTTCAAGAGACCCTCCCTTGTCTTGGTACCCATCTGGGCGCTAGCAGCGTATTGGCAAATTTCCATTGATCACAACGGAGTTTGAATGACTGATCACGGACACTCGCGAAACCTGCCGCTTGAGCTGGGTAGATGTCCACCAGAACCATTGGATCCAACTTCACTAAACGCTTCGACATCATGTGAGCAGGGAGCACCACCGAGAAGCATAGATTTCACGTCTCATTTATCCCATAGCATCGCGAAATACATCCGAAATACAAGTCATGTGATTTTCCGTGCCCAGCGACGAACATTTGTGGCAGGAATCAGACGGCGTGTTTCAGAACTGACCGGTAGCGGTCAGAAGAGAGCCCGTCGACAACGGAGGGAACGAACGAACCAGGCCGACCCGGTCGGTCTGGTCGATCTAGTTGATCTGGTCGACCGGGCTGTCCGGGGCGACCGGGCCGAGCACGACGGTGCCATCCGGCTCGCCGATCTCGGCGTGGTTCAGCATTGCCCAGGCGATGGCCAGCACGCCCGCCCCGGCCATCGTCACCTGCTGCCACCGGCGGGCCCGGCCCATTCCGTACCACCCGGCGACGACCAGCGCGACGAGCCCGGCCAGCAGGGTCACGAACGCGTCCCCGCCGGAGAGCCCGGCCCGCGAACCCAGCGCCGACCCGCCGGCGGTCTCCACCGCGCCGTACATGACGGCATCAGCGTCCGGACCGGCGATCCAGGGCAGCACCGACCCGAGCACCAGCAGCAGTCCACCGCCGGCCGCCGATCCGGCGGTGAGCAGCCCACGCAGCGTCGATCAGCCGCTGGACCGTGTCGGGGCGGTCGGCTCCGGCGATGGTCTCCAGCCGGACGCCGTACTTGCCGCCGTCAGTGACCTGGACCGTGACGGTGTCGTCGATCGCCACCCTGGACAGGTCCACGGCGGCGGCGTCGCGCTGCGACTTCGCCGTGTACCCGTACCCGAACAGTCCGACGAAGCCGGCGACCCAGAGCGCCAGCCCGGCAACCACAGAGCCGACAATGGTCCGGAGCCGGTCCGCCCACCGGCAGGAGGAGAGTCGGGAAGATGGCGTTGCTGAACCCCACGCGACTGACCGGCCGGCCGGCGGCGGTCACCGTCGGCGACCAGTCGATGTCCGGCGACGACCTGCTCGAAGCCGCGACCGCCGTCGCCAGGCAGATCGCTGGCGCCGACACCGTCGCGGTCGACGCCACCGCCAGCCTCGACACGGTCGTCGCGCTCACCGGTTGCCTGCTGGCCGGCACCACGCTGGTCCCCGTACCGCCGGACGCCGGCCCGGTCGAACGCGGTCACATCCTGCGCGACTCCGGCGCTCAACTGCTGCTTGGCCCCAACCCGACGAGGCCGGTCGGGAGCGGCTCCGACCAGGGCGGCTCCGACCAGGGCGGGCCCGGCCAGCGCCGGACCGTCGGGTCCGACGCCCCCGCGCTGATCCTCTACACCAGCGGCACCACCGGCGCACCGAAAGGTGTACCGGTGACCAGCGCCAACATCGCCGCCGACCTCGACGCCCTCGCCGAGGCCTGGGCGTGGACGCCGGACGACACCCTGGTCCACGGCCTGCCGCTGTTCCACGTACACGGTCTGGTGCTCGGCGTCATCGGCGCGCTACGCGTCGGCTGCCGGCTGGTGCACACCGGCCGGCCCACCCCTGGGGCGTACGCCGCCGCCGGTGGCACGCTGTACTTCGGCGTACCGACGATCTGGTCCCGAATCTGCGACGACCGACCCTCCGCCCGGGCGTTACGCGCCGCCCGGCTCCTCGTCTCCGGTTCGGCGGCCCTGCCCGCCCCGGTTTTCCGCACGCTCACCGAGCTCACCGGGCAGGCACCGGTCGAACGGTACGGAATGACCGAAACCTTGATCACGGTCAGCAGCCGCGCCGACGGCGAGCGGCGACCCGGCTGGGTCGGTACGCCGCTCGCCGGCGTACACACCCGGCTGGCCAGTGAGGACGGCGAGCAGTTGCCGGCGGACGGCGAGACCATCGGCGAACTGCAGGTTCGCGGCCCGATGGTGTTCGACGGTTACCTCGGCGCCGCCGGGCGCGGCGACTTCACCCCGGACGGCTGGTTCCGCACCGGCGACGTAGCGGCGATCGACCAGGCCGGCTGGCACCGAATCGTCGGCCGCGCCTCGACCGATCTGATCAAGAGCGGTGGTTACCGGATCGGTGCCGGCGAGGTGGAGAACGTGCTGCTGACCCATCCGGCAGTACGCGAGGCGGCGGTCATCGGCGCACCCGACGCAGACCTCGGGCAACGGGTCGTCGCGTACGTGGTGGCCGAGGGCGTGTCCCCGCAGTCGCTGATCGACTTCGTGGCCACCGAACTCTCCACCCACAAGCGCCCACGTGAAGTGCGCATCGTGGACGACCTGCCACGCAACGCGATGGGTAAGGTGCAGAAGAAGCTACTGCACGACGACCGCCGGTGACATCCCACCACTACCGACAGTCACCACATCGACATCAGCCGAACGGCTGATGTCAGGCGTTCGAGATCGATGCCATAAGTTTTCTTTACCTGCGGCTCAAGAAATCATCATTTCTGGCGCTGAAGTTGATTCTTGATTGAACCGCTCCCTAACGTGTGCGTATGGCCCGGGGCGACTAGTCATCCGCTCCCGGTGAACCCCCGCCGGCACCGTCGTGCCCGAGCCTAATACAGACATCCCAGTACGGTGAGCATTCGGAAGGTGTGCACATGGGACAAACGGCTCACAGACGCGCCGCCAGACCCGCGAAGGGCGGACGGACGCGCCGCGCCGTCATCGCGGTCGCGACCCTGTCCGCCTTCGGGGTCCTGATCGCCGTCAGCCAGATCTCCAGTGCTGGGACGGATCGCAAGGCCAGCGAGCAGGTCAACGGACTCGATGTGCTCGGGACCGGCTGCGACGACAGCTCATTGGAGCTACACGACGGCTTCCAGGTGGGCAGCCGCTGCGTCTCGACAGCGTTCGGAGAGGTCGGTGCGGCAGAGCAGAACCCGACGCTGCTGATCACCGAGTCGCCGGAATCGGTTGGCGTCGGCGAACCGTTCCAACTGCGGGTCAGCACCCGCAATCTGGTCCGGGACCGCTTCCTCCCGGCGGCTCAGGGCGGGTACTACGTGGAGTCCGCGCTGCTGACCGGAGACGGACTGACCCGCGGTCACTTCCACACCGCCTGCCGGATGCTGACCAGCACCACCGAGGCGCTCGACCCGGAGCCGGTGCCGGCCTTCTTCGTCGCGACTGAGGACGGTGGCGGCGGTGCTGAGCCGGATGTCGTCACTATCCAGGTGCCCGGGCTGCCCCAGGAGGGGATCGCCCAGTGCGCATCGTGGGCCGGCGACGGATCGCACCGGATCCCGATGATGCAGCGGGCCAACCAGACCCCGGCGATCGACGCCGTCCGTATCGAGGTGCGAGCCGGCCGAGCGGAGGAACCCCCGGCGGAGGAACCGCCCGCGGAGGAACCGCCCGCGGAGGAACCGCCCGCGGAGGAACCGCCCGCGGAGGAACCGCCCGCGGAGGAACCGCCGGCCGAGGAACCGCCCGCGGAGGAACCGCCCGCGGAGGAACCGCCGGCCGAGGAACCGCCGGCCGAGGAACCGCCGGCCGAGGAACCGCCGGCCGAGGAACCGCCCGTTGAGGAGACACCGGCACCGGCCAGCCCTGAGGCGGAGGTCACCGACGATCCGGCACCGCCGACGCAGGAAGCCAAGCCCACGCCGGAGCCGACCGAGACCGCTGCCGGAGAGGAGAAGGAAGCCGAGCCGACCGCACAGCCGAGTGCGGACCCGAGCCCGACTGCCGCTGCCGCTGCCGGTGGAATCAATGCCCCAGCCGTGGACAACCTTGCAAACGAAGCAGATGCTGACGAGTCGGCCAGTCCGCTGGCACTGACCGGCGCGAACACCATGAACTTCCTGGTCGTCGGCCTAGTGCTGATCGTCGGCGGAGTGATCCTTGTCCACCTGACCCAACGTCGCCGCTACCCGAACCGGAAGCGCTGACCTCAACCACCTCCGTACCGCACAGCTGTGCCCACCGCGCCCAACCACGCGGTGGGCACAGCTGTCCCGCCTCAGATCGTCGTCGGGCCGCACGGCTCAGGCGCTGAGCTGGACCATCAACTGGTAGTCGTCGATCAGCCCGTCAGTACGCTCGCCCCTGCCTGGGTCGACCACCTGCCAGACCACGGACACGACGTGGTTCCTCTGGCCCACCCGCCGGCAGGCCTGATGGCGTTGGACTGCCCGCGACTCGGCGCACAGCCCGCAGAGCCCAAGCCGGCCGCGCTGGTGTTCGCCACGCGGGACGGCAGCCCACTCCGGCGGTCAAACTTTCGTCGACAGGTCTGGCGTCCGGCGCTGGTCCGGGCTGGCTTACTCGGCAAGGTAGCCGAAGTGTCGCCGGACAAGTGGCACGCCAAGTGGACCGACGCGACCGGCGTCGAGCGGTTGCCGAGTTCGCGACCGAGCGGGAAGCCGTCGACCAGGTCGCGCTCAAGGCCGCTGGCGGGCTCCGCTTGCACGACCTGAGGAACTCGTACGCCACGTGGCTCATCAGCGACGGGGGTACGGGACGTGTTCGGCGACTTCTGCTGACGATTCGCTGATTCTGGTTCCTGGTCCGACTGGCCAGCGCGACAAGGGTCGATGCACTGGCGCGCCGACCAGCCAAAATGTGGGTGGAGCCAAGGGGACTCGAACCCCTAACCCCTGCCTTGCAAAGGCAGTGCTCTGCCAGTTGAGCTATGGCCCCGAGTGGTCCCCGCCGCAGCGGTGACGACTGCGGTCCGGGGACAGAAGTTGGATCAGCGGAGATCAGGAGCGGTGGTCGCCTCGTGCCAGAGGGCACGCTCGTCGCTGGTCTCCTTGACCTTCTTGGCGATCAGCGCGGCTACGCCGATGACGCCGGCGATGATGAGGATCTTCTTGACCATGGGGCGTGTCCCCTTACGCTCGACTGTCGTGGAGTGGGGCTAGCTGGAATCGAACCAGCGACCTCAGAGTTATCAGCTCTGCGCTCTAACCGACTGAGCTATAGCCCCGTACGCGACGAGCAAGGTTACCGCACCCGTGCCCTACACCCCAACTCGGGGCGAAAGCCACCGGCAGCCGGCGAACGGAGCGCCGGACCATGGGGAGACTACCGGATCGCGGACGGCCGGGGCCAATGGGTATCGACCCGCCCGGCCGTCCTCCGCTTCCCTGAGCGGGCCGGATCAGTCCCGCTCGGCCAGGGTCAGTTCGATCCCGCCGACCAGGTCGGCGCAGACGTTGTAGATGAACGCGCCGAGCGTCGCCAGCGCGGTGTAGAGCACCACGTTGATCAGCCCGAACAGCGCCGCCGTGCCGATCACGCCCTGAGCGGTGATCCGCAGGCTCGGACCGTCCCCGGTGCCGGTACCGATCAGGTCACCAAGGCTGGCGTTGACGCTCTGGAACACGCCCATCGCGTCGAGCGCCAGGTAGAGCACCGAGGTCGCGACGATCACCACGATGAACAGCACCAGCGAGACCGCGAACGAGAACTTCATGACGGACCAGGGGTCGATCCGCTTCAGGTTGAGGCGAGCTCGACGCGGACCTCGCGAGGCAGCCGAGCTGACCCCGGGTCGCGCGGTGCGGGCACCGTCAGGGCCGACTCGCGCCGCGCCGACCGCGCCAACACCGGCACCGGCACCACCGATCGTGCGTACGGTCGGCGAACCCAGGCCGGTCCGCGAGCCGGGAGTGGCCGTACCCACCCGGGCCGTGCCGCCGATGGTGCCGAACTGCCCGGTGGGCCCGAGCCCACCGCCCGGTCGGGTGCCACTTGCCGCGGTGGCGCCGAGCGCTCCACCGGTGAATCCGCTGCCGGAGCTGGCCGGCGGAGCGGATGAAACAGGAGGTGCCGACGTCACAGGAGGTGCCGACCTTCCGGAAGAGGCGGATATGCCGCCGAGCTGAGTGGCGCTGTCGCCGGTGCCTCCGGCGCGGGTCGAACCGTCGACGGAGTCGCCGGTGCCACCGGCTGGGTCGTCGGCGGGTCTGTCGGGCGGGGGAGGCATCCCTGGCGCCCGGGTGAACTTGGGCGACGGCGAATCACCGGGCACGCTGGCCCGGCCGACAGCGGCGCGGCCGGTGGCCGTTGATGTGCCTCCGGCGGCGGATTCCTCGTCGACCGGAGCCGCCGAGGATCCTGTTCCCCCCGACTTCGCCTGGGTCTCCGTCATCAACTAGTCCTGTTCGTCAGGCTCGTCGGCATTGCGAGCAATGGCCACGATGGTCACGCCGTCTGGGAGGTCCATGAGCTTGACCCCCATTGTGTTCCGGTCCCGGGTACGTCGTACAGGCTTCACCGGAGTCCGGATCACGCCACCGTTGCTGGTGATCGCGAAGAGCTCGTCGTCCGGACTGATGACGACCGCGCCGACGAGACCACCGCGGCGCTCGGTGATCTTCGCAGTCAGCACACCCTTGCCTCCCCGGCCCTGCACCGGATACTCCTCGATCGGAGTACGTTTCGCGTACCCGCCGTTGGTGGCGACCAAAACATCCAGGTCCATCCCCTCCCGGACGACCGCCATGGCGAGCAGTTCGTCGGTGTCGGTGAACCGCATCCCGATCACCCCCGATGTAGCCCGCCCCATCGGACGCAGCGCCTCGTCGGTCGCGGTGAACCGGATCGCCTGGGCGTTCTTGGAGACCAGCAGCAGGTCGTCGGCCCCGCTGGCGAGAGCCGCTCCGACCAGTTCGTCGGCGTCCCGCAGGTTGATGCCGATGATCCCACCGGAGCGGTTCGAGTCGAACTCCTCCAGCCGGGTCTTCTTCACCAGGCCGTTGCGGGTCGCCAGCACCAGGTAGGGCGCCACCTGGTAGTTCGGGATCCGGATGACCTGGGCGATGTGTTCGTCCGGCTGGAAGGCCAACAGGTTGGCCACGTGCTGGCCACGGGCGGTACGGGATGCCTCCGGCAACTCGTAGGCCTTCGCCCGGTAGACCCGGCCCTTGTTGGTGAAGAACAGCATCCAGTCATGGGTGGACGCGACGAAGAAGTGGCTGACGATGTCGTCCTGGCGCAGCGTCGCACCGCTGACGCCCTTGCCGCCCCGGCGCTGCGAGCGGTAGAGGTCGACCTTGGTCCGCTTGGCGTACCCGGTGCGGGTGATGGTGACCACCACGTCCTCGCGGGCGATCAGGTCCTCCATCGAGACCTCGCCGTCGAACGGCACGATCTTCGTCCGCCGCTCGTCGCCCCACTTGGCGACAATCTCGCCGAGCTCCTCCGAGACGATCCGCCGCTGCCGCTCGGGCTTGGCCAGAATGTCCTTGAGGTCGGTGATTTCCAGCTCGATCCGGGCGAGCTCGTCGATGATCTTCTGCCGTTCGAGGGCCGCCAGCCGGCGCAGCTGCATGTCCAGGATCGCGGTGGCCTGGATCTCGTCGACGTCGAGCAGCCGCATCAGGCCCTGCCGGGAGTCCTCGACCGTCGGCGACCGCCGGATCAGGGCGATCACCTCGTCGAGCATGTCCAGCGCCTTGACCAGACCGCGCAGGATGTGCGCCCGCTCCTCGGCCTTGCGCAGCCGGTACGCGGTGCGCCGCCGGATCACGTCGATCTGGTGCTCGACGTAGAACCGGATGAACTGCGCCAGGTTCAGCGTGCGCGGCACCCCGTCGACCAGGGCCAGCATGTTGGCGCCGAACGTCTCCTGCAGCTGGGTGTGCTTGTAGAGGTTGTTAAGCACCACCTTGGCGACGGCGTCGCGCTTGAGCACCAGCACCAGCCGCATGCCGGTACGCCCGGAGGACTCGTCGCGGATGTCGGCGATCCCGCCGATCTTGCCCTCCTTGATCAGCTCGGCGACCCGCTCGGCAAGGTTGTCCGGGTTGACCTGGTACGGCAGTTCGGTGACGACCAGCGACGTCCGGCCCTTCTTGTCCTCCTCGACCTCGACCACGGCCCGCATCCGGATCGACCCGCGACCGGTGCGGTAGGCGTCCTGGATCGGGGTGGTGCCGACGATCAGACCGGCGGTCGGGAAGTCCGGGCCCTTGACGATCTCGATCAGCGCCTCGAGCGTGGTCGCCTCGTCGACCTCCGGGTTCTCCAGGCACCACTGCACCGCCGCCGCGATCTCCCGCAGGTTGTGCGGCGGGATCTTGGTGGCCATGCCGACCGCGATGCCCTCGGAGCCGTTGATCAGCAGGTTGGGGATCCGGGCCGGCAGGATCACCGGTTCCTTGGCCCGCCCGTCGTAGTTGTCCTGGAAGTCGACGGTGTCCTCGTCGATGTCCCGCAGCATCTCCATCGCCAGCGGGTCGAGCTTGCACTCTGTGTAGCGCATCGCGGCTGCCGGATCGTTGCCCGGGGAGCCGAAGTTGCCGTTGCCGTCGACCAGCGGGTACCGCAGCGACCAGGGCTGCGCCATCCGGACCAGCGCGTCGTAGATGGCCGAGTCGCCGTGCGGGTGGAACTGACCCATCACGTCGCCGACGACCCGGGAGCACTTGACGTAGCCCCGGTCCGGCCGGTAGCCCGAGTCGAACATGGCGTAGAGGATCTTGCGGTGTACGGGCTTGAGCCCGTCCCGTACGTCCGGCAGCGCCCGCCCGACGATCACGCTCATCGCGTAGTCGAGGTACGAACGCTGCATCTCGACTTCCAGCCCGACCGGCTCGATGCGATCGTGGCGGGCGACCGCAGCCGCGGCGGCTGCCACGGGATCCGGCTCGCTGCCGAAGGACTCGGGAGTATCCGTCACAGTTAACCCTTATCAACCTTTGAAACCGTCGTACCGGTGCTGGACAACGGCTGTGGAAGCTGGCGAAGTTGCTGATGACGCGGCCGGGCCGGCCCCTGTTCGGGGGGTCGCCCGGCCGCGCGGGGCGCTAGATGTCCAGGAAGCGGACGTCCTTGGCGTTGCGCTGGATGAAGGAGCGCCTCGCCTCGACGTCCTCACCCATCAGAACGCTGAACAGCTCGTCGGCGGTTGCTGCGTCGTCCAGAGTCACCTGACGCAGCGTACGCGTCGCCGGGTTCATCGTCGTCTCCCACAGCTCGGGGTAGTTCATCTCTCCCAGGCCCTTGAAGCGCTGGATGTCGTCCGGCTTGGCGTTCGGCTTCTTCTGCTGGCGCAGCACGATCAGTCCGTCGCGTTCCCGGTCGGAGTACGCGTACTGCGCGTCGTCGCCCTTCCGGTTCCACTTGATCTTGTACAGCGGCGGGGCAGCGAGGTAGACGTGGCCCAGCTCGACCAGCGGACGCATGAACCGGAACAGCAGGGTCAGCAGCAGCGTCTGGATGTGCTGGCCGTCCACGTCAGCGTCGGCCATCAACACGATCTTGTGGTAGCGCAGCTTGTCGATGTCGAAGTCGTCGTGGATGCCGGTGCCCAGCGCGGTGATCAGCGCCTGGACCTCGTTGTTCTTCAGCACCCGGTCGATCCGGGCCTTCTCCACGTTGAGGATCTTGCCCCGGATCGGCAGGATCGCCTGGGTACGCGGATCCCGCCCCTGCTTGGCCGAGCCGCCGGCCGAGTCGCCCTCGACGATGAAGACCTCCGACTCGCGCGGGTCGGTGGACTGGCAGTCGGCCAGCTTGCCCGGCATCGACCCGGACTCCAGCAACGACTTGCGCCGGGCCAGCTTGCGGGCCTGCTGGGCGGCGATCCGGGCGCGGGCCGCCTGGGTGGCCTTCGTGATGATCATCTTGCCTTCGGCCGGGTTGCGGTCCAGCCAGTCGACCAGCCACTCGTTGCAGACCCGCTGCACGAAGCTCTTCACCGGGGTGTTGCCCAGCTTGGTCTTGGTCTGGCCCTCGAACTGCGGGTTGGCCAGCTTGACCGAGATGATCGCGGCGAGCCCTTCCCGGATGTCCTCGCCGGAGAGCTTCTCGTCGCCCTTGAGTAGCTTCTTGTCCATGGCGTACTTGTTGACCACGCTGGTCAACGCGGACCGGAAGCCCTCCTCGTGGGTGCCGCCCTCGTGGGTGTTGATGGTGTTGGCGAAGGTGTAGACCGACTCGCCGTACGATTCGTTCCACTGCATGGCGATCTCGACCGACATGCCCTCCTCCTCCGCGCCGAACTCGACCACGCTCTTGTGGATCGGGTTCTTCGAGGCGTTGAGATGGCGGACGAAGTCCGAAATACCACCCTTGTAGCAGAAAGTGACCTCGCGGTGCTTTCCGTCGTCATCAGCCACCCGCTCGTCGCGCAGCTGGATGGTCAGCCCACGGTTGAGGAAGGCCATCTCCTGCAACCGGCGGTAGATCGTCTCGAACGCGTACTCGGTGGTCTCGAAGATCGACGGATCCGGCCAGAAGGCGACCGCGGACCCGGTCCGGTTCGTCGCCTCGCCCTTGTCCAGCGGCGTCGGCTTCGAGTTGGCGTACTGCTGCCGCCAGACGTGGCCGTCCTTGTGGATCTCGACCTCCATCTTCACGGAGAGCGCGTTGACCACCGAGACACCGACCCCGTGCAGGCCACCGGAGACCGCGTACGCCTTGCCGTCGAACTTGCCGCCGGCGTGCAGCACGGTCAGGGCGACCTCGACACCCGGCTTCTTCAGCTTTGGATGCAGGTCCACCGGGAAACCCCGGCCGTTGTCGGTGACCCGCACCCCGCCGTCGGCGAGCAGCACCACCTCGATGGTGTCGCAGTGCCCGGCCAGCGCCTCGTCGACCGCGTTGTCCACGACCTCCCAGACCAGGTGGTGCAGGCCGCGCTCACCGGTCGAACCGATGTACATGCCCGGTCGCTTGCGGACCGCCTCGAGGCCCTCCAGCACGGTGATCGACTCGGCGCCGTACTCCTGGTTGTTCTCCGCTGACACCCTCAGCCACTTTCTCGCACACCTGGGCCGCGACGGCACAGGGACGCGGGGTTCGGCGGATCTTCCGACGGCGGACGGACGCGAACCGGCACCATGGCCGACAACCCGCATCTTCCGGGTGGATCGCCGACGGGTGGCGAAACGCGCCGTACGCCGCAGCGGACCCGCGGATCACGAACGGCTGGGCCCCGTACGGTCCGGCGATCACGGCTGCCGGTGGTCACCTCGTCGGTGATCCTGCCAGGCGGGCTCCGGATCGTCGCGCCGCGCGGGTCTCCCTCGTCTCTGTCTCCGATCCTACTGTGCCGAGCCGACATAACCGGGACGCGGCACCCCCGTAAAGCGGCTGAGAGGTTCGTAGCCGGCCGCACCCCACCCACCGCGACCACCCCCACACGCACCAGATCCATCATCGGTCGGCCACGGGGCACCGCACCGACGGTGCGGCGGCCCGCCGGGCCACCTGAAGATGAAACGACTACCCGGATGCCGCTACAGTGCCGCTACCGCACAGGCTCGCACCGGGCAGCAGCATCGCGGATGCGCACCCGACCCGGGCCACCAGCTGGAGAAGGGTGACGCTTGCGATGGGGCTGGACAACGTCGCGGTGCAATGGCCACGGGTCGGCGAGTTCTACGAACCGGTCGCACCGGCCGAGTTCGTCGACTTCGACAAGCTGGCGGAGCAGGCCGACGTCGCGGCGCCGACCGCCGCGCTCGCCGGTTACATCGCGAAGACCGGCAGTGTCCGGGCCACCGCCTACACCGAGCTGGTGGACCTGCTGCTGGGGCTGACCGGAGTGCTGTACGCCACCGAGGCGGCCGCCGAGGACGAGGACCCGGTGATCGACCCGGACGGCTGTGCCTGGATCGCCGGCGGCCTGGAGCGGTTCGTCGACGGCCACGACCGGTACGGCGACACCGTCACCTTCGACACGGTCGGGGCGGTGCTGCGCGACGCCCTCGCCGGGGCCCGGCTCGCCGAACAGCAGCTGCGCTGGCTGGACAGCCGGCTCGACGCGCTCCGCGACGACGCCGGTGACGCGCCGCAGTGGAGCTTCCCCCGGTCGGAGCTGGCGGTGCTGTCCCGCTTCTACCGCCGCTGCGCCGATCGCGGCTTCGCCGTCTACGCCGACGCGGCAGCCTGATCCTGGGCGGCCGGCGTCGGCCAGGGAGCGGACCGGCCGGGTGGGGATCAACCGTACGTGTCCCGCGGGCCACGACCACGGACCCGCCTCGGTCCCTTCGACCAGGATGGCGCGGCCGGGCCGTGAATATGCAGTTTCGTCACCACGTTGTGCCCGACCTCAGCGGCGATCTGGCGCAGCAAGGAGCGGGCGAGCAGACGTAGCTGGGTCGCCCACGCGGTCGACTCCGCCTCGACCGTCAACTCGCCGTTCTCCAACTTGACCGGGCGGCTGTGCTTGGCCACCTCCGGCCCGACCACCCGTTCCCAGGCGCCGAAGACGGTCGCCTCGGCGGCCGGCCGTTGCCAGCCGCGCGCCTTGACCAGCCGGGCCAGCACGTCGCCGAACAGCTGGGGATCGCGGGGGTCCGGCCCCGGACCCGAGTAGCCGCGCAGTCGTCGGCCGCCCGACCCGGCTCCGCCAGTGTCGCTGCCGCCACCGGTCCGGCGGCGGGGCCGGTTCGCCTCTCGACGGGCGCGGGCCGCGTCCAGCACCGCCCTGGCCAACTGCGGGCCGGTCGACGGCGGGGGCAGGATCGGCGGCTGGTCGGCAGCCTGCGCCGGCTCACCGTGCTGCGGCTCATCCGACATGGCGTACCTCCCCACGGCTGACCTCGAAGCGTGCCCCGCGCAACGCTACCGGGACGTCCTCGGCCACCGCGCAGGTCACCAGCAGTTGGCTGGCCCCGGCGACCAACTCGGCGAGCCGTTCCCGGCGGCCGCTGTCCAGTTCGGCGAACACGTCGTCGAGGACCAGGACCGGCTCGATGCCTTCCGCGCGGAGCAGGTCGTACGCGGCCAGCCGCAGCGCCAGCGCGCAGGACCAGGATTCGCCGTGGCTGGCGTACCCCTTCACCGGCAGGCTGCCGATCGTCAGATGCAGGTCGTCGCGGTGCGGGCCGACCAGGGTGACGCCACGGTCGACCTCGCTGCGGCGGGCCTCGCCCAGCGCGGCCAGCAGCGCTGACTCAAGCGCGGACCGGTCCGCCGCCGACGGCACGGTCCCGGCATCCGGCAGATCGATCGACGGCCGGTAGCTGATGCCGGCCGCCGCGCTGGTGGCCGCCACCGCGTCATACGCCTTGGCCACGTGCGGGGCCAGTGCGGTGACCAGCTCCAACCGGCCGGCGAGCAGCTCGGCTCCGTGCCGGGCCAGATGGGCGTCCCAGACGTCCAGCGTGCTCAGGTCACCGCCCCGGCCACCACCGGTCTTGCGGGCGAGGTACGCGCTGCGCAGCAACGCGTTGCGCTGCTTGACCACCCGGTCGTAGTCGGCCCGCACGCCGGCGAACCGGGGCAGCCTGGTGACCAGCAGCTCGTCCAGGTAGCGGCGGCGTTCGGCCGGGTCGCCCCGGACGATCTCCAGATCCTCGGGGGCGAACAGCACCAGCCGCAGCGCACCGATCACCTCCCGCGCCCGGCGGGTCGGCGACCGACCCAGCCTGGCCCGGTTGGCCCGCCCCGGCACGATCTCCAGTTCGACCAACAGCTCCCGTTGGTCGTGCACGACCAGGCCGCGGATGATCGCCGAATCGGCGCCGACCCGGACCAGCGGCGCGTCGGTGGCGACCCGGTGACTACCCAGCGTCGCCAGGTAGCCGAGCGCCTCGACGAGGTTGGTCTTGCCGACCCCGTTCGGCCCGACCAGCACGCTGCCACCCGGTTCGAAGGTGAGCTCGACCCGCTGGTACGAGCGGAAGTCGATCAGTTCGAAACGGCGGACGTACACGGAGGTCAGGGGCTGGACTGCACGGCGTGCCCGCCGAACTGGTTGCGCAGGGCGGCGACCGCCTTCATCGCCGGGGAGTCGTCCTGCCGCGAGGTGAACCGGGCGAACAGTGAGGCCGCGATCACGTTCATCGGCACCCCGAGCCGGATCGCCTCGTCGACCGTCCAACGCCCTTCGCCGGTGTCCTCGGCGTACCCGCGCAGCGCCGCCAGCTGCGGGTCCTCGTCGAGCGCGGCGTCCAGCAGATCCAGCAGCCAGGACCGGACCACCGTGCCGTCGCGCCAGGACTTGATCACTCCGGGGACGTCGGTGATCAGCTCGCTCTGCAGCATCAGCTCGTAGCCCTCGGCGTAGGCGTGCATCAACGCGTACTCCACACCGTTGTGCACCATCTTCGCGTAGTGTCCGGCACCGACCGGGCCGGCGTGCACGAAGCCGTGCTCCGCCGGCGGCTTGAGCGCCTCGAAGATCGGCATCATCCGCTGTACGTGCTCGGCGTCGCCGCCGACCATCAGCCCGTACCCCGCCTGCCGGCCCCACACCCCGCCGGACACCCCGACGTCGAGGTAGCCGACGCCGTGCTCGGCCAGCCGGGCCGCACGCGGCCCGTCGTCGCTGAACCGGGAGTTGCCGCCGTCGATCACCAGATCCCCGGGGGAGAGCAGGCCGCACAGCTCATCGACGACCGACGACGTCACCTGGGCCGGGACCATCATCCAGACGGCCCGCGGAGCGGCGAGCCGGTCGACCAGCTCGGCGAGGCTGGCCACGTCGCTGACCGCCGGGTCCCGGTCATAGCCGTACGCCTGGTGACCGGCGTCACGTAGCCGGTCCCGCATGTTGCCGCCCATCCGGCCCAGACCGATGATGCCCAACTGCACGGTGTGCCCCCTTCGTCGCTGCCCGATCGTCGCCCACCGGGCGACCCGGTACTACCGGGTTACCCGGATCGGCATGATCAGATAGCGGTAGCCGGGGATGATCTGATCGTCCTCGCCGGCCGGCGAGATCACCGCCGGCTTGAACGCGTCGACGAAGGTGAACACCGCCGTGGCGGAGCCGAGGTTCTGCAGACCGTCGATCAGGTACTGCGGGTTGAACCCGATGGTCAGCGGCTCGCCGGTGAACGCGGCCTCCATCGCCTCGCTGGCCCGCGCCTCCTCGGTGTTGCCGGCCTCCACCACGAGCCCGTCCGCGCTGAAACTGAGCAGTACCGGGGTGGTGCGTTCGGCTACCAGGGCGACCCGGCGTACCACCTCGACGAGAGTGCTCACACCCACCCGGGCCTCGGCGTTGTGGCTGCTCGGGAAGAGCGACCGGACCGGCGGATAGTTGGCACCGTCCAGCAGCCGGCTGGTGGTCCGGCGGGTGCCGCCGGCGAATCCGATCATGCCTTCCCCGGCCCCACCGTGCGCCAACGCGATGGTGACCTCGCCGCCGATCGGACCGAGCGTCTTGGCCGTGTCGGCCAGGGTACGGGCGGGCACCAGTGCGTGCAGGCTGATCTCCGGATCGTCCGGCTGCCAGTCAATCTCCCGGATGGCCAGCCGGTACCGGTCGGTGGCGAGCATGGCGAGCCGGCTGCCCTCCAGCTCGACCCGGACCCCGGTCATCATCGGCAGCGTCTCGTCGCGGCCAGCGGCCACCGCGACCTGGGCGACCGCGGCGGCGAACGTCGGGGCGTCGACCCGGCCGGCGCTGGCCGGCATCTCGGGCAGGGTCGGATAGTCCTCCACCGGCATGGTCGGCAGGGTGAACCGGGCGCTGCCGCAGACCAGCTCCAGATGCGCACCGACCGCCGCGATGTCGACCGGCTTGGCCGGGAGCGACTTGGTGATCTCGGCGAGCAGCCGACCGGAGACCAGGGCCGAGCCGTCGGCATCGCCCTGCACGTCGACGGTCACCTGGCTGGAAACCTCGTAGTCGAACCCCGAGACCTGCAGGGAACCGTCGGTGACCCGGAGCATCGCGCCGGCCAGCACCGGCACCGACGGCCGGTTCGGCAGGCTCTTGGCCGTCCAGGCCACCGCGTCGGCGAGCGCATCGCGCTCCACCCGGAACTTCATCCCATGCCTCCGCACTTCATGCCGTGCCTCCGCGTCGACTCGATCGAACGATCTTCGGTGGTGCCGGACCCGAGGCGGTCCCTGGGCGGCTCGACCGTCATCGGTCGACGGACCTCACCGAACGATAGGCCAGAGCGCCGGGCCCGTGCGTCCGGCCCCGGACTTCTGCCGGTCGACCGGACCGGCAGGTGCGGCAGGTCGGCTGCATCCACACCTATCCCCAACGCCGGTGATTGGTTTTTGTTGTCTAGAAGATAAATCTCATCGTCTTCATCGGGGCTGTGCACTCTGTGGACATCTCGCGTTTACGCAGGTCAGATGGGTTCGATGGCAGTGGATTACCTGTGGAGAGGGCTGGGTACAACCGGGTTCGTTATCCACAGGCTGCCCCGCTGCCCACAGCCGTGCCGAGTTATCCACCGGTTGTCCACCGGTTATCCCGAGGGTTCGTCCCCAGCTGTGGACAAGCTGCCGGCGCCATGCCGGTCCGTCGTCCCCAGAACCTTCGACAGGATCCCCACAGGCGGTGGCTGACCTGTGGACAAGTTGTGACTGAGAGTGATTATCCACAGCGGTTTCCCCAAGAGTTGTCCACAGCCTGTGGACAACTGGGCGGGCGGGATGCAGCTGTCATCCACCATCCGGCGGCGGCCGCGGTGGAAAACCTGTGGATGAACCTGTGCGTGATCCGCCGGATCAACCGGCGGGCGGGCCCGGTGGCGGGGCGGCGGGGCGTCAGGCGATCTGCTTGATCCGGTTGGTCAGCTCGGCGATCTGGTTGTAGAGGGACCTGCGTTCCGCCATCTGCTGCCGGATCTTGCGGTCGGCGTGCATCACCGTGGTGTGGTCCCGGCCACCGAATGCCTGTCCGATCCGGGGCAGCGACAGGTCGGTCAGCTCGCGACACAGGTACATGGCGACCTGGCGGGCGTTGACCAGCACTCGGGAACGCGAGTGACCGCGCAGGTCCTCCAGGCTGACCCCGAAGTAGTCGGCAGTGGCGACCATGATCTGGTCGGCGGTGATCTCCGGGCCGGCGCCGTCCGGGATGAAATCCCGCAGGACCTCCTCGGCCAGGCTCAGCTCGACCGGCGACCGGGTGAGACTGGCGAACGCGGTGACCCGGATCAACGCGCCCTCCAGCTCCCGGATCGAGTTGGCGATCCGGGAGGCGATGAACTCCAGCACGTCCGGGGGCGCGTACAGGCGCTCCTGAGCCGCCTTCTTCTGCAGGATGGCGATCCGGGTCTCCAGGTCGGGCGGCTGGATGTCGGCGAGCAACCCCCACTCGAAGCGGGTCCGCAGCCGGTCCTCGAGGGTGGCCAGCTGCTTGGGTGACCGGTCCGAGGTGATCACGATCTGCTTGTTCGCGTTGTGCAGTGTGTTGAAGGTGTGGAAGAACTCCTCCTGGGTCCGCTCCCGGTTCTCCAGGAACTGGATGTCGTCGATCAGGAGGATGTCGACGTCACGGTAGCGGCGCTGGAAGGCGCTGGTCTTGTCGTCACGCAGCGAGTTGATGAAGTCGTTGGTGAACTCCTCGGTCGACACGTACCGCACCGACCGGGCGTGTCCGAGGGTGGTGGCGTAGTGACCGATGGCGTGCAGCAGGTGGGTCTTGCCCAAGCCGGAGCTGCCGTAGATGAACAGTGGGTTGTACGCCTTCGCCGGTGACTCGGCCACCGCCACCGACGCGGCGTGCGCGAACCGGTTCGAGGAGCCGATGACGAACGTCTCGAACATGTACTTCGGGTTGAGCCGGTTTCCGCCGGTGTCCACCCCCGGTCCGGTCAGCCGGCGGTCGTCCCGGCCGGTGCCGCGGTGGTCCAATCCGCCTCGCCCCGGTCCGCTGTCGGGCGGGCTGGTCGGCAGGCCGTCGCCGACGCCGCCGTACCGTTGGTCCGGCGGGCGGTAGTCCGTCGGCGGGCGGGCCACGCGGTGCTGCGCCGGCGGTTCGAGGTCGTGGTCGAGCCGTTGCGGACCCGGCGCTCCGGCGGTGTAGTCGTCGTCGAACAGCGAGCCCTGGTCGCCGGTCCGGGCCGCCGGCACCACCGGCAGCCGGCTGGTCGCGCCATCCAGTGCATCGGATACGCCGACACGGTGCTCCGGCGGATGGGGTCCGTCCGGCGAGTCAGGCCGGCCGCTGATCGGCTCCGGCACCTCGGGCCCGGCGATGCCCTCGCGGTCCCAGTGGTGGTTGTCGGTGTCGCGGTGGTCCGGTCCGGGCGGAGGCGGGCCCAGCCGTGGGTCGGGCTCGTCCGGGTGGTGCAGCCGGGTCTCGACGGTCGCGGTGCCGTACACCGTGCCGACCGGTCGACCCTGGCCGTCCTCCGGCGGACGGACGGTGACCGCCACCTGGATCGGCCTACCGAGCCGCCGCGACAGTGCCTCGGTGATCGCCGGACGCAGTCGCGATTCGATGACGTCGCGGGTGAACGCGTCGGGTACGGACAACAGCGCGGTGTCCTCGACGATGGCGCGCAGCCGGGTCAGCCGCAGATAGGCCCGCTGCTGGGCGGAGACGATCTCGTCCGCCAGCTCGTCCGTGGTCGCCAACCAGACCGCGCCGAGGTCTATCGTCTCGGCCACCGTAGCGCCACCCCCATCGCATCCGAGTACCCGGCCGCCGGCACTGTCTCCATGTCGGCCGCCGGTCGGGATCGGTCCCGCTCTCGAACAGGTACGACGAGCCATGCTGCGGGCCGCTGAACTGACCGTCATCCACAAGTTATCCACAACCTGTGTGTACTGCTGACTGCGGCTCCCCGTCGTCCGCCGAACCTGCCCCTGCCGGCTCGGCGCCCGGTGTCGATCACCGTCGCGGGCGACCGGCCCGGCTGCCTGGTTCGTACCGATGAAGCGGTGCCAGGTGCTGCCTGATGCTTGACCGGCAATCGGGCACGCTAACAGCGTTGTCCACAACCGTTCAACCGGCGGTCGCCGGTCCCCGTTGTCGGTTCCGGTGAAAACCGTGTAGCGGCACTGGCCGCGTCGCTCCACGGCCGGGTCACCGGCGGTGGGCGAGCCGTCGGCGCTGGTCCGCTCTGATAAACTAGCCAGGCGCGTTGTGCCTGCACGACGCACGGGCGCAGATCGTGCACCACCCGGATCTGCGCCATCCTGATCTGCACCACGCTGATCTGCACCACCGGCCTGGCCAACGGCCGGGTTTGACCAACTGCCGGCCTGACCGCCAGCCGGTCTGATTCATCTGACTCCGGGCCGAAGGCCGGGAGCCGCACCTGACGGAGAGTCTGACGTGAGCAAGCGCACCTTCCAGCCGAACAACCGCCGGCGCGCCAAGACCCACGGCTTCCGGCTGCGGATGCGTACGCGTGCCGGCCGTGCCATCCTCTCCACCCGCCGCGCCAAGGGCCGCGCCCGCCTGTCCGCCTGATGGCCTTCGCGGGCGTCGTGGAGATCTAACCGCCATGCTGGCCGCCGCTGAGCGCGTACGCAATCGTGCCGACTTCACCGAGGTCGTACGCATGGGTCGGCGGGCTGGCCGTGGCTCGCTCGTCGTGCACCTGTTGCTGTCGTCGCCCGGGCCGGGTGGCCGGTCGGACGCAACCGACAGCACCGGGGCCCGGGCCGGCTTCATCGTCTCCAAGGCGGTCGGCAACGCGGTGAACCGCAACCGGGTGCGTCGTCGGCTCCGACACCTGGCCCGGTCCCGGCTGGCAGCGTTGCCGGGCGGTACCCTGCTGGTCGTCCGAGCCCTTCCGCCGGCCGCCGGGGCATCGTCGGCGGGGCTCGCCGCCGACCTTGACGCCGCGCTGTCCACCGCTGTCCGCGCCGCCGAGCGACGCTCCCAGGGCACCGCCGGTGATCGCCCGTCCGGCGCGCCGCGCACCGGACCCCGGACCCGGGCCAGAGCGGGGGACGCCCGATGACCGCTCCCGACGACCTACCTCCCCCCGCGACACCGGGTGGCCGCCTGCTGACAGGTGCGATCGTCGCGTACCGTCGTTGGATAAGCCCGGCTCTGCCGGCCCGCTGTCGGTTCCACCCGTCGTGCAGCGCGTACGCCCAGGAGGCGATCGCCCGGCGCGGAGCACCTCGGGGGGTGCTGTTGGCGGGTTGGCGCCTGCTGCGCTGTCATCCCTTCCACCCCGGTGGATATGACCCGGTACCGATGCCGGGCGGCCGCCGTGCCGATGCGACTGGAGCCCCGAATTGAGTCTCGACTGGATCTACTGGGCCATCTCGTGGATCCTGCTGTTCTGGCACTCGGCCTGGGACCGGATCGGTGTTCCGTCGACCGAGGTGCTCGGTACCAACTGGTCGTGGATCCTGGCCATCATCTTCCTGGTGGTCACGGTCCGGGTGATCCTCTTCCCGGTCTTCGTCAAGCAGATCAAGTCACAGCGGGCCATGCAGGCGCTGCAGCCGAAGGTCAAGGAGCTGCAGGAGAAGCACAAGGGTGACCGGGAGACGCTCCAGAAGGAAATGATGGAGCTGTACCGGAAGGAGAAGGCCAACCCGCTGATGGGTTGCCTTCCGATGTTCCTGCAGATCCCGGTCTTCCTCGGCCTGTTCCACATCCTGCGCCGGCTCAACCCGGAGCAGACCCGCAACGTCGACCTGTACGGCTGGACCGCGGACCAGTTCTACGAGGCCTCTCGGGCCAGTCTGTTCACCGCGCCGATCGCCGGGCGGTTCGGTTCGACGGCCGACGAGCTGGCGGCGATGGGCGCCAGCGGCACCACGGTCAAGGTGATCGCCGGGATCTTGGTGATCGTCATGATCGTGACGACCTACCTGACCAGCCGACAGATGATCCTCAAGACCGGCTGGGCGGAGGACCCGCAGCAGAAGATGATCCAGCGGCTGATGCTCTACGGCATCCCGGCCTCGCTGCTCATCTCCGGCGCGATCTTCCCGATCGGCGTCATCATCTACTGGGTGGTGAACAACCTGGTCACCCTCGGCCAGCAGCAGTGGGTGCTGCGCAAGTTCCCGCCGCCGCCGATGCCGGCCGGCAAGGGGAAGCCCGCTACGAAGTCGACCTCGACCTCGACGTCGAAATCGACCGGACGGCCGGCGGCGAAGTCCGGTGCCGGCCAGCCACGCAAGCCCGGCACGACCGACGCCAAGCCCAAGTCGGCCGGTGTGTTCGCCCGACGCGGCAACGGTGCCGAGGCCGCCGCCACGGAGCCGGCCCCGGTCCGCGAGGGTCTCAAGCCCAAGCCTGGTGCCAAGCCGGTCAACCCGAAGAAGCGGCGGCCGGCGAAGCGTCCGGGTTGACCGGGCAGGCGTCCCGACGGACGGCTGCTGCTGGCGGGCGTCCCGGGCGCTGGCGGACGTCCCGCACAGCCGCAACGTAGACCTCCCCGAGGGCACGGCGCCCGTCCGCCGGTCCTCGGTAACCAGCGGACCGACCGGTTCCGCCGAGCGAGTACGGAGATGACACCGTGACCGATACCAGCCTGCCCAGTGCCGACCCGTCTGTCGACGAGGAGGTTGTCCCAGCCCGGGCCGCCGACAGCGCCGACGACCGTACCGGTGACGCCGACGACGCGGGCACCGACGAGGCTGACGAGGACGCGGCCGGCAAGGACGCGTCAGCGCCCGCTTCCGCCGCCACCGACAACGACCTGTTCCAGCAGAGCGAGATCGCCGCCGACTACGTCGAGGGACTGCTGGACATCCTCGACTACGACGGCGACATCGACGAGCTGGTCTCCGGCGGCCGTCCCGTGGTGGAGGTGGTCGGCGGGCAGCTGAGTGCCCTGGTCGGGCAGCGGGGTGCGACCCTGGAGGCGCTCCAGGAGCTGACCAGACTCGCGGTCTTCCGGCAGACCGGATCGCCGAGCCGGCTGCTGTTGGACGTCGGTGGCTACCGGAACAACCGGCGCAAGGAGTTGGCCGCTGTGGCGAAGAACGCGGTGGAGAAGGTCAAGGAGTACGGCGAGCCGGTGCGGCTGGAACCGATGTCCGCCTTCGAGCGCAAGTGCGTACACGACGTGGTGAACGCGCTCGACGGCGTGCTGAGCGAATCCGAGGGTGTCGAGCCGACCCGGCGCATCGTCGTCCGTCCGGCCGACTGAGCGCCATGACTGATCTGCCCGAGCAGACTGATCGGGCGGCCACCGGCCCGGACGGGAACCCGTCCGGGCCGGTTCCGTCGGGAGCGGCCACGCCGGGGTCACCCCCCGATTCCGCCCGCGAGGTCTTCGGTGCCGAGCAGCTGCGGCTCGCGGTCCGGTACGCCGGCCTGCTGGCCTCGGAAGGACTGCTCCGTGGACTCATCGGGCCGCGCGAAGTGCCCCGGCTCTGGGAGCGGCACCTGCTGAACTGCGCCGTCGTCGGTGAACTCGTCCCGGACGGAGCGACGGTGCTGGACGTCGGCTCCGGGGCCGGTCTACCCGGGCTGGTCCTGGCCGTCGCGCGGCCGGACCTCACCGTCATCCTGGTCGAGCCGCTGGCCCGGCGCACCGCCTTTCTCGCCGAGGCGGTATCGCTCCTTGGTCTCACCGACCGGGTCGAGGTGCTGCGTGGCCGGGCCGAGGAACTCCGCCGGGATTTTCCCGACGGGGCGGCGCCGGTGGTCACCGCTCGAGCGGTGGCCCCACTCGACCGGTTGGCCGGCTGGTGTCTACCACTGGTCGAGCCCGGTGGGCGGCTGCTCGCCATGAAGGGCGACTCGGCCGGGGCGGAGATCACCGAACACCGGGCGGCGGTGATCAGGTCTGGTGGCGGTGATCCGGTGCTGCGTCGCTGCGGCGAACGATGGCTGGACCCGCCGACCACCGTGGTGGAGATTGAGCGGACCGGTCCGGTGCCCGGGGCGGGTGGCCGACGCCGCTCGGAGCGCGTCGACCGGGGACGGTTGCGGTCGACGCGGCGAACCCGGGGATGACCGCCGAACCCGCCCTGACGGCGGGGTGCAGCGACGTGCAGGCTGCGCACGTCGGACAGTCGGCCGTGGCCACACCGGCCCTGATCCCCGTAGGCTGACCGCGCGTCGATAGTCTGGACCGGGCGGCAACGCGTAGTTGCACGACTCCTGCCGCCCCGTGCCGGTCCGCACGCCACGCCCGAAGCGCGGTCGTGAGCGCTGGCGGTGCCGATCCATCCAACGCGGGCAGGGATGACACGGTGCATGACAACGGTAGTTTCGAGGATCCGCGGTCGACCGGCGAGCGCCACGATGTCGGCGACCCCACGATGGTTTCACGTGAAACGGCGTACCACCCGGGTTGGCCGGAGGGAGGGACGGCGCCGGTCAGTGGGGTGCCCCAGCCGCCCACGACGGGTGCCCCGGCCCGGTCCGGCGTGCCGCTCGTCGTGGACACGTCGGTGGGTACCGCACCCCCGTCGCCGGAGCAGCCGGCGCCCAAACCGACCGCCCCGGCCGTCGACGAGCCGTACGTTTCACGTGAAACACCGAATCGGGAAGAGGATGATCCCCCCTTGGCAATGGAGGCTTTGCGCGCCGTGCAGATTCTGAACCCAAGCGGCGAGGTGACCATGCCCCGGCCGGACCGGACCCGGGTAATGTGCGTGGCCAACCAGAAGGGGGGCGTCGGTAAGACGACCACCACGGTGAACCTCGCGGTAGCGCTGGCGCTGCACGGGAACCGGGTGATGGTCGTCGACCTTGACCCCCAGGGGAACGCCTCGACGGGACTCAACGTCCCGCACCACGCAGGCGTACCGGACGTCTACGACTGCCTGATCGACAACGTGCCGCTGACCGAGGTGGCGCAGCCGGTCGAGGGGATACCCGACCTCTGGTGCGTTCCCGCGACGATCGATCTGGCCGGGGCCGAGATCGAGCTGGTCTCCGTCGTGGCCCGGGAATCGCGGCTGTCGCGGGCCATCACGGCGTACCCGGTCGAGCTGGACTACGTGTTCATTGACTGCCCACCGTCGTTGGGTCTGCTGACGGTCAACGCGCTGGTCGCCGCACAGGAGGTGCTGATCCCGATCCAGTGCGAGTACTACGCGCTGGAAGGACTCAACCAGTTGATCAACAACATCAACCTGGTCCGGCAGCATCTCAACCCGACCCTGGACGTCTCCACCATCCTGCTCACCATGTACGACCGCCGGACCCGGCTGGCCGACGCCGTCGAGCAGGACGTGCGGAACCACTTCGGGGACAAGGTGCTCCAGTCGGTCATCCCCCGCAACGTCCGGGTTTCGGAGGCACCGAGCTACGGCCAGTCGGTGATGACCTACGATCCCGGATCGCGGGGTGCGACAAGCTACTTCGAGGCGGCCCAGGAAATCGCCGAGCGCGGTGTCGCTCGGCTCAGTCGCAATGTCTGACACGGTGGTTGGAGCGGGAGGCAGGGCATGAAGAACCGTCCGAAGGGCGGGCTCGGGCGCGGGCTCGGTGCCCTCATCCCCACCACCGCTCCGGTTCAGTCCGGTGTCACACTGCCGGAGACGGCCCCGGACCCGGTGACTCCGTCCCCGGCCACCGCGGCCGTCTCCGGCAGTGTCGGAACCGCTGCCGCCGTCGCGACCGAACCGGCTCTGGCGCCGCCCGCCGACCTGTCGCCGGTGCCCGGTGCCCGGTTCGCCGAGCTGCCGGTCGCCGCGATCGTTCCGAACCCGAAGCAGCCCCGCCAGGTCTTTGACGACGAGGCGCTCGAGGAGCTGAAGGTCTCGATCGAGCAGGTCGGGTTCCTGCAGCCGATCGTCGTACGCCAGCTGGACGACGGCGAGCAGTACGAGCTGGTGATGGGGGAACGCCGCTGGCGTGCCGCGCAGGCGATCGGCCGGGAGTCCATCCCCGCGATCGTTCGGGACACCAGGAACGACGCGATGCTCCGGGACGCGCTGCTGGAGAACATCCACCGGGCCAACCTCAACCCGCTTGAGGAGGCGGCCGCGTACCAGCAGTTGCTCGACGAGTTCGGGGCGACCCATGAAGAACTCGCCAAGCGCATCGGCCGGAGCCGGCCGCAGATCTCCAACACGATCCGGCTGTTGAATCTGCCGGCTCAGGTGCAGCGCAGGGTGGCCGCCGGCGTGCTGTCGGCCGGTCACGCCCGGGCGCTGCTGAGCCTCGACGATTCCGACGCCCAGGACGCCCTGGCGCTGCGCATCGTCGCCGAAGGGCTCTCGGTCCGGGCCACCGAGGAACTGGTGGCGCTCGCCGGGAGCGAGGACCCGGCGAAGCGTACGGCCAGTCCGCAGCGACGCCCGAAGGCCCACGCCCCGGCCCTCACCGATCTCGCCGATCGTCTGTCTGACCGATTCGACACCCGGGTCAAGGTCGACATCGGGCGAAGCAAGGGCAAGATCACGATCGAGTTCGCCACGGTCGACGACCTGGAGCGGATCGTCGGGATCATCGGTGTGGGGAACGGGGACGACGCCGCAGGCGCCGTCGACTGACTCCCTGCCGGTCGACCGGCAGGCGCTTGTCCAAGGGCTGGTGTTTCACGTGAAACACCAGCCCTTCTTGCCGGTGCTTCCTAGCCGCGTCGCTCGACGCCCCGGCCCTCGGCCGTTGCCGGCGATCAACCTCGGCGGCCACCCACCAGGAGTGCTGCGTCTCGCGGGCCGGCCGGGCGGAGGCGACCGCGGAGGTCGTTTCACGTGAATCCGGTGGGGCCCGGGAGTGGGCCGATGGCGATGTTCCACGTGAAACCAGAACACGAGCCCGACTCTGCGGCCGAGGCGACCCACAGCCATTCCGGCCGCCACCGCACGGCTCGCCGAGCCCGGTTACCGCATGGTCGTTGGATCGTTGAGAAGACCGGGCCACCGGAGGCGCCAAGACGCATTCGCCGCCGGACCGTACGGGTTCCGGGTGTCCCGGTGATCGATCCGGTACGGGTTCGCGCGTTGTCCACAGGCGTTTTCCACAGGACGCCTCGTTTCACGTGAAACAGCGGGTAGACCGGGCTGCCGCCCTGTGGATAACTCCTGTGGACAACTGGGGACGGCGGGCGGTGGCCGGCCGCTGACCAGAGACAGGTCGTCCCTCCGGATGAGTGTTCCGGGCCGGCCGAAACGGGGAACGACAGGCGGCGCAGACTCGGTTAGGGTCAGCGTCGTGCCAGACACCCCTGCCTCGGTTCCCGACTTCGCGCGATGGCCATCCTTTCCCTTCGAGGGCGACCTGCGGGTCAAGCGGCTCGACGATCCGGTTGCCGTCGAGCCGCCTCGCAAGGGTGAGGGCACGGCGGAGTGCTCGTCCTGCTCCGCCCCGGACGACGCGTACATCTGGGTCAGCGAACGCTGGCGGGTGCGCGCGATGGACCGCCCGACCGGACTACCGATGGTCCTCATCCTGGAGTCCCGGTCCCACTTCGACCTCGGCGACCTGCCGAACCTGCTCGCGGCCGAACTCGGCGTGATGACCGTCCGTCTCGAGCGGGCGATCCGGTCGCTCGACGGGGTGGCCCGGGTCCACGTGAACCGGTGGGGGGACGGCTCGGCGCACCTGCACCTGTGGTTCCTGGCCCGGCCGTACGGGCAGCTGCAGCTCCGTGGCACGTTCCTCTCACTGTGGGACAGCATCCTGCCGCCGATCTCGGAGTCACGCTGGCGGGAGAATTTGGCCCTGGTCGCTGCGTGGCTGGCGGAGTTCGGCGGTCGCCAGCTCGCTGAGCCGCCGCGGATTCAGTGGCGGGCACCGTCGAATCTCAGCGAGCAGGCGAGCCATCCGGTCAGCGTCGACGACTTCGGCGAGGTCGACGGTGCAGAGCCGGCGGTAGCCGAGCTCGTGGTGCCGATGGAGAGTATCGAGCCAGCTGCTGATCTCGGTGAGCTCGCCAGCGACGTCGCTACGACCCAGCAGGAAGATGCCGACCCGGCCGATCCGACCGGAACCGTCGATGCCGCCGCCCGCGCCGACACGGATGCCGGTACCGAGGTGAAGAATGACGACGACCCAAACCCGAAGGGCGATCCTGATCAGGGCGGTCCTGAAGTCCCGGCTGCGGGCGATTCGGCGGCGGCGCCGACCGGCGGCACCCGGTGATCAGTTCGCCGGGTCGTACGGTCTCGCCGCAGCCCGGACCACCAGGGTGGCGAGCAGTTCGCCGAGGTCCAGCCCGCCGGCCTGGACTGCCAGTGGCAACAGCGAGGTCTCGGTCATTCCGGGTGAGACGTTGACCTCCAGGACGTGCGGCCGGCCATCGGCGTCGACGATCATGTCGACGCGGGAGAGGTCCCGGAGCCCAAGTGCCCGGTGAGCGGCGACGGCAGTCGCCGCCACCCGCTCGGCGGCCGGCTCGGCCAACCGGGCCGGCGCGTGCCAGGTCGTCAGTCCGGCGGTGTAGCGGGCAGCGTAGTCGTAGACACCGTTGCGCGGCACGATCTCGACTGCCGGTAGCGCCTCCGGGCTGTCGCCCCGGTCGACGACCGACACGGCGACGTCCATCCCGGTGACGTAGCGCTCCACCAGTGCCGTCGAGTCGTACGCGAAGCAGCCGACCATCGCCGCGGAGAGCTCTGCCACCTCGCGTACCACTGCCGCGCCCAGCCCGGAGCCGCCCTGCGCCGGCTTGACCATCAGCGGCAGGCCGAGCCGTTCGACGATCCGCTCCAGCACGGCGACCGCACCCAGCTCTGAGAACCGGTCGTGGGGCAGCGCGACCCAGTCCGGGGTCGGGATGCCTGCCTCGCGCAGCACCGCCTTGGCCGACGGCTTGTCCCAGGCCAGGCGGGCGGCGCGGGCGTCGCAGCCGATGTACGGCACGCCGCAGAGATCCAGTACGCCGCGCAGCGAGCCGTCCTCACCGGTCGCCCCGTGCAGCGCGATGACCACCGCGTCCGGCGGGTCGGAGCGCAGCGCTGGAATCAGCGAGACGTCGGCGTCGCGCATCTCAGCCTCGACGCCGACCGAGCGGAGCGCGTCCAGCACCCGGCGACCGGACTTCAGCGAGACGTCCCGCTCGTACGACAACCCGCCGGCGAGCACGAGCACGCGCAGATCCGGGGCGGCGGACGACGACGAGGATGCGGTTGCGGTGGGGTCCAGCGCTGGGCTCATGCCCGAATCATGCCAAGTCAGGTCCGGGCGCATCCGCGCCGGGGCGCTGGCGTCGGCCGGATCCGCCGGCGACCGGTCCGAAGACCTCACGCATCGCCGACTCCCGCTCCATCACGCCGGCCAGCCGCCGGACGCCTTCCCTGATTCGCTCCGGTGGGGGGTAGGAAAAGTTGAGCCGCATGTTGCCGGCCCCGGAGCCGTCAGCGTAGAAGCCGGTGCCGGGAACGTAGGCCACCCGGGCGGCGATGGCCCGGGGCACCATGGCTTTGGCGTCCAACCCGTCCGGCAGCGACGCCCAGACGAACAGGCCGCCGCTCGGTCGGGTCCAGGTCGTCCCGGCCGGCATCAGGTCGGTCAGCGCGGACAGCAGCGCGTCCCGCCGCTCCCGGTAGACCTCCCGGTACGTCTTGAGCTGCTCCCGCCACGGCATGGTGGCCAGGTAGGTGGCGACCGCGGCCTGGGCGTAGGCACTGGGGCAGAGGATCTGCGCCTCACTGGCGATGACCAGCTTCTCGCGTACCGCGTGCGGAGCGAGAATCCAACCGACCCGCAGCCCCGGCGCGAAGGTCTTGGAGAAGGTGCTCAGGTAGAAGACGCCGTGCCGGCGTCGGGCCCGCAGCGGCGCCGGCGCTTCGCCATCAAAGCTCAGCTGGCCGTACGGGTCGTCCTCGACGACCAGCAGGCCGGCGCGTTCGCAGATGTCGAGTACCCGGTCGCGGCGCTCGTCGGTCAGCGTCACGCCGGCCGGGTTCTGGAACGTCGGAATGGTGTAGAGGAACTTCGCCCGTCGGCCGGACCGGGCCACGTCGGTGATCGCCTGTTCCAGCGCCTCGGGGATCAGCCCGTCGGCGTCCATCGGCACGTGCACCACCTGGGCCTGCGCCGCCTGGAACACGCCGAGGGCGCCGACGTAGGTGGGGCCCTCGGCGAGGACCACGTCGCCCGGGTCCAGGAAGAGCCGGGCGACCAGATCGAGGGCCTGCTGCCCGCCGACGGTCACCACCACGTCCTCAGGGGAAGCCCCGGACGAGACGTCGATCCCGGACAGCGACATCACTTCGCAGATCCGTTCCCGCAGGTCGAGGGTGCCCTGGCCGATGCCGTACTGCAGGGTCGAGGTGCCGGTCTCGGCGGCGAGGCGACCGAGCATCTCGCCGACCGCGTCCAGCGGCAGCGCGGCGACGTACGGGGCTCCGCCGGCAAGCGACACCACCTCCGGCCGACTGGCGACGGCGAACAGCGCCCGGATCTCCGAGGCGGTCATCCCCCGGACCCGGCGGGCATAGCGGTCGGTGTAGTCGTCGAGCGTCGTGCCGGTCATCAGAGTCCTTCCTTGGATACTCCGGTGTTGCGGCCGGGGAGGAATTGGAACTCCTGCGGAGCAGGACAGGGAAAGCCGGTTCGCCGCCGAGGCGGATCGGCGTCCACCGCACACGCGACCCCATGGCTCACGACCGAATCGCTAGACTGTGGACTGTGTCCAGGACCGTGAAGCGGGCGTTCAGGTACCGCTTCCACCCCACCCCCGGGCAGGCCGCCGAGCTCGCCCGGACGTTCGGCTGTGTCCGGCTGGTGTACAACATGGCGCTGGCCGCCCGCAGCGAGGCGTGGACCCTGCGTCGGGAACGGGTCACCTACAACGCCACGTCGGCGATGCTCACCGGGTGGAAGAAGACCGACGACCTGGCGTTCCTCAACGACGTCTCCTGCGTCCCTCTGCAGCAGGCGCTGCGGCACCTGCAGACCGCGTTCGCCAACTTCTGGGCGAAACGGGCCCGGTACCCGACGTTCAAGTCGAGGAAGCGGTCGCGGCGGTCGGCGGAGTACACCGCCAGCGCGTTCCGGTGGCGCGACGGCCGCCTCACCCTCGCCAGGATGTCCGCACCGTTGGACATCGTCTGGTCCCGACCGCTCCCGCAGGGCGCGGCGCCGTCGACGGTGACCGTGTCGCAGGACCCGGCGGGCCGCTGGTTCGTCTCCCTGCTCTGCGACGACCGGATCGAACCGGCCCCGGCCACCACCGCTGCCGTGGTGGGGGTCGACGCCGGCCTCGACAGCCTGTTCACCCTGTCCACCGGGGAGAAGATCCCCGACCCGGGACATGAACGCCGTGACCGGCGGCGGCTGGCCCGGGCCCAGCGGAACCTCGCACGCAAGGCCAGAGGCTCCGCGAACCGGGTCAAGGCCCGGCTGGCGGTGGCCCGGATTCATGCCCGGGTCGCCGACCGCCGCCGCGACCACCTGCACAAGTTGACCACTCGGCTCGTTCGTGAAACCCAGACGATCGTGATCGAGGACCTGGCCGTCCGCAACATGACGGCCAACCACCGTCTGGCCCGCGCCGTCTCGGACGCGGGCTGGCGGCAGTTCCGCAGCATGCTGGGGTACAAAACGGACTGGTACGGCCGGGACCTGGTGGTCGTGGACCGCTGGTTCCCGTCGACCCGACTGTGCTCCGCGTGTGGCGTACTGGCCGAGCGGATGCCGTTGGCGGTCCGGTCGTGGACCTGCCGGTGCGGGCAGGCCCATGACCGGGATGTCAACGCGGCCCGCAACATCCTCGCGGAGGGGCTCTCCGTGATTGCCTGTGGAGGCGGTGTAAGACCTCACCGGGAGTCCTCCTCTCGGACGGGGCGGTCGTCGGTGAAACAGGAACCCCCTGGGGCGACCCAGGGAATCCCCGTCCCTTAGTGCGGGGAGGAAGTCAAGACCTCACCCTCGAAACGCGTCGCACCGGTGGTGCCGGGTCGGGCCGCGACACGCACTGATCGTCTGATGGTAGTCCGGCGTGTCGCCGCCCGGCGTGGGCATTACCACACCGACCACATGTCGGACCAGCGAACCCGGATTGGCCTGGGAACACCTGCGGCGGGTGCCCGACCTCTCCCCTGACGCGAGGTTGCGGCGTACGATCGCTCGTTGGGGACAGGAGACGGCGCGTGGTGAAGCTCGGCGGGTTTCAACGCTTGACCGGTTCGGTGGTGGGGGATCGCCAATGTCGCGACGTCTGGTCAGTCTGACGCTGGACACGCTGGAGGAGCTGCCCAGATCCTGCCGGCGGTGTGTCTTCTGGGAGCTCGATCCGGTGGCGGCCGACCGCGCCCGGACCTCCGGCGACCCGGCGCTGGAAAAGGAGGCGTGGGTCTCCCAGACTCTCCTGGAGTGGGGTTCCTGCGGCAAGCTCGCCTACGTCGACGGCATGCCGGCCGGTTTCGTGATGTACGCGCCGCCGGCCTACCTACCGAGGTCGATGGCGTTCCCGACGTCCCCGGTCTCCGCCGATGCGGTACTGCTGACCACGGCGCACGTGGTGCAGCCGTTCGCCGGCGGTGGCCTCGGGCGAATGCTGGTGCAGGGCGTGGCCCGGGATCTCACCAAGCGGGGCATCAAGGCGATCGAGGCGTTCGGCGACGCCGCCGCCGATCCGGAGGAGACGGCCGGTCGGGGCTGTCTCGCCCCAGCCGACTTCTACCTGTCGGTCGGCTTCAAGACGGTCCGGCAGCACCCCCGGTTCCCCCGGCTACGGCTGGAGTTGCGGACCGCGTTGTCGTGGAAGTCGGACGTCGAGTACGCCCTGGAGAAGCTGCTCGGCTCGATGACTCCGGAGAGCCTGCTGCGCCCGGCCACCCGCGCGGTGACGAACTGACTGACGAGGTTCAGGCCTCCGCCGTCGCGTCGACCACCGCCCGCAGCGTGTGCACGTCGATCGACCCGGTCGGCACGTCCAGCTCCACCGGGTAGTACATCCGCTGCACGGCGGCGACCAGCGCCTCGGCCACCTGGTCACGGAACCCGGGCCGGATCAGCCGGGCCCGGTCGGCCGAGCAGGTCAGATAACCGACGTCCACCCGTACCGCCGGCATCCTGGTCAGCCGTAGCAATTCCCAGCTCTTCGCGTGGATGCGGCAGTCGCGCAGGCCGGTACGCACCGCGATCTCCCGCTGCACCAGCCCGGCCAGCCGCTCGCCGACCGTCGAGGTGACCCCGTTGCCGGTGCCGTAGTGGTAGGTGGCCACCCCGTCGGCGGCCGGGTTGGCGTGCCCGTCGACGTGCAGGGAGATGAACAGGTCCGCGCCGATGTCGTTGGCCAGCTGGGTGCGTGCCGGGTCGTTGAGCACCGTGGCGGTGGCCGGACCACGGGTGAGATGCACCCGCATCCCGGCTGCCGCCAGCCGCCCCTCCAACCGGGCGGCGAGGTCGTACGCCAGCTCCGCCTCGGACCAGCGCCGGCCGCTGTCGGTGACCACCACGCCGGGATCGGGCCCCCCGTGCCCAGGGTCGATGACGATCGTCTTGCCCACCAGGTTGGGGCCGGACTCGCGGAACGCATCCGCTTCCCGCAGCCACTGCGGGCGCCCGCCGACCACCTTGCGGCCCAGCCGACGCATCGCATGCATGGTGTACGGCCCGCAGCTGCCGTCGGCGGTCAGTCCCACCTCCCGCTGGAACTGGGTGACCGAGCGGGCGGTGCGCCCGCCGTACACGCCGTCGGCGCGGCCCACGTCGTAGCCCATCTCCAGCAGTCGTTCCTGCAGCGCCCGGACGTCCTCGCCGACCAGCGGCTGAGGTATCGAGTGGTAGAGCGCCCGGTCACCGAGTCGCCAGCGGGCGGCGTCCAGCGCCCGCCAGGTCTCCGCACCCACTCGGCCGTCGATGCTCAGGCCGCGGAGTTGCTGGAAGGCTCGTACGGCGTGCTCGGTGCGGGCGTCGAAAACGTCGGCCCCCGGGGTTGGCTCGAGCAGCTCCAGGTTGACCAGGATGGAGCGGATCTCGGCCACGGCGGGACCCTGATCGTCACGGCGGATCGGGCGCACGGGACGTGGACCTCCCCCCTGCAGGCGCGGACGATCCGGAGCGTAACCCGGCCGGCAGGTGCCCGTACCCGGGTTGCGGCGAAGCGGACCGTACGGGGAGCGCCCGGTGTCCGGACGATCAGCCAGGGAACCGACCATCCAGCAGCCCTGTAACGGTGCCGCCAGCAGCCTGAAAACGGACCGGCCGGTCCCACCTTGTCGGGTGGGCCGGCCGGTCCGCCGTGCCGCACGGGGCAGCCCCGCTGAGGTTCAGAAGGCCGACTCGATCAGCTTGACCAGGTCGCCCTTGGGCCGGGCGCCGGCCACCGACTGCACCGGCTCACCGGCCTTGAACACGGTGAGCGTGGGAACCGACATCACCCGGTACCGGCGGGCGATCTCCGGGTTCTCGTCGATGTTCAGTTTGACGATCGACACCTTGTCCCCCATCTCGGTGGCGATCTCCTCGAGCAGCGGTGCGACCTTGCGGCACGGCTGGCACCACTCGGCCCAGAAGTCCACCAGTACCGGCTTGTCGGACATGAGTACGTCGGTGGCGAAGCTGGCCTCGGTGACCGCTCGGGTAGCTCCCACGGGAAATCCTCCTCCTCGACCGCCGGTGCGCCGGCGGTCAGACCTCTTCGAGTGTGGCGAGGTAACGCTCGGCGTCGAGCGCCGCCGCGCAACCGCTGCCGGCAGCGGTGATCGCCTGCTGGTAGGTGTGGTCGACCAGGTCACCGGCGGCGAACACGCCCGGCACGCTGGTCCGGGTGCTCGGCGAGTCGACCAGCACGTAGCCGTTCTCGTCGAGCTCCACCTGGCTGCGGAACATTTCGCTCCGCGGGTCGTGACCGATCGCGACGAAGACCCCGGTGACGTCGAGGGTCCGGGACTCGCCGGTGTGCGTGTTGCGCAGCCGGATTCCGGAGACCTTACCGTCGGCGCCGAGAATCTCCTCGACGACACTGTTCCACTCGACCCGGATCTTGTCGTTGCCGAGCGCGCGGGCCGCCATGATCTGGCTGGCCCGGAACTCGTCGCGGCGGTGCACGATGGTCACCGATTCGGCGAACCGGGTGAGGAAGGTGGCCTCCTCCATCGCCGAGTCGCCACCGCCGACCACCACGACGTGCTGCCCCCGGAAGAAGAAGCCGTCACAGGTCGCGCAGGAGGACACCCCATGGCCGAGGAACTCCTGCTCACCGGGGACGTTCAAGGGACGCCACGCGGAGCCGGTGGCCAGGATGACCGCCTTGGCCCGGTAGCCGGTTTCGCCCACGTACACCGTGCTGGCCTCGGTGGTGCCCGGGGTGCCCGTGTCGACCAACTCGACCCGCGTCACGTCGTCGGTGACGAACTCGGCACCGAAGCGCTCGGCCTGCTTACGGATCGAGTCCATCAGCTCCGGACCCATGATGCCGTCGGGGAATCCCGGGAAGTTCTCCACCTCGGTAGTGGTCATCAGCGCCCCGCCGGACTGCACCCCCTCGATGACGAGTGGGCGCAGGTTGGCGCGTGCGGCGTACACCGCAGCGGTGTAACCGGCCGGTCCCGAGCCGATGATGATCAGGTTGCGGACCTCGTCCACTGCCGACTCCCAAAGTCTGATTTCTGCGCAACGGTGACCGTTGACGACAACGCCACGGAGCCGGGGGGTAATCCCGCTCCGCTACCGCGTGTCCCACGTCACGCGGCCGGCAGGGTCACCCTACCTGTGCCGAGTACCTGGTGTCCGCGCCGGCCGCAGGCGTACCGCAGCCGGTGCCGCTCACCCAGATCCAGCTGGCACCGAAGCTGTCACTGAACGAGAGGACCAGCGCCGGTTCACCCTCGAACGCCGCGAAGTCCACCAGGTCGACGCCGAGGACGCCGTTGCCGTGCTCGGCGGTCACCGCGGCCACGCAGTCGGCCAACGCGGCCGGGCCGGCCAGTCTGGCCAGCGCCGTCGAGGAAGGCGACTCCTGCAGTACGGTGTCCTCGCCGGTTCCCGGTTGCCCCCCGTCGCCGCCCGTCCGTCCCACGGCCTCGAACATCGGCACGATGGTCGCCCGCTGGTAGTCGGTGCCGCTGGCCAGTAGCCGTGGTGCGGAGGCGTCCATCATCGTGCCCGGCTGGCCCTCCTGCCGGGTCTCGGCGCTCTGGCTTTCGGCGCTGCCGGCATCGTCCGACGGGCTGCCCGCCGCGGTGCTCGCGTCGTCGGCGGACCCGGCACCGAGCAGTTGGCCGACCCCGAGGCCGGCGAACGCCACGGCTGCCGCCGCGACGGTGATCGGAGCGGCGTACCGCTGCCAGCGGCGGCGACGATCCCGCCGCGCCCGGGCCGCCGCAAGCGGCACCGATGCCGCGACGGTGGCCGGCTCCGGGCTGATCGCCGGCTCCGGGGCCGGCTGCGGTAGCGGCTCGGCGGCCAGGGCGGCGTGCACCCGGTCGGCGACGTCGGGTGGGATCGGCTCGACGACGCTGCCCCACTCGGCGAGCATCGTCTGCACCAGCTGGGTGGCCTCGACCAGCTCGTCGTGGGCCGCCCGCCAGGACGGCCGCTCCGCGATCAGTCGGGCCACGGCGACCTCGTCCGGGGTGCCGTCGAGCGCCCCACCGACATAGTCGGCGAGCAGCTCTCGATCGACCTCCTGGAACCGGTCGGCAGTCACCGTTCCTCCTTGCCACCGTCGCCACGTGCGGACCCTGATGGGACGTCGTCGAGCCGCTGCGGGTTCCGTGGGGTGAGCGACGACACCTGGGCGCGTGGTGGTGCCACCTGCGCATTCGCCCGCTGTGGTCGCAGATGCCCGAGAAGACCGGCCAGCCGGGCCCGTCCCCGGGCGCAGCGGCTCTTCACCGTGCCCTCGGCGACGCCGAGCATCACCGCCGCGTCGGCGACCGGGTAGCCCTGCACGTCGACCAGGATCAGCGCGGCCCGCTGTTCCGCCGGCAGCTCGGCCAGTGCCTGGCGGACGACCAGCGCGGTGTCGTGATCGACCGGGGGTGCCGCCGGCTCGGTGCCGCGTACGCCGTCGTCGTCCCGGCCACCGTCGGGTAGCGGCACGGTGGGGTGGGACTTGCGGCGGCGCACGCGGTCCAGGCACGCGTTGACCACGATGCGGTGCAGCCAGGTGGTGACCGCCGCGTCGCCCCGGAACCGGGCAGCCGCGCGGTGCGCCGACAGCAGCGCGTCCTGCAGCGCGTCGGCGGCCTCCTCCCGGTCGCTGAGCGTACGCAGGGCAACCGCCCAGAGCCGGTCCTGGTGCCGCCGTACCAACTCGGCGAACGCCTCCGGGTCGCCGTCGACGTGTGCCCGGAGCAGTTCCTCGTCGCCGAGGTCGGCCCGGCGTCCGGTCATGGCCCCTCGACCGTGATCTCCTGAACGCCGATCTGGTACTTGTCGTTGCCGATCGGAGGCAGTTTGGTGATCCATACCAGGAGGTACTGGTAGGTCTCGTCGGGCGAGAATCCGCTGAAGGTGAGGGTTGCGCCGTCGGCGTTCTCGAATCGGGCACCGATCCGGTCGGTGAACGTCTCGAGGATCTCGTCGTCGCCTTCCCGGGTCGCTCCCGGATCGTTCGGACCGGCCAGCAGCTCGGCGGTGGCACCGGATGCGGACAGCTCGACCTTCACGCTGGTCACCGCCCGTGGCTCCTGCAGGTCGATCAGCACCCCCATGCCCCGCTTCAGGTTGCCGAAGTTGGGGTTGCGCTCGTAGGCGTCGGTCTCCCAGCCGGTGCTGGTGTCGCCGTCGACGGCGGCCTGCGCCCCGTCGAGCTCGTCACGGGCACCGTCGGCGTCGACGATACGGACCTGGTCGCCGGCGAGGGCGATCGGCTGTGGCTGGGCCGGGGCACTGGTCTCGGTGGGGCCCGGGGTCGAGGTCACCTGGGTCTGCGGCAGTGTCGACTGACCGTCCTCGCCGTCACCGTCGTTGCCGAGCGCACTGATCCCGAAATACAGCCCGGTCACCGCGATGACCAGCAGGCCGGCGACACCGGCGGCGATCTTGCGGCGGGCCGCCAGTGGGGTGCCGGTCGGTTCGTCGTCGTCGGCCGCCGAGAACCGTAGCGGCCCGACGCTGTCGAGGTAGTGCTCCTCGGTGCTGGCGTCGAGCCGACCCAGCTCGGCGGCGAGTACCTCGGAGGTGGGCAGCGCGAGCCGTGGGTCGAGCAGGTCCATGGTCAGGTCGTCGAGGTACGCCGGCACACCGGAGCGCACCTGGCGGGGAGCGGCGACTGCCCCGGTCGCGTCCCGGACCGCGTCCGGCAGCGCGGTGCTGCCTGCCTCGTGCTGCGGCCAGTGGCCGGTCATCGCGAAGTAGAGCACTCCGCCGATCGCCCGGATGTCGGTTTCGTAGGTGTCGGAGCTGTCGGCCCTGGCGTCGGCCAGCACCACCCGGCCGTCGTGGCCGATCATCACCGTGCCGGGGTGGATGTTGCCGTGCACCATGCCGGTGGCGTGCACCGCCGCGATGGCGGAGGCGACCGAGTGGGCGATCATGGTGGCCCGGGCCGCGTCCAACGGACCGGCGGCGGCGATCACCTCGCGCAGGGAATCGCCCTCCACCCACTCGCGGACCACGTAGGCCCGCTGCCCCTCGTCGATGGCATCGTAGACGCCGACCAGGTTGGAGTGGATGACCCGACTGGCCCGGACCGCGGCCTGCAGCATCTCCATGGCGGAATCGCCACCGGGGTAGCGCAGCACCACCGCGACCGGACGGCGCAGCACCACGTCGACCCCACGCCAGACCTGCCGACCCGCACTGTCGTTGTTGACGTGCTGAGCCAGCTGGTATCGCTCGGCGAGGATCTCGCCGGCGGAGGGCGCATCGAAGGCCATCATCGGCGGACTGGCCTCGTCCGCCTCCTGGCCTTCGCCGACCTGGGTCACCCGTCCTCCCTGTGGATCGTCTCGGTCGAACCCTGGTGCTGGTCGTCCGGTGTTATCTGCCGGTTGTCCGATTGTCCTGCTGGTCGCACCTGCCGTGCTGGTCGTCGTGCTTCCGGCACCGGCCGGCCCCGCAGCGGTGGAACGTCACCGGTCACGACCCGGTGTCGCACGTATCCGTCCAGAACGACCTTACCTGCGTTGCGGCAACACCAACATCTCAGCTTCCCGCAGCTCTTGCAATGCCGACCGGGGGTCGACCTGCCGTCTGGCGGACCCGCGCCGACCGGACCCGGTCAACGCCACCCTGCCCGTACGGCCGGACGCATAACCTCCATCGCAAATATACGTTGTACCGCCCGGGTGCCGCTCCCAGCCCGCCGCGACAGCCCACCCGACCGCCCCACCGCGACCGGGCCACCGACACTCCGACACCGCCCGTAACGAGGATCCTGGTTCTGAGTTATCCACAGGCGCTGACCTGGTGTCGAGCGTGTCCAACCCGGTTATCCACAGGTTGGTCCACAGGCTGATCTCGACGGTCAGCGGCCGAGGCGACGGCGCACCATCGCCAGCACGTCGACGATCTCGCGGATCCGCAGGACCACCGCCAACCCGAGGTAGACCAGCCCGACGGCGGCACCGCCGCCGACGAGTTGCAGGATCGCCAACGGCTGGCTCGGCGTGTCACCACCCGGCAGCAGCGTGACGACAAGCCACCCGGCCAGGGCGGCACCGCTGGCCGCCAGCGCCACCTTGCCGAAGGTGACCATGATTCCGCCGAACCCGATCCGACCGACCCGGCGACGCAGCAACCAGGCCGACAGCACCGCCGCCGCCAGGTACGAGACCCCGTTGCCGATCATCAGGCCGGCCGCCGCGAACTGCACCGACAGGGCGACGAACAGCCCGATCTGGACGAGAATCCGCAGCGCCACCACCGGGATGTTGATCAACGCCGGGGTGCGGGTGTCCGGCAGGGCGTAGAAGCCGAAGGTGAACAACTGACTGACCGCGAACGGCACCAGAGCGACCGCCGCCGCCAGCAGCACCACGGCGGTGGCGTCGGCGGCTTCGGTGTCGAACGCGCCGTACCGGAACAAGGAGAAGGAAACCGGGGTGGCCAGCACCGCGTAGCAGACGGCGATCGGCGCGAGTACCGCCGTCACCGTCCGGGTGCCGCGCGCCAGGTCGACGGCCATGTCCGCGTAGCGGCCGTCGGCAGCGGCCGAGCTCATCCGCGGCATCAGCGCGGTGATCACCGAGACGGCGACGATGCCGTGCGCCATCATCAGCAGCAGGAACACGTTGTTGTAGATCAGCGGGCCGGCTTCGTCCTCGTCGCCCGCCCGGTTCAGCAGGTTGAACACCACCACCAGGCCGAGCTGGCTGACCGCCACGTAGCAAAACATCCAGACCCCGAGCCGACCCAGTTCGGCGAGGCCCAATTGGCGGAAGTCGAACCGCCAGCGCCACCGGAAACCGACCTTGCGCAGCGCCGGGACCAGGCCGGCGGCCTGCACCACCACGCCGAGCAGGGTGCCGCCGCCGAGCAGCACGATCCGGCCGGGGGTCATCTCGTCCGGTTCGATGATCCGGGCACCGAAGATCGCGATGTACGTGCCCAGGGTGGCGATCACCACCAGGTTGTTGAGGATCGGTGCCCACATCGGCGCCGCGAAGTGCCCCCGGGTGTTCAACAACGCACTGACCAGCGCCGACAACCCGGTGAAGAAGATCATCGGCAGCATCAGGTACGACAGCAGAGTGACCAGGTCACGGAACTCCTCCGTGGTGCGGTCACTGGAGTAGAGCAGCGTCAGCAGCGGTGCCGCCGCCATCGCGACCAGGGTGGCGACGGCCAGCGCCAGCACCGCCAGCGACAGCAGCCGCTGCGCGTACGCCTGACCCCGGTCCGGGTCCGACTTGCGTCGCCGCACCAGCACCGGCACCAGGACGCTGGTCAGGATTCCGCCGAGCAGGAACTCGTAGACCATGCCGGGGAAGATCTGCGCCGTGGTGTAGGCGTTACCGACCAGCGATCCGCCGAGCGCCGCCGCCAGCACCAGCGTCCGCAGAAAGCCGGTGCCCCGGCTGACCAGGCTGCCCAGCGCCATGACCGCGCTGTTGGTGGCGGCGCTGCCGCCCTCCTGCGGCTCCTGCACCGCCGGGTCCGGCATGGCCGCCGGCGGCTCGGACGGTGGCGCGGTCGACTCCACTACCGGCTGGCCGCCCGGTCCAACGGAGATCAGCGTGGCGCCGTCCGGCTCCGGGCCGCCCCGACCGGGGTCGGCGTTCGTGCTCCGGTACAACCCGCTACTCATCGGACCTCCACCCCGCCGGTACGCCGGAACCGCCGCGCCGGACGCAGGCTCGAGCCTATCGGCCGTCGTCGTCGGCCGGGACGATGCCCGACAGTGCGTCAACCACCCAGGCGGCCTCGGCCGGCACCACCGGCTCGGTCAGCGCGTCCAGCAGCGTCGGATGGTCGCAGCCGGCCTCGGCCAGCGTCCGACCGAGTACCGGCACCACCGCCAGGTCGCCGGTGTCGCGGGCCCGCCGGGCCAGTTCGGCCACGGCCGGCGTACGCCGCCACGGCGTGTCGAGCAGCCGGCGGTGCCGGGCCGCCGCGCGGCGTACCAACTCGGTGATCTCGTCGAACGGGAAGGACTCCGCACCGAGGACGCGGGCCGGTGCGCCAGGGCCGTCCGGCTGCCCGGCGGCCACCCACCCCCAGCCGACGGCGTACCGCCAGTGTGTCCGGGCGCCGTGGTCGAGATGGTCACGTACCTGCCGGGCCACCGACTCGTCGTCGAGGATCCGAGGGTCGACCGTGGCCGGTGCCGGCCACCAGGACGGGTCGGCGAACAGCTCCAGCGGCGGCTGCACCGGACCCGCCGTCGTCGCCGACGCGTCGGCGACGCCCGGCTCGCCCGCCGGGCCGTCGCCAGAGGTCGCCGGGCCATCAGGTGTTGCCGGGTCTTCGGTTCCCGACGGCTCGTCGCGGCGCAGTGCGCGCAGCGCGGTGGCCAGCATGGTGGCTGCCCGGTCCGCCGCCGGCGGGTCACCGGCCGGTGGTGCGTACCGGTGCAGCAGCGCCACCAGCAGACCGGGATGCGGCCACGCCGGATCGTCCAGGGCGAGCAACCGGCCGATCAGGTCCAGCTCCGCCCAGCGCAGCACCGCCGCGTACGGCCGGCCCGGATCCAGCCGGGCCAGCGGCAGCGGTTCGGACGCCCCCGGTTGGCGCAGGCCGAGCAGGCATTCGCCGTACCCGAGATCGATCTCCAGCACCAGGCCGTAGCCGTCGGCGACCGGCAGCACCACCCGGGTCTGCGCGTGGTGGGCCGGTGCGGGTCCGGCCACCGGCGGCAGGTACGCCGCCCAGAAGGTCGGATCGGTGGTCAGGCTGGCCAACGGTTCGGGAATCGGCACGGTGACTCATCCTGCCCGGCGGGGGCGGCGACGGCCACAGCGGCTACTCTGGCGATCCCATGTCCGAAACCTCCGCGCCTCGCGCCACCGATGCCCGCGCCACCGATCGTCGGGCCCCTGACGCTCGTGCCACCGTCGGGTCCGACCGCACCGCGGCGACCCCGGGCGATCTGACCGCCGTGCAACGCAACGCCGTCACCGAACTGCTCCGGGTCTCCCCGGTCGCCGACGAACTCGGCAACCGGTTCGCCGCCGCCGGCCACGAGCTGCACCTGGTCGGCGGCTCGGTCCGCGACGCGCTGCTCGGCCGACTCGGCAGCGACCTGGACTTCTGCACCGACGCGCACCCGGACCAGACCCTGGGGGTGCTCAAGGGCTGGGCGGAGGCGATCTGGGAGACCGGCCGTGAGTTCGGCACCATCGGTGCCCGGCGGGGTGGGATGACCCTGGAGATCACCACCTACCGGGCGGAGGCCTACGACGGGGTGACCCGCAACCCGGTGGTCGCCTACGGCACCAGTCTCGCCGACGACCTGCGGCGGCGCGACTTCACCATCAACGCGATGGCGGTCAGCCTGCCCGAGCACCGGTTCACCGACCCGTACGGCGGGGTCAGCGATCTGGCCGCGAAGATCATCCGTACCCCGGGGACGCCGCAGGACTCGTTCGGCGACGACCCGCTGCGGATGCTACGGGCCGCCCGGTTCGCCGCGCAGCTGAGGTTCGCCGTGCATCCGGACGTCCGCGCGGCGATGGCCGCCATGGCGGCCGACCTGGACCGGATCACCGCCGAGCGGATCCGGGACGAGTTCAGCAAGCTGCTGTGCGGCGCCGACCCGGTCGCCGGGTTGCGGCTGCTGGTCGACTCCGGGCTGGCCGACCGGTTCCTGCCGGAGCTGTCCGGGCTGCGGCTGGAGATCGACGAGCACGCCCAGCACAAGGACGTGTACGAACACACGCTGACCGTGGTGAGCAACGCCGTCCGGCTGGAGAGCGACGGCTGCGACTTCGTGCTGCGGATGGCGGCGCTGATGCACGACGTCGGCAAGCCGGCGACCAAGGCGGTCGGGTCGGACGGCCGGGTCAGCTTCCACCACCACGAGGTGGTCGGTGCCCGGATGACCCGGCACCGGATGAAGGCGCTGCGCTACCCCAAGGAGGTCACCACCCAGGTGGCCAAGCTGGTCGGCCTGCACCTGCGGTTCTACGGGTACGGCCGGGGCGAGTGGACCGACTCGGCGGTCCGCCGCTACGTCACCGACGCCGAGGATCTGCTGCCCCGACTGCACAAACTGACCCGGTCCGACTGCACCACCCGCAACCGGCGCAAGGCCGCCGCGCTGGCCGCCGACTACGACGCGCTGGAGGAGCGGATCGCCCGGATCCAGGCCGAGGAGGATCTGGCCCGGGTCCGCCCCGACCTGGACGGCAACGCGATCATGGAGCTGCTCGGCGTACCGCCGGGACCGGTCGTCGGTCGGGCCTGGCGGCACCTCAAGGAGACCCGGCTGGAGCGCGGGCCGCTGGACCGCGACGAGGCCGAGGCGGAGCTGCTGCGGTGGGCACGGGCCGAAGGGATCCTGCCCGACGCCGGTTAGCCACCCGTCACGCCCGGACCGGTGGTTACCGGGCGTTGTGCCGCTCGACTACCGTCGCAGGACGGACGGGTGCGGCGATCTTGCTGGCGGTCGCGCGCCACCGACAGCTGATCAACCGGGAGGGCCCAGATGCAGCCGTGTGCGGTCTGCGGCGGTGCGTCCGTCAACCAGGCCGGCTACTGCCTCCAGTGCGGTACGTACCGCGGTGTTCCGTCCAGCCAGGCCGGCTACCCCGGACACCCGCCGCAGCAGCCACCGGCACCGGTCTACCCGGGCAGCGGCGCGCCGAGCTATCCGGGCTACCCGATGGCGCCGCAGCCGCCCGACCGCGGCCGGTCCTACCTGGTCCCGCTGGTGGCCCTCGGCGCGACGTTCGTCGTACTGGTGGCGGCGATCGGCGTGCTGATCGCGGTCCGCGGTACTGACGACGGCAACCGGGTCACGGCCGATCCGAGTGCCTCTCCGACCCCCAGCGACCTTCCGACCCCGAGGGAAGCCTCGCCGCCGCTGGTGGACCCATGCGTGGTCGGCAGCTGGCAGGTGGACTCGTACGAGGAGGACATCGCGCTGGACGAGCCGTTCGGCAGGACCACGTTCACCGGCGTCGGCCCCGGTGCCCGGGTCGAGCTGCGCGAGGACGGATCGGGCACCACCGACTACGGCGACGGCACCACCTTCGAAGGATTCGTAGCCGGGACCGTCGTCACCCTCACCATCAGCGGACGGGTCACCTACCGCTTCCGTGCCCTGGAGGGCACGGTCTCCTTCAGCGACGTCGACGCGGACGGCACGGTCACGTTGAGCGCCCCGGGTGTCGACTCGGAGAGCCAGGCCCTGATCGTCGAGTTCGACCCGGCCAGCTACCAGTGCGACGGCGACACCATGACACAGCGCACGACGCTCCACACCGCAGAGATGTCCAAGCGCTGAGAGTCAGGTGACAAGTCCACTCAGCAGTTCGCCGTCCGGTACCGCCGCGCCGGCCGGGTCCCGTAGTAGCGCTCGCAGTGGATGTCCTGAACCCACGGGTCGGAAGCGAGCGACATCAGCTGTGACCGCAGCTCGTGGTCGCTGTCCACGATGATGCTCTCGACGTAGTCCTCGCGGAGGAGCCGTCGTGGGCCCCAGGTGACCTGGAGCCGCCACCGTCGGCCCAATTTAAGGTCAAGCGTCCTGGTCTGGGACATTAGTGTTCCTTTCTCGTAAGATTGGTGATGCCGTCGTCAGATGGCGGGCGTCGAGGGCGGCCAGCCTGGTCAGCCGGGGCGCCGGCCGGATCGAGTGCGGGGATGCGGCGTCGGTGTCAGGAGACGCAGCCCGACGAAGAAGACGCAGACACCGGCCAGAGCCGTCGCTGCCAGGGTCAGCCACCAGTACGGCACGGACGCCGCACGGCAGACCGCAGCCACCACGACCGTGGTGAGCAGAGTCGACGCGCAGACAATCGCCAGGTTGATCGTTTGGTGGAGTTGTCCCTTGACCTCGACGGCGCCGCGCAGGGTCAGCAAGCGGTTGCGGACGCTGACCGTCATCTTGTCGGGCTGTATCGGGACCTGTTCAGCCTTGGCGCTGGGCTCCTCGTGTGCGAGGTCGATCTCCCGGGTGTCCCGCTGGGCTCCGTCTGCCATCCGTACTTCTCGCATCCTCGTAGCAGAGTGAACTGAACGTGATCGGTCTTCGTGTAGCAGTCTATGCAACTGAGAGTGCCTCATAGTGTGTGAGACACGCTGACGATACACGCATGAAGCACGTATCTGGCTGCCATAACTCGTCGGATCTAGGGGTGACTGATGTGTCACTCAATGTGATTGGACTCTGGGTTGGCCGTCGAATCGATCCCTGATGACCGGTCGCGGAGCGCATTCATCCGCTTCGGGTGAAGCCGAGGGCACACCTGTCGTGGTCGAGGGCTGTGGGATGTGAAACTTGAGATTGATTCGCAACTCAGGAAGCGCTAGCTTGACCGGACCAAGATCTAGCAGGTTGGTGGATGTCAGATCGTATGTCTGAGGTACATCACTCATACGCAAGAGGGGCACATATTCGATGCAGATGTGGCATCATCTACAACGTACGCCCGTTCGGTTACCCTGAGTGGCGGCGTGCGTGGGGCCAATGGTCCTGATTGTCGGGACGACGTCCGTGACCAGCTCGTCACGCAAAGGAGACAGGCAGTCATGAGTCCACTACCAAATGCTCCTGACGGAGTGCGATCGGCCGCATCGGGTCGGCCCTCGAACGGTTCGACCGAACACACCGGTACCGGGGGCCGCCGCGAGGAGTCCTCCACAGCCGGGACTGCGGCTGTCGGAGCGCTGACCCGCGTGACGGCGAACTTCACTCCGAGGGCGATCTCGGCCTTGGAGAAGATCGCCGGTGAGACCGGCGATTCCAAGACCGACATCCTCAACCGGTCCGTGCTGCTCTACGACGCGATCCTCGATGCGGTCGAACGTGAGGGCGGTGCCCTGCACGTTACCTACCCGGACGGCACCCGCGAGCGGTTACGGTTCATCGGCTGACGAGATCCAGCCGAGCCCAGGTCTGCCAGGCCGGTCGCGCTGCGTCCCAGGTGACGCCGGCGGGGATCGGTCGGGCCTCGAGCTGTCGTCCAGCTGCCGGTCCGATGGGACAATCGGCGGGTGCAGGTGCTCGTCCGCTCGGTGCCGACCCCCGCCGACCTGGCCGCGATTCGGCAGCTCGACACATCGTTCGTCGCCACCTCGATGTACCACGTCGTGGCCGGTACCGACGGTTTCACGCTGCGGGAGGTGCCGGTGTCGCCGCCGGTGCGCAAACGGTACGACCTGACCGAAGGAGTCACCGAGGGCGGTCGGCCGTGGGACCTGTACGCGCTCGCGATCGACGGCGACCAGCCGGTCGGCTTCATGGCGACCACCTACCAGCGGTGGAACGGGCGGCAGGTGGTCAATGAGCTGCACGTGGCCCCGGCGTACCGTCGGCGCGGGGTGGCCCGGGAGCTGATCGGCATCGCCCGGGTCACCGCCCGGGAGAACGCCGCCCGGGAGATCTGGTTGGAGACCCAGAACGTCAACGTCGCGGCGGTACGCGCGTACCGCCGGCTCGGCTTCACCCTGAGCGGTATCGACACCACCCGCTACCCGCCGCCGTACGCCGACGAGGTGGCCCTGTTCATGTCGGCCGCGGTGCCGCCCGCACCCGGTGACCCGGCCAGTCAGCCGACCGGCGGACAATCGGCGGATGCGATGGGCGGTGCTGGACTCACCGATCGGTGAGCTGTCGGTGGCGGTTGACGACGTCGGCGTGTGCCGGGTGCTGTTCGGGCGTACCGACGAGGTGGTCGACACCGCGCCGACGGACCCGGTGCTGTGCGCGGCGCTCGACCAACTGCGCGGCTACTTCGCCGGTGCGTCCACCGGTTTCACGGTGCCGCTGTCGGTGCGGCGGGGCACGGAGTTCGAGCGGGCCGTGTGGCGGCGGATGACCGACATCCCGTACGGACAGACCGAAACCTACGGTGCGGTCGCTGCGGCGGTGGGCGACCCGCAGGCGGCGCGGGCGGTCGGAGTGGCCTGCAACCGCAACCCGATCCCGGTGATCGTGCCCTGCCACCGGATCGTCGGGGCCGGCGGCAAGCTGGTCGGCTTCGGCGGCGGGCTGCCCCGCAAACGGCACCTGCTGGAGCTGGAGGCGGCGGTGGCGCTGCGGCAGGCATGGACCTGAACGCGGCGCGGGCGGCCCCGCTACAGCAGCGGGACCGCCCGGCGACGCGAGGTGCCGATCGGCCGGCGAACGGCCGGGATCAGCGCTCGATCTTGTTGACGATGAAGTCCTCGACCGCCTGGCGGGCGTCGTGGTCGGCGTACTGCTCCGGCGGCGACTTCATGAAGTAGGACGAGGCCGACAGGACCGGGCCGCCGACGCCCCGGTCGAGGGCGATCTTCGCCGCGCGCAGCGCGTCGATGATCACGCCGGCGGAGTTGGGTGAGTCCCAGACCTCAAGCTTGAGTTCGGCGTTCAGCGGGGTGTCACCGAACGAGCGGCCCTCCAGCCGGATGTACGCCCACTTGCGGTCGTCGAGCCACGGCACGTGGTCGGACGGGCCGATGTGCACGTCGCTCTTGGCCATTTCGTGCGGCACCTGGGAGGTCACCGACTGGGTCTTCGAGATCTTCTTGGAGACCAGCCGGGTGCGCTCCAGCATGTTCATGAAGTCCATGTTGCCGCCGAAGTTCAGCTGGTACGTGCGCAGCAGCTCGACGCCCCGGTCCTCGAACAGCTTGGCCAGGGCCCGGTGCACGATGGTTGCGCCGACCTGGCTCTTGATGTCGTCGCCGACGATCGGCAGCCCGGCGTCGGTGAACTTCTGCGCCCAGACCGGGTCCGAGGCGATGAACACCGGCAGGGCGTTGACGAAGGCGCAACCGGCGTCGATGGCGGCCTGCGCGTAGTGCCGGGCGGCCTGCTCGGAGCCGACCGGCAGGTAGCAGACGACCACCTCGGCGCGCGCGTCGCGCAGCGCCTGGGCGATGTCGACCGGCTGCTGGTCGGATTCCTGGATGACCTCCTGGTAGTACTCGCCTACCCCGTCGAGGGTGGGGCCACGCTGCACCAGCACCCCGGTGGGCGGTACGTCGCAGAAGGTGATGGTGTTGTTCTCGCTGGCGTTGATCGCCTCGGCGAGGTCCATGCCGACCTTCTTGGCGTCCACGTCGAACGCCGCGACGAACTCCACGTCCGATACGTGGTAGTCGCCGAAGGTGACGTGCATGAGACCCGGAACGCGGTCGTTGGGGTCGGCGTTGCGGTAGTACTCCACGCCCTGGACCAGGGACGAGGCGCAGTTTCCGACACCGACGATGGCGACGCGGACGGAGCCCATCGCGTTTGCCTCCTTCTTGTTCTTCACGGCCGCTCCGGCTCGTCTCCGGGCTGTCCCGGCGGAGCCTCCCTGGTCTGTCCAGGCGGGGGCGGATCGTTCTCTGCGGGTTCGAACTTCATGGGATCGGGGTGGCCGGTGCGTGGGGCCCGGCCGGACCGCTCGCTGGCGATCAGCTCCTCCAGCCACCGGACCTCGCGTTCGCAGGCGTCGAGTCCGTGCCGCTGGAGTTCGAGGGTGTACGCGTCGAGCCGTTCCGCGGCTCGACCGAGCACCTCGCGGAGCCCTTCCCGGCGCTCCTCGATCTTGCGCCGCCGCCCCTCCAGGATTCGCAGCCGGGTGGCCCGGTCGGTCCGGGAGAAGAAGGCGAAGTGCACGCCGAACCCGGTGTCCTCGTAGGTCTCCGGACCGGTCTGGGCGATCAGGTCGGCGAACCGTTCCTTGCCTTCGGCGGTGATGGTGTAGACGACCCGGCCGCGGCGGCTGGTCAGTGCCGGGATCTCCGCGTCGGTGGTCGTGGGGTCGTCGGCTTCGGCGATCAGGCCGTTGGCCTGCAGCCTGCGCAGGGTGGGATACAGCGAGCCGTAGCTGATCGCGGCACGGATCGCCCCGAGCTTGGCGGCGAGTTCCTTACGGAGCTCGTAACCGTGCATAGGGGACTCCTGAAGCAGGCCGAGGATGGCGAGTTCGAGCACGCTGCCCCTCCTACCTCGTGGTCTGCCCGGCTTCGTCGATCCGATGTATCGAGCCGATACATCGACACGGTAGACGGAAACCAGACACCGGGCAAATGGTTCCTTGCGTACGGTCGGCTACTGATCGTGACCGTAGTCGCCAAGGTCAGCGGGGACCGCGTACGCTCGTGGCCATGCGTTCGCAGCGTCAGGTCGTCGACTACTCGCTTCAGCGGCGAGCAGTGCTGCGCGAGGTGTTCGCCGGCCGGGTGAGCAGCCATGAGGTTTGCGATGCCTCGCCATACCTGAAGAGTGCTGCCCGGTACCACGGCGAGTCGACCGACGAGAGCTGCCCGATCTGTCACCGCGAGAACCTGACCCACGTGCACTACATCTATGGCGATGAGCTGAAGCAGTCCGCCGGACAGGCCCGAAACCGGGCCGAGTTGTCGCTGCTGGCGATGACGCTGCGTGAGTTCCAGGTGTACGTCGTCGAGGTGTGTCGCGTCTGTAACTGGAACCACCTGGTGGAGCAGTATCTTCTCGGCCGGGACGGTCTAGGTGCCGCCGGCGGTGACGGCGAGGCTGACGGCGCGATCGCCGTGTCCGGCGGCGGCCGTCCATCGATGACCAAACGAAGGCGAGAGGCCCAACGGTGAACCTGATTGCCCGGTCGCTGCGTAGGCACCAGAGAGTAGGCAGGGCAAGGTTACTGGTTGACCGGACAAGTCACGATATTTCTGATGAAGTGGCTTTCGGCTGCTGGTGTCGCTCCGGCACCGGTAGTGGGCCAACTCACGGCAGACCGGTGGTGGCGCTGGAGCGCACCACCGCAACCGGCAGGGTGTGACACATGAACTCGTACGGCGACCCCAACTCCGCCCACGGGCGTGCCTACAGTCCAGGCAGCGGTGGCGGATACGGATCCGAGCCGGATGACTACCACTGGGCCGGGACGGACGACGCCGGGCCGGCCCGCGGCCCCTCCGCGCGGGGCGACTCCGACGCGGGTCGGTACGGCGGAGATGCTTCCCGTGGACCGGCCAACCCCGGCGCCGGTCGGGCCTCGGTCGGTGGCCGGGCTCCGGTCAGCGGCGCCTCCGCCGGACGGGCCTCCGCCGGACGAGCGTCGGTCGGCGGCGGTCCAGCCGGTCGGGCCTCGGTCGGTGGCCGGGCTCCGGTCAGCGGTGGCGCCCCGGTCGGTGGCAGCGCCTCGGTCGGCGGTGCCGCCGGCCGTTCCGGAGTCGGCCGGGCGACCGTCGGGCGGGCCAGCGTACGACCGGTCTCGCCGGCCGGTGAGTTCGGCGGAGGTCCCGGCGGTCCCGGCGGACCCGGCGGACCCGACGGCCCGTCCGGTCCGGGACGCCGTGGCCGGGGCGGTCGCGGCAGCGACCCTGCCGCAGCGAAACGGGCCAAGCAGCGTCGGCGGATCAACCTGCTGATCGCGTCGTTCGCGGTCCTGATCATGCTCACCGGTGGTGCCGTCGTCGGCGGCACCTACTACTCCACGACAGTGGCCCTGCCCGAGGAGCTGCCGCTTCCGCTGGCCAGCACGATGTACGCCAGCGACGGCACCACCCGGATCGCCAAGCTGGGCGAGTTCAACCGGGTGTTCGTCACCGTCGACCAGATCCCCGAGCACGTGCAGCGGGCGGTGGCCTCCGCCGAGGACCGCAAGTTCTACGAGCACTCCGGCGTCGACTACGTCGGTATCGCCCGAGCGGCCTGGAACAACTTCACCGGCGGCACCCGGCAAGGTGCCTCGACGATCACCCAGCAGTACGCCCGGAACGCGATGGACCTGCAGGAGGTCTCCTACGCCCGAAAGGTCCGCGAGGCGGTGCTGGCCTCGAAGCTCACCGACCGGTACGACAAGTCCGAGATCATGGGCTTCTACCTGAACACGATCTACTTCGGCCGCGGCGCGTACGGCATCGAGGCCGCCGCACAGCAGTACTTCGGCAAGTCGGTCGCCGACCTGTCGGTCGCCGAGGGGGCGGTGATCGCGGCGGTCATCAAGCAGCCGGAGCCGGACGCAACCACCGGGCACCAGGGCTACGACCCGGCAGTCAACGAGGCCGACGCCAAGGTCCGCTGGGAGTACGTGATCGGTGGCATGGTCGAGATGGGTTGGCTGCCCGAGGCCGAGCGACCGACCGAGTACCCGGAGATCCGGCAGGTCGACCCGAACAGCTGCATCATCGACTGCGGGATCAACACCCCCGAGGGCAACGTCATCAACTACGTCCGCGACGAGATGGTGCAGATGGGCATCTGCACGCCGGACACCTGCTCGCAGGAGCTGCGGCAGGGCGGCTACCGCGTCGTCACGACGATCGACGCGAAGATGCAGGACGCTGCGGAGAAGGCGATCTGGCGTAAGGCCAAGGGGTCGGCTATGGAGGGCCAGCCGGAGAACCTGATGGCGGCGATGGTCGCGATCGATCCGGAGACCGGCCGGGTGCTCGCCTACTTCGGCGGCGACAACGGCACCGGGCATGACTACGCCGGCCGCAACTACGAGAACGGCCAGTGGACCGGCGGCCACTCACCCGGCTCGACGTTCAAGATCTACACATTGGCCGCCGCCCTGGACAACGACATCTCGGTCGACTCGCACTGGACGGCCAAGCCGTTCAAGGTCGAGGGCACCGAGATCCAGGTGCAGAACGCCGGCCGGAACGCCAGCTGTGGCGAGTGGTGCTCGCTGGAGTTTTCCACCGTCCAGTCCTACAACGTGCCCTTCTACCACGTCACCGAGCAGATCGGTGCCGACAAGGTGGTCGGGATGGCCAAGGCGGCCGGCGTCGGCACCATGTGGAACACCGCCGACAACAAGCCGTACGACCTGACCACGGCCGACCCGAAGGAGGTCGCCCCGTCGCCGTTCTTCAACGTGGTCGGGTACGGGCAGTACCCGGTGACCGTGCTCGACCACGCCAACGGGGTGGCGACGCTGGCCAACCGTGGGGTCTACAACAAGGCCCACTTTGTGATCTCGGTGGAGAAGAAGAACCTGGTCAGCGGTGAATGGGTGACGGCCGGTGGCGAGCAGCTCAAGCCGGAGCAGCGGATCCGGCAGGAGGTGGTGGCGGACCTGACCGACGTGCTGACCCAGATCCCGAACAACATCAACAGGGACCTCAACGGCGGGCGTCCGGTCGCCGGCAAGACCGGCACCTGGGAGCTCAACGAGTCCAGCGGCGAGAACGGCGACGCCTGGATGGTCGGGTACACGCCGCAGATCGCGACAGCAGTGTGGGTCGGCAACGTCGGGGACCGCGAGGCGATCCGCGACAAGAACAACAACAAGATCGGTGGTAGTGGACTGCCCGCCATCATCTGGCAGCGCTTCATGAACGAGGCGCACAAGGGGATGGACGTCGAACAGTTCCCGGCTGCCCGGGAGATCGGCAGCGTCGACGCCGGCAACGGCAAGTCCCCGGCACCGCCGCCGCCGGACCCGGAAGAGCCGGGACAGGGCGGGATCTGTGACGGCCCGCTGGGCGACCTGTTCTGCCCAGGCCGCGGAAACAACAACGGCGACCAGGACGATGACGAAGGTGACCCCACCCGTACTCCCGGTAACGGTGCCGACCCCAACGACGGTGACGACCAGGGTGGCGACGGTGGCATCGGGTTCGACTTCGGCGGTGGTGCCGGCGGCACCACGGTGCCGCCGACGCTGCCACCGCCGACACGCTGATCGACGGACGTAGATAGGCAACTACCGCGCCGGCCGGTGACCAGGTCAACTGACCTGGTCACCGGCCGGCGCGGTAGTTAGCTGAACTCGACATGCCGGTCCTGGGCAGACGAAAGCAGGTCGAGTACGGCAGGATGCCTGTTCATGAGCGTGCACTCGCCGAACGGTATCGATGGAGTTGAGCGGGCCGAGCAACCCGGACCGGCCACCGCAGCCGAGGGCGAGACGGTCGAGCGGCCGCCAGTCGACCACCCGTCGCGCGCTGACCGGTTCGTCCGCGGCCTCTCTGAAGCGATCGGTGGTCCGCTGGGCCGGCACGCCGCCGGGCAGGACCGTGCCGCCGGTCGGCCCGGCCGGTTCTGGACCGCCGCCCGGATCGTGCTCGCACTGATCTGCCTCAGTCTCGCCGCGCACTGGGTGCAGAAGTCGCCCTGCATGGACGGTGCCTGGCAGGACAACGTCCAGTACACCCGGTTCTGCTACACCGACGTGCTCGCCCTCTACTACGCCGAAGGGCTCAACGAAGGCAAGATCCCCTACTTCGACCACCCCGTCGAGTACCCGGTGGTGACCGGCTACTTCATGGGCGTACTCGGGCTGCCGGTGCACGCGCTCGGCGCGGACCGGCCCGAGCTCAACCAGGCGATGTGGTTTTACAACGCCAACGCCCTGGTGCTCTGCGCGCTGGGGGTGGCCGCCGTGGCGGCGATCCTCGCCCTGCGCCGCCGCCGGCCGTGGGACGCCGCGATGTTCGCCCTCGCCCCTGCGCTGGTGCTGACCGCCACCGTCAACTGGGACATGCTGCCGATCGGGTTCGCGATGTTCGGCCTGTTCGCCTGGGTGCGGCAACGCCCACTGCTCGCTGGCGTACTGCTCGGCATCGGCGGCGCCGCCAAGATGTGGCCGCTGTTCCTGCTCGGACCGATCCTCGTCCTCGGCCTGCGGTCGGCCCGGATCCGGGCCACCGCCACCGCGATCGTCGCGGCGGTCGGCACCCTGGTCGCGGTCAACCTGCCGGTCTACCTCTTCGCCCACGACGGGTGGCGGCGGTTCTTCGAACTCAACTCCGAACGGCCGATCGACTGGGGAACGCTCTGGTACATCGGACGTTACCTGGACGGCAAGTGGGCCGGTGGCACGCCCGGCGACCAGGGCCCGTTCCAGTGGCTCAGCGACCACATTCCGACGTTGAACACCCTGTCGTACGTCCTGTTCGGTCTGGCCTGCCTCGGCATCGGCGCGTTGGGAGTGTTCGCGCCGCGCCGGCCCCGGCTGGCCGCGTTGGCCTTCCTGGTGGTCGCGGCGTTCCTCATCTTCAGCAAGGTCTGGTCACAGCAGTTCACCTTGTGGCTGTTGCCGCTGATCGTGCTGGCCCGGCCGCGCTGGGGTGCCTTCCTCGCCTGGCAGGCCGCCGAGGTCGGCTACTTCCTCGCCTTCTACGGGCAGTTGCTCGGCACCGCGACCGGCAGCCAGGTCATTCCGGAAGGGGTCTTCGTGCTGGCCGCCACGCTGCGGCTCGGCACGGTGGTGGCGCTGTGCGTGTTCGTGATCCGCGACATCCTCCAGCCGGAGCAGGACGTCGTGCGCCGCAACTACTCCGACGACCCGGACGGTGGCGTCTTCGACGGCGCGCCGGACGCCGGCTGGGTGCCCAGGGTCCGCCGCTGGTTCAACGACGAACGCGAACCCCGGTCGGCAGCCGGAGAATCACAGCCGGTAGACGACGGTGTCGCCGATGTCGACCCGGTCGATGCCGAGCCCGTCAACCGGTAGGTCGACGGTGGTCTGCCACGGCGTGCCAAGCACCTGGTCACGCCGGAGCACCACGGTGCGTACGCCCAGCTCCCGCAGGTACCCGATGCTGGACCGGTCGGGGAACGTCCGGGTGACCTCCCGTACCTCGGCCAACTGGTCCGGAGTGAAGCCGCTGCCGCCGTTCACCACCGGCTGGAACCGGGTCGTCGACCAGAGCATCACGTGCTGGTCGAGATTCTGGCTGCTGGGCAGCACCAGGATCGGACCGTCGTCGACCCGCATGATCTGCGGCTGCTCGGGCACCTCCGGGTGCGGGGTGACGTTCAGCCCCTCTACCAGGACCAGCAGCAGGGGCAGCAGGGTAGCCAGCCGCAGCAGCGCGCCGGGCCGTTCGGTAACCCGTTGCCGGGCGATGTCGTCGACTCGGCCGACGAACGCCGCCACCGCGCCGGCAGCGAGGATCGCCAGCAGCAGCGTGGTCCACAACATCATCCGGCCCGGTGTGCGAATCCCGTCCCAGCCGGGTACGTACTCGAAGAGCAGACCGTAGCTGTAGGTGCCGTCGAAGAAGCTGCTGCCCATCGCCAGGATCCCGGTGAGCAGCACCCCGGCGAGCAGCAACAACCGTTGCCGCCACGTCCAGATGGACAGCACCAGCCCGGCGAGCGCCAGCGCGTACAGCACGAAGCCGGGCAGCAGGGTCATCTCCGGATGCCAGGGCAGTGCCGCGCGGGCGTCGGCGTGCCGGTCGCCCCAGATCAGCGACTCCGCCGGCGCGGTGAAGAACCCGGACACCGGCGGCGAGTACGCGGCCAGGTCGTCCATGGTCCGGGCGGCGTTCGGGTGCAGCTCGGCGACCCGGAAGTACGGGATCGCCAGCAGCACCCCGACGGCGGTGAACAGCGCGCCGCCGGCCAGGTCGGTGAGCAGCAGTACGGCTCCGAACGGCTTCCGCTGCGGCCAGAACCAGGTACGCCGGACCAGGTACATGGCCAGTGAGACCAGGCAGATGACCGCCAGGATGTAGATGAACGGCAGTCCGATACCGAATCCGAGGCTCACCTGCCAGGCCGCGGTGAGCCAGCCGGCCAGCGCCCAGCTGACGCTGCGCCGCTGCGGTCGGTAGCCGTACCGCAGTGACCAGCCGTGCCCCCGGGCCAGCATGGCCAGCGCCAACGGGATGCCACCGTTGGAGACGATGTGCAGGTGCCCGGCCTGGGACAGCAGCCACGGCGCGTACGCGTAGCCGGCCGCACCGACGGCTGCCGCGGTCCGCCCGGTGCCGAGCTGGCGGATCAGCGCGTACGCGCCGAGCGCCGCCAGCGCGTGGGCCAGCACGAAGATGATGTTGTAGCGCAGGACCGCCGCTACCGGCCCTTCTCCGATCATGCCGGCGGGCGCGTAGCCGAGCAGGGTGTCGGAGAAGGCGAAGCTCCACGACTGCGGGTAGAAGGTGTTCGACTGCCACAGCTGGGTGGGGTCGGTCAGCAGGATGTGCCCGGACCAGGCCATCTGCCAGGCCTGCAAGGTCGGATCCCAGGTGTCCTGCGGGATCGTGTAGAGCGGGTAGCGCAGCGTGGGCCAGGTCATCGCCACCGCGACGACGAGCGCCGCGACGGTGGCCAGGCTCCATTCGTGGATCAGTACCCGGACGACGGCCCGCCGGGCCCGCACCAGCCGACCCGGCGGGCGTTGCGGCGCGGGACCGAACGCAGTGAACGGATCGGCAGGCGGCTCAGGCTTGGTTTCCGGCGGGTCGTCGGTCGGCTCAGGCTTGGTTTCCGGCGGGTCGTCGGTCGGCTCAGGCTTGGTTTCCGGCGGGTCGTCGGTCGGCTCGGCCTCCGGCCGGCCCGCTGTCGTTTCGTCGAGCTGTTGTTCGGTGCCGTTGGTCGATGCCGGGTCGGGGCGGACCGGGTCGGCCGTGCTGGCCTGGTCGCCGTCGGCGGCTGCTCGCTTGCCGGTCATCGGGTCGTGTCCTGCTGCCCCAGCCGATCACGCAGGAAGGCGATGTCCGCCGCCTGGCCGTCGGTGCCACCCGGAGTCTCGACGATGACCGGCGCGTCGGCGGATCGGATCACCGCGACGATCAGTTCCGGGTCGATCATGCCGGCCTGGAGGTTCTCATGGCGGTCCCGGCTGCTGTCGAAGGCGTCCTTGGACCCGTTGGCGTGGATCAGGTCGATCCGGCCGGTGATCGCCTTGATCCGGTCGACGATGCCGAGCAGATCCTCACCTGCGGCGTGGGCGTGGCAGGTGTCCAGGCAGAAACCCGGACCGAACTCGCCGATCGTGTCCCACAGTCGGGCCAGCGCGTCGAACCGTCGGGCGCAGGCGTTCTCGCCGCCTGCGGTGTTCTCGATCAGTACCGGAACCGGAAAGCCGCCCTGGTCCCGCGCATAGGCGAACGTCTTGCGCCAGTTGTCGAAACCCACCGCCGCGTCGTCGCCCCGGCTGACGTGGCCGCCGTGCACGATCAGACCCTTCGCCCCCACCTGGCGGGCACCGGTGGCATGGCTCAGCAGGAGCTTGCGACTCGGAATCCGGATCCGGTTGTTCGAGGTGGCGACGTTGATCACGTACGGAGCATGCACGTACCGGTCCACGTCCGAGCTGGCCAGCTGATCCGCGTCGGTGCGCGGCTGCGGGGCCTTCCAGCCCTGCGGGTCGGAGAGGAAGAACTGGACCGCGTCTGCCCGGCGGTCGGCGGCTGCGGTGAGCGGGTCGCTGGGGTCGACGTGGGCTCCGATACGCATGGGCCGAGCCTACGTGGCAAGCCTGACGATCCGGGCACCGGCGGCTCGCGCCGACCACCGGTTCGTACCGGTGGACAGGGGCCGGCCCGTCCGGCGAGCCGGTCGCGTCACCGCCGCCACCCGCGGTCGTTGCTCCGGGTAGAGAACCGGCCCGGTGTCTCCGCCGGTCGGCGCCGGCACCGACGTCTTCGTGCTGGGACCGGCACCGACGTTCGTGCTGGGAGAGTACGTGCCGATAGAACTGTCGCTCGCGCACGGTGTGGCGGCCTCCTGGCTCGCCGGTCTGACCGGACAAGATCATCCAATCGGACTATTGGCGCTCCTTGCGCTAATTGCCGTGATAGGCGTGTCTGTAGCGGCAATAAGGGTTATAGTTGTGCAACACGGGCAGAGGTTCAAGCACCTGCCCTGACCAGCGCACAACTGCACAGGCTCCGCGGGGCGCCTCACGTCCAACCTCGTCGGTGTGGTCGTTCCTCCCCAGGTCCCACCCAAAGAATGCGGACAGGGGGCGCCCCGCGGCTCGTACGCTCAGCCGGCTATTCTTGTCCGGTTACGTCGACGTCAGTTGCCTGACTGGTCGTCGGCGTCACGACGCTGGACCTCCTGCCACGGAAGGACCGTGGCCGTCAGCCCACAGGAGGTGAGTACGTCTTGCGTCATTACGAGATCATGGTCATCCTCGATTCCAGCCTTGAAGAGCGTACGGTCGCGCCCTCGCTCGACACGTACCTCAACGTGATCCGCACCGCCGGAGGCTCGGTCGAGAAGCTCGACGTCTGGGGCCGCCGTCGCCTCTCCTTTGAGATCAACAAGAAGGCGGAAGGCATCTACGCGGTCATCGATCTGCAGGCCACCCCGGATGCTGTCGCCGAGCTCGACCGCCAGTTGCGACTCAACGAGTCGGTGCTGCGCACCAAGGTCATTCGGCCGGAGACGCGCTGACCGCGTCCCACCGGTCCGCCCGACAGCCTTCGTCGGTCCTGTCACACGGCTCTGGCAGCCTGGTGACGAGGACGTCGACCGAGTGCGCGAGGAGATGGTCATGGCAGGAGATACCACCATTACGGTCATCGGCAACCTGACCGATGACCCTGAGTTGCGCTTTACTCCGTCGGGAGCAGCGGTCGCCAAGTTCCGGGTGGCCTCGACCCCCCGGTACATGGATCGCGCCTCCGGCGAGTGGAAGGACGGCGAGCCGCTCTTCCTTTCCTGCACGGTGTGGCGCCAGGCGGCGGAGCACGTCGCCGAGTCGCTCCAGCGGGGTGCCCGGGTGATCGTCTCGGGTCGGCTGCGGCAGCGGTCGTACGAGACCCGTGAGGGCGAGAAGCGGACCGTCATCGAGTTGGAAGTCGACGAGATCGGCCCGTCGCTGCGGTACGCCACCGCGAAGGTGCAGAAGATGTCCCGCTCCGGCGGTGGCGGCTTCGGCGGCTCTGGCGGCTCTGGCGGCGGTGGCAACCAGGGCGGCGGCTTCGACGACCCATGGGCCACGGCCGCGCCGGCCGCCTCGTCCGCCCGTTCGGGCGGCGGGAACTTCGACGAGGAACCTCCATTCTGATATGGCTTCCAACGCCCGCGATCGCAAACCAGGAGCACGAGCAATGGCCAAGGCTGCGGCACTTCGCAAGCCGAAGAAGAAGGTGAACCCGCTCGACAAGGACGGGATCACCTACATCGACTACAAGGACACCGCGCTGCTGCGCAAGTTCATCTCCGACCGGGGCAAGATCCGTGCCCGGCGGGTGACCGGAGTGACCTCCCAGCAGCAGCGGCAGATCGCCCGTGCGGTCAAGAACGCCCGCGAGATGGCGCTCCTGCCGTACACCACGACGGCCCGCTGAGCGGAGGCACCGATATGAAGATCATCCTCACGCAGGAGGTGTCTGGGCTCGGCTCCCCCGGGGACATCGTCGAGGTGAAGAACGGCTACGGCCGTAACTACCTGCTCCCCCAAGGGTTCGCGATCTCCTGGACCAAGGGTGCCGAGAAGCAGGTCACCTCGATCAAGCGGGCCCGTTCCGCCCGGGAGATCCGCGACCTCGGGCACGCCAACGAGGTCAGAGGTCAACTGGAGAGCCTGAAGGTCACCCTGACCGCCCGGGCCGGCGAAGGCGGTCGACTGTTCGGCTCGGTCACCCCGGCCGAGGTCGTCGACGCCGTCCGTACCGCTGGTGGTCCGGTCCTGGACCGGCGGCGGCTGGAACTGCCCGGCCACATCAAGTCGGTCGGCACCTACCCGGTGAAAGTCAAGCTGCACCCGGACGTCACCGCCAAGTTCGACCTCAGCGTGCTGCAGGCCCGGTAGCTCCGGCAGGCACAGCGCGCGAGACATCCGGCTCAGGGGTCACACCAGACGGTGTGGCCCCTGAACCATGTTCAGCGCAAAGTGCTGGAGACGACGACCGGATCCCCAGACCCGAGGTAGAAGATGCCCGGGTAGCCGGCGGTGGCGAAACCGTGACTGGTGTTGCGGCGCAGCACTGAATCTGTCAGTTCGAGCGTGCCGGACCGGTCGTTGCTGACAAAGAAGATGGCCCCGCCACCTTCCCGCGCCTCGTTGTCGGCGATGACGGTGCCGGCGATGGAGACGGTGAACCGGTTGCCGTCGGCGTAGATCGCCCCGCCACTACCGCCGCCCGGGGTGCCGGGCTTGGCTGGATTCGCACCGTTGCCGGTCGCCGAGTTGTGCGTCAGCACACTGTTCAGCACGGTCCACGAGACACCGATGCTGCTCAACGCTCCGCCGTTGGCACACACCCCGCCGTCGCCGGGCGCCCCGCCGAAGGTGCTCTGCACCACGTACACCGGCTGGTCCTGCCACTGGTCCAGCACCCGGATCGCCGCGCCCCCGAGGTCCGGTCCGGTCGGGTCGCAGCGGTTACCGACGAACCGGGAGTTGACCACCCGGAACTGGCCGCCCCGGACGAAGATTGCGCCGCCGCCACCACCGTCGACCTGCTCACCGGTGGAATCGCCGTCGGCGAAGGTCAGGTTCTGCACGACCAGTTCGGGATGGTCCTGATCGTTGCAGTGCGAGGTCGTCCAGCCCTGCGCCTCGTCGCAGGTGTTCATGTACAGAATTCGTCGTTGTCCGCCGCCGCTGAGGGTGACCAGCCCGCCGCCGTCCAGCACCACCTGCCGACTGGCCGCGTTGCGGACCTTCGCCGTCCGGTCCATCGTGATCACCACCGGCTTAGGCCCGCAGGCGAAGGTGATGATTCCGCCGGCCGCGACCGCTTCGACGACCGCCTGGGAGGTGCAGCTGGCCGACGTACCGTCGCCGATCGTGCGGGTCGGCCGGCTGGTGTCCACCGCGCGGGCCCGCGCCGGCACCTGAGCTCGTCCGTCGGGGTTGCCGGCTGCCGGACCGGCCACCGGCGGCCGGTCGGGAGCCTTCGACGGCATCGGTGCCGCACCCAGCCCCGCCGCGCCGGACGGTGGTGGCGTGCCATCCGACGGGGTAGCGGCCGGCACGGCGGTACCGGACGACGCCTCGGACGGCGCCCCGCTGGCAGTAGGGCCGTCATCGACCGCAGCGTCGTCGCCGGCCGCGCCGCACCCGGTCACCAGCACCGTCGCCAGTACGGCGAGCAGTGGCCCGGTCACGGTCAGGTTGATCCTCTGGCTGCGGCTGAACACCGGTCGATCCTAGGAGCACGGCACCCGCGACGACCAGCGCGAACAGTCGGGGATCCGGGACCCGCCCGGTAGATCCGGCGTCAGCCGATCGGTTGGCCGGTGATAGCGCTGGCGAGTACGGTCGACATGCCGCCGCCGATCACCGCCGCCGCCAGGCCGACACTCGAGGCGCGCCACGTGCCGCTGACCCACCTGATCGTCACCGCCAGGACCAGCGAGATCATCAACGCGTACGCGAAGGCCGGAGCAGCGGCCAGTAGCGAGTTGATCGCCTGTGCCCGAGCGGAGAGGCAGTCGCCGTCCACCCCGAGAACGCAGTCGTTGGTCGCCGGGGTGCCGTCCAGGGTGAGGCTCCAGATCAGAAACGCCACCACCGGCAGGGCGTACCAGGCAGCCGTGTACAGCAGCGAGGACAGATAGCCGCCCTGGTCGGCGTCGATCAGTTCGTCGTCGATCCGGTACGTCAACCGCCGCTGCGACGGGGGCTCGTACCGCGGCCGTGGTCGTTGCTCGGGCAGCACCCGGGAGCGGGGCGCGCTCGGCAGGGCGATCGGTGACCGGGGTGCCGAAGCCGGCGTCTCCACCCACCTGGGGTCGTCTGCGGCCAGCCGGGTCCCCGACCAGAAGGTGCCTTCCCGGCCCGGCTCGACCTGCGGCCACGGATCGACCGGCGGAAGGACGTCGGCGACGTCGGCGACGTCGCCGACCTCGGCCGCGCGTCTCTTGCGCGCCCCGGTGCGGCTACCGGCCGGCCAGCTCTCCGGGTCGTCGCCCCGGTGCCACTGATCGGTCTGGTCGCCGATCTCGCGCCAGCTGTCGACCGGTTCCGGGCGGTACGCCCCGCGGCCCAACTCCCGGGCCCGACGGGTGGGCGGCTGCGCCGGGCCCGCGCCGATCGCCCGCGGCGAGGACGCGGCCCGCGGCCAGGTGCCGGTCTCGTCGGTGAACTCCCGCCGGGGCGGTTCGATCTCGCGGCGGGCCGGCCGGTCCCATCGCCCGGCCTGGTCCGCCTCTCGCGGCCACCCGCCGGTGCGCTCGGCACCTCGAGGCCACCCGCCGGTGCGCTCGGCACCCCGGGACCATTCGCTGGTGTGGTCGGCATCCCGGGACCATTCGCTGGTGTGGTCGGCACCCCGGGACCATTCGCTGGTGTGGTCGGCATCCCGGGACCATTCGCTGGTGTGGTCCGTCGCGCTGGACCATCGGCTGGCGGGCTCGTCGTCGCGTAGCCACTGCGCAGCGTGGTCGTCGTCGAGGCGACGCCGGATGTCGTCGCGGTCGCGCCGTCGGCGACCGGGCCGGTCAGCGTCGGACGGCTGGCCGCTACGACGAGACGATCGGCGACTGCGGCCGCCGTAACCCTCCCGGTCACCAGGGTCACCTGGATCACTCGGCGGCGTCGACCATCGAGCTGGCGCGCTCGACCAGGTCGCGGGCGGCGCGGTGGCTGGACCGTCCGGGTCGAGCGGACCTGCGCCCGACACCGGACCGGAACGACTATCGGGCGGCTCACGCCGCCAGCCCGCCGAATCGCCGGACACCGGGCTGCCGGAGATCGGGTCCTCGGCCGCGCGGCGCCGGCCCGGTGCCCGCCGAGGCCGGTCCCAGTCGTGGGCGTCGATCTCGGGCCCGGCCGCTGGCAGCGCCGGACGGTCACGGGACCGACGGCCCCGTACCGGCTGCTCAGGAATCTGCCACGATTCGTCGCGGTGCCGCCCGGCGTGGCCAGCCGGCGGATCCCGATGGACCGGCTCACCTGTTGGCGGGGTCGGGCCGGCGGGCAGCGCCCACCGGTCCGTAGCCGGGCTGCCCCGGTCGGCCTGGTGCCGCGCACTGTCGCGTCGGTCCTCGTAGCGGCCGCGTCGGTCCTCGTAGCGGCGCCGGCCGCGTGGTGCCTCGTCATCCTCGGTCGGGTCGTAGCGCTGCGGTCGACGAGAGCGTGTGACCGGGTCGGTATCGGTGTCGTCGGGCCACCGGGCAGCCGACCGCCGCTCGCGTGGAGGGCGGTCGCCGTACTCCCACTCCCGGTAGTCCACCGCCGGAGCCTCGCCCCTTCGCTATCGAGCCGTGATCGGCTGGGCCGGCGAATCAGTTCCCGCCCGATAGTAGCCGGTAGCCCGGCGGGCAGCCCGGTGCAGATTATTGTCCACCGGCTGTGGATCGAGAAGTCCCAGCTCAGAGGGCTTATCGCCGGCTTGGCGGCGAGTTTTCCACAGGCTGTGCACAAGGTTGTGCACAGCCTGCGCCATCCTGTCCACAGCTTGTCCAGAGGTTCATCCACCGCCGTGTTTGGGCATGCCGCCGCAAGTCCGTATCGTTTCCCGGAGCCCTCCCACGCCGATGCGACGCCCCCCGGTCGCCCGGTCCCTGGTGGGCCGACCGCAGGTCGTCGACGACGCACGAGCAGACGATGTCGTACCCGCGCAGTTGACTCGCGGCAGTGATGTAGTGAAGGGGGGCGCCCGGATGTCCATCACGGACGACCTGCAGACCGAGCCCCGGCCACCGGCCCGCCCGACCGGCCCGCCCGGCCCACCGGTTAAGCCACCCGGTCCGCCCACCGGCGGTGAGCCCTTCGACCGCACGCCGCCCCAGGATGTCGCCGCCGAACAGTGTGTCCTCGGCGGAATGCTGCTCTCCAAGGACGCCATCGCCGACGTCGTGGAGATCCTCAAACCGCATGACTTCTACCGCCCGATCCACGCCACGGTCTTCGACGCGGTGCTGGACCTGTACGGGCGAGGCGAGCCGGCGGACGCGATCACCGTCTCCGCCGCGCTCGCCAACTCGGGTGACCTCGGCCGGATCGGTGGTGCGCCGTATCTGCACACCCTGATCGCAAGCGTGCCGACTGCGGCCAACGCCTCCTACTACGCCAGGATCGTGGCCGAGCGCGCGGTGCTGCGCCGCATCGTCGAGGCCGGCACCAAGATCGTGCAGCTCGGGTACGGTTCGGCCGCCGGCGGTGGCCGGGACATCGACGACGTCGTCGATCTCGCTCAGCAGGCGGTATACGACGTCACGGAACGGCGGGTCAGCGAGGACTTCGCGGTCCTGGCCGACATGCTGCAGCCGACCCTCGACGAGATCGAGGCGGTAGGTGCCCAGGCCGGCATGATGACCGGGGTGCCCACCGGGTTCACTGACCTGGACCGGTTGCTCAACGGGCTGCACCCCGGACAGTTGATCATCGTCGCCGGCCGACCCGGCCTCGGCAAGGCGTTGGCGCTGGACACCCCGCTGCCCACCCCGACCGGCTGGACCACCATGGGTGAGGTCGTGGTCGGTGACCGACTACTCGACGCCACCGGTCGACCCACCACGGTCGTCGGCACCTCTGCCGTCCTGCTCGGCGGGCGGTCCTACCAGGTCGAGTTCTCCGACGGCTCGGTGATCGTCGCCGACGGTGACCACCTCTGGCAGGTGACGCATCGGCCCGCCGTGCCGGTACCGGTAGCGGCCGGCGCGGCGCTGGCTGCTGTCACCCCGGTGCCGGTCTCGGCCGCTCTGGCGTCGGCCGGCCGGTCCGGGCCACGACCGGCCCAGTCCGCACCTGCACGGTCCACCCAGGTACTGACCACCGAAGAGATCCTGGACCTGCTCGACCGGTCACCAGCGGAGCGCCCCGAGGTCACCGTCACGAACTGCCACGCCTTGGCGCTGCCCGACCGCGACGACCTGCCGGTGCCGCCGTACCAGTTGGGGGTCGATCTTGCCGGTGGTGACCCGGCTGCCGACCACCGCCAGGCCGACCGGCGAATCCCCGACGCGTACCTGCGCAGTTCCGAGCGGCAGCGGCGGGCGCTGCTGACCGGCCTGTTGGACACCGCCGGCACCCGCAACCCCGGCGGGCTGGACGAGTACCGGACCACTTCGCGTCTGATGGTTGAGACGGTACGCGAGTTGGTGGCGAGCCTCGGTCTGCACTGCACCGTGTCGGCAGGCACCGTCCAGGGCCGGATGACCTCGCCGTCCAGCGTCTACACGGTGACCATCCACACTCATGACGACCAGCAGCGACGGGTCACCTCGATCCGACCGGTCCGCAGCGTGCCGGTGCGCTGCGTCACCGTGGACAACCCTGACCATCTTTATCTCGCCGGCCGGACGATGATCCCGACGCACAACTCGACCGCATCGATGGACTTCGCCCGCAACGCGGCGATCCGGGCCGGCCACGCCAGCGCGATCTTCTCGCTGGAGATGAGCAAGGTGGAGATCGTCATGCGGCTGCTCTCCGCCGAGGCGAAGGTGCCGTTGCATGTCCTGCGCTCCGGCCAGCTCTCCGACGACGACTGGACGAAGCTGGCTCGTCGGATGGGCGAGATCAGTGAGGCGCCGCTCTTCGTCGACGACACGCCCAACATGAACCTGATGGAGATCAGGGCCAAGGCGCGGCGGCTTCGGCAGCGGCACGACCTGAAAATGATCGTCGTCGACTACCTGCAGCTGATGACCTCACCGAAACGCACCGAGAGCCGTCAGCAGGAGGTCGCGGATCTGTCCCGTGGGCTCAAACTGCTGGCCAAGGAGGTCGAGTGCCCGGTGATCGCGGTCAGTCAGTTGAACCGTGGCCCGGAGCAGCGTACCGACAAGCGGCCGCAATTGTCTGATTTGCGTGAGTCGGGGTCGATCGAGCAGGACGCGGACGTGGTCATTCTGTTGCACCGAGATGACTACTACGACAAGGAGTCGCCTCGGGCGGGCGAGGCGGACTTCATTGTCGCCAAGCACCGTAACGGGCCGACCGACACGGTGACTGTCGCCGCCCAGCTGCACCTCTCCCGGTTCGTCGACATGGCGATCTGAGCCACCTTGCCCGGGACGGCCGCCGCGCTGCCGGCCGTGCGGCGGCCCGGACCAGCGCAGTTCCGGACCGCCGGGGAACAGGCTCAGTCAAAGAGCTGGTTGAGAAAGCTCTTCTGCCGCTTGTGCCGGTAGTGTCCGTGGTAGCCGTGGTGCCCGTACGCGGGAGCCGGCGGGTAGGCCGGGGCCGGCGGCGGGTAGCCGGGCTGATGGTGCACCGGCGGTGGCGGCGGAGGCGGCGGATAACCGCCGGCCGGACTCGGTGCCGGGCGGGGTGGCTGACCCGGCTGCTGGCCGCCGGCACCACCGTTCCAGGCTGCCTCCGCGTCCAGCAGTCGCTCCAGCTCGCCCCGGTCCAGGAAGATGCCGCGACACTCGGTGCACTGGTCGACGGTGATCCCACTGCGCTCGTACTGCCGCATGGCGCCGTGACACTTGGGACAGTTCATCTGCATGACTCGACGGTACCGGCTCCGATCCTCACCTGCCGACTGGCAACGCGGCGATCTCGTCGTCGGACACCTGGTGGAAATCCTGGTAGTAACGACCGACGGCGCGAAAGTCCGTCGGTCGCAGGGGGCAGACGACCTCGTCGACCACGGCTTGGAGCGTGGCGATCGCCTCGGCCGAGCCGACCGGCACCGCCAGCACCACCCGGTCCGTACCGAGGCTTCGACTCACCGCGACCGCCGCCCGGGCCGACGCGCCGGTGGCCAACCCGTCGTCAACCAGGACGGCGGTCCGGCCATGTAGGTCCAGCGGCGGCCGGTCGCCCCGGAACAGCTGCTCGCGGCGGCGCAACTCAATGGTCTCCTCGGCGGTTATCCGGGCGATCTGTCCCGGGTCGAGCTGGTCGGCGATCTCCGGGTTCAGCACCCGCACCCCGCCCGGCCCGATCGCGCCGAAGGCGACCTCGGCCGCCGACGGCAGGCCGAGTTTGCGGATGACCAGCACGTCGTACGCCACGTCGAGCTGGTCGGCGATCACCGCCGCGACCGGTGCCCCGCCCCGCAACAGCCCGAGGGCGACAACGTCCGGTCGTCCCCGCAGCTGCGCCAGCTGCCCGGTCAGCTGCTCCCCTGCGTCGCGGCGGTCCCGGTACTCCATCTCCATGTCTTCAAGGTGTACGCCGTTTCCCGCCCGCCCGCCGCGCGGTCGGCGGATTCCACACCGACGGTCGGCGTCACCCTTTCCACACCGACGGTCGCCGTCACCCGGCCAGGATGTCGCCGGCCAGGCGGCCGACCAGTAGCGCGGCGAATCCGGCCAGCAGGGTTCCGGTGGCGTAGCCGGCGGCCGTCCAACGCTCCCGGCCGGAGCCGCCGGCCAGCTGGACCACCTCGTAGGCGAAGGTCGAGTAGGTGGTCAGCGCGCCGCAGAGGCCGGTGGCGAGCAGCCGGGCCGGCCAGCCGCCCCCGGCCAGTCCGGCTCCGGCGAGCAGGCCGATCAGCGCGGCCCCGGCCAGGTTGACCAGGAAGGTGCCCCAGAAGCTGGGCCGGCCGAGTCCCACCACGACCCGGTCGGTGAGGTAGCGAACCAGCGCGCCGACCGCCCCGCCGCACATCACCAGGAGCAGACTCATCCCGTACCTTCCGAGCGGTCGGGGCAGGTCACCGGACCCGCCGCGCGAGCCGGTCGGCGAGCGGCCGGGCCGCCGCGCCGCCGAGCCAGACCGCGCCCAGCGCGCCCACCAGGGTGCCGAGCGTGTAGCCGCCGGCCAGCCAGGGCCGTCCGGCGGCGAGCAGGTCGGCGACCTCCAGGGTCTGGACCGAGAACGTGGTGAAGCCGCCGAGTACGCCGGCACCGAGGAACGGCCGGAGCAGCCGGTGCGGCCGGGGCACGGCGGTGACCACCCGCATCAGGACACCGATCAACGCGCATCCGACGAGGTTGGTGACCAGGGTCGGCCAGGGCGGTCCGGCTTCGACCGGGCCCGGCCAGCCGGCGGCGATGCCGAAGCGGGCGGCCGCCCCGACCGCGCCGCCGACTGCTACCGCGGCGAGGACCAGCGGTGCCGTCGATCCCCGGGGCATCACCGGCCTGGCCCGTACGGCGGCAACGGCTCGTCACGGTCCGGCGCGAATGCCTGCGCCTGCACCTCGGCGACCCGGAGCACGGGGACCCAGCTGAACAGGGCGACCGGGTAGAGCAGGTAGCCGAACCGGGTCGACGGCAGCAGCAGCGTCGCGGCCAGCAGGCCGAGGCCGCAGATCAGGGCCGCCGCAGCGGCGGTTCGCGGCGGCCGGCGGACCAGCCGTACCGCGATGGCCAGCCCGACGGCCAGCAGCAACCCGCCAGCGACGATCCGCCCGCCGGGCATCCAGGTGGAGATCAGCATGCCGGGCAGCGGCGAGGCAGCCGGACTGGAGACCATGCCGGCACCGAGTGGGAAGCCGAGCACGTTGTGGATCAGCGCGGCGTGGTCGACCACCGCCACCGGCACCAGGGCGAGCAGCGGCAGGGTGATCCCGCCAGCCGCGACCCGCCCCACGGCCCGTCGATCGCGGGTGGCGGCGTGGCAGAGCAGCACCAGCAGGATCGGCCAGGCGAACAGCTTGAGCGCGGCCGCCGCGCCGATGGCCGTCCCCGCCGCCGCGTACCGGCCGCCGGTGCAGAGCACCAGGGCGAGCAGGGCGAGGGCCAGCACCGGCAGGTCGTCGCCGCCGGTGCTCATGGCCAGCGCGGCGATCGGCAGTACGGTGCTGAGCTGAGCGGCGCGCACGAGTACCCGATCGCCGGCCGGGCCGGCACGGCGGCGCGCCAGGGCGAGGGCCGCGGCCAGGGCGGCGACGGTGGCGACGGCGAACCAGATCCGGGCGTCGGTCCACCAACCGGTGCCGGCCAGCGCCCGGGGCAGCCCGAAGATCGCCATCCCGGGCTGGTACGGCAGGTAGCCGAGCAGCCGTTCGTCCGCCGGCAGCGCCGCGATCTGCTGTTCGGACAGGTACGGGCTGCCGTCGGCGAGTAGCCGGGAGGCGCCGCCGTCGTCGACCACAACCACCTCTTCCTGGGCCCGGTCGGTGCGTCCATCGGCCCGCTGCTCGGCCTGCATGACCAGGGGCACCGCGACCACCGCCGCCCAGGTGACTCCGGTCAGCCACGCGCGGGCGGCGCCGCCGGTCAGCCACGTCCGGGTGGCCCTGCCGGTGGGCTGCCAATCGCCGGTGCCGCCGCCGGTCAGCCGCTGGCGGGCCGTGCGTCGGACGGCGAGTTGGCCGACCACGACGAGGGCGGCGGCCGCGTATCCGACAACGGCGACGGCCCCCCAGGCTCGGTGTGGGGCGAGAGTGGAGGCGACCGCCGTGACTGCCGCGAAGGCTGCGGAGAGCAGATAGAGCGTCAGGTCGCCGACGAGGCCACCGGCGCCCCGGTCCAGTTGCAGCCAGCGGCGGGCGGCGGCAGCCCGCCACCGCCGGGCCGGGCCAGCCGGGCGGCGCTGGCGAGCTGCGGATCCGGCCGCCGTGACGGTCACGCCGGCAAGTCTGACAGAACGGTCAGGCTGGCAGGTGCGGTACCTTCTCGTTCCGGTGCCGTTGGCCGGCCCGGCGGGTCTGGCCGATCCGGATCACGGCGCCTTCGTCGTGCAGTGGACTGGCCAGGTTGCCGGGGCGGCCGCCGGAACCGCACTGCAGCGCGGTGAGCAGCCGGTGGGCCGGCATCGGTCGGGCGAACAGATGTCCCTGACCGGCGGTGCAGCCGATCGTCCACAGCGCGCGACGCTGTGGCTCGCTCTCCACACCCTCGGCGACGACGGCCAGGCCGAGGCTGCGGCCGAGGTCGACGGTCGACCGGACGACGGCGACCGCCTCGGAGGAGGTCTCCATGCTCATTACGAACGAACGCGCGATCTTGAGCTCGTGCACCGGCACCCGGGACAGCATGGACAGCGACGAGTAGCCGGTGCCGAACTCGTCCAGGGCGAGCCGTACTCCGGCGTCGCGGAGTTGGCCGAGCACCTGGTCGACCACTTCGAGCTGGCTGAGGGTGAGGGTCTCGGTGAGCTCCAGGATGAGCCGGTCGGGCGGGACGTCGTGGGCCTGCAACCGGGCCAGTACGGCACCGGGGAACCGCCGGTCGAGCAGGCTGCGCGGGGACAGGTTGACCGCGACCGGCAGCGCGAAGCCGGCTTCGTGCCAGGTGGCGGCGGCGATCAGGGACTGCTCCAGGACCGCGTCGGCGAAGGCGGGGAGCAGACCGGAGCGTTCGACGGTCTCCAGGAAGCGTTTCGGGTCGAGACGCCCCCGGTCGGGGTGCTGCCAGCGGGCGAGCGCCTCGGCGGCGATCACCTCCCCGGTGCCGAGGTCGACGATCGGTTGGAAGTCGACGTTGAACTCGTGCTGGGCGACCACCCGACGCAGGTCTCCGCCGAGCGCCAGCCGACCGACGTCGGCGGTGTCCCGGCTGCGGGCGTAGACGGCGGTCCGGCCGCCGGACCGCTTCGCCTGGTACATCGCCACGTCGGCGCGGCGCAGCAGTTCGGCCATTCCGCCGCTGCCCGGTGCGACGGCGATGCCGCCACTGGCCTCGACGTTCATCCGCATGCCGTCGAGTTCCATCGGTTCGCAGATCGCGGCGAGTAGCGCGTCCGCCCGGTGCGCGGCGATCGCGGGAGCCGGCAGTGTGGTCAGCAGTACGGCGAATTCGTCGCCGCCGAGCCGGGCGACCAGGTCACCGGGCTGCACGTTCGCGGACAGTCGCCGGGCGACCTGGATCAGCACCTTGTCGCCGGCGCCGTGGCCGAGCGTGTCGTTGATCTCCTTGAAGTGGTTGAGGTCGACGAGGAGCAGCGCGGTGATCCCGCTGGTGCGCCGGCTGCCGAGCAGTTCGACGCCGTGCTCCATCAACCGGCGCCGGTTCGCCAGCCCGGTGAGTTCGTCCTGTGCGGCCTCGCGGGCGTGCCGTTCGGCGACCTGGTTCAACTGCTGGTAGAGCGAGGCGTTGCGGACCGCCGTGCACAGCGCGGACGCGAAGGTACGCAGCGTGTAGTGCTCCCGGTCGGAGAACTTGACCGGGCCGGTCAGGCAGAGCCGCAGGGTGCCGACACTGAGGGTGCTGCCCGGACCGGCGAGCGGTACGGCGATCACGGTCCGCATGTGCGGGGTGGGGGCGCTGCCGGTGGGGCCGTCGTACTGCACACCGTCGCTGTTGCCCTGGACCAGCCGGGCAGGTTCGTTGAGTTCGACCTCGACCCGGTCGGTGGAGAACAGGTCGGCGGCCTGCACCACAGCGATGGACAGCACCGCGTCGAGGTCGACGACGTTGAGCGCATCGGTGGCCCGGGCGAGCCGCTGCCAGGCCTGCTGGTCGTCGCGGGCCCTGGCATGTCCGGCGTAGGCAAGGTGGATGCAGAGCACGACCGGTGGGATCGTCACCAGCAGCCACTGGTCCGCCTTGAGGATCAGCAGGATGGCGACGATCAACGGGAACCGGATCACCGCGCTGGAGACCCGGAGTCCGAGGTTGTGCCGGAAGATGGCACAGAGCCCGGTTCCGGTGGCGCGGGCGATGACCGGGATGGTGAGCACCTCGTCGAGCACGACCGCCACTACATATGCGGTGACGAGTGGCCCGAAGAACGCCGCGCTGTAGATCGCCAGCTCCGGATCCCAGTTCAGCGTGTGCAGGCCGGCACCAGCGGCGGCGGCGACGAGCATGTTCTTCGCGACGGCGAAGATCGCCTTGATCCGGGCTATCCGTTGCACGATCATCGCGAGGCCGACACCGAGGCCGGTGCAGAGCACCACCAGGGTGGCGGGTGCCACCGCGAGTCCGACCAGGATGGCGACTTCGCTCCAGGCGATGGCGTGGGCCGTCGACCGGATACGGACGAACCATTTTACGGTGACCCCGACCGCGGCGAGGAAGATCAGGGCGGCGACGAGCGCCAATTCGTCGGGAGTGCTGACCAGTGACCCGGCGACAAGGTAGAGCGACGAGGCGCCGACGGCCACCGCACAAACGGCGACGAGACCGACGAGCAGCACCAGCTGCCGATCGGTCTCGTTGTCGCGTCGAACTATGCGGGTCACACCCGTTCCTGATCTTGTTGCGCTGCGTGTCCCGCAGAACTACTGCTCGTCATCGGTAGACGACAGTATCAGTACCATTCGTTGCTGCGCATGGTCTTCCCCTCCACTCGATTGGGCAGTTGTTGCTGCCGGCTCTTGCTGACAGGAGAACCATAGAGTTGCGATATGGCACTTGCATACGGATAAATGTCCATATGCGCATGATTAGTGAAGATGGCGGGAGTTTGTCACCGTTGGTTATTGATCGCCGACGGAATGCACTCGAACAGGTTCGCTCATAACCTTATGGATTCCTTAGGCATGCACGATTTGAGAGCTGTGGTAGGTATCCGCGAAGGTAATCCGGAAGTGCGGCTCGGTGGAGAAGTTGGGAGGTGACATCCGGGCCGGCAGGTCGCCGGTACCACCGGCCCGATGCCAACTCTGCCGCCAACCGTGGCGGTCGAGCCAGGGCCGACTGGTTTGCTCGATAGGCTCGTTCAGGTGACCGAGGTACCGAACCTGACCCATGTCGATGAGACAGGCGCCGCGCGGATGGTGGACGTCACCGCCAAGCCGCCGAGCGTCCGCCGTGCCGTGGCAGCGGGACGACTGCGTACCACCGGCGAGGTCATCGAACTGCTGCGCCGCGACGGCCTACCCAAGGGCGACGCGCTGGCCGTCGCCCGGATCGCCGGCATCATGGGTGCCAAGCGCACCCCCGACCTGATCCCGCTGTGCCATCCGATCGCGCTGCACGGTGTGGTCGTCGACCTGGCGCTGACCGCGGACTCCATCGAGATCACCGCGACGGTGCGGACCGCCGACCGGACCGGGGTCGAGATGGAGGCCCTCACCTCGGTCGCCACCGCCGGGCTGACCCTGATCGACATGATCAAGGCAGTCGACCCGGCCGCCGTGCTGGACGACGTCCGGGTGCTTTCCAAGGAGGGCGGCAAGACCGGCGACTGGCACCGCCCGGCGGGCCGGTCGTGAGCCCGCATGCCCGGGTGGTGGTCGCCTCCAACCGCGCCGCCGCCGGCGTCTACTCCGACACCAGCGGTCCGCTGCTGGTCGCTGGCCTGCGTGACCTCGGCTGCCAGGTCGACGAACCGTTGGTCGTCGCCGACGGCGAACCGGTGACGCAGGCGCTGCGCCGGGCGGTCGCCGACGGGGTCCATCTGGTCGTGACCAGCGGCGGCACCGGAATCACCCCTACCGACCGCACCCCGGAGGCGACCCGCTCGGTGCTCGACTACGAGATCCCGGGGATCGCCGAGGCGATCCGGGCGGTCAGCCGGTCGGCGGTGCCGACGGCAGCGCTGTCCCGGGGCATCGCCGGGGTTGCCGGTCGTACGTTGATCGTCAACCTGCCCGGCTCCACCGGCGGTGCCCGCGACGGCCTGGCCGTGCTCGGGCCGATCCTGCGCCACGCACTCGACCAGTTGGCCGGCGGCGACCACCCCCGCAGTTGACGCCACCGCACCCCGGCCCGGTCGACGCCACCGGCACCCCCGGCCGTGGCCGGCCGGCGGATAGGCTCGGCCGGTGAGCGCCGAACCGACGACCGCCCCGGCCGCCCCGGCCGCCGGGCATCCACCTGTCGACTGGGGGCAGGCCCGCGCCCTGGTGCACGCCGCCGGCCGGGCCGCCCGCCGCCCGCCGGTCCGGCTGCCGTTGCCGCAGGCCGACGGGACCACCCTCGCCGGGCCGCTGACCACCCTGACCGACCTGCCGGCCTTCCGCACTGCCAGCGTCGACGGCTGGGCGGTACGCGGCGGCGCCCCGTGGCGGGTGGTGGGCCGGGTGCTGGCCGGCGGAGTGCCGCCGGAACTGTCCGACGACGGCACCGCGGTGCAGATCGCCACCGGCGCGATGGTCCCTGCCGGGGCCACCAGCGTGCTGCGGGTCGAGGAGTCGACGCGCGACGACACCGGACTGGTACGCGGCGAGCCGCGGCCGCAGCCGGAGTGGCGCTCGCCCGGCGAAGAGGCGTCGGCCGCCGAGGAGCTGCTGCCGGCCGGTACGCCGGTCGACCCCGGGGTGATCGGCCTCGCCGCCTCCTGCGGCTACGACGATCTGCCGGTGTATCAGCGAATCCGGGCCGGCCTGCTGGTGTTCGGCGACGAACTGCTGACCACCGGGCCGCCCGGCGCCGGTCGGGTGCGCGACGCGCTCGGCCCGGCGGTGCCCGGATGGCTGCGCAGGTACGGCTGCGAACTGCCTGCCGAGGCGGTGACCGGGCCGGTCGCCGACACCCTCGCCGCGCACGTCGACGGGCTGCGGTCGGCGCTGGCCGGCGCCGATCTGGTCTGCACCACGGGCGGCACCATGCACGGCCCGGTGGACCACCTGCATCCGGCGCTGGCCGAACTCGGTGCCGAGTACGTGGTCAACACGGTCGCGGTCCGACCGGGGTTCCCGATGCTGGTCGCCCGGGTGACTGGTGCCGACGGGCGGGACCGGTTCGTCGCTGGGCTGCCCGGCAACCCGCAGTCCGCGATCGTCGCCCTGGCGTCACTGGTCGCGCCGCTGCTCGCCGGACTGCAGGGCAGGCCGCTGCCGACGCTGACCCGGTACCGGCTGGGGGCGGCGGTACCGGGCCGTGGCGACTTCACCCACCTTGCCCTGGTACGGGTCGATCCGGTGACCGGTACCGCGTACCCGTTGCGGCACGTCGGGTCGGCGATGCTGCGCGGGCTGGCCGCCGCCGCCGGCTTCGCGGTGATCCCGCCGGGCGGCAGCGGCCGCCCCGACGACGATGTGCCCGTCGTACCGTTGCCACTGCTGCCCGGGGAGCGTCTGCCGTGACCGTTCCAACCACCCGACCTTTTGTTCTGGTGTCAGTGACCTCGCAACCGCTCGACCTGGCCGCCCACGCGGCGGCGGTCGCCGACTCACGGGCCGGCGCGGTGGTCTCCTTTCAGGGCGTGGTCCGCGACCACGACCACGGCCGGTCGGTGCTCAGCCTGGAGTACGAGGGCCATCCCAGCGCCGAGGACGTGCTGCGGGAGGTCGCCGACGAGGTGGCCGCCGATCCGGCGGTGCACGCCGTCGCCGTGTCACACCGGCTGGGGCCGCTTGCCGTCGGCGACGTGGCCCTGGTGGCGGCGGTCAGCACCGCGCACCGGGCGGCGGCCTTCGCCGCCTGCGCCCGGCTCGTCGACGAGGCGAAGGCCCGGCTGCCGATCTGGAAGCGGCAGATTTTCGCCGACGGCACCGAGGAATGGGTCAACTGTCCCTGACCTGACCGGAGGTCCGGGCATCGGACTGCCTGGTGCCGGTCCGGGCATCGGCAAGCCCGGTGCCGGTCGGACCGGCCGGCTGGCGGTGCCGGATCTGCGGTCGCGGGTCGGTGTAGAACGCCGGTTCGGCTCCCGGCCGCCACGGCAGTGCCGCGACGAGCGTGATCAGTGCCAGGGCGAGCGAGTTTTCCATCAGTACGCCGAACAGACCGTCGTGGTAGTGCGAGACCTGTGGCAACTGGTGCTCGTACGGCCAGATCGGTGACACCAGGAAGAGCAGGTAGAGCGCGATCGCGGCGGTGGCGTGCCGCATCCCGGTGAGAGCGGGGAACCAGATCGGGGTCCGCAGGCCGGCCACGCCGCTGATACCGGCGCCAGTGGGCGGGTAGGTACGCCGCGAGATCAGCCCCTTGCTGGCGCTGCGTCGCCGCAGCGCCGCGTCGGCCAGCACGATGATCGCCGGGATCACGAAGACCAGGTGGTGCGACCAGCTGATCGGGCTGATCACGTTGGCGGTGAGGCCGATCAGGGTGAACGCGGTCAACTCGTCGCCGTCGGCGTGGGCGTGGGCGGCCCGGGACAGCCCGAGTGCCAGCAACAGCAGGGCGAAAGAGATCCAGAGCAGGCCGGGGGTCTCCATCGAGTCGTAGAGCCGGGCCAGCAGACCGGCCAGCGACTGGTTCGGGGTCATGTCCGACACCCCGACCCGGCCGGTGTCCCACAGCACCGAAGTGAAGTAGGTGGCTGACTCGTCGGCGGCGACGATCATCGCGCCGACGGTGACCGCGGCGGCGGTGCCGATCGCGGTGGCGGCCGCCCGCCACTGCCTGGTGATCAGCAGGTAGACGATGAACAGGGCGGGGGTCAGCTTGATCGAGCTGGCCAGACCGATGCCGGCGCCGGCCCAGATGCCGCTGAAGAAGATCCGGCGCAGTGGGCCGCCGGTGGCCAGCCGGTGCGACGTGGGCGCGGCGCGCCAGCGCAACGCGACCAGGTCGGCGATGATCAGGCCGAACAGCAGCAGGTTCACCTGCCCGTAGCCGAGGGTTTCCCGGGACGGTTCGATGGCCACCGCGAGGGGCACCGCGAGACCGACGGTGAACCAGCGCGGCCAACCGCAGCGGTCCGCGATCGGGCTGAGCAGCACCGCCAGCACGATGGTGAGGGCGGCGATACCGAATGCGATGTTGAGCCAGCCGGCGGTGATCATCGGAACAACCGCCATCGGCAGCATGGTGAGGCCGGCGAATGGCGGGTAGGTGAAGCCCAGGGTGGTTTCCGGCGCGATGAATGCGTACAGGTCGCCGCCGTTGGCCCACCACATGATCGCGCCGTGGTAGATGCGCATGTCGAAGAAGTTGTACGGTCGGCCGAACATGCCGATCGCATACCAGGCGGCGTAGCAGGTCAGCGCGACGAGGCCGATGCGCACGAGCGTGCCGCGCTCGACGTCACGTACCAGACGGCGCAGCGGTGCGAGACGACGCCGACCCAGCGGAGCGAGACGACGGACCCGGGAACGGACGTCCGCCACCATGATCTACCCACCCCCGGTCGTTGAGTGCAGAGTTGCCCCAGTGCCGGTCCGAGCCTAGAACGCATCGGCGTCCGGAGGCGGGCGCGTTACCCTACCGTGTCCGATCCCACACTAGTTCGCGATATTTCCACCTTGTTAACGCTGTGTGCTGTGTTCTATCTGTTTCGTGGTTTTCGGTGCCCAACTACGCGCTGAAGTCCGATTTTACCGGCCATCGATCGGGGTCGTCGTTCGGCGGATCTATCGGTCACCCGGGCAGTCGCCGGGCGGTGACGGCGGACCGGACCGCGATCCGGGCGTCCCGACGCGCCGAGTGCACCGCCCGGCGCACCGACTGCCGGCTCCGATGCATCGACCGCCGGCTCTGCCGGACGGCCCGGCTGGTCCGCCAGCGTAGGCCCGGTCGACCCTCAGTATCGGCCGCAGCGAGCAGCAGCCCGCCCAGAAGGCCCAGATTCTTGAGAAAGTGCACCTGATGGAGTTGTCGTTCGGTCGGTTCCGTCGCCGACCAGAACGGATGGCCGGTCACCGTGGTGGGCACCAGCGAGGCCGCCAGTACCGCCGCGGCCGGCCGGGTCAGCCGGCCGGTCGCCAGCAGCAGGCCACCGGCGAGCTGGGTGGCACCGTGCAGCCGGACCAGACTCTCGGTATCGGTCGGCAGCCGGGGCGCGGCCCGTTCGATCATCGGAGCGACCCGGTCGGTGACCGTCTTGGCCCGGTCGGCGTACGGTGCAGGGCTGGTCACCGCACGGGCGCCGCTAACGATGAAGATGCCGCTGAGCAGGGCGCGGGCAGTGGTGCGTACGGGTCTCATGCTCCTTGTCATACCCGGTTGGGCGGTCTGTTACCCGGCAAACCGGTGAGCTGTCGGGTAGCGGCGGGGTGCCGGGCCGCACCGGGCGTGGTCAGCCGGGCTGGGTGCGCAGGTAGCGGCCGAAGTGCGGCACGGTGAACGCGACCGTGCCGCGCTCGCCCGAGTAGATCAGCCCCTTCTTGATCAGGGCGTCCCTGGCCGGCGACAAGCTGGCCGGTTTCCGGCCGAGGGACCGGGCGATCTCGGCGGTCGACACCGCCGGGTCGATGTCCGCCGTCGCCGCCGGGTCCGGCGGTCCATCGCCCGTCTCGTCGTCGGCACCTTCGACGGCCGGTGCCGGGCCGTCCCCCGGGTCCGCGGAGGCGAGCACGGCCATCGCCCGCATGTACTCGCGCTCCGCCGGGGTAGCCCGTTCGAACCGGGACCCGAAGAACCCGACCGCGAGCTCCGCTTCCGCCTCCGGCGCGGCGACCCGCACGTCGGCGGCGGTGATCGGCGAGCGCGGGGCATGGTCCCAGGTCGCCTTGCCATAGGCCTGCACGAAGTACGGGTATCCGCCGGACTTGTCGTAGAGCAGGTCAAGGGCCTTCGCCTCGTACTCGACCTGCTCGCGGGCGGCCGGCGCGGTGAGCGCCTGGTCGGCGGCGATTCGGTCCAGCCGGTCGATTCGCTGGTAGCGGAACAGCCGTTCGGAGTAGGACTTGGCGGCGGAGAGCACCGCCGGCAGATGCGGCAGCCCGGCTCCGACGACGATCAGCGGCCCGCCGAGCTGCGACAACTCGTGACAGGCCGCACAGAGCGCGGAGACGTCGGTCGGGTCGACGTCCTGCATCTCGTCGATGAACAGCGCGATCCCGGTGCCGACGTCGGTGGCCACCGCGGCGGCGTCGGTGAACAGCTCCACCAGGTCGATTTCGATGTCGCCGGAGTCGGCCCGCCCGGTCGCCGCCGGCACGTCGATGCCCGGCTGCCAGCGGTCGCGCAGCCGAGGCTGCGCGTTGCCACGTCCGCCGGCGGCCGGCGGGTTCGCGCGTAGCGCGAAGGCCTTCAGTACGCCGAGAAAGTTGTCGATCCGCTCGGGTGCCCGGTGCCGGGGTGCGAGCTCGCGTACCGCCATGTGCAGGGCGGCGGCGACCGGGCGGCGCAGCGACTGGTCAGGCCGGGCCTCGATCTTGCCGGTGCCCCAGAGCCGGGCGATGGCCTGGGAACGGAGCGCGTTGAGCAGGACGGTCTTGCCCACCCCGCGTAGGCCGGTGAGCATCAGGCTGCGCTCTGGCCGGCCTCGGGCGACGCGTTCCAGGACCACGTCGAAGACGTCGAGCTCGCGGCCGCGACCGGCGAGTTCGGGTGGACGTTGGCCGGCGCCGGGGGCGTACGGATTCCGGATCGGATCCATGTCTGGCACCGTATCGGGCCGTCTAGCGTCTGCGCTAGAACCGGGTATAGGTCCCGATCGTGTCGGCCGACGTCCTGCCGGCCCCGCGGACGGCCCGTCCGCCGGGCCCTGCCCGACGGTCGACCAGTGACTAGGGCTCTCTAGCTGTCACGCTAGAGAGCCCTAGTCACTGGTCGAGAACGTCTCCGGTCAGAGCTCCTTCATGCAGAGCACGTAGTTGAGTACCTGCTCACCGGTGTCGTGCGTGTAGGTGGTGTCGGTGTCCGGGTGGCCGAAGATCGGATCGTCACAGCGCTCCGTGTCGGTGGTGAGCGGAATGCGGGACAGCACCTCGAAGGTGCCCGGCTCACAGGCCACCTTGCGCAGGACGGCGTCCTCTTCCGAACCGTCGTTGACCACACAGTCGCCCACCACGATCAGGTCGTCGCTGCCGCCGGGCAGCGGCGCCGAATCGGCGTCCTCGCCCTGCTGATCGTCGGGTGTGTCGGTCGAAACGTCCACCGTCGGCAGTTCCTCGCCGGCGGTCGAGGTGCTGCTGTCGGTCAGCGCGAACAACCCGATCACACCGCAGCCGCAGAGCAGCAGCAACAACACCACCGCGCCGATCACCAGCCCGATGATGAGCCCGGTGCGGGACTTCTTGGGCGGTGGGGCACCGGGCATCCCGGGCGGCGGCGGACCCCAACCCGGTAGCGGTGGCGGTGGGAAGCCACCACCCGATCCGGGCGGTGGCGGGTAGCCACCGCCACCCGAGGTCGGCGGTGGTGGGTAGGCGCCGCCACCGGAAGTCGGCGGTGGGTAACCGCCGGGCTGGTACGGCGAGGAGTAGGGCGTGGTCGGATCAGGGGCACCGGAGCCCGGAGGCGGGTATCCGGAACCCGGGGGCGGGTAACCGGACTGACCGGCGGGGTCGTCGGGCTGTCCCGGACCGGGGTAGCCCGGCGGACCGTAGCTGGACATGATCTCCCTAGCGTCGTCGCTGGATCAGACGGGGCGCTGCCCGCCTGGCACGGATCTCACCCGCCGGGCAGGGGTCCAGCGGATCAACTGTGCTACCGGAACGGTAACCAACGGCTGCCATCCGGCGGCAGCCTCACCGGTCAGTTCACCGCTGCCTGAGACAGAGCACGAAATCCAGGGCGTCCAGCTGGCTGTTGAAGAAGTACCAGTTGGTATAGCCCTCGACGTCCGCGCACTTGGTCTTCGCGTCGTCTTCGCCGTCGGTGACGCCATCGAAGCGGGCGAGCACCTCGTACGCGCCGGGGTCACAATCCGTGATCGTGAGCACCGGCGTCTCCTCCTCCGCCTCGGCATCGTTGCGGACACACTGCCCCACGTCGACGAACCGGGCGTCGTTCGACGAGGTCGGTGTCGGAGTGGGGCTCGGCTGGTCGGCCTCAGCCGTCGGCTCGGGTTGCTCCGACGGGGCTGCGGACGGTGCGGCGTCCGGCTCGGAGGTCGGTGCCGTCAACTCCACCCCGGTGTCCGGCGTCTCGTCGCGGGTCAGAACGTAGATGCCGGCCGCGCCGCCGCCGCAGAGCAGCACCGTCAGACCCATCAACACGGCGAGCAGTCCACCGCTCAACCCACCACGCCCGGAACGGCGTGGCTCTGCAGCCGGCTCCCACGCTGGTGCCGGGCCCGGCTGCTGCTGGCCGCCGTCGGGGTACGGCTGCTGGCCCCCGCCCGGCTGCTGCCACGGCTGACCCCCGCCCGGCTGCTGCCACGGCTGGTCACCGCCGGACTGCTGCCACGTCTGGTCGTCGGCCCCGGCCCAGCGCTGGGCAGGTTGGGTCGGCGAATGCCAGCTCTGGTCGCCGGCCGACGTGTGCTGCCCGTACCCCTGCCAGTCGGGAGCGGCGGGCGGAGGCTGCCCGGTCGGCCAGTCCGGCTGTGCGCCGCCGTGCCACTGCTGGCCTGGTGCCTCGGTAGGCGCGTCACCCCAGGGTCCAGGCGGTCCGCCCCAAGGATCGGACGGCTCCCGGTACGGCTCCGACGGCTGCCGATGCTCGGGCCACCGGTCTGGCTGCTCACCCGGGTACGGCCCGCCGGGCGGTCCGTATTGCGACATTTCCTGTCCTCCTGCGCGGCGGTTCCGGCCCCGGCTGTCCGCTCGGGTCGGCGATGACAGACGTCACCGTAGCGTGAGCACCCCAGCAGCTCACCTCCCCGAAGCGCGCCAACCGTCGGCCAACCGCATGATGGTCCGACGCTGCACCAGGTCCGGCGGTCGCGAGTGACCGGGCCGGCGGCGGTCTGACCAGCCCCTACAGCAGGCGCAGCTGGCGGTCCTTGGGACGGCGCGGCCCTTCGTCGCCGAGCCGGTCGAACAGCCCCGCGTCGATCGCGTCCAGGAACGGCGTCGGCCGGGTCTCCCGCTCGCTGCCATGCCGGACCCGGCGGCGGGCGTGCGAGAGGTAGAGCCGGTCCTGGGCCCGGGTCAGGCCGACGAAGAACAGCCGCCGCTCCTCGGCGACGTCGTCGTCGGTCGGCGTAGCACCGGGGAAGCGCAGCGGTAGCAGGCCGTCCTCACAGCCGACCAGGAAGACCACCGGAAACTCCAGGCCCTTCGCCGCGTGCAGGGTGAGCAGGGTCACCGCCTCGGCCCGTGGGTCCAGCGCGTCCACCTCGGCGCCGGTCTCCAGCTGGGACAGCAGCATCGGCAGGTCGTCGCCGCAGCGGCGGGCCAGCGGGGTGAGCAACTCCACGGCAGACCAGATGTCCGGCGGCGACAGCTGCGGCCCGGCTGGCAGGTCCAGCGTCGGCGTGGTGAGCCGGTCGGCCAGCACCTGCCCGGCGAGCCGGACCCGGGCGGCCAGCGAACCGTCCAGCCCGCCACCGGCGTGCCGTAGCTCGCGGGCGATCGCCGTCACCCCCGGCCGGTCCCGCAGCCGGTTGTGCGACCGCTTCTGCACCGGGACACCGGCCCGGGTCAGTGCGTCCACGATCGGGCCGGACTGCGCGTCAGTGCGGTACAGCACGGCGATGTCGGAGAACGACACCGACGACGTCTGCCCGTCGATCCGCCCGGAATCCAACGAGCGGTGCGAGATCCCGCCGACCAGTTCGTCGACCGTACGCACCACAAACGTCGCCTCGTCGGCGGCCGTGCCGGCCGGGTAGAGCCCGATCAGCGGTGCCTGCGGATCGAGTCGGGCCGGCTCCAGCCGCCGGCCGCGGACGAGCGAACTGGGCGTGATGGCCTGCACGGCGGCGGCCAGGATCGGCGCCGCCGACCGGTAGTTTCGGGCCAGCCGGACCAGCCGGGCGTCGACGAAGTCCTCCGAGAAGCGCAGGAAGTAGCGAACGTCGGCCCCCCGGAACGAGTAGATTGCCTGGTCCGGGTCGCCGATCGCGCACAGGTTGCCGTCCGCCGGGCTGAGTAGCCGCAGCAGCTCGTACTGGTCGGCATCGACGTCCTGGTACTCGTCGACGAAGATCCACCGCCAGCGGTCCCGGTAGCGGGCCACCAGCTTCTGGTCCTCGCGCAGCAGCCGCAGCGGCAGGGTGACCAGCTCGTCCAGGTCGACCAGGCCGGCCGCGCGCAGCAGCTTGGCGTACGTGGCGTCGTCCTCGCCAGCCTCGGCGCGGGCCAGCTCCCGCTCGGTGTCGTCGGCGATGCGCAACGTCGCCGGCAACCCGGCCGCCTTCGGGTTCTCCCGCAGGATCGTCAACCCCAGCGAGTGGAAGGTGGCCACGGTGACGTCCTCGGCCACCGGGCCGAGCAGTCCGTCGAGCCGGTGGCGAAGCTCCTCGGCGGCCCGGCGGGTGAAGGTGATCGCCAGGCAGCGCTCCGGAAAGACGTTCAGCTCGGCGCACAGGTACGCGATCCGGTGGGTGAGCGTCCGGGTCTTGCCGGTACCCGGCCCGGCGACGATCAGCAGTGGCCCGCCCGGCGCGGACGCGGCGACCCGCTGCATCGCGTCGAGTCGGTCCAGCAGTCCGGTGCCGACCTCCTCCATGCCGGCCAGCATCGGCTCGAACGGCTCGTGCGGCGACGGCGTCGGTGGCGGCGGGATCGGCGGTGCCGCCGGCTCCTGCCCGGACCGCCCGGACCGGCCCGGCCGCGTCGGCCGCCCACCGGAACCGGACCGGCCGGCCCCGGCCCTGGACTGTCCGGTCCCGGCCCTGGACTGTCCGGTCCCGGCCCTGGACTGTCCGCCGCGTCGGACACCGGCCGGTGCCGGTTCGTCGGCGGCCATCGGCCCGTCGGCCGGGCGCTGCGCCGGCACGGGTACGTCGAACAGCGCCTCCGGCTGACCGGCACCACCGCCGGCGGCCAGTTCCCCGGGCGCGAAGAGGGTGATCACCCCGTACTCGCCGTCGTAGCCGGGCACCCGGCGGACCTCGCCGCGACGCAGCCGGGTGATCGCCTCACCGAGCAGTTCGCCGCCGACCCGCCGGATGTCGTCCACCGGCACCTTGGTCAGGATGTCCAGTTCGGGGCCGAGCGCGGCGACCAGGTTGACCACCTGGCCCTCGACGGTCTTCGACCGGGCACCGACCCGGTTGATCTCACCGACGATCTCCGGCAGCGCCACCAGGTGGGTGACCTGCTTGGCGTTGGCCGGCCGGTGCCCGTGCGGCCGGTCGGCGAGATCCTCGACCCGGCTGAGCACCCCGACGGTGAGCGGCTTGCCGCACTGCGGGCAGCGACCGGCGGCCTGTCGGGTCTGCTCCGGGGCCCAGTTGACGCCGCAGTTGCGGTGCCCGTCGGCGTGGTACTTGCCCTCCTCGGGGAAGAACTCGATGGTGCCGACCAGCCCGTCGCCGGTGCGCAGCGCCTCACGTACCGCGTAGTAGTCGAGCGCGCTGTCCAGCACGGTGGCCTCCCGGGCCAGCGCCGGCGGCGAATGCGCGTCGGAGTTCGACACCAGTTGGTAGCCGTCGAGGCTGGACACCCGCCAGTTCATCGCCGGATCCGACGACAGCCCGGTCTCGACGGCGAAGATGTGCCCGGCCAGGTCGGCGTAGCAGTCGGCGATCGCGTCGAAGCCGGACTTGGAGCCGAGCGCGGAGAACCACGGCGTCCAGATGTGCGCCGGCACCAGGTAGCCGTCCGCGCTCGCCTCCAGGGTGATCTCCAGCAGGTCGCGGGAGTCCAGCCCGAGGATCGGCCGGCCGTCGGAGCCGAGGTTGCCGATCCGGCCCAGCGCCGTGTTGAACCGGGCCACCGCGTCCAGGTCCGGAAGGTAGATGAGGTGGTGCACCTTGCGGGTCCGGTCCCCGCGCTTGTAGATCGTCGAGATCTCGACGCTGAGCATGTACCGCACCGGGTTGGTCTCGGCCTCGCTGGCCAGCCGGGACGGCAGCCGGCGGGCGACGTCCCGCTCGGCCTCCGGGCTGAGCCGGTACAGGCCCGGCTCGGCCGGGCGCAGCGACTCCCGTAGATGCTCGAACCACGCCGGGTGGGTGAAGTCACCGGTGCCGAGCAGGCTGACGCCCTTGCGCCGGGCCCACCAGGCCAGGTTCGACATGTTCAGGTCCCGGCTGCAGGCACGCGAGTACCGGGAGTGGATGTGCAGGTCGGCGATGAAGGGCCCGGGTCCCGTGGCGGAGCCGGGAGAGGGCACGGCGCGGTACGGGGGCACGCCGCATCCTGTCATGTGACCGGGCCGCCCGGCGTGTCGCCACGCGCGGAAACCCGCGAGACGTGACTCTCACTCGCCGCCGGCTGACCCGTTGCGCTCCTACTCGCTGCGCAGCTCGACCAGGGAGACCTGTGGCGGCGCGCCGACCCGCACCGGCGGACCCCAGAACCCGGCGCCGTTGGTGACGTAGACCTGGGTGCCGTCGACCGTGGCGAGGCCGGAGACGACCGGTTGCACCAGCCGTACCGCCAGGTTGAACGGGGCGATCTGACCGCCGTGGGTGTGCCCGGACAGTTGCAGGTCGACGCCGTAGCGGGCGGCTTCGTGGGCCTGCACCGGCTGGTGGGCGAGCAGCACCACCGGGCGGTCCGGGTCCCGGTCGCCGAGCGCCCGGTCGTAGTCCGGGCCGGCCAGTGGCCCGGACCCGGCGGCGGTCGGCCCGGCCGGCCGCGCGGTCTCCGCGGTCGGATCGTTCACCCCGGCCAGGTCGAGCACCCCGCCCGGGGTGACGATCTCCCGGCGTTCGTTGACCAGCACCCGCAGGCCGAGCCGGTCCACCTCGGCGACCCATTCCTCGACGCCGGAGTAGTACTCGTGGTTGCCGGTGACGAAGAAGCTGCCGTAGCGGGCGCGCAGGTCGGCCAGCGGGGCGGCGGTGCCGCCGAGCTCGGAGACGGTGCCGTCAACCAGGTCGCCGACGACCGCGACCAGGTCGGCGTCCAGGCTGTTGATCAGCTCGACGATCCGGGCGGTGTGCGCCGGCCCGGTCAGCGGGCCGATGTGGATGTCCGAGACGGTGGCGATGCGCAGGCCGTCCATGGCCCGGGGCAGCCGGGCGATTGGCACCTGCACCCGGTCCAGCCGGGGCGGGCCGAGAGCGGTCCGGATGCCGTAGCCGGTGACGCCGGTCGCGGTCAGCCCGGCGAAGATTGCGGCACTGCGGGCGAGCAACAGCCGTCGGCCGGGGTCGGGCACCGAGTCGTCGGCCGGCCGGCCGCCGGGCAGCTCGGCCGGCGGCGGGGCGGACGTCTCGGCCGGTACGGTCACCGGCACCGTGCCCACCCTGCTCAGTTGGCGGCTGCGGGCCCGGCCGACCAGCCGGGCCACCAGCATCGGCGGCTCCAGCACCAGCAGGACGACCAGCAGGTAGAACATCACCGCCAGCCAGACGTAGCCGGGCCAGGCCAGCCAGGACATCCCGGCGGACCGGGTGCTCACCATCGTCACCGGCACCAGGACCGCCAACCCGACGGCCAGCAGCGTGCCGGCCCGTCGCCACCGCCCCGGCCGGGTGGTGTCCCGGACCAGCCGCCACCACAGGTAACCGTGGATCAGGCCGGTGATCAGGGTCAGCGTTGTGACGAACCCGAGTACGGCGAGCACGGACGCGGTCCTCCTCAGCCGCCGGCGAACGGTGGCAGCACGTCGACCGTGGCACCGGCCGGCAACGGTGTGTGACGATCATGCCAGACGACGCCGTCGACCAGGAAACTCGCCGCCGCCAGCACCCGACCCAACCGGTCGCCGTGCCGACCGGTCAGCTCTGCCACCAGCCCGGCCCGGTCCAGCCCGGCCGGAACGGACTCGGTGGTCCGCCCGGCCGCCGACCGCGCCCCGGCGAAGTAACGCACCGTCACCGATTGCTCGGCTCCATCCCGTGTCGGGTCGTCCACGGTCAGCCGCCGATCGCCGACATCGGCCGGGCCGGCTGCAGGAACGTCGGATCGTCGATGCCGTGCCCGGCCAGCTTCCCGGCCATCGCCCGCCGCCACCGCCGGGCCAACTCTTCGTCGTCGGCCCCGGACCGCAACGCGCCACGCAGGTCCGACTCCTTCCGGGCGAACAGGCAGTCGCGTACCTGCCCGTCGGCGGTGAGCCGGGTCCGGTCACAGTCACCGCAGAACGGCCGGGTCACCGTGCCGATCACCCCGACCTTGGCCGGGCTGCCGTCCGACCGCTCGGCGCCGGCCACCAGCCAGGTCTCGGCCGGTGCGGCACCCCGTTCGGCGGGATCCGGCAGCAGGGTGAACTCGGACCGCAGCCGGTCGAGGATCTCGGCGGCGGTGACCATCCGGTCGCGGTCCCAGGACTGCTGCGCGTCCAGCGGCATCTGCTCGATGAAGCGCAGCTCGTAGCCGCGGTTCAGGGCGTACCGCAGCAGCGCCGGGGCCTCGTCGTCGTTGACCCCGCGCAGCAGCACCGCGTTGATCTTGACCGGGGTCAGCCCGGCCGCCGCCGCGCCGGCCAGCCCGGCGAGCACGTCGGGCAGCCGCCGGCGGTACGCCAACTGGGCGAACCGCTGCGGGTCGAGGGTGTCCAACGATACGTTCACCCGGTCCAGGCCGGCGGCCTGCAGGCCGGGCGCCAAGCGGTCCAGACCGATCCCGTTGGTGGTCAACGACAGCACCGGTCGGGGCCGCAGCGCCGCAGCAGCGGCGACGATCCGGGTCAGCCCGGGGCGCAGCAGCGGCTCGCCGCCGGTGAACCGCACCTCGGTCACCCCGAGCTGGCACACCGCGACCCCGATCAGCCGGGTCACCTCGTCGTCGGTCAGGATGTCCGGGCTGGGCAGCCAGGGCAGACCCTCCGGCGGCATGCAGTAGGAGCAGCGCAGGTTGCACCGGTCGGTCAGGGACACCCGAAGGTCGGTGGCGACCCGCCCGTACCGATCGGTGAGCCGGCCGTCGGCGGGCCGTGCGCTCGATGCCATGCGCCGACCGTAGCGCGCCGGTGCGTCAGGACCGCAGCGCGGCGCGGGCCGCGTCCGCGACGGCCGAGCGGTACGCCGCCCCGAACAGGGCGGTGTGCACCAGCAGCAGGTGCAGCTGGTGCACCGGCACCCGGGCCGCCCACCCGTCGGCCAGCGGCCACTGCTCCTGGTAGGTGTCGAGGATCCGATCCAGGTGCGGGGCGCCGCCGAACAGCGCCAACTGCGCCAGGTCGGTCTCCCGGTGCCCGCCGTGCGCCGCCGGGTCGACCAGCCGGCAGCGCCCGTCCGCACCCCAGAGCAGGTTGCCGGGCCACAGGTCGCCGTGGATCCGAGCGGGCGGCTCGTCGCCGCCGTACCCGTCGATGTTGTCGACCACCTGCTCGACCAGGCCGGTCTCGGCGGCGGTGAGCGCGCCGTTGTCGACCGACATCCGCAGGTACGGCAGCAGCCGGCGCTGCCCGAACCAGGCCGACCAGGGTCGGTCGGTCACCAGTTCGTTGTCCTGCGGCAGCGCGCCGACGAACCCCGGCCAGTCCGCCCCGAACCCGGCCGCGCCGGCCCGATGGGTGATCGCCAGCTCCCGGCCGAACCGCTCGGCGGCGGCCGGGTCCGCGTCGCCCGGCTCGACCCACTCCAGGGCCAGCAGTTGCGGCAGCGCCACCAGTACCTCCGGCACCGGTGCCCCGCCGGCGGCGGCCAGCCAACGCAACCCGGCCGCCTCGGCGGCGAACAGGCCGTCCGGCAACGGCCTGGCGGACCGCTCCGGCCAGGACTTGGCGAACACCGAGTTGCCGTCGTCGAGGGTGAGCCGGCTCGCCGCGCAGATCGACCCGCCAGAGACCGGCGTCTCCCGGATCCGCTGATGGGTGAGGAAGGTCGGCAGGTGTTCCGGGTGGGCCCGCAGGTACGCCAGATCCATGGCGGCACGGTAACCCGCGCCGCCTGCCGTCCAGCTCAGTGGCGCAACCAGTGGTGAGCAGAAACGCCGTCACCAGGGAAACTACTCTGCGTGCCTGTGGATAACCTGGCGTGTCGTCCACAGGTCGGGTCGGGACGGCCACAACCGGTCACCGTCCGGCGCGACAGTTTCCGGCATGACACCTACCGAACCGGTACCCGCCCCCGATTCCGTTCCCGACCCGGCCGCCGGGACGTCTCAGGGCGCCGCGCTCACCGTCCGCGAACCCGCCGACCTGATCGCCGCCGTGCCCTACCTGATCGGCTTCCACCCCGCCGACAGCGTGGTGGTGGTCGGGATGCGCGACCACACGGTCGTCATCGCCGCCCGCGCCGACCTGCCCGACGCCACGGTCCCGGCCGACGTCCGCGCGGCGGCAACCGCCCAGCTGACCGCCATCGTCGATCGTCAGCAGGTCAGCGCCGCCGTCGTGCTCGGCTACGGTCCGGCCGACACCGTCGACCCGGTCCTGCGGGACACCACCGACGCGCTGCGCCGACAGGGCACCGTGCTGCTTGACGCGCTGCGGGTGGCCGACGGTCGCTACTGGTCCTCCTTCTGCGACGATCCGACCTGCTGCCCGCCGGAGGGCCACCGGTTCGACGCCGAGATCAACCCGGTCGCGGTCGCGGCCACCGTCGCCGGGCAGGTCGCCCTGCCCGACCGGGCCGCGCTGCGTCGCCAGGTGGAACCGGTCACCGGCCCGGCCCGGGCGGCGATGCGGGCCGCCACCGAACGCGCCCGGACCCGCCGCTCCGCGCTGGTCGACCACGCCCCGCCGGCCGACCTGCTCGGTGCCCGCACGCTGCGCCGGGCCGGAGAGAAAACGGTACGGATGCTGCTGGAACGGCAGGGCCGGGGCATCGCCCCGACCGACGAGGACATCGCCTGGCTCAGTCTGCTGCTGACCGACCTGGAGGTGCGCGACTACGCCTGGGAGCGGGTCACCGACGAGCTGTGGCAGGTCACCTTCTGGCAGGACATCGCCCGCCGGGCCGAGCCGGAGCTTGCCGCCGGGCCGGCCAGCCTGCTGGCCTTCGCCGCCTGGCGGGCCGGCAACGGAGCCCTGGCCCGGGTTGCCCTCGACCGGGCGCTCGACGTCGAACCCGGCTACTCGATGGCCAAACTGATGGACGACGTCCTGGTTCGTGGCATTCCGCCGGCGGCACTTGGCCCATGGCCCAAGCCGGACCGCAGCGGGCGTAAGGGCCGGTCCGACACCCGCCCACGCCGTCGACCCGGCGGCGAGCGGCTCGACCGGGCCCGCCCCGCCGGCCGACGCCGCCCGTGAACCCGCCACCGCGCGGGCATGATGCGGAAGACCCCGGGCTCGCCCCGGGGTCTTCCGCGGTCGCGCCGGTGTCAGGACGTAGGCTGCCCCGATCCGGCACATCTGGTTCGGCTTCCCCGGGCCCTGGTGCAGCGGTGCGGGCTGGCCGGGGGCGGTGGTCACCTGCTGACCGCAGACCGAGCACCTACCTCCTGGCGCCATGAACGGACTCCTTCCGGAATCTGATAGTCCGGGTACGGGTCTTCTTGCGGTTCGCCTGCGATGCCGCCCGGTCCGGTGGTGGCGGTCGCCCGGAGGAAGACGGCGCCGCCGTCCCGGCAGGTGATCTTCACCCCGGACGGGGAGCTGTGCACCCCGGTGAAAGCGCACGGCTCCCACGAGGTGAACTCCTCGGGTCGGGCGAAGTCCAGCAGCTGGACGGCGAACGCGAGCGTGCGACGCGCCCGCTCGCGAGGTGCGGGCATCTCGGCCGGCAACGACGCCGGTGCCGGTGCGGGCTTGCCGACGGCCGCCCACAGCATCCCGGTCGATCCCGTCGAGTAGTAGACCCGTACCCCGGCTGGCGAATTGCCGCCGGGCTCGGTGTCCTGCCCGTACCGACGGACGTCGGTGATCTCCGGGTGCCTGCTGGTCTGGAACAGTGCTTCGAGCACCTCCAGGACTTCGGCGACCTGCATGTCCCCGTCTCCGATCTGAGGCTGTCTGCGCTGTTCAGGGCCGAGCATAGACACGGCAGGGATCTTGCGGGGGTACGCGGCGCGCGTCACGAGTGCGCGCCGTTGGCCGTGCGGTCGCAGTACACGTCCGGGTACGTCCGCAAGTGAGGTGTACGGAGCCGACGACACAGATCCTCTGCTCCCCGGCTTCGCGGATCGCTGACGCCGCGAGTTGAAGGTGAGATACCTTTCAGCCGACGGGAAAGGTATCTCACCTTCAACTGATCATGGTGATCCCGGCATCGTGAGTGTCGGGGTGCGCCGGTCAGGGTGAGCCGTGCCGGATGACCCGGTAGCCGAGTTGCTGACGTCGTACGCCCGCATTCCGGGCACCAGCTGGATTTGACCTTGAACGACCACAGCCCTCGCAATGGGTCCGGTGTGGGCTGAAGTCGGACGTCGAGCGCTGGATCCAGGAGAACCGGCGACAGACGTGAACTTATCGGGCACGCGGAGCCCGGCAAGCCGTCCGGCGAACGGCGGCGTCGGACACGTCGGGTTCAGTCGGTGAGGCGGTCGGCGCCCGCGTAGACGTTCATCGTCGATCCGCGCAGGAACCCGACCAGGGTCATCCCCGCTTCCTCGGCGAGGGCGACCGCCAGACTGCTCGGGGCGGAGATCGCCGCGAGCACCGGGATGCCGGCCATCCACGCCTTCTGGGTGAGCTCGAAGCTGGCCCGCCCGGAGACCAGCAGCAGATGACCGCGCAGCGGCAGCAGGTCCTCCCGGGCCGCCCAGCCGATCAGTTTGTCGACGGCGTTGTGCCGGCCGACGTCCTCGCGTACCACCCGGAGCTGCCCGTCGGCGGTGAACAGGCCGGCGGCGTGCAGCCCACCGGTGCGGTCGAAGCCCTGCTGGGCGGCGCGCAGCTGGTCCGTCAGACCGACCAGGGCCTGCGGGCTGAACGTGGCCTGGTCGGCGGCCACGTCGAACCGGGACCGGGTGCGGACGGCATCGATGCTCGCCTTGCCGCAGACCCCGCAGGAGCTGGTGGTGTAGAAGTTGCGGGCCGGGTCGGTCTGCGGCGGCGGAACGTGCCCGGCGAGCGTCACGTCGACCACGTTGTACGTGTTCGGTGTGTCGGTGCCGGCGCACAGCTGGGCGGTCACCACGTCCTCGGCGGCCCCGATCACACCCTCGGTCAGCAGGAAGCCGATCGCGAGGTCGATGTCGTTTCCCGGCGTACGCATGGTGACGGCCAGCGGGGGACGCCGTGCCGCACCAGCCGGGCCGACCCGGATCTCCAGCGGCTCCTCCCCGGAAATGGTGTCCATCCGACGGACCTGCCGGGTCGACCCACCGCCGACGTCGATCCGCAGTACGGTGCGCCGCTCGTTCGCCCTGCCCATGCACTCCATCCTGCCCCGGTTCGCAGGTGGCGAACCGGCCGGGAGGGCGGCAGCACTCGCCTTAGGTGCTGCCATATCGCTGTATGGTGTGCGTATGGCGGCAAAGAAGATCACTGTGACCCTCCCCGAAGAACTGGTCGAGGCGCTCGGCGAGGCTGCTCGCGACGATGGCGTCCCCTTGTCGAGGCTGGTGGCGAGCGCTGCGGAAAGTGAGCTCCGGCGGCGGGTCGGGCGGCGGCTGGTCGCCGACTGGCAGGCCGAGCACGGTGCGTTCACCGTTGAAGAGATCGCTGCGGCACGCGCGGAGATGGCTGCCGCCGACGCCCAGGCGCTCAGCGCGCCCGGCCGGGCGGCCGCGTGACCATCCCTTACGTCTACGACACAGGGGTGCTGCTGGCGATCGACAGCAATGACCGACGGATCTGGGCGATACACCATCTGGCCGTCGAGGAAGGGCGACGTCTGCTCGTCCCTTCCGTCGTGGTCGGCCAGGCCTGGCGAGATGCCCGCCGGCAGGTCCAGCTCGGACGGTTCCTGAGCAGCTGCGAAATCGTTCCAGTCGGTCTGGAACTGGCCAAATCGGCCGGGGTGTTGTGCGGGAAGGCCGGTACGCGTGACGTGGTCGACGCCAGCGTGGTCACCATCGCGCTTGCCTGCGGCGCGATCGTCTTCACCAGCGACCCGGAGGACATCGCGCACCTGTCGGCTGCCTCGGACGTCAAGCCAGGGCTGGTGATCCGCCGCCTCTGAAACCCGTCGGCACGACACGGAGCCCGGGTGCTTCCGAGGCATCTGTGACGCATCTGGGGGCGACGGACGGCTCAGTCAAGCGCAGCCTCCCGTACGCTGGAACGGGAGTCCCAAAGGACGGAGGTGCCTGTGGCAGTCAAGCGCCGCCGGTTCGTCGAGCGTCGGAAGGCGCTCGGTTTCAGCCAGGAGACTCTCGCCGAGAAGATCGGCGTGGACCGTACGACGATCGCCCGACTCGAACACGGCGTCACCACCCCCTATCCGTATACGCGGTTGAAGCTGTGCAAGATCCTGGAGGTAACGGCAGAGCAGCTCGACCACTGGCTAATGGGTGGGGACGAGGACCTGTCTCCTCCTGTTCCTACACCTCGACCAACCGCCGCCGGCCCGGTTCCGGTACGGTCAGAGCCGACAGGTGTACTCGACGACATGCATCGCCGCGAACTTCTCCGCCTGATAAGCGTCGCGGGTGCCCTCACGGCGCTACCAACTGGAAGCCACGGGGCGGCTCTGCTTCCGGCGACCCTGGCTCATGAGGCCGGTGACCTGGATCAATACGCAGAACTCAACGCCCACCTGTGGCAGGTCTTCGGGCTGACCAGGCCCAAGCGCCTCGTCTACCCATTGGTCCAGGAGCAGGCCGCCGTGCTGGTCGACCGGCTCGACCGGGCACCTACGGGGGCCGAGCACCGCAGGCTGTGCGTGCTGGCATGCGACCTGTTCCAACTGGCGGGCGAGATCTTTTTCGACGCCGACCAGTACGCCGAGGCCGCACATTGTTACTCGTTGGCGGCGTCGGCGGGTCGTGAGTCGCGTTCCTACGACCGCTGGGCCTGCGCCTTGACCCGGCAGGCGTTCGTCAACCTGTACGACCAGCAGTACAGCCGGGCCGTGACCGTGCTCGACGCCGCAGCACGGATCGCCCAACGTGGCGATAGTCAACTGTCCACCCGCCATTGGGTCGCAGCTGTGCAGGCTCAGGCGTTCGCAGGACTGGGCGACCGGGAAGCTTGCGAACACGCCTTGGATACCGCTGAGCAGGTGCACGGTCTCAACGGCCCGGCCAGTCCTGGTGGCTGGCTGCGTTTCGATGGAAGCCGGATATGTGAGGAGCGAGGCGCCTGTCACCTTGCATTGGGGCAGGTCGATCTGGCCGAGCGTGCGCTCTTTGCGGCCAGCGACGGCACGATGTCGCCGCGTCGTCGGGGTGGCATCCTGGCCGATCTTGCTTTGCTGAGCGCTCAACGTACCGACATCGATCGGATGCTCCGGTACGGCAGCGAAGCTGTCGGCATCGCCGAGCAGACCCACTCCGTCGGTTACCTGGGCCGGAAGGTGCAGGGCTTCCAGCGCCAACTCACGCCGGCCCTGTTGGCTGATGCTCAGGTCGCACAGCTGAACGACCGGATAACCGGCCTGCTGACGGCTGCAGCCTGACGGCGAAATGATCTGATGACGAGACGAGAGGAATCAGGGCCGATCATGACCGACGAGCGGGGTCGCCACTTCCGTGAGGCGTGGACAGCCGGGGTGCTCCGGCATTATCCGGGCGAGCCGAAGCCCGGTTACGTCGCCCCGTGGGAGGCCACCCCCGCATGGGAGCGACAGGCCGCTTCGGCCGTGTTCGGCCAGATTCACGACTTCGTGCAGGTCAGTTCCGGTTGCACAGCGCAGCTGAGCCGGGAGCAGAAGGGGCGTTTTGTGGCGTTGTGCTGGATCGCCCAGATCCACAAGCACTTCGACGACCCGAAGCCGTCGTACGTGGCCGACTGGGACGCGTTGCCAGCCTGGCAGCAGGAGACCGACGCGGACATCTTCGAGCATGTCGAGCGGATCTGCATTTCGGCGTGAGTCGGGGTGAGGTTGTGCTCAGCCCGCCGGCAGTCGACCGGCCAGCAGTACCCCGACGACGGCTCCGAGCACCAGGAACGGCCCGAACGGCAGCTGCTGGGTCCACCGGATCCGCCGGGCGACCAGCAGGACCACCGCCACGCCGCCCGAACCGACGAAGGCGACCAGCAGCCCGAGCAGCACCATCGGCCAACCGAACCAGCCGAGCACCGCGCCGACGCTGAGCGCCAGTTTGGCATCGCCCAGCCCGAACCCCCTGGCACCGAACGCCAGGGTGGTGGCGGCGAACAGCACCGCGACGCCCGTACCGGCGATGACGGCCCGCAGCCAGGCATCGGACGGCTCACCCAGCAGTACCGCCGCGCCGAGCAGCGCCCAGGTCCCGGCGGCGGCCGGGTAGGTGAGCCGGTCCGGCAGCCGGTGCACCGCGAGGTCGACGAAGACCAGCGGGACCATCCAGGCGGCCCACCACATCAGTGCCAGGAGGACCGGCCAGGGAAGGCCGGCGGAGATCAACGCCGCCAGCGCCGCGACGGCGACCACCTCGACGGCGAACGGCAGCGGGCCGACCCGGGCACCGCAGCCGCCGCATCTGGCCAGCGGGGACACCGACGCCGGCGGGGAAAACGACCCCGGCCGGCCGGCCGCGCCGAACGGCGTGCCGCACCGTGGACAGCCGGTCCGCCACGGTTCGCCGGGTGCCACCGAGTGGACGGCGGCGGCCCGGCGCAGCACGGGCAGCACCAGCAGTACGCGGAGCACCAGCAGTATGCGGAGCAGCTTGCCGGCCTGGCCGGGCCGTCCTCCGGCGGGGGCCGGTGCCGGCTCGGTCCCGATCGGGCGCTCGTTACCGGTGATCATCCCTGCGCCCTCTCCCGGCCTCCACGACGCCGGTCACGGTCCGTGTTTTCATGATCGCTTACTCTTGGTGTCGATCGGGCTGGCGGGACCCGGTCGACCGACTCCGGCTCGCACCGTGGTCGGTCTGCTGGTCGACGATGGCCGGGTCGACCGTCGACTTCCAAATGGGACAGAATCCGGCCCAGGCTGGCAATTCGCGATGGAGACTGTCGGTTTTCGATCACCACTGTCCACTTGACAGACGTACTCGGATGCGTCTTGGGGCGGTGATCGGAATGACCGGGCATCGCGCCACCCTCCACCGGGACCGGACTCGAAGATCGTAACCCTGAGTATTGTTCTGAATTGCCCCTGTTGCTGTCGCGGGCGTCAGCCTATGCTCCCCCCTTGAGCGATGCACTACCGCCGGGAAACATCCGACCGACCGGCGGAAATGCGTCGGTCGACACCTGGCCGGACCAGCCGGAGGCAGCACTGGATCATTCCAACGGACAGTACGGCAACACCCCAACACATCGATGTTGGCAATAGTGCTTGTCGCCCTGCGCCACCCTGGCCGGCCCGGCGGGCACCGAGGAGGACGGACGTGAGGCCAAGTCAGCGCCCCTGGCCAGCAGTGATGCTCGCCGCGTCGGTGCTCGCGACTGCCGCGCTCGCCGGCTGCGCCAGCGAGCAGTCCGCCACCCTGCCGCCACTGCGCGCACCGGCGGCGACCGACGACCCGGCCGCCGCCGAGGCAGCCGAAGCCGCGCTCGCCGCGTACAACGGCTACCTCGCCGCCGCCGAGAAGGCCGAACACGCGGCCGACCCCCATCACCCCGAGTTGAAGAAGTATCTCGGCGACCCACTCCTGACCCGGGTCAGGCTGAGCATTCGAGACGCGAAGGAGCACGGCGCCGTGCGCATCGGCTCACTAACCTCCGATCCCACGATAACCGACATCAATCTCGATTCGGTGCCGATGACGGTTGACATCCAGGACTGCCTGGACGCGACGAATTACCGGATGGTCTACGCCAACGACACGGACACGGTCGTTCCCGGCACCGAGGTGGGTCGTTACCTGGCCACCGCCACCGCGACCCGCTACGACGACGGTCGCTGGCTGATCAGCCGGGGTGTCGCACACCGGGACCAGCCATGCTGACCGGCGTCGCTGCCATCGGCCGCCGTACCTTCGTCGGGCTGGCCGCAGTCGCCCTGCTGGCCGCTGCTGGGCTGACCGCCGCCGGGCCGGCTGCCGCACAGTCGTCCGGTGGCGGCTGCGGCGGCGTCACCCAGGCCGAATGCGAAGGTTGGGTCGAGCAGCCCGGCGGCCCCGGCCACGACGGCGGCGGCGGCAACAACGGCGGCGGCAACAACGGCGGCGACGGCGGGGCCGGCCCGTGCTACCGCGACGGCGTCGAGTTGCCCTGCTACGACGACATCGTCGGCTGGTTCAACCGCGAGGACGAGTGCTACTACATGCGGGCCGAGCCGCAGCCGCCGGGCGGCGAGCCGGGGCAGGTCGCGTACAACGTGAGTTGCGTCGCCGGGCAGGTCTCAGAAATCGTCAGGTGGCTGGACGACCCGCCGTCGGGCTACGAGGCGCCACCGGACCCGTACGAGCTGCGTCGCCGTGCGTACGCCCGGATCCAATTCGAGAAGCCGGTCATCCACACCGCGCCCGACCCGGACAAGCCCGGCCTGGTCGGTCTGCCGGTCTGGGTGTGGTCCGAAGAGTCCGACATTGTCTGGGGCCCGCTTGATGAGGACGAGGCGGACCGCGACGTCAGCGTCCGGGTGCTGGCCGAGGTCGACGAGATCACCTTCAACATGGGCAACGGCGACAGCTTCAGCTGCGAACGGGACGAGGTCTTCGACGCGTACGACCCGGCGGTCGACAACCCCTGGAACCCCGGCTGCGGTTACGACAACGGCTACCCGACGCCGGGCGGCTACCAGGTCACCGCAACGGTCAGTTGGGACGTCACCTGGTTCATCAACGGGGTCGAACAGGACATTTTCGCCAGCCCGACGGTCATCAGCGACCCCATCGAGATCGAGATCGACGAACTGCAGGTGGTACGGCGATGACCGTGGCGACGACACGTACCGGCCAGAGCGGCGTCGACGCGCCGGTCACCCCGCCGAAGATCGTCCGGCAGCGGCGGGTCCGGCCCGGCCTGCTCGGGCTGGCGGTGCTGCTGATCGCCCTCGGCGGGCTCGGGTCCGCCTTCGCGGTCACCTCGGTCCGGGCCACCGGCTCCTACCTGGCCGTCGCCCGGGACGTGTCGGTCGGTGCGGTGCTGTCCGCCGACGACCTGGTGACCGTGCAGGTGGCCGGTGGGCAGGCGATCAAGCCGGTGCCGGCCAGCCAGCTCGACCAGGTCGTCGGGCTGCGGGCCGCGGTCGCCCTGGTGCCCGGCAGTCTGCTCACCCCGGCGCAGCTGACCAACGAGCCGATGATCGGGCCGGACCAGCAGCAGATCGCCATCGGGCTGCGGGCCGACCAGGTGCCGGCCCGGCAGCTGAACCCTGGCGACAAGCTGATCCTCGTCGGCACGCCGACGCGTAACGCCAGCGAGAACGCGGTCACCCGGTTCGACGCGACCGTGATCGACGTGGCCGCCGACGACCGCAGCGGGATCATCGCCTACCTGGCACTCGCCGCACGGGACGTGCCGGCGGTGGTGGTGCTCGCCGCCGAGGACAGGATCGCGGTCGTGCTGGCCCCGGCGGCTTGACGGATGGCCATCGTCGCGCTCGTCTCCGCCAAGGGTTCCCCCGGCGTCACCACCAGCGCGCTCGCCTGCACGCTCGCCTGGCACCACCGGGTGGTGCTCGCCGAGTGCGATCCGGCCGGCGGGACGTTGATGGCCGGCTACCTCGGCGGTGCCCTGGAGGGCCGGCGGGGGATCGGGGAACTGGCGGTCAGCGAGTTGCGCGACGGCAACCTGGAGGAGGCCTTCTGGAGCCAGTTGGTCGACCTGGACGCCCCCCGCCGGGAGCGGCTGCTGCTGCCCGGCGTGGTCGACCCGACGCAGATCGGCAGCGTCACCCCGCTGTGGCAACGGTTCGCCGACTTCTTCGTCGGCCTGGAACGCGGCCGTCCACCGTACGACGTGATCGTCGACTGTGGCCGACTCTACGTCGCTAATCCACCGTGGCCGATCCTGCGGGCGGCGACCGTCGTCCTGGTGGTGGCGGCCGCGCACCTGCCCGACCTGTCCAGCGCCCGGGCGGCGGTGACCACCATCGAGCGGGACTTCGCCGAGCACCGGGTGCCGCCCGGTTCACTGCGGCTGCTGCTGGTCGGTGACGGACACAGCCGCGCCGAGATCAGCAGGGCCCTGCAGTTGCCGGTGATCTCCCGGTTGCCGGCCGACCCCCGCACCGCCGAGGTGCTCAGCCACGGCGGCACGGTCAAGCTCAACCGGCCGCTGCTGCGGGCGGCCGGCGCGTTGGAGGTCCCGGTCCGTTCGCTGATCGAGCGACGGCAGGCCCGGCTGCGGTGGGCAACGCCGGAAGGGGTGCCGAATGCGATTTGAGCCAGTTCTGAGCGATCCCCGCGACGAGTCCGACGACACCGCCGGCCGGCCGCAGCGGCCGGCCCGGGACCGGCCGGACCCGCTCACCTCGATCACCCCGCCACTCGGTCCGAACGGCATTCCGGGCGAAGCCGCCCCCGGCGAAGCCGTACCGCCCGCCGCGACGCGGCACAGCGGCGTGCCGCTGCGTCCCGCGCAGCACGGCCACAGCGCGCGGCACAGTTGGCCCCTGGTCGTCCCGGTCAGCGCGCCGCCCACCGCCCGGCCCACGGGCGCACCCCGGCCCGGCATCCAGCCCGGTGCCGCCCCGGCCACCCTGCCGCCGACCGCGCTGGCTCCACCCACCACGCCGCCGGCCACCCCCGACACCACCGGCACCGGTGCGCTGGCCCGGCCGCGTACCGACTTCGCGCTGGTCCGCGAGCTGCGCCGGGAGCTCAGCACCCGGCTCACCCGCTGGCAGCGGGGTCGCGAGTTCACCATCGACGAGGAGGACGTCGAGCGGGCCCGGCTCGCCGTCGCGGTCGTCGCCGAGTACGCCGACCAGGTCCGCCGGGCCGGCACCCCGCTGACCGCGTACGAGGAACGGGTGCTGCTCGACCAGGTCACCGCCGAACTCGTCGGGCTCGGCCGGCTGCAGACCCTGCTGGTCGACGACACCATCGAAGAGGTTCACATCCTCGGCTGTGACCAGGTGCGGATCACCCGGCGCAACGGGCAGGTGGACTGGCACGCCCCGATCGCCGACAGCGACGACGAACTGGTGGAGATCCTGCAGGCGGCCGCCCGGCGGGCCGGGGCCACCGAACGGTCGCTGTCCACCTCGAAGCCGACGCTGGACCTGCAACTGCCCGACGGCAGCCGGCTGGCCGCCGTCTACCTGGTCAGCCACCGCCCGTACGCGGTGATCCGCAAGCACAACACTCTGGACATCAGCCTCGACGACGTGGCCGGCGGCCGGCCCGACCTGGACGAGATGATCGACGTGCTGGTCCGTGACTTCCTGCGGGCGTCGATGCGGGCCGGGCTGAACATCATGGTCGCCGGGCTGGCCGGGGCCGGCAAGACCACCGTGATCCGGGCGCTGATGGACGAGATCCCACCCGACGAGCCGTACGTGCTGCTGGAGGAGAGCCGGGAACTGCTGCCGGCCCGGCGTACCGATCGGCACCGGGCGGTGATGAGCTTCGAGGCCCGCGAGGGCCACGGCGAACGCGGTTTCGACGGCCGTCCGGCCGGTGAGGTGAGCATCGCCGACCTGATCCCGGTCTCGCTGCGGATGGGGGTACTGCGGATCATCGTCGGTGAGGTCCGGTCCCGGGAGATCGTGCCGATGCTGCAGGCGATGACGACCAGCCGTGGCTCGATGTGCACCATCCACGCCCGTACCCCGTCGGGGGTCGGCGAGCGGATCGTCGAGCTGGCCCTGTCGCACGGCCGGGAGATGACCGTCGACCAGGCCCGCCGGATGGCCGGCAACGCCCTCGACCTGATCGTCTACGTCACCGTCGAGGACGAGACCGGCATCGGCGGACGCAAACACCGGTTCGTCTCGCACGTCGAGGAGGTGATCGGGGTCGGCGAGGGCGGTCGGATCGCCACCACCACCGTCTTCGGCCCCGGCGCGGACGGCCGGGCGGTCCCCCGGCACCTGCCGGAACGAATCCGGGAGCAGCTGCTGCGGGTCGGCTACGACGCCCGGATGCTGTCCCGCTACATCGAGGCCGGCGTCGGTGCCTGGCGTCGGCCACGGCACACCGTCCTGCGGGGGCAGCGGTGAACCTGCCCGCCAACATCGAGATCATCGCGGTCATCGCCGGCGCGGCCTGCATCGGTGGCCTGGTCCTCGCCGTCGTCGCGCTGATCGGCACCAGCCGGCCACCCGGGCCGCCGTCGCGCGCCGGGCTGCTGGTGCGTCGGCTCTGGCTGGGCTCCGGCGCCAGCCGCCGTGAGCAGCGCCAGCATCAGGCGCTGCTGGTCGCCGCCGGGCTGGTCGGCGCGTTCGCCTTCCTGATCACCGGCCTGCCGGTGGCCGGCATCCTGGTCGCGGTCGCCGTGCCGGGGGCGCCGTGGCTGTTCAGCGTCGGCAAGGCGGAGCGGCGGGCGATCGCCCGGATCGAAGCCGTCGGCGAGTGGACCCGCCGACTCAAGGATGTCTCCGGCACCGGCCAGGGCCTGCAGCAGGCAATCATCGGCACGGTCAGCACCGCTCCTGAGCAGATCAACCCGGAGGTACGGGATCTGGCGTCCCGGCTACAGGCCGGCTGGCTGGGCCGGACCGCGCTGCTGACGTTCGCCGACGAGATCGGCGACCCGGTCTGCGACCAGGTCGTGGCGGCGTTGATCCTGCACCTCACCGACCGGGGCGAGCGGCTCGGTGACGTCCTGGGGTCGATCGCGAACGCGGCCGCCGCCGAGGTCGCCACTCGCCGCGAGGTGGAGGCCAAACGCACCCAGCCCCGGTTCGCGGTGCGGTTCCTGACCGTGATGACCCTGCTGGTCCTCGGGTACGGGCTGGTCAACCCGGACTACATGGCGCCGTACGGCACGCCGACCGGCCAACTGGTCATGGTCGCGCTGGGCGGCCTGTTCGTCGCGCTGCTCGTCTGGGTGCGGCAGATGAGCATTCCGCCCCGACCGGCCCGGTTCCTCGCCGCCCCGGACCCCGACGAGGTGCTGTCATGATCCTCAACTGGCAGTTGACCGTCGCGGTGGTCAGTGGAGCGCTGGTCGGCCTCGGGTTGTTCCTGCTGCTGCGGGAGACCAGCCCGGCCACGCCGGCCCTCTCGCCGGCGTTGCGCCGGCTGCACCACACCCAGGGCCGGCCGGGTGTGGTCGCCGCCGACAGCGATCTGGCCTGGCTGACCGGCGTGGTCCGGTGGCTGCGGCCACCGCACAAGGAACTCGCCCTGCTCGGCCGGACCCCGGAGCAGTACGCCCTGTCGCTGCTGCTGTCGGCGTTGATCGGGCTGGTCGCGCCACCGGTGCTGGGCATGGCGCTCGGCGTGGTCGGCATCGACCTGCCGGTCGCCGTACCGGTGGCCGCCGGCCTGGTGCTGGCGGCGGCGGCCGCGCTGATCGCCCACCAGGACGTGGTCAGCAAGGCCCGGCAGGCCCGGCGGGAGTTCAGCCGGGCGGTCTGCACCTATCTGGACCTCGTCGCGTTGCAGCTGTCCGCCGCGCACGGGCCGGTGCAGGCGTTGGAGCGGGCGGCGAAGGTGTGCGACGGCTGGGTCTTCGAACGGATCCGGGAGGCGCTGCGGCTGGCCCAGCTGCAGATGCATTCACCCTGGGACGAGTTGCGGGACCTGTCCGACCAGATCGGCGTACCGGAGCTCGGTGACGTCGGATCGATCATGCAGTCGTCGGGCACCGAAGGTGCCCAGGTGCACGAGACGTTGCGGAGCCGCGCCGACTCGTTGCGCGACCAGATCAGGACCGACAACCTGGCTCGGGCGGAGGCGGTCACCGGCCGGCTCGACATCCCGGGAGCATTCCTGGTTTTCGTCCTGATCGGATTCGTCCTCTATCCCTTCCTGGCCCGGATCTGACCGCCCGGCGGCCATCGGCCAGACCCCCGAAAGGACACCCACCATGCAGATATTCACCCGCCTCTACCTCGCGGTGGCCGACCGGATCGGCGAGCTGCGCGGCGCCGACGAACGGGACAGGGGCGACAGCCCGGTCCCCACCGCAGTGATCATCGTCGGCCTGGCGCTCGTCGCGATCGCCGTCCTCGCCTGGGCGTCGAACCTCGCGTTCGACTTCATGAACGCCAACCCGGACCCGTCGAGCGACCTGCCGGACTCGGGCAACTTCCCGGGCGGCGGCGATTGATCGGCGACATGTGCCGTCACTTCGCCGGCCGGGCGGGCCGGACCATCCCCACCCCGGTGGTCCGGCCCGCCCCCACCCCGGTGGTCCAGCCTGCCCGGGATTGGGGCGCGGCGCCGGTCGAGTTGGCCATCCTGTTGCCGGCGATCCTGCTGCTGCTGTTCGCCTCGATCCAGGTCGCCGCGCTGTTCCTGGCCCGTACCGTGGCGTTGAGCGCCGCCCAGCAGGCGGTCACCGCCGAACGCGGCTACGACGCGTTGGGCAGCGGCAACGCCGACACCGGGGTGGGTGCGCAACGCGCTGCCGCGTTCCTCGCCGACGCCGGCGACTGGCTCGCCCCGGACCCGCTGCCGGCGCCGTCGGTCGGCCCGGACGGGCGGTACGTGTCGTACACCGTCAGCGGTAAGGCACTGTCGCTGGTGCCGGGCGTGACGTTCACCGTCAGCGAGACCGCCAACGGCGAGATCGAGCGGTTCGAGCAGGTCGCGGGAGGCTGATCGTGCGGCGACGCCATGCGGGTTCCGGCCAGGGCTCCGGCCAGGGCTCCGGCCGGGGCCGCGACCGGGGGTCCGTCTCGGTGGAGGTGGCCATCCTGACCCCGGCGTTCCTGCTGCTGGTCGTCGTCGCCTGGGTGACCGGGCGGACCGTGCTGGCCCGCAACGCCCTGGACGCGGCGGCGCACGACGCCGCCCGCGCCGCCTCCATCTCCCGGTCCGTGGCCGAGGCGCAGACCAACGCCGAGTACGCCGCGCAGCAGCGCCTCGACTGGGAGGGCATCGCCTGCACCGGGGAACCGGCCGCCGACTTCGCCCCGAACGGGGTGGACACCCTGACCAATGCGTTCGCCACCGCGCCCGGCAGCACCACCGCGCTGATCCACGTCCGGGTGAGCTGCACGGTCCAGTTCGGCGACCTGGGGCTGCCCTGGGTGGCGCAGGACCGGCTGCTCAGCGCCGACTTCCGTTCCCCGCTGGACCGCTACCGGGGGCGGGGATGAGCCGCCAGCGGCCGGGCGGAAGCCGCCAGCAGCCGGGCGTCGACGGCGGTGCGTACGATCACCGCGACGCGGGGCGGGTGAGTGTCTTCCTCGCCGTGGCCTTCCTCGCCGTGGCCACCGTCCTCGGGATCACCGTGGACGCCGCCGGCAAGTACCGCACCAAGCAACGGGCGGACAACCTGGCCGCTGAGGCGGCTCGCACCGGCGGGCAGCAGATCGACATCGGTCTGGCGGTCAGCGGGGAGGGCCAGTTCATCGACGTCCCGGCGGCCACCGCCGCAGTCGACCACTACTTCGACGACCTGCCCGGGGTGACCGGGTACACGGTCGAGGTCGCCCCCGATCAGCAGCAGATGACGGTGACCGTCGACATGACCTACGAGACCACCATGCTCAGCCTCTTCGGTTTCCCGCCGGGGATCCCGGTGACCGGGCAGGCCACCGCCGTGCTCCGGACCGACCCGTGACGGGAAGCTGACCCCTCGAGAGGAGCGGCACAATGCGCGCGACCCGCGTTTCCCCCGTCCGGCGGCTCGGGCAGGTCCTCACCGGCCTGGGTGCGCTGACCGTCCTGTTGATCCTGCTCGCCGGCGCACCGGTCGCGCTGATCGCGTTCGCCGGCAACCCGCTGCCCGACCACCTGCCCGGCATCGACGAGATCGGCACCGCGCTGACCAGCCGCGACGGTGGACAGTTGTTCATCCGGGTGTTGGCGGTTGCCGGCTGGTTGGGCTGGGCGACGTTCCTGCTGTCGGTGCTGGTGGAGGTGCCGGCCCGACTGCTGCGCCGGCCGGCGCCGAAGCTGCCCGGCATGGGCCGGCAGCAGCGGGTCGCCGCCGCACTGGTCGGATCGATCTCGTTGATCCTGGTCGCCGGTCCGGCGGCGGCGTTCGCCGCACCGGGGCCGGTCGAGGCGACCTCGGCGGCGGCGGTGGTGGGCACCGGGTTCGGCAGCGCCCCTGAGCTTGCCGCGCCCGCCGGCCAGCAGGCGACACCGAACCAGCTCGTCGGTGCCAGCGGGCGGTCCGCCGCGCCGGCACCGGCCGCAGTCGGCTCGCCGGCCCCGCTGGTCTCGCCAGCGGCGTTGCACACGCTCGCCGCAGCCCCCACCGGACCGGGCGCCGACGGCACAGCGCCGACGGATCAGCCGGACCAGCCGGCGGAGTCGGCCGTGTACCGGGTCGCCAAGGGCGACTACCTCGGCCACATCGCCGACCGCTACCTCGGCGGGTTCAGTGACTACCGGGAGCTGGCCGACCTCAACGAAATCGACGACCCGGACCGGATCCGGGCCGGCCAGCTGCTGCGGTTGCCGGCCGAGGCGACGGACACCGGTGTACGGCCGCACGCCACCGGCACGGTCGTCACCCCGGCGGTGACGTCCACGACGGAACAGCCCACGCCGTCGCAGCCGACGCCGGAGCAGCCGGCGGCTCCGCAGACCCCGCCGCCGGTCGATGTACCGTCAGATGCCGACCGCCCCGCCTGGCAGGTGGACAACGACGCCACCGGCAACCTCGGCGGCGGCGTCTCCGCCGGCCGGTCCGGCCCGGAGCAGAACCTGAACCGTCCACTCGCGGTGACTGCGGTGATCACCGCAGCGAGCATCGTCGGCGCGCAGATCGGCACCATGCTCGGGTTGAAACGGCGTACCGCCGGAACGTCCGGCGAGACCGGCCGGCACCGCCGCGACCGGGGCTGACCCGGGTCGGCACCGCCGCGACCGGGGCTGACCTGAGCCGGCACCGCCGCGACCGCGCCGGTCTCCGGCTGCTCAGCCGCCGCCCGGCCGGAGCTGCCGCTTGTCCGGCTTGCCGCTCGGCCCGACCGGCACCACGTCGATGAAGGTGACGGTACGGGGCCGGCTGGCCTGGCCGAGCCGACCGGGTGTCGGACGTGCCGGTCGACCTGGCAACCGTCGTCGAGAACGCGGTCCTCGCCGAGAGCGACCGGGCACAGGAGTACGGCGTGGTCATCGCCCTGGACCGGTCGGACGGTCCGCTGCCGGTGGCCGGGGTCTCCTCGGCGCTGCGCAGGGTGGTGTCCGACCTGCTGACCAACGCGTTGCGGCATTCCCGACCGGGCGGGCGGATCGACGTCGCCGTCTGCCGTGCCGCTGCCGGCGACACGATCAAACTGACCGTCGCAGACACCGGCGACGGCTTCGACCCCGACGAGCGCATCTTCGACCGGTTCCATCGCGGAGCCGGGTCGGACCGGCTGCACATCGGCCTGGGCCTGGCGCTGCTGCGCGAGGTGGTGACCGCGCACCGTGGCACCATCGAGGCCGCCGGCCACCCCGGTGCCGGTGCGAAGTTCACCGTACGGTTGCCGGCTGCCGCGGCACTGCCGGGTCAGGGCAGCTGGGCCTGCACGACCCCGGCCACCACCCGGCTGCGCAGCACCTGCTGATCAGTGGCGGCCGGGCCGTGGGCGACGGTGCCGTCGGTGAGCCGGAACGCGCTGCCGTGCCACGGGCAGACCACACAGGCGTGGCCGTCCGCGCTGATCACCTCACCCTGGTCGAGGGGGCCGTTCTGGTGGGCGCAGTGGGCCAGCAGCACCGTGACGTCCTCGCCGTGCCGGTAGACCAGCACCGGCACGTCGTCCACCTGCCGGCTGATCATTCCCGCTTCGGGCAGGTTGGCGAACTCGGCGATCGGGTGCCAACCGGCGGAGATCCGATGCAGCTCGGGCACCGCGTGGTTGACCCCGGCGGCCTGCTTGTAGGCGAGATGACCGCCGAGGAAGCCGCCGGCACCGACCGCGGCGAGGCCGAGGAATCCGAGCGTACGGCCGGTCTGGTGCCGGCCGCGTAGCCGGGCGACCAGCGATCCGGTGTAGCAGGCCACGCCGACGGTGTTGGCGATCGCGTGCACCAGACCGATCCGGCGCTGCTCGCGGGACAGGCTCGCCCAGTCGTTCGCCCCGGTGACCGCCGCCGGGATCGCGGCGGCGGTGCCGACGCCGACCAGGGTGGTCGCGGCCCGTCGCTGGCCGGGCAGCATGTCGAGTACGGCGGCGCTCAGCCAGGCACCCATCGGCACCTGGATCAGCACCGGGTGCAGTGGATGCCCCAGCCACACCCCGTGCAGCAGGTCGCGGACCCGTTCGTTGCTGATCCGCCGCTGGACGCCTTGTTGCAGCCGGTCGCCGATCCGGTCCAGCCCGGTCGCCTGCTCGATCTTCATCAACAGTGCCCGCATCGTCCCGACGTTCCCGCCAGACGCACCACCAAACTTCGACGGTCTTGCGTATGACGAGCCAGCTGGAGCTCTACGGAACGCGGTCCGTCGCGTCGAGGTAGCTGCGGAGTAGCGCCCGGTCGGCGGCAGATCCGGATGCACTTACTACGGGTGTTCCTGATCAAGGTTTCTCTTTGCTTCCAAGTTGCCGCTGGGACCGCTCGGCGACCTCCCCGGACACCCTACCCATCATCGATCTTGCCCGGCCGAGAGCCTGCATACCGAAACGACCAGCGGCACCCACACCCTCCGCCCCAGTTTCAAAAACCTTGCCCTTCACCTCAGCGCCGGTATCGAGAACCCTGGCGCCCACCTCGGACCCGGTCTCAAGGACCTTGTCGCGCGCTTCCACAGCCGCGTCGAGCCATCGCCGGGCATCCCAAGACCGGCCGTCGCGTTCAACGCCGAGCCTGCTGTTGAACTCGACGACAATCGTTGCGACGTGATTGGTCGACCGCACCACGGCGCGCGATGATGTCGGGTTGAGTAGCACCTTCGCGTTGGCGGTGCCGGCGGCCGCGTCCATCCGGGCCATCAGGCGCTCGGTGGTACGGAAGATGAGCTCGAGGCGCTTCTGCCGGGCGATCCGGATGGCGAAGCGATGTTCTTCCAACTCATACGCGGACGCGCCCAGCACGCGATCGAGTTCGAGCACGGCGACCGCGTCTTGGAGTTGGAAGCAGCGGGCCAGGACAGCGAGCCACTCCTGGACCTTGATCTCGGCTTCCTTCGACGTCGTGGCCAGGTCACCGACGTTTGCGGTCTCGAGTCTTTCGGCGATGGCATCGAGCTGCCGCAACGCGTACGCCTGGGTCCGAGCCAGTGGCACCGGCGTTGCCTGCACCTTTGACCAGGTGACCTCGGAAACCCTGCCCACTTGCTCCCGGATCGTCAGGGCCTCGTCGATGACGAGCTCTACCCCGACCATGTCGGCCACCACCGCGTCGGTCTGAGCGCGGAGCACGGCGTCGACTTTCGCGTCGATCACGGCGAGATAGTCGGTGATCTCGTCCATGCTCTGTTTCATCGCGAGCTGTGCCATGAGGCCGGCGGCACCGGTCAGGATCGCCGGGTTCGTCAGCATCGCGCTCGGTGTCTGCACGATCTCGAGCAGGCCGGTGATCCTGCCGTGGTCGGTCAGCACGGCACGGCTGAGACCGTTCTCCGAGCCGCTCATCAGGTTGTACTTCTTCATCGCCTGGGCGGACTCCGCAGACAGTTGGACCCATCGGCCGGACTGCTCGGAGATCTCAGCCCCGGCTTTGGCGATCTTGGATCCGGCACCGAGGGCGCCGCTGAGCCGTTTCAGCCCGAGGTCTTTCGACGGCAGCCGCTCCGCAGTGAGGAAACGATCGACAGCCGTCGGGTGCCCGATGACCGCCAGGCCATCGCCGTCACTGATCAGCTGAATCTCGTTCTCCAACGCATTGCTCCTTGAAGTAGGGTACGGATCGGCATCACGCTATGTCGTCTTCACCAGCCTTACCATGGTCCGCTCGTCTCGATTCCCTCGGAAGTGGACGATGTCTTGCAGGTACGCCTGCCTTGAGCTACGGCGCTCGTACTACTCGCGGTGACTTTCTGACGGCGACGACGCGCTGATCTCGGCCTGTGTGGCGTCGGCCGGTATGGGAGGTCCAACCAGGGAGCCTGACGGCCCCCGGTTGGCTGGCCTGCATGGGCGGCGACAGCTCCGGAGCTGTCTAGCTCGGTCACGGGTCGGAAAGTCGGGTCGATCAGAACGACACGATGATGCCGACCATCGGGGGGCGGCGTACCCGGAGCAGGCGAGCGAACCAGTTCCCTGCCCGTGCCATGAAGTACCGGCGGGCCAGTAGCTTGCGGGCCAGCGCCGTCCCGTCGCCGTCCAGTAGCCGGGCCGTTCCCGTCACACTCGGCGCGTCCGGTGCCACCGCCCCGCGTAGGGAACACGGCTGCACCCGAACGTGCGGGTTGTTCCGGATTCGTTTGACCTTGCCCGAGCCCGCTTCGGTCACGATCCAGAGTTCGCCACCGTGCGGTACGTGCCAGACCGGTGTGGCCACCGGGGCGCCGTCCTTGCGGTAGGTGGTCAGGCTGACGTACCGGCTACTGGCGATCTCATTGGCCGCGGTCACCAGGCCAGCGTAGCGAGTCGTGTCCGGGCCGCGCCCGCTGATCAAGCAGACATGCAGCCCGTCGAAAGTGGTCATCCGCTGGTCAGAGTGCGGCGGCGACGCAGGAGGCGACGAAGAGCACCTGCAGTAGCGTGCGCGGAACCAGGGGCGTGACCGGCCGATCGGCAATCTTCAGCTGACGCCGCGCCGCCGACACGTTGGCTGGGAACATCGCCAGGAGGAGGAGCGCGAGACAGATCGCCGCGACCGGTGCGGTCGACGGGAACGCTAGGCCGACGGCTCCGACCATCTCCAGAACCCCGGTGATGGTGACCAGCAGCGGTGCCCGGGGCAGCCGAGGTGGCACCATCGCGATGAGCGAGTCGCGCCGCTTCGCACTGAAGTGGGCCACACCGGTCAGCACAAACATGAGGGCCAGTCCGCCACGCAGCGCCGGCTGCCAGCCGTCGAGCGCGTCGATGCCGAGCAGTCCAGCCATGCGCAGGACCAGCCAGCCGCCGATGAGGGCGATCAGGGGAGCCATCGTGTACCTCCATGACTTGTCACTGACAAGATATCGTCCAGGGCGGACATCTTGTCAATGACAAGTTTGGCTTGCCGCATGAGTCCGTACCCTGACGGAAGGCCGAGAAGAGCAGAGCATCGCGTACCGACAATCTCCCGCCTGAGCTCGGCCTGGACCTATCGGCCGCCGCCCGAGCTTGACCCGGAGCACGGGTCGTGCCGTCCTGCCTCGCAAGGTGGTGGCCAGTTCATCGACCAGGGTCGCCTTGTCGGCCGCGGAGGGGGCCGCGGGGAGGGGCACGTCCGCAAACCGTTCGCGGAGGTGGCCGTCGTCGTCCTGCGACGACTCGACACCATCGGCAAGGTCGTGCCTCGATTGCCGCCTGTGACTCGGTGTGACGCCCGACGGCGGCAGATGCGGATGCTTCATCAGAGGCTGCCTCACCGCGAGGACTACGGTGGTGGTGTGCAGATTCCCCATCTCGGTACGGTGACGAAGACCGCCGAGCCGGGCTGGTATCGCAGTGCGCCGATACCGGTGCCGGTGTTGGGCGGTGGGTCTTGCCGCATCCGGGTCGACGGCTACGACGACGACCCGGCGCAGGAGGACTTCCACGCCGCGATTCGCAACTTCCTCGCGCTTGACCGATCGGCGTTGGCGGTGGCTGCGCCATCGATCTACGCCTACTACCGCGATGTCGCGGATGACCTCCTGGCCGCCGGCGACGACGAGTGGCACGTTGAGATCAGCGGCCCCGACGAGGTCCTGGCCCATGTCCAGCTTGGCAACGAGCCGATCGTCGTGCGCGACCCCTACGACGATCGCCGCGTCTATGTCTCGATCGGGGGCGAGTGTGCCTGGGAACCTGAGCACGGCCTGCAGATCGTGTTCCGCGACGGTGTCACAGTGACCAAGGTGGGACCGTACGATGGACACCTCACCAACTCGGCCGCCTACGCCGACGACGAACTCGATGGCGTCGTCTACCACAGTTCCCGGTAACGGTGTAGCTGGACCCCCTCGGATCCCCTGAACGCCCGATCCGCAGCAGATCCAGACAGCAGCGGCAGGTCGGCGAGTTCAAGGTCATATCCGCTGGCCCGGTAGCCCGTCCATGAGCGATTCTCACCGGTACGATGCGCCGGTGGAAATCTTGGCGCAGATGCGGTCCGTAACCACGCTCGAACGGTTGCTCTGCCATCCCAGGCTGCCGTTGATAGCCGGTTGGGAGACCGAACGCCCGGCGATCCGGATCTGGGAGTACACGGTCGGGCAGTTGCGCGAGGTTGGCGGTGTCGGTGCAGATTCGGCCGTCTACGACGCCCCCGACTATGCCCGGCGCAAGCGGACACCCTCCGCCGCCTGGCATCCGGACGAGCCGCAGCTGATCGTAGCGGACGGTAACAGTACGACCTGCTGGACTCCTTTGGGCATCACCACAATCGATGGCGTTCCGCCGACTGAGTACCAACGGGAAGTGGCATTCGGTCCGGACGGTCAGACGCTCTGGTTGTCGCCCAGCGGCGGAGAGAACGGCTGGGAGTCCTCCATCGCGCTCGACCTCGCCTCCGGCGCAACCGCAGTCGGCCCGCGCTGGGACACCGGAGTCGCGGCGTATCCGGGCGGTGGCCTCTTAGCCACTCTACAAAGCGAGCAGGGTGCCACGCTGGTGCTCTTCTCTCGGGATGAGCCGGTGCTGCGGCCATTGCGGCGGGTGTTGGTCCTCGACTGCGACGGATACGAGACACCTATCTTCAGCCCGGATGGGCGGTATTTCGTAGTGCGGGGCAACGCCTACGAAGAATCGCTGGAGGTGTTCGAGTTTCCTTCGCTGCGTCGCGTTCTCGGCCTGACACTCGGGGACCCAAGTCCGGAGTACCCGTACCCGCAGGAGCGGGTGGACAATATGCGCGCCTGGTCGCGCCACAACGTCGCGTTCGGGCCAGCTCCGGGTGTTCTCTGGATCGGTACGCCGGAGGGTGCCGTCATCGAGTTCGAGATCGACGGGAAAAGGGCGGCCGAGTTTGATGCGCTGCCCGGGTCGATGGTGACGGCCCTGGCGGCCGCCGCTACAGGCGAGTTGATCGTTGCCGGCCGCGACGGCACGCTTCTGGTGCTGTCGGGGGGACGGGCCGGCCCAGCCGAGGCATCAACCGCCGCAGTAACCGAGTTCCTTGCCGGCACCTCTGAGGCTTCGGTCATCGACATGAACCAACTTGACCTCACCGATGGAAACCGGATCTGGCAGCCCAGCGATCTGCAAACGGTCACCGACGCATCAGACAGCGACCCGTCATGGCTGAAGATCCGGGCTGCCATGAACCGGCTTACCTAACCTCAACGCGAAGACGTCGCGCCGAGTTGCGCATCGCGGTTTGGTGGTCGGCAGCGAGAAACGACATCACCATCGGCGTGGGCTGTGGTCGGGTCGCGCAAACGATTGCCAGCGGGGCACCTGTACGAACATCGGGATGATCAGCTGTGCTGATCTCGGCGCGTCCGGAGCCGGCAGCTGGCACCGCCATCACCCGTTGGGACGATCGGTTCGCGGCGTGAGCGGATCTCGCTGTACCGCCCCGGCACCGTCGACCGCCGGAGCAGCGCGTGGTGGCAGGTTCAGATCCGGACGCCCGCGATCGGCGACGCTGCTTCGAGTGGAGGGCTCAGGCACGTTACTCGCGCGAATAACGTGCCTGAGCCCTCCACTCGACGGCGCACCGAGACTCGGGACCGAGACTCGATAGACCGAGATGCGCGATTTGCGGTCACGCTACGCCAGCGGTCCGGCGGGCGTACGGGACGGCTCCATCCCCTGAGACCAGGGCAGGCGCTTCTCGATATTGTCGGCGGAGGAGTGGTAGGCGCGGCTGGTCAGTGGTGGTGCTTGGCCAGCTCGACGAAGGAGCGCCAGGCGGACGGGCCGAAGGCCAGGGTGCCGCCGTCGCGGTCCTTGGTGTCCCGGACCAGCACCCGGCCGGGCAGGTTGTCGGCCACCTCGACGCAGTTGCCGGATGCACCGTTCGACCGCGACGACTTCCGCCATGCTGGTTCATTGATCACTGGATCATCCTTAACATCAGGTCTCGGGTCTGGTCGGCGGACAGCGCCAACTCGTTGACTGCCTCCCAGATTAGTTCCAGTTCGAGTACGTCACCAGCGGTGGTGGCGAGGCGTCCTCGCAGCAGATCGTCCAGATAGCCGACCCGCCTCCCGTCGCTCATGGTGGCCAGCGCCAGAGGTCCGCTGAGGCCAGCGTGGAGGCCGGCCGACTCGGGGACCGCACGGATCCGGATGGTTGGCCGGTGCCCGAGGTCGACCAGGTGGGCAAGCTGGTCCTTCATCACCTCGCGCGGACCACGACGCAACGCGGTCTCCTCGACCAGGACCACCAGGTCCACCGGGGGATCGCGGTCCAGCACCGCGCGTTGCCGCTCCTGACGGGTCGCGATCACCTCCTCGAGCCGGCCCCGGTTGGACGGCACGCCCGTGAAGACCTGCCGCATGTACGCCTCGGTCTGCAGCAGCCCAGGAACCAGGGTCGGCTCCCAGGCCCGTAGCAGCACCGCGCGTCGCTCGTGGTCGACCCAGGAGCGCAGCCAAGGTTGGCGGTCCTCTCTGCCCTCTCTCGACAGCTGCTGAAGCTGGTCACCGGAGTTCAGTAACTTGTCGAGATCCTTCGCGGTGTCCTCCTTGGGCACCAGCCGGCCGGTCTCGAAGCTGGCGATGAGCGACTTCGACACGCCTACCGCTTTGGCCAGCTGGGTCTGGTTCATGCGCTGGGAAAGCCGGAGCCGCCGAAGCTCAACAGGCAGTTCAGTCATGTTTATAACCTCCAATAACTCGGGCTCATCTTTACCTCTGTGACTTTCATATTGCCCTATGTTCGGGCAGGAGTCCAGGGTGGATCACGACGGGAAAGCGACTCGATGAGTGAGGGGGTCGACGGTGGAGGTGGGGGCGCTCGTCGGGGCGGCGCTGCTCGGCTTCTGCGCCGGGCTGTGGTCGTTCAAAGTGAAATCCAGATGGTGCCCCAGCTGCGGGCGTGCGACCTGGCCGATGGAGCGGGGCGCCGACGGTGTCCAACGGCCACGCGGCGATGGAAGGCCCGATGGGTAGCCGGCTGCTGCGGACGCCGGAGCCGAAACCAGGGGACGTGCTGTTGATCGGCCAGGAAGCGAGCATGCAGTTCGCCGGCGACCGGAGAATTCGATTTCGCGTGATCTCGGTGGACCGGAAACCGACCTACGACGGCTGGGTCTGGCTCACCGGCTACGTCATAGACGAACGCGGGTACGCAGCCGAGCGGCGGGAGATATTCGTGCAACGCGACGGACTCTACCGACTGGCCAAACGGCAGTCGACATAGCAATTGATCAAGGAGAGAAAAGATGATCACCGAGATGGTACGTGACTGGTGGCTGCGCTGGCTCGACTGGCGCTCCGGCCGGTCCACGGCGTCCAGGCGACTCGAATACCTGCGCCGCGAACGGCACGGACAACACCAACGCGGCCGTACGACGGCCCGGCACCGTCGACTCGACGGAAACCGGGGACGCCACTGGTCGACGGAGGCTACCGTCCTGGTCCCGACGCTGCGTCCACTGATGACCTACGGCCAGCAACTCGGCTACCGGCTGCCGCCGCACCGGGTGAGCTGACCGGCGGGGTCCCGCCGGATGATGAGTGGAGGGTGCTGGATGATCAGGGCAGGGCGCGGCTGGTCGCGACGGCGGCGTACCGGGCGGTGCTCGGCTTCGGGGTCCGCGCGAACGTCTCCCGGTCGACGATGTGCAGGCCGAAGTGGAAACGGTAGCCGGCTGCCCACTCGAAGTTGTCCAGCAGCGTCCAGTGGCAGTAGCCGAGCACCGGGACGCCGTCGTCGATCGCGTCGAGCAGGCCGGCCAGCGACGGCTCGATGAAGGCCGCCCGCAGGGCGTCGTCGTCGACACCGACACCGTGCTCGGTCACGAGGACCGGCACCCCGCTGACCTGGTACGCGTACCGCACGGCACCGCCGAGTGACGTCGGGTCGATCGCCGAACCCAGCTGGTGCAGGGTGGCGTCCGGCGGTGGCGGCAACAGCCCGGTTGCGTCGTACACCGCGCTCTCGTAGTTCTGGATGCCGATGAAGTCGTCGTCGCGGGCCAGCCGCAGCCAGTGGTCGTACACCTCGGCGCGCTTTCGGTCGCGCAGCGTCGCGTCGTCGCCGGCCACCCGGTCGTCCACGATGGCGATGGACAGCCCCACCGGCAGGTCGGGCCGCCTGGCCTTGATCGCCGTACGGGCGGCGAGATGACCGGCCGTCATGCCGTCGCGCATCGCGTCGAACTCCTCCGGAAGCATGATGTTGCTGACCCGGTAGCGGGGCACCCCGGCGGCCGCGCCGGCCGCCTCCAGGGTGGCCCGTTCCAGTTTCCGGTCCGACTCGGGCACGTCGGTCCAGGAGAGCAGCTGCGGCAGGTTCGGCTCGTTGAGGGTGACGGCCATGGTGATCCGGTCACCGAAGTGGCGCATCACCTGGTCGCAGTAGCGGGCGAACAGCTCGGGAGCGGCCGGGTCCAGCCAGCCGCTGCGCGCGGCGAACCAGTGCGGGCAGGTCATGTGGTTGAGCGTCACCACCGCGGCCAGGCCCCGCCGCGAGCAGCTGTCGACGATCGCCGCGTAGTGGTCCAACGTCTCGGTGGAGAAGCTGCCCTCCTCTGGCTCGACCCGGGCCCACTCCACGGAGAACCGGAAGGCACCCAGCCCCATCGCCTGCACCAGGTCGAGGTCCGTCCGCCACAGCTGCCAGCTGTTGCAGGCCCGGCCGGACCGCTCGGCGAAGACCGTCGGCGCGACGTTCTCCAGGAACCAGGTGTCGCTGCTGGTGTTGTCACCCTCGGTCTGGTGACCGGAGGTGGCGACACCGAAAAGGAAGCCGTCCGGGAAGCATCTCATGGATGGACATCATTCCGTGGCCGGCTCAAGATCACATGACGAAGAACTGGGATGCCACCGGCGTGTCGCCCGAACTTTCGTCAAGTGATCATGGAGTCAAGTGATCATGGAGTCAGGTGAGCTGCTGTACGGCGGACTGGATGGCGCGGTGCACCGTCGGGTACGCGTAGATCATGTGTCGCAGGCTGGTCAGCGGCACTTCACCGTGCACCGCCACGGCGAGCGCGCCGAGCACCTCGCCGCCGGTCGGTCCCGCCGAGGTCGCCCCGACCAGCACCCCCCGGTCGGCGTCGGCGACCAGCTTGATGAAACCGTCGTTACCCGGCCCATGGATCCAGCCACGCGACGACTCGGCGACGTCGGTCACCGCCACCGCGACGTTCACGCCCTGCTCGCGGGCCTGGCGTTCGGTCAGGCCGACCGCGCCGATCTCCGGGTCGGTGAAGGTGACCCGGGGGACCGCCCGGTACTCGGCCGCCGGCCCGCCCTGGTCGAGGATGTCGCGCACCGCCACGTCCGCCTGGTACATGGCCAGGTGGGTGAAGGCACCGTGGCCGGCGACGTCACCGACCGCCCACAGCCCGTCGGCGCCCGGCATCCGTTCGTCGGCGACCCGCATCCGCTCGTCGACCGGCAGGTGCCGGGCCGCCGGGTCCAGTCCGACGGTGTCGAGGCCGAGTCCACCGAGGTCGCTGCGCCGACCGGTGGCGACCAGCAGCCGCTGCCCGCTCTCCGGGCCGCCCTGCGACAGGTGTACGGCGAAGGTGTCGTCGCGGTGCTCGACCCACTCGGCGCGGCTGCCGAGCCGCAGCCGGATCCCGTCGTCACCGAGGGCGCGGGCGGCCAGCGCCGACGACTCCGGCTCCTCCCGGGACAGCAGCCGCTCGCCGGGCTCGACGATGGTCACCCGTACGCCGAACCGGGCGAAGACCTGGGCCAGCTCCAGCCCGATCGCGCCGCCGCCGAGCACGACCAGCGACTCAGGCAGCTCGGTGACCTCGATCGCTTCCTTGTTGGTCCAGTACGGCGTGCCGGACAGTCCGTCGATCGGCGGCACCACCGGCACGGTGCCGGTGGCGAGCACCACCCCTCGGCGGGCGGTGAACACCTGCCCGTCGACGTCGACCCGCCGGGGTCCGGTGAGCCGGGCGGCACCGTGCAGCACCCGTACCCCTTTGCCGGTGAGCCGGTCGACGGCGGCCGTGTCCGACCAGTCGGCGGTGGCCTCGTCGCGGATCCGTCGGGCCACCGGCGTCCAGTCCGGACGGATGTCGGCGGTGCCGGCCAGGCCGTCGATCCGGCGGCCCTCAGCGAGCGCGTTCGCCGCCCGGATCATCATCTTGCTCGGTACGCAGCCCCAGTACGGGCACTCGCCGCCGACCAACCGGCGCTCCACACCGACCACGTCCAGCCCGGCCTGGCTGAGCCGGCCGGCGACCTCCTCACCGGCCACGCCCAACCCGACGACGACGACGTCCACCTGTTGCGGCTCACTCATCCGGCCAGCATGTCACCACCGCCGGCAACCCGCCGACCGGGCGGCCCGCTGACCGGACGCCGACTCAGCGGTCCGACAGTGGCGGCGGGTAGTCCAGGCCGGCGCGGACGGCGAGCGGCAGTCGCCACGGTTCGTGCACCGCCGCCCCGGTGACGCCGGCCAGCTCCGGCACCCACCGCCGGACGTACTCGCCGGCCGGGTCGAAGCGGTGCGCCTGGCGCAGCGGGTTGAAACCCCGGTGCGGGCGGGTGTCGTTGCCGGTGCCGGCGACCCACTGCCAGTTGCCGGAGTTGTTCGGCAGGTCGCCGTCGAGCAGCCAGCGGCCGAACCAGCTGAGGCCGTCCCGCCAGTCCAGGCCGAGCTCCTTGGTGAGGTACCCGGCGGTGATCAGCCGGGCGCGGTTGTGCATCCAGCCTTGCGCCCGCAGTTGCCGCATGCCGGCGTCGACGATCGGCACCCCGGTGCGCCCGGTCTGCCAGGCGTCGAGGGCGTCGGCGTCGTAGCGCCACTGCTCGGCGGCCCCGCGCCGGTACGCGGTGGTCGCCAGGTCGGGGAAGGCGTTCGCGACCTGGTAGTGGAAGTCCCGCCAGCACAGTTGCCGGACGAACGGGCCGGCGCGGTCCCCGGCGGCGGTGGCGACCTCCAGCGGCGACAGACAGCCGAACCGCAGGTAGGGGCTGAGCCGCGAGGTGGCGTCACCGGCCAGGTCGTCGTGGCTGTCGCCGTACCGATCGAGGCGGCTGTCGCCGTACCGGTCGAGGTCGGCCAGCCAGTCGTGCAGCCGGCGCCGCCCGGCGGTCTCGCCCCCGGCGGCGGCCTGTGGCGACTCGCCGTCCGGCAGGGCCGGCAGCCGTCCGACGGCGGGACCGCCGGGCAGCCGGATCCGGTCCGGAGCGGCGCACCCGGTACGCCAGTCGGCGCCGGCCCAGGCCCGGAAGTACGGCGTGAAGACCTTGTAGTGGTCACCGTTGGTCGGGGTCAGCGCGCCCGGGTCGACGACGGTCAGCCCAGGGAAGGCGCGGTACGCGACGCGGTGCCGGTCGCATTCGTCGCGGAGTCGCCGCTGCCGGTCCCGGGCGTAGTGGCTGACGTCGGCGGAGACGGTGACGCCGTCGGCGTCGACCTCGCGCGCGAGCCGAATCGTCTCGGTGACCGGGTCGCCGCGGCGGATCAGCAGGTCGCCGCCGAGCCCACGCAGGGTCGCCCGCAGGTCGGCGAGGCTCTGGTGCAGGAACCGGTCGCGGTTGGCCGACCGGCCCGCCAACCGTGGGTCGAGGACGAACAGCGGCACCACCTGTTCGGCGGTGGCGCAGGCGGTGGCCAGCGCCGGCTGGTCGTGCACCCGCAGGTCGCGGGTGAACAGGACGACAGCGGTACGCATGGCGGGCGCTACGGCGCGGTCGGTGAGGAGGCGGTCGGTGCGGGTGCGGTCGGTGCTGGCGTGGGGGTGGCCGGCGGCTGCGTCGGTGTCGGCTGCGTCGGCGGGCCGGTGACGTCGACGGGGGCGGTGACGTCGACCGGACCGGGCAGGGTGACCGGGGTGCCGGCCGGGGTGAGCAGGGACCGCAGCGCCACAGCGGCCCGGCGACGGTTGGGAACGGTGGCCCGGCGACGGAACACGTCGTAGCCCTGCGCGGCGATCTCGTCGAGGATGCCGCCGTACAGCGCGTACGCGGTGCGGATGCAGGCCTGCGAGGCGGGTTCGAGCAGGGTGACGCCGGGGGCGGCCGCCGCGTAGTGGCCCCGGGCGCGGCCGACCTCGTGCCGGATCAGCTCGATGATCGGCGGGGTCGCCTGGCGGCGTCGGGCGGCGTCGACCAGGTCTGCCCGGTCCACCCCGAACCGCGCCAGGTCCTCGTCCGGCAGGTAGGTGCGGCCACGGTCCAGGTCCTCGGCGACGTCCCGGATGAAGTTGGTGAGCTGGAAGGCGAAGCCGAGCTGTCGGGCCGGCTCCCGGGCGGCGGCCCGGTCGGTGCTGCCCAGGATCGGCAGCATCATGGTGCCGATCACCGCCGCCGAGCCCTCCATGTAGTCGAGCAGGTCGGTGTAGCGCGGGTACGAGGTGAGGGTCAGGTCCATCGCCATGCTGCGCAGGAACGCGGTGAAGTCCGCCTTGTCCAGGTCGAACACCGCGATGGTGTGCAGTACGGCGGGCAGCAGCGGATCGTCGACCGGGGCACCGTGCAGCCCGGCGAGGAACCGTTGCCCCCACTGGTCGAGTGCGGCTGCCCGGTCGGCGGGCGGCAGCTGGTCGGTGCGGTCGACGATTTCATCAGCGTACCGGGTGAATCCGTATAAAGCGTGAACATGCCGGCGTTTCCACTGCGGTAGCAGCCGGGTCGCGAGATAGTAGGTGCGCCCGTGTCGTCGGTGCAGGTCACGGCAGTTCGCGTAGGCAGCGGGCAGATCGACGTTCACCGGGCCTCCTCGGCTATCGACGCAAGAATCGACGCAACTTCAGACCCTAGGGTACGCTCGTTCGCGTGGCCAATCACACAGTTGCCGGCACCGACCGCAGCGCGTCGGTCGACGAGCCGGCCGGGTCGGCCACCCCCGGCTCGCCCCCGCCCCGCCGCCGTGACCTCTTGACCGCGGCTGTCGACGACACGTTGATCGACTTCCTCACCGTCGAGATCGACGCGCTCGACCGCATCGATCCGGCGCTGCGCCCGTTCGCGCAGGTCGCCCGGGACACCGTGCTCGCTGGCGGCAAGCGGCTGCGGCCGGTCTTCGCCCACTGGGGCTGGCGCGGGGTGGTCGGCCCGGACGCGCCGCTGGCCCCGGTGTTGCCGGCGCTGGCCGCGCTGGAGCTGCTGCACGCGTTCGCGCTGGTGCACGACGATGTGATGGACGGCTCTGCGACCCGTCGCGGCCGCCCCACCGCCCACCGCCGGCTGGCCGGGCAGCACCGGTCGGCCGGCCGCGACGGCGACCCCGACCGGTTCGGCGACGGTGCCGCCGTGCTGGTCGGTGACCTCTGCCTGGTCTGGGCCGACCGGCTGCTCGGCCAGGCCGGCGTGCCACCCCGGACCCTGCTCGACGTGCGGCGCCGTTACGACCAGATGCGGGTCGAGACGATCGCCGGGCAGTACCTGGACGTCCTCGGCGAGACCGAGGCCGACAGCTGGTCGGTCGACCGGGCGCTGCGGGTGGCCCGGCACAAGACCGCCAGCTACACCGTGCTGCGGCCGCTGCACCTCGGTGCGGCCCTGGCCGGACCAGGCGCCGGCCCGGCGGTCCACGAGGCCTACCGGCGCTACGGCACCGCCGTCGGCGAGGCGTTCCAACTGCGCGACGACCTGCTCGGCGTCTTGGGTGACCCGGCCACCACCGGCAAACCGGCCGGCGACGACCTGCGGACCGGCAAGCCGACGGTGCTGCTGCTGATCGCCCGCGAGCTGGCCACCGAGGCGCAACGCGCCGAACTCAACCGGCCGCCGCCCGCCACCGACCGGCAGTCCGGTCGGAATGCCGATCGACGGGTGCAGCGGCTGATCGAGATCGTCGTCGAGACCGGCGCCGCCGGCCAGGTGGAACAGCTGATCGAGCAACGGGTACGGGAGGCGGTCGACGCCCTGGCCGACGCCCCGATCGACCCGGCCGCCCGTCGCGCGCTCACCGGCCTGGCGGTGACCGCCACCACTCGGCAGGCATGATGTGAGCATCGTTCAGAAGGAGGTGGTCGCGGCATGCGTACCGTGACCGGGGCGACCGAACGCGTCGTCGTGGTCGGTGCCGGGCTCGGCGGGCTGGCCTGTGCCCTGCACCTGGCCGGTGCCGGCCGGCAGGTCACCCTGCTGGAACGCGAGTCGGTGCCGGGTGGACGGGCCGGGCGGCTGGCACTCGACGGCTACGAGTTCGACACCGGGCCGACCGTGCTGACCATGCCCGAACTGATCGCCGAGGCGCTCGGCGCGGTTGGCGAGGAGCTCTCCGACTGGTTGGAGCTGATCCCGCTCGACCCGGCCTACCGGGCGTACTATCCGGATGGGTCCACACTAGACGTCGTCACCGACACCGCCCGAATGGCGGCCGAGGTGGCCCGGGTCTGCGGCCCTCGCGAAGCCGACGGCTACCTGCGCTTCGTCGACTACGCGAGGCGGCTGTGGCAGCTGGAGCGGGCTGACTTCATTGACCGTAACCTGGACAGCCCGCCGGACCTGCTCACCGGCAACCTGCTGCGGCTGCTGGCCGCCGGAGCGTTCCGGCGGATGCAGACCAAGATCGAACAGTTCTTCTCCGACCCCCGTACCCAGCGGATCTTCTCGTTCCAGGCGATGTACGCCGGCCTGGCCCCGCACGACGCGCTGGCCATCTACACCGTCATCGCCTACCTGGACTCGGTGGCCGGGGTGTCGTTCCCCCGGGGCGGGATGCACGCCGTACCCCGGGCGCTGGCCGGCGCCGCCGAGAAGCACGGCGTGCAGATCCGCTACGACACCACGGTCACCCGGGTGGAGACCGCCGGTGGTCGGGCGCGCGCGGTGCTCACCGCCGCCGGTGACCGGATTCCCGCCGACGTCGTGGTGCTCAACCCCGACCTACCCGTCGCCTACGCCGAACTGCTGCCACCGGCCCGCCGCCGGCGGCTGCGCTACTCGCCGTCCTGCGTGGTGCTGCACCTCGGCGCCCGGCAGGGTTACCAGCAGATCGCCCACCACAACGTCCACTTCGGTCGGCTGTGGAAGGGCACCTTCGACGAGGTCATCCGCCGGGGAGAGCTGATGAGCGACCCCTCGCTGCTGGTCACCAACCCGAGCCGGACCGACCCGTCGGTGGCCCCGCCCGGCGGGCACACCTACTACGTCCTCGCTCCGGTGCCCAACCTGGACAGTGGGCGGCTGGACTGGCGCGGCGACCTGCCGCAGCGGTACGCCGACGAGCTGATCGCCACCCTGGCCGAGCGCGGCTACCGGGGCCTGGCCGACGGGATCGAGGTCCGCGAAATGATCACCCCAGCCGACTGGGCCGACGCCGGAATGGCCGCCGGGACACCGTTCGCCGCCGCGCACACCCTGTTCCAGACCGGCCCGTTCCGACCCGGCAACCTGCATCCCACCCTGGAGAACGTGGTCTTCGTCGGCTCCGGCACCCAGCCGGGGGTCGGCGTGCCGATGGTGCTGATCTCCGGCAAGTTGGCCGCCGGTCGGATCACCGGTGCGGGGGGTGCCCGATGACCGGGACGTCGCGGGAAAGCCATCTGGTCGAGTTGGTCGACCCGGCCGGGCGACCGGTCGGATCGGCCACCGTCGCCGCCGCCCACCAGTCGCCGGGCCAGCTGCACCGGGCCTTCTCGGTGATCCTGGTCGACCGGGCCGGCCGGCTGCTGCTGCAACAGCGGGCCGCGGTGAAGACCCGGTTCCCGCTGCGCTGGGCCAACACCTGCTGCGGCCATCCGCTGCCCGGCGAATCGGTGACCGAGGCGGCCAACCGCCGGCTCGGCGAGGAGGTGGGCGTCGCGCCGGTGCCGTTGACCGAGCTCGGCGTGCACACCTACCAGGCCACCGACCCGGTCACCGGCCGGACCGAGTACGAGTACGACCACGTACTGCTGGGTGATCTCGACCCGGCCACCCCGCTGCGGCCCGATCCGGCGGAGATCGCGCAGCTGCGCTGGATGCCGCCGGATGAGCTGCGGGCCGGCCTGACCGATGACCCGCACGCCTACGCCCCGTGGCTGGCCGGCGTGGTCGACCAGTTGTCGCGTCGGGCCGGCGGGACCATGACGTGAACGCGGAGCGGCACGGCGCGGCTGCGGAGCGGCCAGGTGAGCGATGACGCGCTGAGTGCGGGCAGCGTGGCGCGCCGGCTCGGCGTGGCGGTCACCACGCTGCGCACCTGGCACCAGCGGTACGGGCTCGGCCCGACCCGGCACGTCAAGGGGCACCATCGCCGGTACAGCCGGGAGGATCTGGCCCGGCTGGAGGTGATGCGTCGGCTCACCGCCGAAGGCGTGTCCCCGGCCGAGGCGGCGCGATGGGCACGCGGCAACGCGGCTCCACCCGCCCCCGCCGGCCTCGGCCCCGGCCCCGGGCAGGGCCGGGCCGGCGGCGGGCACACCATCGCCGTCGGCACCGCCGGCCCGGCCGCCCGTGGTCTGGCCCGGGCCGCCGTACGCCTGGACGACCTGGCCATGCGGGAGATCATCGAGCGTGGGCTGCGTGCCGACGGGGTGATAGCCACCTGGGACCGGGTGGTCCGCCCGGTGCTGGCCGGCGTCGGTGACCGGTACGCGGCCACCGCCGGCTTCATCGAGGTGGAGCATCTGCTGTCCCGGTGCGTCTCCGCCGCGTTCGCGGCGGTGACCGGTCCGGCGTCGGTGACCGGGCCGGTCCCGGCGGCCCTGCCGGGTGATTCTTCGGGCCCGCTTGTCGGCGCTGGTTCCGGTGTGCTGCTGGCCTGCACCGACGACGAGCAGCACACCCTGCCGTTGGAGGCGCTGGCCGCCGCACTCGTCGAGGCCGGCGTGGTCGCCCGGTTGCTCGGTGCCCGGGTACCGGTGACCGCGCTGGTCGCCGCCGTCGACCGGACGGGTCCGGCCGCCGTGGTGCTCTGGTCGCACACCCCGGCGACCGCGGACCTCGGGCAGTTGGCTGCGGCCCGCTCCGGACGGCACCGTCCGGTGCTGGTCCTCGCGGTCGGGCCGGGCTGGCCGGTCCCCGAACTGCCGGACGGGGTACGGCACTGCGCCGACCTGACAGACGCATTCACGCTCTGCCGGTCCGCCGACCGGTCGGTCGGCCGGCAGCACTTGCCGTAGCTGTTGGCGGTACGGCCCGTCACCGCCGATGGTCGGCAGTGCTGGTGTCCGATGTGCGGGGTCGAGTTGTGCGGATTGATCGACTAACGTGTGCTTCGCTCGATCTCCGTCCACCCCCTCGCCCGGAGTCGACATGTCGAAACGCACCGTGTCGAAACGTGCCATGGTCGCGGCAGGCCTGGCGGTGTTCGCGCTGCTGGTCGGCAGCGAAAGCATCGCCGCGCTGCGTGGTGCCCGGCAGACACCGGCGCAGGTGCCGGCCACCGCCGCTCTCGGTGCCGCGCCGGAGCGCCCTGCTCCCACCCCCGAACCGGTGCCCTCACCCGGCCCCCGCGACCCGGTGCCGGCGTCGACGGACGACCCCGCCGACCAGCGGCCCTCGGCCACCGTGACCGGTGGCTCACCCGGGGCGTCCGCCCGGCCCGCCGTCGACGAGAGCCTGCTACGTCGGCGTACCGGTGGTCGGCAGGTGGCGTTGACCTTCGACGACGGGCCACATCCGAAGTGGACGCCGCTGATCCTCGACGAACTGCGCAAGGCCGGGGCGCGGGCAACCTTCTGCGTCGTCGGTGCCCAGGTGCGGCGGTACCCGGCGCTGGTCGTCAGGATGGTCCGGGAGGGGCACGCCCTGTGCAACCACACCTGGAGCCACGAGCTCGACCTCGGGTCGCAGTCGGCCGACGAGATCCGGGCCAACCTGCTGCGGACCAACACGGAGATCCACAAGGTGGTGCCCGGCGCGCCGATCGAGCACTTCCGGCACCCCGGCGGCCTGTGGACGCCGAAAGTGGTCACCGTGGTCGAGGAGCTGGGAATGGTCCCGCTGGACTGGGACGTCGACCCGCAGGACTGGCGCAAGCCCACCAAGGATGAGCTGGTGGCGCAGGTCACCACCGAGGTCCGGCTCGGGTCGATCATCCTGCTGCATGACGGTGGTGGCGACCGGTCGGCCACCGTCGCCGCGCTGCCGGTCGTGGTCCAGGAGCTGAGGCAGCGGTACGGCATCACCCTGCTCGGTGCTAGCCTTTCCCCCTGATCCGTCCGGTTCGCCGATCTGGTTTGGTCCGGGGCATACTCGTCACGTATGCTTTCGCAAGCTTCCGGCGGGGCCGGATGGGAGCACTACCGTCGGAGTCGTGATGTGCGATGATGACGGGGCCGCCCTCATCGTCTAGCGGCCCAGGACGCCGCCCTTTCAAGGCGGTAGCACGGGTTCGAATCCCGTTGGGGGCACCACCGGCCGACCGACCGGCCGGAGCAACACCGAGGTCCTGTGGAGCAGTCGGAGTGCTCGCCGCCCTGTCAAGGCGGAGGTCGCGGGTTCAAGTCCCGTCAGGACCGCGCAACGCCGATCGCCGTGCGTTTCCCACGCGCGGCGTTGTGCGTTCCGGGGCCCATGGCAACCGGTCCGGCTGCTGAGGTCGCCGGATGGGTATCATGACCCCAGTGCCCGGCCAGGTAGCTCAGTTGGTACGAGCGTCCGACTGAAAATCGGAAGGTCGGCGGTTCGACCCCGCCCCTGGCCACAAAGCCTCTCGCCGGGCTTCAGCAGCGCCCAATCGCCTCCTGCGGTTGGGCGCTTCGCTGTGGGACGACGCGCCGTGGATCCGTCTGCGCCGGGGACTGCCCTTGACTTTCCGCGACGGGCCGTGAGACTGCCGGCATGGCCGAACACGACGGCACCGGGCCCGCTGCGGCGCCCGCGCCCGCCGACCCGCCACCCCGACGGGTGCGGGTCGTGCTGGGCGAGGTCGGCCGGCGTGGGGACGCCGACCGGCTGCGTACCGACCTGGCCGAGCAGACCCAGATCGGCGAGGCACTGGTACGCGGCCTGGTCCGGGCACAGTTGGCGTTGGCAATGCGGCTGGCGGTGGTGGTCGTGGTCGGCCTCGGGTCGCTGCCGATGCTGTTCGCGATCGCCCCGGGCGTCGCGGAGATCAAGATCGTCGGCGCCAACCTGCCGTGGCTGCTACTCGGGGTGGCCGCGTTTCCGTTCCTGGTCGCGGTCGGCCTGACCTACGTCCACCTCGCCGAACGTAACGAACAGGACTTCGTCGCGCTGGTCCGCCGGCCGGAGCGCTGAGCGGCGCCGATGACCAACCCGTACGTGATCCCTGCGCTGGTCGTGGTCACCCTGGTGACCGTCGCGATCGGCTTCTACGGGCTGAAGCTGGCCCGGACCACGTCCGACTTCCTGGTCGCCTCGCGTACCGTCAGCCCGTCCTGGAACGCGGCGGCGATCAGCGGCGAGTACCTGTCTGCAGCATCGTTCCTCGGCATCGCCGGCCTGATCCTCAAGTACGGCGTCGACGTGCTCTGGTACCCGGTCGGCTTCGCCGCCGGCTACCTGGCCCTGCTGCTGTTCGTCGCGGCCCCGCTGCGCCGGTCCGGGGCGTTCACCCTGCCGGACTTCTGCGAGATCCGGCTCAGCTCCCGGCGGCTGCGCCGGCTCGCCACCGTCTTCGTGATCTTCATCGGCTGGTTCTACCTACTGCCCCAGCTGCAGGGCGCCGGGCTGACCCTGGCTACGGTCACCGGCGCGCCGTATCCGCTGGGAGCGCTGCTGGTCGGCGGGGTGGTCACCGCCAACGTGGCGCTCGGCGGTATGCGGGCGGTCACCTTCGTGCAGGCGTTCCAGTACTGGCTCAAGTTGACCGCGCTCGCCGTACCGGCGGTCTTCCTGGCCATGCAGTGGCAGTCCGACGGGCGGCCGCCGGTCAGCCCACCGGACGGGCTGACCTTCACCCAGGCGACCACCGTGGTGGTCGAGCGGTCCGCGACGCTCAACTACGCCGACGGCCGGACCGAGCAGGTGATCCCGGGCACCGAGTTGACCTTCGCCGCCGGGGACCGGGTCCCCGAGGTGTCCGGGGCCGAAGCCGACCGGGGAGCCGCCTGGCTGCTGCCCAATGACCCGGACCGGGGCGACCAGGGACTGTTCGCCACCTACTCGCTGATCCTGGCTACCTTCCTCGGCACGATGGGGCTGCCGCACGTACTCGTGCGGTTCTACACCAACCCCGACGGTGCCGCCGCCCGCCGCACCACGCTGGTGGTGCTCGCCCTGGTCGGCCTGTTCTACCTCTTCCCCACCCTGTACGGGGTGCTCGGCCGGGTGTACACACCGCAGCTGCTGATGACCGGACGCTCGGATGCGGTCGTGGTGCTGCTGCCGGAGGCGGCGCTCGGCGGCGGACTGCTCGGTCAACTGCTCGCCGCGCTGGTAGCCGCCGGGGCGTTCGCCGCCTTCCTGTCCACCTCGTCCGGGTTGCTGACCAGCGTCGCCGGGGCGGTCTCGACCGACGTGCTGCGGCGCAACTCGGTACGCGGGTTCCGGCTGGCGACCCTGGTCGCCGGGGCGGTGCCGATGGTCCTCGCGTTGAACGTCTCGGGCCTGGACGTCTCCCAGGTCGTCGGGCTGGCGTTCGCGGTGGCCGCGTCGAGCTTCTGCCCGCTGCTGGTGCTGGGCATCTGGTGGCGTGGCCTGACCGCCGCCGGTGCCGCCGCCGGCATCGTCGCCGGTGGCGGTACCGCCGTCGGCGCGGTGCTGTGGACCGTGCTGGGTCCGCCACTGACCGGCTGGCCGGCGGTCCTGGTCGCGCAGCCGGCGGCCTGGACGGTGCCGCTGGCGTTCGCGGTGATGATGCTGGTGTCGGTGGTCACCCGGCGGCGGTTGCCAGGTCAGGTGAACGCCCTCATGCTGCGACTGCACGCGCCGGAGAGTCTGCGCCCGTGACATGCCTTCGGCTGCCGTGACGTGCCCGCGGCGAGGTCGGTCGGGATCGGTGTCGCCGTCGTGCCCGGGTATGAGAGCCGGATCGTCCCTCAGCGGGAGCGTATCCGAGGTCCCGCTGGTTACCGTCGGACCATGACAGATGCTGCCCAGCCCGGCGGGCAGGCGCTCGTCCTGCGTGGCCTGGCCAAACGATTCGACGACAAGGTCGCGGTAGCCGGGGTCGAGCTGGAGGTCCCGGTCGGCTCCTTCTACGGACTGCTCGGCCCGAACGGTGCCGGCAAGACCACCACGCTGTCGATGGCGGTCGGGCTGCTACGGCCGGACGCCGGTCACGCCCACGTCCTCGGCCACGATGTCTGGGCCGACCCGGTGCGGGCGAAGCAACTGCTCGGCGTACTGCCGGACGGGGTGCGGCTGTTCGACCGGCTCACCGGTGCCGAGCTGCTCGCGTACCACGGTCTGCTGCGCGGGATGGACCCGGCGGTGGTCGACCAGCGAGCCGGCGAACTGCTCGACGTGCTGGCGCTCGACGACGCCGGACGCACCCTGGTGGTCGACTATTCGGCGGGCATGAAAAAGAAGATCGGGCTGGCCTGTGCGCTGCTGCACGGACCCCGGCTGCTGGTGCTCGACGAGCCGTTCGAGGCGGTCGACCCGGTCTCCGCCGCGCTGATCCGCGACATCCTGCAGCGGTACGTCGTCGGCGGCGGCACGGTGATCTTCTCCAGCCACGTGATGGCTGTGGTCGAGCGGCTCTGCAGCCACGTGGCGATCCTCGCCGACGGAGTCATCAAGAAGGTCGGCACGTTGGACGAGGTACGGGCCGGGCGGTCGCTGGAAGAGGTCTTCGTCGACGTCGTCGGTGGTCGCACGGCCACCGGGGAGGAACTGGCATGGCTGTGACCGGGCCGCCCGCCGACACACCGACTCCCGGCTCACCCGCCGTCGGTCGGCGGCCGGTGCGGGCCCGGCACTTCGTCCGCCTCAAGCTGCGGGTGATGGGCAACAACCTGCGAGGTCAGGGCTGGCGGATCGCGTTGTTCATCGGCGGGATCATCGCCGGGCTGTGGTTCGCCGGCAACGGCTTCCTGATCCTCGCCGCGCCGGGGTTCATCGACAGCGAACAGGGCATGTTGCTGGCCGCCGGGTTCGGCGGCACCCTGCTGGTGCTCGGCTGGCTGCTGCTGCCGCTGGCCTTCTTCGGGGTGGACGAGACGCTCGACCCGGCCCGGTTCGCGTTGCTTCCGCTGCGTCGGCGGACCATGGTCACCGGGCTGCTGGTCACCGGACTGATCGGCGTGCCGTCGATCGCCACCGGGCTGGCCACCCTGGGGCTGGTGCTCAGCGCGGCGCTGCTCGGCGGCCCGTTGGCCGGCGCCGTCCAATTGGTCGGGGCCGCCGCCGGTCTGCTGCTCTGCGTCCTGGGCAGCCGGGCGATAACCAGCGCGTTCGCCGGCATGCTGCGGTCGCGCCGGGTGCGTGACCTGGCCGCGGTGCTGCTCGCCGTGCTGGCCGCGTTGCTCGGTCCGCTGCAACTGCTGGTCATCGGTGGACTGGGCAACGCCGACTGGGACCAGTTGGCTGAGGTGGCGGGAATTCTCGGCTGGACTCCGCTGGCCGCCCCGTACACGATGGGGTTCGACGTGGTCGACGGACGGCTCTGGGCGGTGCCGATCAAGCTGGCGGTCACCGCCGCCACCCTGGCCGGCCTGTACCGGTGGTGGTCGAGGTCGCTGGAGTCTGCGATGGTCGGCACCGCGAGCGGCGGCCCGGCCAGGGCGGTGGCCGCTGCGTCCGGTACCCCGGTGAGTCAGCTGTTCCCCCGGCTGCTCGCCCGGACCCCCCGCGACCGGTACGGCGCACTGGTCGCCCGGGAGGTGCGCTACTGGTGGCGGGACATGCGGCGACGGGCCAACCTGATCACCGTCGCCGTGGTCGGGGTGTTCATCCCGGCGTTGATCAACGTCGGCGGTTTCAGCGCCTTCGCCTACGACCCGGACGGTTCAGTGGGCGCCGGACCGGCCGCGTCGGCGACCAGCGTCAGCATCTCGATGCTCTTCGTCGGTGCGCTCGCCGCCGTGACCCTGGCCAACCAGTTCGGATTCGACGGCAGCGCGTACGCGGCGAACGTGATCGCCGGCGTGCCGGGGCGGCTGGAGCTGCGTGCCCGGGTGGTCGGGTTCTCCGTGTACATCGTGCCGCTGCTGGTGGTGATCTCGGCCGGTCTCGGGTTGTTCCTGCGCGAACCCGGCTGGATCCCGGTCGCCGCCGGGACGCTGTTCGCCGCGTACGGTGCCGGGTTGGCGGTCAATCTGATCGTCTCGGTGGTCGGTGCGTACTCGCTGCCGGAGACGTCGAACCCGTTCGCGTTGAACAGCGGTGCCGGCGTGGCGAAGAGCATGCTGGCGCTGGTGGCGATGGTCGCGTCGGCGGCGGCCGCAGTGCCGATCGTGCTGGCCACCGCGCTGCTCGGCGAGGTCTGGTACTGGTTTGCCCTGCCGGTCGGCGTCGGATACGGCCTGGGTGCGGTGGCCCTTGGCCTGTACATCGCCGGTGACCTGCTGGAACGACGGATGCCGGAGCTACTCGCCACGGTGACGCCGCGCCGGTGACTCCCGATTGGGCCACAATGTTTCACGTGAATCATCCCGAGCCCGGTGCCGAGATCCACTATCGCGACCCGTTCGCCACGGCGAACGAGGACCGTTCGCCCGCGCGGCGGCTACGTGGCCGGCTGGCCGCACCGGTGACGCTGTGGACGGCCGGTGGTGGGTCGGCTCCGCTCGCCGGACTGACCGTGTCGTCGACGGTGCTGGCCGAGGGTGACCCGCCTCGACTGCTCGGGCTGCTCGACGAGGAGTCGCAGCTGTGGGAGGTGCTCCGCGAGTCGGGCAGGTTCGCGATGGTTCCGCTGAGCCCGGCGCATCGACAGCTCGCGGACCGGTTCGCCGGGCTGATGCCGGCACCGGGCGGACCGTTCAAGGCAGCGGACTGGCAGGCCACCGGGTACGGCCCGGTCCTCGCGGGGGCGAGTGGGTGGGCGGGCTGTCGGCTCGACGACGTCCGACCGTACGGGTGGGCGGTGCTCGTGGAGGCGACCGTCGAGACGGTCACGGTCAGCGACGAAGGCAACGCCGGGCCGCTGATCCACTATCGCGGCCGGTACCGGGAGCTCGGCGAGCCGCGCGGTCGGTAGCCCGGTCCGAGTCGCGCAGCCGGGTATCTCGGTCCGGACCGACCCGGGTGGCAACCGCAGCCCGGCCGGGGCACTACCACTAGGCTCGGGGGCATGCTGCCTGTTCCCCGATTCGGCGACGGCCACCGAGTGCTGGTCACCGGAGGTGCCGGTTTCGTCGGAAGCCACCTCGTCGACCGGTTGGTCGGGCGTGGTTGTGCGGTGGTGGCGGTGGACAACTTCGTCACCGGATCCAAGGAGAACGTCGCCCACCTCACCGACGAACCCCGGTTCACCCTCGTCGAGGCGGACATTTCGGATGGGTTGCCGGATCATCACCCAGCGGTCCGTCAGCGGTTCGACGCGATCATGCACCTTGCCTCGCCGGCCAGCCCGACGGACTTCGCGACCCTGCCGATCGAGATCCTCCGGGTCGGCTCTCTCGCCACGTTGCATCTGCTGGACCGGGCGGTCGCCGACCAGGCCCGGTTCATCATGGCGTCGACCTCCGAGGCGTACGGTGACCCGTTGGTGCACCCGCAACCGGAGACCTACTGGGGCAACGTCAACCCGATCGGGGTGCGCAGCGTCTACGACGAGGCCAAGCGGTTCGCCGAATCGTCGACGATGGCGTACCACCGGTACCGCGGCCTGGACGCCGGCATCGTGCGAATCTTCAACACGTACGGGCCCCGGATGCGGCCGGACGACGGCCGGGCCATCCCCACCTTCATCAGCCAGGCGTTGCGCGGCGAGCCGATCACCGTGCACGGTACCGGCACGCAGACCAGGTCGATCTGCTACGTGGCGGACCTGGTGACCGGGATCGTCGCGCTGCTCGACTCCACCGAGACCGGTCCGATCAACTGCGGCACCGAGCATGAGCTGACCATGCGGGAGCTGGCCGAGCAGATCGTCCAGCTGGTGGGCAGCTCGTCGACGATCAACCTGGTCGCCCGCTCCTCGGACGACCCGGAGATGCGCCGTCCTGACCTGACCCTGGCCCGTACCAGGCTCGGCTACCAGCCGACGGTGGACCCGCAGGACGGGCTGCGCCGCACCATCGCCTACTTCCGCCAGCGACTCGGCTGATCGGCGGCGTCGGTCCGGGAGTCGAGTCGTCGGCGGGCGAGCGCCCGGTACGTACGCTGGAGGCATGTCAGCCAGCAACCAACACGGTGACCGGTCAGTCAGCAGCCGCCACGGTGGCCGGACGGTCCCCGGCCGGACGACCGGTCCGGCCGGCACCGCCTACGGGTCCTCGACAGGCCGGGCGCAGGTGCCGGTCGGCGGTCGTGGCGGCAACCAGTACGGTGCCCCGCCGCGCCGGTCGCGGCCCCGTTGGGGGCGCATCGCCCTGGTCGGCGGGGTGGCGTTGGTGGTGCTGGCCCTGTTCGCCAGCGGCGGGCTCTGGGCGTACGCCCGTGGGCTGGACCAGGACCTGGGGCGGACCGATCCGTTCTCGCAGATCACGCAGGGGCGGCCGCCGGCTGCGGTGGACGGCGCGCTGAACATCCTGCTGATCGGCACCGACTCACGGGATCCGGACGCCCCGGTCGACCAGGCCGGCAAGTGGCGGGCGGACACGATCATCGTGATGCACATTCCGTCGTCACACGACCGCGCCTATCTGGTGTCGATCCCGCGTGACCTGTACGTGCCGATTCCGTCGGACGCCGCCGCGGCCTGCGAGACCGGCGAGCGGGCCAAGATCAACGCTGCGTTCGCCTGGGGCGGCATGCCGCTGGCGGTACGGACCGTGGAGTGCTTCACCGACGTGCGGATCAATCATGTGATGGCGATCGACTTCGCCGGTTTCGTCGAGGTCACCGACGCGCTCGGCGGGGTCGACCTGACCGTCGAGCAGGACACGACGTCGATCCACAAGCCGTACCGTCAGTTCAGCGAGGGCGTCAATCACATGAACGGTGCCGAGGCGCTGGACTGGATTCGCCAACGCAAACAGTTTCCGGACGGTGACTTTGCGCGTATGCGTCACCAGCAGGAGTTCCTGCGCGCACTGATGGACAAGGCTGTGAGTTCGGGCACACTGTCGAACCCGGTCAAACTGAATGCGTTTCTCAAGGCGACGACCCAGGCGGTAACGGTCGACCAGGGCTTCTCCCTGGTCGACATGGCACTGCAGTTCCGCAAGCTACGGGGGGAGAACCTGCACTTCCTGACCAGCCCGCACAACGGCAGCGAGACGATCAACGGCGAATCGGTGGTCGTCTCCGACCGGGAGCAGGCATTGTCGATGTACCAGGCGATGGCGGCCGATCGGATGACCGCCTGGGTGCAGGCCAATGTCACGCCAAGCCCGGGTGCAAGCGACTGACGGCCCGGGGTCGGTGACTGAGTGGACATCGTTGGTCGTCAGCCGGTGACTGGCCAATACGACACAAATTTGAAACCCGAGCAGGGTCGATAAATCGACCAAGTTTCCGTACAGTGGGCTCGCCCTATTGTCTACGCCCCCCAGGAGCAGGCATGCCGGTCCAGACCCGTCGACGTTCGACGTCGACCGAGTCGGGGAACCCGCTCGCCGCCCGTGGCTCGGCCGGGCGTCGGTCGAGCGGCCGGTCGGGTCCGGGCTCCGGCCGCAGCGGCTCTGGCCGGCGGCCCCGCCGCAAGGACCCGATCTGGGCCCGCACCATGGTCGTGCTGGGCGCACTGCTGATGATGCTCAGCGGCACCACGATCGTCGGCAGCAAGTGGCTGATCGCCCAGGCGACCAGTGGGATCGAGCAGTCGAACCTGCTCGGCGTCGCCGGCAAGACCGACGCCGAGGGCGGTGACAGCCTCGAGGGCCCGATCGACATGTTGCTGCTCGGCATCGACCACCGGGGCAGCTGGGCAGAGTCGGACACCCGGGCCGACACGATCATCATCCTGCACATTCCCGCCACCCACGACCAGGCGTACCTGATCTCCGTCCCCCGGGACACCGAGGTCGAGATCCCGCCGTTCGACAAGAGCGGGTGGCCGGGTGGGGTCGGCAAGGCGACCGAGGCGTTCTTCCACGGCGCGCAGAACGGCGCCGGGCACGCCGGTGGCGCCCAGCTGATGGCGGAGACGATCAAGAACCTCACCGGGGTCAGTTTCGACGGCGCCGCGATCATCAACTTCAGCGGCTTCAAGTCGGTCATCGACAGCCTCGGCAGCGTCCGGCTCTGCGTCGACGAGGACACCCCGTCGATCCACATGACCCTGGTCGACGGCCAGCCGATGTGGAACTCCGACGCTGCCAAGGTCAGCGGGGAGAAGCAGCAGGTCGTGCACAAGAAGGGCTGCCGCGAGATGCAGGGCTGGGAGGCGCTGGACTTCTCCCGGCAGCGGTACGGGCTGGACAACGGCGACTACGACCGGCAGAAGAACCAGCAGAAGCTGATCAAGGCCATGGCCAAGAAGGCGATGGCCAGCGGGGTGATGACCAACCCGCTCAAGCTCAACGAGCTGATTGACGCGGCCGGCAAGGCGTTCGTGCTGGACACCGGCAAGGTGGCGCTGCCGGACTTCGTCTTCACCCTGCGTGGGGTGGCCGCCAACGACCTGGTCATGCTGCGGACCAACGGCGGCAGCTTCAACGGCAACAGCGCCGGCCGGGAGAACATCGATCCGCTCAGCCAGGACATGTTCCAGGCGGTCAAGAACGACAATCTCGCCGAGTTCATCCTCGCCAACCCGACAGTGCTGGCCGGCCAGGAATAGCCGGAAGCCGGCTGTCCCATAGGCTGTTCGGCATGCATGGATCACCGATCCCCACCGTCGACGTCCCCGACGTCTCCGCCGACGCGTACCTGCTCGACGTGCGCGAGCCCGAGGAATGGTCCGCCGGGCACGCGCCGGGCGCCCACCACCTGCCGATGATGGAGATCCCGCACCGGTTGGCCGACATCCCGAAGGAGGGCGACGTGGTGGTGGTGTGCCGGTCCGGCGGCCGGTCCGGGCAGGTCGTCGCCTACCTCAACCAGCACGGCTGGGACAACGTCCGTAACCTCGCCGGCGGAATGCAGGACTGGGCGGCGCACTCCCGGGCGATGGTGAGCGAGTCCGGCGAACCGCCCCGGGTGCTCTGACCGGCGGCCCGACGCGAGTTGCCCGGCACCGGCGGCCCGGCACTGCCCAAATCCGCCAGCACCGGGCAGACTCGAAGCATGCCGGAACGCCCCGACTATCCGAGTCTGATCGCTGGACACACCGTCGTCCTCGACATGATCAACAGCGGTGAGTCGGGGCTGCCGATCCTGCACCACCTGCTGCGGCTCGCGCAGCGTGCACTCGGCGCCGCCGGGACCTCGTTTGCCGAGTACGGGCCACGCAGGGGACGGATCATCGCCGCCACCGGCGCCGCCGAGTGGTCGGTCGGCCGTCCCGTCGACCTCGACGAACCCACCACCGCCCGGCTGCTCACCGGACCGCGGACCGTCGAGTTCCCGGTGACGGCGCTCACCGCTGCCCTGGCCGACCAGATCGCCGGCCGAGGACTGCACCGGATGCTGATCGCGCGCGCCGAGATCGGCGGGGTGCTGATCGGCAGCCTGCACGCCTACTACCCGGATCCGGACCGCAGCGCCGGCCCTGACCATCACACGCTGATCGCCTACCTGGCGTCCTGCATCGCCCACCTGTACGGCGACCAGACCGGGCTGCCGGTGCACGGCGACGGGCCGGTGGTCGCCGCGCTCGCCGACGGACTGGCCATCGTCGACGACGAGTCCTGCGTACGGCTGTGGAACCCGGCGGCGGAGCGGCTCACCGGCAGCACCGCACAGGACCGGCTGCACCGACCGATCCCGTTCCCGGTGCCACCCCCCGGACAGGTCGTGGACCATCAGCTGCCGGACGGCCGGTGGCTGCGGATCACCTCCGGGGAGCTACCGGGCTTCGTCGCCTCCCGGGTGGTCACCTTCCGGGACATCACCGACCAGCACCACCGCGACCACGACGTCGACCTGTTCATCGCGGTCACCAGCCACGAGCTGCGCACCCCGGTCACCGTGATCAAAGGGTACGCGGAGACCCTCAGCGACCACTGGGAGTCGTTGACCGACCGGGACCGACGGGAGGCCGCCCGGGTGCTGGGGCAGCGGGCCACCGAACTGGCCCGACTGGTCGACCGGCTGCTCTCCGCCGCCAATGACTCGGGACCGGCGGTCGGCGCGCCGTCCGCCCCGTTCGATCTGGTCGAGACGCTACGGGCCGCTGTCGAGAATCTGCCCGCCGGACTGCGTCAGCGGCTCACCGTCGAGCTGCCAGACGACCTGCCGAAAGCGGCCGGAGACCGGGCGAGCCTGACCACCGTACTCACCGAACTTGCCACCAACGCCGACAAGTACTCGCCATCGGGCAGCCCGATCGAGGTCACCGCCATCGCCGACGAACGCTCGGTGGCCTTGCGGATTAGTGATCGCGGCATCGGGGTACGTCCGGAACACGTGGAACGAGCGTTCGACCGGTTCTGGCAGGGCGAATCGGGCGACCAGCGCCGTTACCCCGGTGCCGGACTCGGCCTCTACCTGGTCCGACAGATTGTCGAGCGCCAGCACGGTTGGGTGTCCCTGCGGCCCCGTGACGGCGGGGGTACGGTCGCCGAGGTGCGGCTGCCCCGCAGCTGAGAGGAGGCGGCGTGACCTCGGCACTGGCGGGACGGGCATGGAGCGTGCTGGTACCGCACCATGCCAGCGGCGCCCGGTTCGCCCGTCACCAGCTCGCCCGGACGTTGGCCGACAGGATTTGCCCCGACTTCCTGTCCGACGTGATGACGGTCGTGGCCGAACTCGTCGGCAACGCCGTACGGCACGCCCGGCCGCTGCCGGACGGGATGATCCGGGTGACCTGGCAGCTGACCCCGCGCCGGCACAGCCGCACGGTCCTGCTGCGGGTGACCGACGGCGGGTCCGGGGACGTGCCGCAGGTCCGGACCGCCCCGTCGGACGCGCCCAACGGCCGCGGCCTGGGCATCGTCGTCGCCCTGGCTCGCCGGTGGGGGGTCGAGCCCGCAGGCTCCGGCCGCTGCGTCTGGGCCGAGATCGGCGAGCCGGAATCCGGCTGAGCCGAGCCGGCACCGGGTCGCGCCCCACCTGGACCCGGGCGGATCCCTCGGCGGCGGGCCGGTTCCTCTAGGCTGTCTGGCCGTGGGCAAGCGCCGAAAGCAGGACCGGGCCGCCAGCGGCGGCAAGCGGGAGAAGATCCGCGACGTATTCGTGCCCCGGCCGTTCGCCGGGCTGGCCGACGAGCCGGACTGGGTCGCGCTGCGCGAGCTCGTCCCGGCGGCCACCGCGCCGCTGACCCTCGAACCCGAGCTGGCCGGCAAGTACGCCGACCGGACGGTGACGCTGGCCACCGTACTGCCGATGGCGGCCCCGGCTGTCGTGCGGGCCGACGGCCAGATCATGATCGGGCTTCAGCGGCACGCCCAGTCCGGGGACGTCTCCCGCGACCTGGCGGCGGCGCTGCTGGCCGCGCTGGAGACCGAGCCGGGCGACACGGTCCCGGTGCCGCCGCTGCCCGGCCCCGGCCCCCGGCTGCAGGACGTGCTCGCCGACGGGGCGCTGACGGTCCAGGTGCACGACAGCTTCGCGTTCTGGGTGGAGCCCGAAGCGGCCGCCAACCCGGCGGTGCAGGCCTCCCTGGAGCGGGCCGACGCGTCCATCTATCCGACGACCCGGATGGCGGCGGCGCCCGCCGCGTACTGGTGCCGGGTGGGGGAGCGGGCGCACGTGCGCTGGGTGCTGCCCGGTGACGAGGACCGGACGCTGGACACGCTGGCCCGGCTGAGCGCCGCCGGTGACCTGCCGATGGGTCCGCAGACCCGGTTCGCCGGCATGTTCCGGGCCCACGGGCTGCTGGTGCCGGTGTGGGACCTGCCGTCCGGGCCGGAGGCCGCCGAGTGGGAGCAGCCGTTGGCCGAGTTCGCCGAGCGGCTCGCGGCGGCGGCCGGCGTCACCGATCCGCTCGACGCGGCCGCCCGCCGGTCCCGGCAGGGCCTGCTGGGCCGGCAGCTCACGCTGCGCTGACCCGGCGGCCGGTCACTCGGGCCGGAGCGGATCGCGGACCAGCGGTGCCGACATGCACCGTGGACCGCCCCGGCCGGACCCGAGCTCGGCGCCGGGGATCGTCACCACCTCGATCCCGGCCCGGCGCAGCTGCGAGTTGGTCGCCGTGTTCCGCTCGTACGCCACACACACCCCCGGGGCCAGCGCCAGGGTGTTGTTTCCGTCGTCCCACTGCTCCCGTTCCGCGGTGACCGGGTCCAGCCCGGTGCCGACCAGCCGGAGCCGGTCGACGTCCATCGCGTCGGCGGCGGCCCGCAGGAACGGCGCGGGTCCGGCGACCTGCAGGTCGCCCGAGGCGGTACGGATCACCGTGTACGCGGCGAGCTCCTCGGCCATCGGCGGGTACATCAGCACCGCGTCCACGTCGACCAGCGTGCAGATGGTGTCCAGGTGCATGGTCGCCCGCCGTTGGGTGATCGGCACCACCAGGACGGTGTGGGCCAGCCCGTCGCCGAGCACCCGCCGGGCCAGCCGCTCCACCCCGGCGGGTGTGGTCCGTTCGCCGACGCCGACGGCCAGTACGCCAGGGGCGAGCAGCAGCACGTCTCCGCCTTCGACGTGTTCCTGGTCGGGCCGGTGGATCAGCTCGGTCCCGGCGAACCGGGGGTGGTGCCGGTAGATCAGGTCGGTGAGCCGGCCCTCCCGGCGGCGGGCGCGCATCGCCAGGCTGGTCACCGCGACCCGGTCGCGGATCCAGACCGATGAATCCCGGGTGAACAGCAGATTGGGCAGCGGGTCGATGATGAAGTCGTGCTCGCGCAGCAGGGCATGCACCAGCCCGGCCGGCCGGTCGTCGCGGCGGGGCAGTTCGCCACGGGCCAGGCCGGCGACGAGCACCCGGGCCAGCCCGGCCGGGTCGAGGTAGGCGAGCTGCTCGGCGACCCGGTCGCGCAGGGTCTCACCCAGCCGGCGGCCGGCCAGTACGGTCGCCACCGCCTCGGCGCGGGCCGGGCTGGCGGCGAGCGTCTCGGCGAGCAGTTGTTCCAGGTAGAGCACCTCGACGCCGCGCTCGCGCAGCACGGCGGCGAACGCGTCGTGTTCGGCCTGGGCGCCGGCGACCCAGGGGATCGCGTCGAAGAGCAGGGCCCCGCTGTTGCGGGGGGTCAGCCGGGCCAGTTCGTTGCCCGGACGGTGCAGCATGACCACCCGGAGGTGGCCAACCTCACTGTCGACGTAGTGCGTCACACTCGCAGCCTATGGCAGTCGTTTGGCACCATCTGTTGAAAGAGTCGTGGGGTGAATAGGGCATTCATCCCTACTCACTCCGGCCTGGCGTCTTGCTTCAGTACCGGTGTCGCCACGTACGGTAGTTGGTAGTCCATCGTCCAGGGGACCTTTGCCGGAGGTCGTGATGACTGTCTTCCATGAGCGCCGCGTGCTGCCCGCCCAACGGGCGCTGCCCCACCGAGCGGACGAACGGGCCATGGAGGAGTCCCCACCTGGCACGCTGGAGGCGATCCGGCCGTCGCCGATGGAGTGGGCCCGACGCCGTCGGGCCGAGCGCGGCGCCAAGCGGATCGAGGCGGCCGGCGCCCGCGCGCTGAACCGTTTGGACCAGCTCGGCCCGTCCTGGCACGTGGTGCACTGGCCGCGTACCGACAGCCCGGACCGGATGCTCGGGCTGGAGACCGCCGGCCGCGAGGAGCGCGCCGGGTTCCTGGCCATCGGGCCCAGCGGACTCTTCGCGGTCACCGTCGTCGACCACGGCCGCAGTCGGGTCCTGGTCGCCGGTGACGTGGTGCAGATCAACGGCAAGCGACCGACGTACGTCGCCGAGGCCCGCCGGGATGCCAAGCGGGCGAGCAAGGCGATGTCGGCCGCGGTCGGGCACACCATCCCGGTCGCCCCGGTGCTCACCTTCGTCGGTTCCGGGGTGATCAGCGTGTACGGGCTGCCCAAGGAGTGCATGGTCACCACCCACCGGGAGCTGGACCGGCTGCTAATCGCCGGAGGCACCCGGATCAGTTCGGCCACTGCCGAGAAGCTGTTCCAGGTGGCCCGGCATCCGGAGACCTGGCTGACCGCTCCGTTCCGCTCGGCGACCGACTACCGGTGGTACGGGGCCGGCCGTTCAGCCGCTGACAAGCCAACCAGCCGGCGGTAGCCTTCGGGGCGAAGGCGCTGACGACCTCTCTGTGGCGTACGTCCCGTTGCCGGCCAGCTTGTGACGACTGCACCCGCTATCCAGGTCCGTCCGATCCGGCGCCTGCTCGGCATCAGTCGACGGACCCGCCAGAGACCGGATAGCGTTGCTGTTGTCCGGTTGAGTCAGGGGAGGCGCGGGTGGCGCACGTCGAGCTCTCGATCTCGGAACCGCTGGTCCCCCAGGCCCGCGAGCCGATCGAGCCGATGCGCGTGGACAACTTCCAGCTGTGGGTGGCCACCGCCGCTACCGCGCTGGAACCGTGTCTCGTCCTGCGCCAGGATCTGACCGTCGCCGCGATCTCCCGGTCCTGCTGCGACCTGCTCGGCCTCGGCGAACCCGGCCAGATCGAAGGCCGGCCGCTGCTGGCCGGCCTGCGGCTGGTCGATTTCACCGCGCAACGCGGCGAGCTCGACGAGACCGAGGTGGACAAGATCCCGCCGCTGCTCGCGCTCAGCTCCGGGCGGCTCGCCCGCGGCCTGCTGCGAGTCGACAGTGACGCGGCCACCGCGCAGGGCGACGGCACCGTGGACGCGATCGCCACCCCGGTGTGGATCGGCAAGAAGGTGACCGGGTCGCTCACCTTCTTCGCCCCGATCACCACCGCGTACTCGGCCGGATGACCGGCCCGCCGGTCGACGCCTCTGCCGTACGCTGCCCTCATGCTCGACCTGGACCTGCTGCCAGCGGAGTACGCCGTCTGCCGCCTACCGGCCGGATCTTCGCTGCCGGCCGAGTTCCTGGCCGGCCCCACCGCCGGAGTCGTCTCGGTGACCTGGACCGAGGACGAGGTGTCGGTGATCTGCCGCACCGACCGGGTGCCGCCCGACGCCAAAGTCGAGACGCCATGGCGCTGCCTGCGGGTGGTCGGCCCGCTGGACCTCGCGCTGACCGGGGTCCTCGCGTCGCTCGCCGGCCCGCTGGCCGAAGCCCGGGTCAACATCGTGGCATTCTCGACCTTCGACACGGACTATCTGCTGGTGCCGACGGTCCGGCTGTCCGAAGCCCTGGCCACGCTGACCGGCAGCGGTCACCGGGTCGCCGGCGCAGCCGTACCATGAGCTGGTGCTGTCCGCACGTCAACGGTTTCGGACCGGCAGCCGGCACCCCGTCCGGCGCAGCCGGGCACCCGGTCGTGGACTGCTGCCGATCAGCGCGGCGCTGGTCGGCATATCGATACTCGCCGGTTGCGGTCGGCCGCCCGGGGTCGACGCTTCGACGGCGGACCCGGCGCCGGCGCCGGCACTGACCGGCCCACCGTCGAGCGCACCGCCAGGTACGCCCACACCGTCAGCGTCCGGTGTGCCGTCGGCCTCTCCGAGCCGTTCCGCGCCGGCAGACGGCTTCCCGGTGGCCGTCGCCGTCGACTGCGCCGGGCGGCCATCCGCCGCCCAGGTGGTGGCGCTGCTGCGCCGCACCGACGGGCTGCTACCGGCCGGCGTCCAGGTCAGTGTGCCGGTGGCACCCCGCTGCGCCGGCAGTTGGCAGTACACCGTGGTGCAGATCCCGTCCAGGGAGCCGTTGCAGGTGGTCACCGAAGGGTCGCCGACCTCGTTCACGTTGGTCACCGCCGGTACGGACGTCTGCGTCATCCCGGTCCGGGTCGGCGCGCCGGCCGGGATCCGTACGCTCGCCTGCGAGTCGGTGCCGATCCCGCCGACCACTCCGTAAGCTGGCCGGCATGTCCGTCCCCGCGCCGACCCGATTCGCCTTCCTCGGCCCCGAAGGCACCTTCGCTGAGCAGGCCCTGCTGACGATCCCGGCGGCCCGGCAGGGCGATCGGGTTGCGGCCCGCAGCGTGCCTGAGGCGCTCGACGCGGTCCGGGCCGGCAACGTCGACGCGGCCCTGGTGCCGTTGGAGAACTCGGTCGGCGGAGCGGTCGGCGTCACCTTCGACGAGTTGACCAACGGCCAGCCGCTGGTGATCACCCAGGAGGTGGTGCTGCCGGTCGACTTCGTGCTGGCCGCACCCGCCGGCACCTCGCTCGAGCGGGTCCGCACCGTCGCCGCCCACCCACAGGCGTCCACCCAGTGCCGGTCCTGGCTGCGCCGGCAGGTCCCGAACGCCGCCGTGGCCGACGTACTGTCCAACGGTGCGGCGGCCGTCGGTGCGGCGGCCGGTGAGTACGACGCGGCGATCTGCGCGCCGATCGGCGCCAGCGCCCACCGGCTGACCGTGCTGGCCGACAAGATCGCCGACCACGCCGACGCGGTGACCCGGTTCGTCCTGGTCCAGCGCCCCGGCCCGCCGCCGACCCCGACCGGCGACGACATCACCACCCTGGCGGTCTACATCGCCCACGACCGGGTCGGTGCCCTGCTCGCGGTGCTGATGGAGCTGGCCGTCCGCGAGGTCAACCTCACCCGGATCGAGTCCCGACCGACCGGGGAGGCGCTCGGCCGGTACGCCTTCTTTCTCGACTGCTCCGGGCACGTCGCCGACGACCGGCTCGGCGACGCGTTGCGCGGGCTCCGGCGGGTCTGTGCCGACGTGCGGTTCCTCGGCTCCTACCCACGGCACGACTGGCCGCCGGCGGCCGGCGGCCGCACCACGGGTGGGCCGGCCGGCCGGCACGACGACGAGTACGCGCAGGCAGCCGCCTGGCTGGCCCGGGTCCGCGCCGGCCAGCTGGACTGAGCCAGCCCGGATTGAGCCGCCCGGACCGAACCAGCCGGACCGAGCCGCCCGGACTGAGATCGGACTACTGGGGCATCTGGCCGGCGCCGCGCACCGGCGGCTCCTCGGACGGCTGGACGATCACAAATCCCTGGCCGGCGAAGCTCATCGTGAACGCCTCCCCGGTGCGCCGGCCCAGCAGCGTACCGATGCCCAACTGCTCGGCCCGGTGGTAGCCGGTCTGCAGGCCGGCCGACCAGCAGACGGCGGCCTGCGGGTCGACGTAGGTCGGCTGGTCGACGGAGAGCACGACCGGGGTGCCCTTGGTGGTGATGGCGAGCCGGCCCTGCCCGGTGAAGACACAGTTGAACAGGCCAGCGGAGGAGGCGAAGCCCATCCCCTGAACCATCCGGATGTCGTACTGCAGCGTGGAGTCGAAGGCCAGCACGCTGGAGCCGTTGATGGACAGCGCGTCGCCCGGCTCCAGGTCGATCAGGTGCACGTCGGCGGCCTCGTTGGCGAGGAACACGTCACCCTGGCCGGTCAGCTTCATCAGCGGTACGCCTTCGCCGGTGAGCTTCTGCTTGATGAAGTTGCCGAGACCGCCGGAGCCGAGTGCCTGGAACTGCACGTGGCCCTGGTAGGCGACCATCGAACCGGTCCGGGCCATCGCCTCGCCGTTGAGCTCGATCTTCAGCAGTTTGGAGTTCTGCAGCCGCAGCCCGGGCTGGGCGGACTCCTTCTCCAGGTGATCGGCGGAGAACAGGGCACTGCGCATGGGTTCCTCCTGGTCAGGTTGATCGACCGAAGGGTAGGTAACCCGCGCAACCGCACGTCATCGCCCGGCCGGACCATCCTTGGTCAACCCCAGCCCAGGTCGTGTAGCCGTTCGTCGTCGATGCCGAAATGATGGGCGATCTCGTGCACCACGGTGATCGCGATCTCGTCGACCACGTCGGCCTCGGTCGCGCAGATCCGCAGGATCGGGTGCCGGAAGATGAGAATCCGGTCCGGCAGTACGCCGGCGTAGTCCCAGCCCCGACTGGTGAGCGCGTGTCCCTCGTACAGACCGAGCAGCTCCGGCTCGCCCGGCGGGGTGTCGTCCTCGACCAGGATCACCACGTTGCTCATCAGCCGCAGCAGCTCCGCCGGTACCTCGTCCAGCGCCTCCCCGACCAGCTCCTCGAAGCGCTCGCGGCTCATGTCGACCGGCATCGGTCCATTCTGCCGCACCACCGGCTCCCCGAGGCGTTTCCGGGCCTGCTTGGGTATCGGTCACCGGGCTTGCTCCGGTATCGACCCCGGGCTTGTCCAGATATCGGCGAACGCGAAATCGTTCGACGGTGCCGGACAAGCCCAGGATCGTCAGGGTGGCGTCGTGGGCGGGCGGTCAGACGGAGAGGCTGGCGTTCAGGGTGATCTCGGCACCCGGCGACAGCAGGCGGGAGATCGGGCAGTTCGCCTTCGCCGCCTCGGCCAGCTTCTGGAAGGTCTCCGGGTCGACGCCGGGCACCTCGCCCACCGTCTCCAGGTCGATCCGGGTGACGGTCATCCCGGCGTCTGTCTTGTCCAGGTGCACACTTGCGGTGGTCTGCACCGACGTCGGGGTGAACCCGGCGTCCGCCAGACCCTTCGAGAACGCCATCGAGAAGCAGCCAGCGTGGGCGGCGCCGATCAGCTCCTCGGGGTTGGTGCCCTCGCCCTCCTCGAAGCGGGACCGGAACGAGTAGTTCCCTTCGTACCCGCCCTTCCCGGTGCGGATAGTGCCAGAACCCTCGGTCAGATTGCCCTGCCAGCGGGCAGATGCGGTACGGATAGGCATGGGCATGACGCTAGCTCACCTCGATGCCCGACGCGACGATGCCCGTGCAAGGTCACCGAGGAGGCTAGGACCCCGATGCCCGACGACGATAGCCGCCGCGGCGGCGCGGAACCCGTACCACCCCGGACCACGCCGGTGCCGCCGGCGGTCCGAACCACACCGGCTCCGGCACCGGCGTCCTCCGGCCCGCCGGCCGACCAGCCGGCGGTGCTCGAACTCGGCGGCGACGCCACCCCGCCGGTCGACGGCCCCGACCCGGGCTCCGGCTCCGGCCCCGGACGCTGGACGGCTGTCACCGACCGGCTGTCCGGCGCGACGGCCGCGACGGTCGACCGGGCCCGTACCGTGGCCGGGACCCGACTCGGCCCGGCCGGCCGCGGCAACCTGCCGAGCCTGCTGCTCGCCGCCGTCGGGGTGCTCGCCGCGGCCGGCTCGCTCAGCGGCGAATGGCTGGACTTCGAGATCCCCGGAATCGACGCCGGAAACGGCGGTTCCTACGCCGACACCGTGCTGCTCGCCGAACTCGGCACCTACGGCACCGGGTACCTGCTCGGCCTGCTGGCGTTGCTGGTCTGCACGGCACTGACACTGTTCGGCTCCCACCGGATCCGACCCGACGTACGGATCGCCGGGCTGACCACCGGTGCCGGGCTGCTCGCCCTGCTGGTCACGGTGATGCTGACCGGCGACCAGCTGATCCGTTCGGCGTTGCGGGTACCCGCCGAGGTGGAGGTGCAGGTGGCTGTCGGTACGGCGGTGACCGTCGGCCTGATCGGCGTCGGCGCGCTGCTGCTGGCGCTGTACCTGGCCGGGCGGACCACGACCGGCCGTGGCGGCACCGGAGGTGGCGGTGCGGTCGCCGACGGTGGTGCGGATCCCGGCCCGGAGCCGGGCGGGGGTGCACCCGCCGATCTGACGGTTGGGCCGACCGCACCGTTCGTCCGGCCGGACAACCCGCCGCATCAGACACCCCGCTGGTGAGGACGTCCCGCTGGTGAGCCGGCCGAAAACCTGCGCGCGGGCCGATACGGCGGGCCGGTATCGTTGACTCCCGTGATCGATCTCCGACTGCTCCGTGACGACCCGGACCTCTTCCGTGCCAGCCAGCGTGCCCGCGGCGAGTCCGAGTCCCGGGTGGACGATCTGATCGCCGCCGACGAGACCCGCCGCGCGGCGGTGCAGGCCTTCGAGGCGCTGCGCGCCGAGCAGAAGCAGCTCGGCAAGCGACTGCCCCGGGCGGACCCGGCCGAGAAGGCCGAGCTGCTGACCCGTACCAAGGAGTTGTCGGCCCAGGTGAAGGCGGCCGAGGCTGCCGCCACCGAGGCTGAGCAGGCGCTGCGCCGGGCGCAGTTGGCCTTCCCCAACCTGATCGAGGCCGGCGCGCCGGCCGGCGGCGAGGACGACTACGTCGTCCTGCGGGAGGTCGGTGAGCGCCCCGACATCGACAATCCCCGCGACCACCTGGCGCTCGGTGAGGCGCTCGGCGCGATCGACGTCGAACGTGGCGCGAAGGTCTCCGGCAGCCGCTTCTACTACCTGACCGGCGTCGGCGCGCTGCTGCAGCTCGGTCTGCTGCAGCTGGCCATCGCCCAGGCCGTCGAGTACGGCCTCACCCCGACGATCACCCCGGTGCTGGTCAAGCCGGAGTCGATGGAAGGCACCGGCTTCCTCGGCGAGCACGCCAGCGAGATCTACCGGCTGGAAGCCGACGACCTGTACCTGGTCGGCACCAGCGAGGTGCCGCTGGCGGCGTACCACTCGAACGAGATCCTGACCCTGGACGGCCCGACGCGCTACGCCGGCTGGTCGTCGTGCTTTCGGCGGGAAGCCGGCTCGTACGGCCGGGACGTGCGCGGCATCCTGCGGGTGCACCAGTTCGACAAGGTGGAGATGTTTTCCTTCTGCCCGCCGGAGCAGGCGCACGAGGAGCACCTGCGGCTGCTCGCCTGGGAAGAGGAGATGCTGGCGAAGGTGGAGATCCCGTACCGGGTGATCGACGTCGCCGCCGGTGACCTCGGCACCAGCGCAGCCCGCAAGTACGACTGCGAGGCGTGGGTGCCGTCGCAGGGCCGCTACCGCGAGGTCACCTCCACGTCGAACTGCACCACCTTCCAGGCCCGCCGGCTGAACATCCGCTACCGCGACACCGACGGCCGCACCCAGCCGGTGGCCACCCTCAACGGCACGCTCGCCACGACCCGGTGGCTGATCCCGATCCTGGAGAACCACCAGCAGCCGGACGGCTCGGTACGGGTACCGAAAGCGCTGCAGCCGTACCTCGGCGGCCGCGACGTCCTCGAACCCCTGGCCACCGCCTGAACACCGTGCAGGTGCCGTTCCGGCCGTTGCCGGTCGACCAGTCCGACGTCCGCTACCTGCACGGCCCCGACTCGCTACGCCAGCCCGGCGTGCCGGCCGGCCGGACCATCGAGTTCGACTGGGCGGACAGCGCCGTCTACCCGGGTACGTTCCGGAAGTTCTGGGTGCACCTGCCGGCGCGGTACGACCCGTCGCGCCCGGCTGCCCTGTTGGTGTTCCAGGACGGCTGGTGGAACCTGGACCCGGCCGGCGAGGTCCGTGGCAGCATCGTCCTGGACAACCTGATCCACTACGGCGACCTCCCGCCCACGGTCGGCCTCTTCGTCGACCCCGGAGCTCTGCCTGACGATGGTGCTGGCGTTGACGGTGCTGGTCCTGGCGCTGGCGGCGGTGGGCGCAGGCAGCGCAACGTCGAGTACGACGTTTTCGACGACCGCTACGCCAACCTGCTGTTGAACGAGATCGTCCCGCAGGTGACGGAGCGCTTTCCGATCACCGATGACCCGGAGCAGTGGGGGATCTGTGGCATCAGCAGCGGCGGGAACTGTGCCTTTACCGCTGCCTGGCTGCGCCCGGACAGGTTCCGCCGGGTGCTCTGCTGCCTGTCCAGCTTCGTCCAGATGCCCGGCGGCAACCCCTACCCCGAGCTCATCAGGGACACCCCGGGCAAGCCGTTGCGGATCTTCCTGCAGGCCGGGCACCGTGACCTGAATTGGAACGAGCCGGAGGACAACTGGCTCGCCAGCAACCTGCGCGTCGCGGCCGCGCTGGCGGAAGCGGGGTACGACTTCCGGCTCGTGCTCGGCGACGGCGGCCACCACCCGAACCACAGCGGCGTGCTGCTGCCGGACGCCCTGCGCTGGCTGTGGCGGGTCGATCCATGATCAGGTGAGGCTGACGCACGTTATTCTCGCGTTTGACGTGCGTCAGCCTCACCTCGACGCGTTCTCAGCTGACTTCGCCCTACTTAGGTTCAGCCACGAACACGCCGACGCCTCCCGACGGTCACCCGGCGCGGCGGCGGCCCGGACTCCGGCGAGGTCGCCGCCTTCCTCGAACGGGATCGCCCACGACCTCGGCACTCTGTACGCCGGACTCGACCGCACCTACGAACAGAACGACCGGATCAAGGACACGCTGCGCCGCTGGCAGTCCAGCCGGGCCACCGCAGCTGGCTCGTGAACGCGCCTGCGGAGAGGGAGCGCCCTACTTCGGTTCGACCGCTACCCGGTCGTCGGCGCGCCTTCGCCGACTGGACACCTGGGCGTTACCTGAATCTCATTCGGAGTGCACGCACACCATCCACCCTGGGTAGCCGCAGTCAGGTGCCCCACCTCGGCGAGGTGGCAAAAGGCAGGTCAGAGCAGGCCGGTCGGGTATCATGACGCATTGCGAAGCGGGAAGCACACTCCCGCCAATGTCGCTCCACGACCTCGGAGACTCGCATGACGGTGACGAGCCGGTTCGCACGGCCAGGAACGAGTGTTTGGCCGGTGACCGAGCCGAACGGCGAGGTCAGCCGTGGCAATTCCGGCCAGCCCCTCGACGTGACTATCGTACTTCCCTGCTACAACGAGCAAGACCACGTAATCCGGGAGATCGAACGGATCACAGATGCGATGGACAACAGTGGCTACGAGTACGAGCTGCTGGCCATCGACGACGCTTCCACCGACCATACCCTGCAGGTTCTGCAGGAAGCCCAGACGCGATTCCCGCATCTTCGGCTGATGCCGTTCCACCGCAACGGCGGCTCCGGCACCGCACGTCGGATCGGCAGCCAGCAGGCCCGTGGCGAGATCGTCGTATGGACCGACGCCGACATGACGTACCCCAACGAGCGGATCCCCGAACTGGTCCAGATGCTCGAAAAGGAACCCGCCATCGACCAGGTGGTCGGTGCCCGGACCAGCGAACAGGGCACGCACAAGGTGCTGCGGGTCCCGGCGAAGTGGCTCATCCGCAAGGTGGCGGAAGGATTGACCGGAACGTCGATTCCAGACCTCAACTCCGGTCTACGGGCGTTCCGGCGGCAGGTTGCCCTGCCGTATCTGCGTCTGCTGCCCCCCGGCTTCTCCTGCGTCACCACCATCACCATGGCGTTCCTGCACAACCAGCACGAGGTCCGGTACCTGCCGATCGACTACGCCAAGCGCTCCGGCTCGTCGAAGTTCCACTTCGTCAAGGACGCCTACCGCTACATCCTGCAGGTCCTACGGATGGTGATGTACTTCAACCCGCTCAAGGTGCTGATGCCGCCGGCCCTGTGGCTGCTCGCCCTCGGTATCGGCAAGGTGATCTACGACGTCGTGGCCAACCCGGTCAGGATCGCGACGAACACCATCATGATCGTGATGACCGCGCTGATCATCGGGGCGGTGGCGCTACTCGCCGACCTCATCGTGCGATCGCGGTCCGACGGATGACCTCGCCCGGTTCCAGTGCGGCCGACCAACTTGCCCACCCCGGTGAGCAGCCCGGGAACGGTTCCGACAAGCATCCGCCGGAGCAGTTGACCGGCCGGTCCGGTAGCCCGACGGAACCGGGCCCGGCCCCCACCGAGGGGGGAGCCACGGTCAAGCGGGTCGATCGGTGGGGTTGGTTCGGCGTCGCCGCGATCACCGCTGTGGTGGCGGCGACCTGGATACCGCAGCTGGCGCTGCCGTTCGGCGACAACCACGTTGGGCGGATCTTCGCCCGGCACGGGCTGCACCTGCGCAATCTGCAGGAAAAGGGCCTGGTTGGCTCGTCGTTCAGCGCCGACTGGTCGCCGTACAGCGACCAGGCGTACGCACATCATCCGCCGCTGCTGAACATGCTCGACGCCACCTTCGGTCTGTTGCCGGGTAGTGGCGCGTACGAGATCCTGATCGGCCCGTTCCTGCTTGGCCTCCTGGTGGTGCCGGCCGCTGCGGCACTGCTCCGGGCATTTGCGATTGCCTGGATCCCCACCCTTGTCGCGGTCGGGACGATGGCGGCGACCGGGTTCTTCTGGTTGTACAGCCCGCTGATGTTCGACATGGGGCTGATCCTGGCCATGTCCGCCACCATCGTTGCACTACGCAAGCGTGCCGATCCACCGCGTTGGCTGGTGGTCTGTGCCTGTGTCACCGCGTTGCTCGCGACCCTGGCGTCCTGGCCAGGGATCGGCCTGGCGGCGGTTCTCGGCCTGTGGTTGTTTGCCGCCCGCCGGCTGGACCGGGTGACCGTCGCGGTCGGAGCCAGCATGGTGCTCGGCGTCCTGGTCAGCCTCGCCTTCATCGTCGGGGTCAGCGGTATGGAGGACCTGACCAGCCAGACCGAGTTCCGTACGGCTGGTGGGGGGTTCACCGCCCGACAGTTCCTGGTCCGCCAGCGCGACTACGCGACCGAGCTGCTGCCCACCTGGTACCTGGTGATTTTCCCGATCGCCGCCGTCGCCGGTCTGTTCGTCCGGCGGACCCGGTTCTACCTGCTGGTCACGCTCGCCTTCGTCGGGGCGTGGGTGATCGGGCTGAACAACGGGTCGTTCATCCACGACTACTGGGCCTACCCGGTGCTCATTCCCGGTGTGGTCGCGATGGGCGCCCTGTTCGATCTCATCGTGCGGCGTGTCCCGACGCTGGTGTCGGCGAGCGCCGGTATCGCGGCCGGGGTCGGCCTGTCGGTCGCCTTCGGGGCGATAGCTCTGGGGCCGACGGCCCGGGACTACGTCTACGAGCCAGCTGACGCCGGCCGGCTGGTCGACGCCTACGCCCCTGGTCCCCAGCAGCAGCGTGCCTGGGTGATGAACATCAGCACCCCCCGGTGGGTCGCCTACTACTGGGATCTGCCACCGGCGGTGATGAGTCCCGACGTGCTGTCGCAGGCACAACCGGATGATCTGATCCTCTTCCGCACCGACCTGCGTCAAGGATGGGTGCCGGAGTCGGTGCCGGTGGTCGACACCGAGGGCCGGTACGGCCTCTTGCGGGTCGCGGACATCCGATCGGCGCTGCCGGCCGTCGACTGATCCGACAGACGCCGGCACCTTAGATCAGGCTGAGACGGCGGGGCGGGTCGCCACGGCGACCAGCCCTGGCCCATGCCCCGGGCGCAGCCGCTGAACCGCCGCGAACGGCGCAACGGCGGCCCTGATCAGTGTTCCGGCCAGCGCTCCGCGTGGCTGGAAAAGCCGCCCCGAGGTGTGTGTCCGGTCCTGCGCGCTCTCCGCCGCGGTCGCGGTGCGCCGGGCAGCGAGTCGGTCGCGTACGATGTCAAGGATGTAGCCCAGCGGCCACGCGTAGTGGATGATCCTGATCTGCTCGGCACCGGCAGCGGTGAGGACCTCGTGCAACTGGTCGGCGGTGTACCGCCGGTAGTGCCCGGCCAACACATCGGACGGACCGAACCGGTGCGGATCGGCCGGCACCGACAGCAGCAGCTGCCGACCGGGACGGACCAACGGGAGCCAGGCCGCGAGCGCGGCGGCATCGTCCTCGATGTGCTCCAGCACCTCGAACGCACAGACCAGGTCGTACGTCGTGCCGGCCGGCGCCTTGCGGTGATCGCCGTGGATCACCGTTCCGCCATGCGGGGTGATCCGCTGGTGTGCCACGGCGAAGCTCTGATCGTCCGGCTCGACCGCAGTGTACGGCGCTGCGCCGGCCAGGTAGGTGCCGACGGCTCCGAGCCCGCAGCCCAGTTCCAGGATGTTCGTCGGCTGCAGGGCCGCGATCTGCCGGCGGACGATGTCCCAGCGCAGTGCCGCGCGCGGGGACAACGGTGGTCGGCCCGGAGCGCTCATCGGCCCGCCACCCTGTCGGCCGTCGTGAGGCTGCCGGCACGCTGCCGGACCGGCTCGGTCACCGCGGCAGCCTGGAAGCTCTCGTCGGCCCGGCGGCCGGCGGCCTGCTGCCATCGGCGCAGCGCAGGCCGGTCCGCGGCCAACGACCGAAGTTCGGCCGCGATCGCCGTCGAATCGCCAGGTGGCACCAGGATGGCCGCTTCGCCGAGCACCCGCCGCTGCGGCGCAGTGTCCGAGGTCAGTACGGCGCAGCCGGCGGCGGCCCCTTGGAAGACCTTGGTCGGCACGACGTTGAGGGCCTTGTCGGTGGTGCCGAAGATGCCCAGCGCCACATGGTGCCCGGCCACCAGGGCCGGAAGCTCGTCGGGGGTGGCCCAGTCGATCCAGGTAACCCGAGGGTTGCCGGCTGCGGCGGCGCGGCACTCGGCGTACTCCTGGCCGGTGCCGACCATGGTGACCTCGACCGACTCGTCCGCCGCGAGGTCGGCCAGAGCTGCCCCGAGCACCGCCGTGCCGTGCAGCGGGGTGTACAGACCGACGAAGATGGCCCGCAGCGGGCCGGACACCTCAGCGGCATCCGGCCGTCGGGCGGCGAACCACTCCCGTCCGGCGCCGACCAGCGCGACCACACCCTTGTCGGCTGCCGCAGGGGGCAGCGCAGCCGCGTGCTCGGTGGTGTCCACCACGACGAGGTCGGCGCTGCCGAGCGCGCCGTCGTCGATCGCACGCATCAACCGACCCTTGATCCCACCGCCGGTGGCGAGACCGCGGTCACGGGCCGTTCCAGCGGCCGAGACGAGATGGTCCAGCACGATCGGGGTACCGGGAAACAACCGGCGGGCCAGCCGTACGTCGAAGTGCCCCAGATACCCGACCAGAACCGCGTCGACCTTCCCGGGCCGGCGGAAGCGGCGGGCCCGCCAGGCCAGCGAAGCCCAGCAACGGGCCAGCTTGACCGCGAGCAGCGGCAGCCGCCAGGGTTGGCGCAGCATCGCGACCCGCCCGGCGGTGTCCAGCCCCAGCGGGGCGTTGAGCTCGATGACGGCGTCGCCGGCCGCTCGCAGACCTTCGATTAGCACGGCGACGCGGGGATGACGTTGGGCTTCGTAGGTCCCGAACACCAGCCAGCGCACGGGCGCAGTCTAACCAGGTTCGGATCGGCTGTGGTGAGCGCTGTCCACCTCGTCGGTCCGGTCAGCCAGGCCCGGCTGACGAGGTTCGCCGCCGGGGAACCGGTTGGCCAACAGCACCGCCACCGCCGGTGCGGCTACATCGACCACGATCATCAACAGCCGGGACACCACGGCCGCGACCAGAGCGATCGGCTGGCTCACGCTCACGCTGAGGATGACCACCAGCGCGGCCTCCCGAGGTCCGGCCCCGGCCGGCGCGACGATCAGCAGGAATCCGATCGCCCAGGAGCCGGCGAACGCGGCGATCGACAGGAACACCAGGTGGGGGCCGTCCGCTGCGCCGAGACCCCGCAGCAGCGCCCAGATGTGCCCGCCGTACGCCAGCCAGGCCAGTACCGACCAGAGCACCGACTGGCCGATCCCGCTCAGCGACAGCGGCCGCGGCATCGGCTCGCGGCGGGCCAGGCGCATGGCGATCGCCAGACCCCGGTTGAGCAACGGAGGCCAGAGCCCCGCTGCGGCCAGCGGCAGGGCCAGCAACGCCCACCAGTAGCGATCGAAGGCCGCCGGGCTCACCAGCGGCAACAGACACACCGTAAGGAGCAGGCCGGTGCCGAGCGAGACTGCCATGACCAGCAGCGCCGCTGCTGCGGAGGATCGACCGGGAACCTGGTAGGTCCGGCCCAGCCGGGCCTGGGTGAGCATCGGCCACAGCTTGCCGGGCAGGTACTTGCCGAGCTGTCCGACAAAGAAGACCCGCATGCCGGCACCGAGTGGTATCCGGCTACCGAAGTCGGCGAGGATCGCCCGCCAGCTCAGGAAGTTGCACCACAGCGCGACGATGGCCCCGGCGGTGGCCAGGAGCAGACTGGGGACGGTCAGGTCCGTAGCGGTGGCTCGGACCTGCGACCATTGGCTGGCGAGGGCCCAGCCGATGAATCCGGCGAAGGCACCGACCACGGCGACCTGCAGCGCTCGTCTCAGCAGACTGGGACGGTGCGACGCCGGCGGATGCACGCCAGGCACCCTACTCGTACGTCGGCTGTGGTCGCTGGTCACCCCGGCCCGGTCGCGGCACCGCGCGGCCCCCGCCCATGCCGTCCGCCCGCCGCCTGCGTCCCGGCCCTGGTCAGTGTGCATCCGGTCTTCGCGCGCACGTCATGGCCAGGTCACGGTACGCGAGGTACGGTTGCTGACCCGTCGACCCGTCGACCCGGGGATCAAGGAGGACAGCATGCCGCGCTCCGGTCTACCCAAGCTGATCGCCACCGACCTTGACGGCACCCTGGTCCGCAGCGACGAGACCGTCTCCGCGTACACCCATGAGGTGCTGGACCGGGCCCGGTCGCTCGGCATCCCGGTCGTCGGGGCGACCGGCCGCGGACCCCGGCTGATCGAGTTGACCCGCAACGACATCCGGGCCGCCGACTATCTGGTGATGGCCGGCGGCGGGCGGGTGGTCGACCAGAGCGACCCGACCGGTGTACGGGTGCTGCGCGACGAGCGGCTGTCCGCCGACGTGCTGGCCCAGCTGATCACCGAGCTGGAGGCGGCAGTCGGTCCGCTGATCGTGATGGTCGAAGCGTCTGACGAGCACGAGGCGCCGCTGTGGGGCGACTTCGACCCGCAGTGGCGGTACCCGGAGCGGTTCGAGGCCCGTACCAGGCAGCAGTGCCTGGCCACCGACGTGATCAAGGCGTTCGCCCGGACCCCGTCGCACGACGTCGACGCGCTGCTCGCCGCCGCGGTGCAGATCGTCCCGCCGACGCTGGCGACGGTCACCCAGGCCGGGCTGGGCTTCATCGAGATCTGTCCGCCCGGCGTCGACAAGGCCAGCGGCCTGGCGGTCGTCGCGGAGTCGCTCGGCGTCAACCCGGCGGACGTGCTGGTCTTCGGTGACATGCCCAACGACCTGCCGATGTTCGCCTGGGCCGGGTGGTCGAGGGTGGCGGTGTCGAACGCCCATCCGACAGTACGCCGTGCCGCCGATGAGGTTACACTGCGTAATGATGATGACGGCGTAGCGATTTACCTCGACCGGCTACTGTCCGGAGATGGAAGTGCATCCACGTCTGGTCGCCACCGACCTCGACGGGACACTGCTGCGGCCCGATAAGTCGCTCAGTGCCCGGACCGCGGCTGCGCTCGACGAGTTCCAGCTGCGCGGCGGGCGGGTGGTGCTGGTCACCGGTCGGCCGGTGCGCTGGCTGCCGGCCGTGTACGAACAGTTGCGGGCCCCGGTGCCGGCGGTCTGCGCGAACGGTGCCGTGGTCTACGAGCCGCGTACCGACACCGTGCTGCGCGCCGACCCGCTCGCCCCGGAGATCATGGCCGAGGTCGCCCGGCGACTGCGCGCCGAAGTCCCGGATGTGGTCTTCGCCGTCGAGGTGGAGGATGGCCGGTTGATGCGGCACGGCACCGACTGGCCGGCGCACTGGAACAGCGATCACCCCACCGCCCGGCAGGTCACCGACTCGACGCGGCTGCTCGCCGCGCCGGCGGTGAAACTGCTGGCCCGCAGCAGCCACGATGACCCGGAAGTGTTCGTCCGGATCGTCGCCGGAGCGCTCGCCGGGCTGGCCGAGGCCACCCACTCGTCGAAGTCCGGGTTGGTGGAGATCTCAGCTGCCGGGGTCACCAAGGCGGCCGGGCTGGCCTGGCTCTGCGCCCGTTGGCAGATCGGTGCCGCCGACGTGGTCGCCTTCGGCGACATGCCGAACGACGTCCCGATGCTGACCTGGGCCGGGCAGGCGGTCGCGGTGGCGAACGCCCACCCGGCGGTGCAGGAGGTCGCCGACGCGGTGACGGCGTCAAACTCCGACGACGGGGTAGCCGCGTACCTTGAGCAGTTGCTGGCGCAGAGTCAGAGGTACTGGCCGGTGCGGGTGCCGCCGCCCTCGCCCGGCTGACCGGCCTGGCCCGGCTGCCCCGGCATGCCGGGGATCATCCCGCCCGGGCCGACCGGCAGCGCCGGACGCCCGCCGGAACGCATCTGCTCCAGCTGCAGCCGCGCCGCCATCTGCTGGGCCATCAGCGCCGCCTGGATGCCGTGGAACAGCCCTTCCAGCCAGCCGACCAACTGGGCCTGGGCGACCCGCAGTTCACTCTCGCTCGGGGTGGCGCCGTCCTCGAACGGCAGCGAGATCCGGGCCAGCTCCTCACGCAGCTCCGGTGCCAGGCCGTCCTCCAGCTCGGTGATGGAACGCCGGTGGATCTCGCGCAGCCGCTGCCGGCTCGCCTCGTCGAGCGGGGCGGCGCGGACCTCCTCCAGCAACTGTTTGATCATGCTGCCGATCCGCATCACCTTGGCCGGCTGCTCGATCAGCTGCGACGGGTCTTCCGGGTCGACCGGCTCGTCGCCGGCACCGGTGGCCCCGCTGGCGTCACCGGGGGCACCTGCGGCACCGGCACCGCCGACGTTCACCGTGCCGACCGGTCGTCCGTCCGGGCCGACCACCACCACCGCGCCGGGCCGGCCAGCCGCCGGGCCGGACTCGTTGGTCTCTTCCGGGGAGCCTGACGTCTCGGTCATAGGCTCCATCTTGACGCAGCACCAGGGCCGGCCGCTCGCCGGTCCCCCGATCACGCCGCCCGCCGGCTCTCCGATCACGCCGCCCGCAGGTTTCCGGTTCACGCCGCCCGTCGGCTCTCCGATCACCCCGCCCGTCGGCGGCGTGAACCGGCAGATCACCTACCATTGACTGGACGCAGCCGAGCGGGTAGAACGCCGAGTGGACCGTCGACCAACTCGCCACCGTCGGCGTGCTCCGCCTGCGCGACCGATCGTCGTACCCATGGGAGAGGACCACCCCTGTGCCTCACATCGACCGTCGGCAAGCCCTGAAGCTGCTGGCCGCGCTCGGCGCCACCGGGCTGGCCAGCGCCTGCAGCGTCGGTACGGGTGACGACTCGAGCGAAGACGACGGCCCGGTCAGCGACCGGCCGGTACGCATCGGGCTGATCGTCCCGCAGACCGGCGGTTACAAGCCGATCGGCGACGAGATGCTCAACGGCTTCCAGCTCTACCTGGACACCAACCAGCAGCGGCTGGGGGGCCGCCCGGTCGACCTGGTGATCGCCGACGAGGGGGAGACCCCCGAGTCCGGGCTGGCGGCGGTCGACTCGCTGCTCCAGCAGCAGGTGCTGGCGCTCACCGGGGTGGCCAACTCGGCGGTGATGCTCGCCATCCGGGACGCCGTGGAAGAGTCCCGGGTGCCGTTGGTCGGCTCGAACGCCTCGCCCCGCAGCTTGCAGAGCGTCGTCTACATCTGGCGTACCTCGTACGTCGCCGACGAGCCTGGCCTCGCCCTCGGCGGCTACCTGGCCCGAGAGGTGTCCGCCAACGGCGAGGTGGCGATTGTCGCCGCCGACCAGCCGGCCGGCCGCGACGTGGTGCAGGGGTTCCGGGAAGGCTTCGGCGCCAGCGACGAGCGGATCTCCGGGGCGGTCATCTGGGCCAACGCCACCCCTAATCCGGGTCGGGACACCTTCACCGAGCCGATCCAGGAGGTGATCTTCCGGGATCCGGAGGCGGTCTACTGCCACTTCACCGGCTCGGCGGCGGTCGAGTTCATCCGGCAACTGCGCGACGCCGGCTTCGAAGGTCCGATCTACGGCCCGGGCTTCCTCACCGAGGGCAACGTCATCGACCAGTTGGGCGAGGAGGCGAGTGGCATCGTCACCGCCCTCAACTACTCGGCTGACCTGGACAATTCGGCCAACCTGCAGTTCGCTACCGGCTACCGCAAGCGGTACGGGGCATCGCCGACCACGTACGCGATGTCGTCCTACGACGCGGCCCAGGTGCTGGACAAGGCGATCCGATCCGCCGGATCGGGGGTCACCTCCCAGGAGTTGAACCTGGCGCTCGGCCGGGTGGGACAGATCGACAGCCCGCGCGGGCTGTGGCAGTTCAACCAGCCGCGTACGCCGCAGCAGAAGTGGTACCTGCGTGAGGTGCTGCGCGACGGTCCGGTGCTGTCGAACGTGCTGATCACCGAGCTCGCCACGCTCGGCTGAGCGCCACAGTCAGCCGAGCGCCGGACTGGACTGGGCTGGAACCGTGGGTCAGCCGCGCAGCTCGGCGACGCAGCACTTCACGCTGCCGCCGCCCTTGTGCAGCTCGGTGAACTCGACCAGCAGCGGCTGGTAGCCGGCGGCGGCCAGCTTGCCGGCCATCCTGGTCGCCTCGCTGTTGACCACCACATACCGGCCGTCGCTGATCAAGTTCAGCCCGAAGGCCAGCGCGTCGGACCGGTCGGCGATCACCGCGCCGGGGAACAACTGCCGGAGCACCCGCTGCGACGCGGGGGAGAAGGCCTGCGGGTAGTAGGCGACGGTCTCGTCGTCGAGGGCGGCCAGCGCGGTGTCCAGGTGGTAGAAGTGCGGGTCGACCAGACGTAACGACACAACCGGCCGGCTCAGCGTCTCCTGGAGCCGGCGGTGCGCGTCCGGGTCGGTACGGAATCCGTAGCCGGCGAGGATCGTGCCACCGTACGCTCCCGGCAGGTAGGTGAAGTCGCCTTCGCCCTCGTTGGTCTCGGTGGGCCGCACGTACCGCCAGCCGAGCTCCTCGTAGAAATCCCGATGCGCGATGGCCTCCGCGGCCCGCTGCGGGTAGGTGAACCGGGCCCCGAATACAAGGCGGTCGACCGAGAAGGCGCCGTTGGCGGCGTACACCATGTCGGGCAGGTCGGCGCGGGCCGGCAGCAGCCGAACCTGGTGCCCGATGCCGGTCAGCGTCTCGCGTAGCCCTTCCCATTGTTTGACGGCGAGTTCGGTGTCCACCGGCAACTGAGGGTTCATCCACGGATTGATTGCGTACTCGACGGCGAAGTGCTCCGGCGGACACATCAGGTAGGTCCGGGGCTGCCCGGCGGCAGCGCGCACATCGGTCACGGGAACCAAGAGTAGGTATGCTGTCACACAATAAGAAGTCTCTATCGTTGCGCCTGGAGGGCTAAACGTTGCATATCGACGCCGTGGACCAGCGAATCATTGCGTCGCTGGTGGCCGATGCCCGTTCGTCCTACGCGGACATCGGTGCCCGGGTGTCGCTATCCGCCCCGGCGGTCAAACGTCGGGTCGACCGGCTGCGGGCGGCCGGGGTGATCCGTGGCTTCACCGCCGTCGTCGACCCGTCCGCCGTCGGCTGGACAACCGAGGCGTTCATCGAACTGTTCTGTACCGGGCGGACCACACCGGCCCAGATCGCGGCGGCCACCCGCCAGCACCCGGAGGTGGTCGGGGCGTACACGGTCAGCGGCGAGGCAGACGCCCTGGTGCACCTGCGGGCAGCCGACATCGCGCACCTGGAGCAGGCCCTCGAACGGCTGCGGGCCGAGTCGTTCGTCACCGCCACGAAGAGCATGATCGTGCTCTCCCGGCTGGTCGACGCACCGCCGCCGGTCGCCGTCCCCGACCCACCGGCCTGACCGGCCCGTGCCCGACCCGCTGACCTGTCCGGCAAGTGCCCGGTCAGGTCAGAGGTACATGCCGGTGCGGTGATCCCCGGCGTCGCCCCGGGACGGCTTGTCCCCGTCGCCGAAGAACCGCTTGCCACCGAACTCGCCGTGCAACCGGTCGTCCAACTCGTCGGCGAGACCGGTCATCACCTGCACCGCGAGCATCAGATGAGTGGGCTGGAAGTTGCGGCCGAAGACCGGCACGGACGCCCACACCGTGTCGTTTGTGCAGTACAGCCGCCCGATCGGCATCCGGTTGGTCAACTCGGACAGCTTCACGTACAACTGCTCGGTCGGCTCCACTTCGGTCAGCACCGGTGAGAAGACGTCCACCAGCGGCGGATTGTCCCGGATCCGGACGAAAACCATCGCCGAGCCGGCCCGGATCCCGATGTCGCCGTCCGCGTCCACGTGCAGGTGCTCCGGGGTGCTGCGCATCATCGTCGCGACCACCGTACGGACCCGGTCGTCGAGCGGCAGCGCGTCACCCGGACCGTCGTCACCGTCGTCAGGCAGCGAGTCGCCGGTCGGCAGCCCGAGATGGTCACCGAGTGACGACGCCGGTCGGGCGGTGCCGAGCGGCTCGACCTCGATCGGCGAGTCGCTGTCGTCGTTCACCGAGTAGACGACGAAGGCCGGATGCGGGGCACCGTAGACCTGGCGCAGCGTGTGGGTGATCACTGAGGCCAGCCGGGCGACGTCGGTGGTCGTCGTGGCCAGCCCGAAGTTGTCACCGCAACCCGGCACCACCCCGGGCGGCGACCAGCCGAGCGCGACCAGCTCGGCGACGGCGTCCCGGCCCATCCGGTAGTCCGGCGGCAGGGTGGCGTTGCTCACCGCCGACGCGGTCAACCGGTCCTGCAGGCCGACCGAGACATCCACCGAGTAGATCGCGTCCCCGGTGCCGGACGCCGTCGGATCGAGGGTGAGCTCCACCTGTGCACCTGCCGGCAGCGTCGGCAGCATGGCGGCCAGCGCGGCGGCGAAGTCCCGCCACGCCTGGGTCACCTTCTCCCGCAGGTCGGCCGTGCTCGGCTCGTCGAGCAGGAGCGGCTCGTGCGCCGCCGGCTGACTCCCGGACGCCTGATCTCCTGTTGCCGGCACCTGCTCCCCCACGATGATCAACTCAGTCTCGTTGTGCGCACACCCTACCCAGGTGAGCCACCACACCGGCTAGCCCCAGCCGCCGTCGGATAACCGGCACTGGCCGGCCGTAGCTGCCGTACCGCCGCTGGCCTGCGCTTTCGGATGTAGCCGGCGGATCGCAGCACGTGAGAAGGTGGCGGCATGGCACGTTCCGCCCCCCGAGACGACGCCGGCGACCGCGACCTGCGGGTCGACCGGCCGGCGACCAGCGCGGCCGGACTGCCGGGCGTCACCCATGCGCTGCGCGCCGGCGTCGCCCAGATGGGTGTACGGCGTACCGCGCTCACCCTTGCGCGGGTCAACCAGCCGGGCGGCTTCGACTGCCCCGGCTGCGCCTGGCCGGAGCCGGCCGCGCAGCGCCGCGCGCACGCCGAGTTCTGCGAGAACGGTGCCAAGGCGGTCGCCGAGGAGGCGACCCTGCGCCGGGTCACCCCGGAGTTCTTCGCTGAGCACCCGATCAGCGAGCTGGCCACCCGCTCCGACCACTGGCTCGGCCAGCAGGGCCGGCTCACCCACCCGGTGGTGCGCCGACCGGGTGCCGACCACTACACCCCGATCAGCTGGGACGACGCGTTCCGGCTGATCGCCGACGAACTGCGGGCCCTGGACTCCCCGGACCGGGCCGCGTTCTACACCTCCGGCCGCACCTCCAACGAGGCCGCGTTCCTCTACCAGCTGTTCGCCCGGTCGCTGGGCACCAACAACCTGCCGGACTGCTCCAACATGTGCCACGAATCGTCCGGCATGGCGCTGCTCAGCACCATCGGCATCGGCAAGGGCTCGGTGACCCTGGACGACCTGCACCGGGCGAAACTGATCGTCGTCGTCGGGCAGAACCCGGGCACCAACCACCCCCGGATGCTCTCCGCGCTGGAGCGGGCCAAGCGGGACGGTGCCACCATCGTCGCCGTCAACCCGTTGCCCGAAGCCGGGCTGATGCGGTTCCGCAACCCGCAACGCCCCGGCGGCCTGGTCGGGGCCGGCACCCCGCTGGCCGACCACTTCCTGCAGATCCGCATCGGCGGCGACCTGGCGCTTTTCCAGGCGATCGGCGCGCTGCTGGTCGCCGACGACGCGGTCGACACCGACTTCGTCGACACCCACACCAGCGGGTACGCCGAGTACCACGCCGCCCGCGCCGGGCTCGACTGGTCGGCGGTGACCGCCGCCACCGGGCTGGACCGGGCCCAGGTCGTCGAGGTGGCGAAGCTGTTCGCCGCCTCCGACGCGACCATCGTCTGCTGGGCGATGGGGCTGACCCAGCGGCAGGACTCGGTCGACGCGATCCGCGAGATCGTCAACGTGCAACTGCTGCGCGGCATGATCGGCAAGCCGGGGGCCGGCCTCTGCCCGGTGCGCGGACACTCCAACGTGCAGGGTGACCGCACAATGGGTATCTGGCACGAGCCGCCGGCCTGGCTGCCGGCGCTCGGCCGGCGACTCGGCGTACCGATGCCGACCTCGACCGGGCTGGACACGGTCGGCGCGATCCGGGCGATGCGCGACGGCGAGGTAAGCGTCTTCATGGCCCTCGGCGGCAACTTCGCCGCCGCCAGCCCGGACACCGACGTGACGGTCGCCGCCCTGGCGTCGTGCGCGTTGACCGTGCACGTGTCGACCAAACTGAACCGCTCGCACACGGTGCCCGGCGCGACCTCGCTGATCCTGCCCTGCCTGGGCCGCACCGAACGGGACCGGCAGGCCGCCGGCGACCAGTTCGTCACCGTCGAGGACTCGATGTCGGCAGTGCACGCCTCCCGGGGCCGGCTCGCCCCCGCCTCCGACCAACTGCTCTCCGAGGTGGCGATCGTCGCCCGGCTGGCCCGCGCCACACTGCCCGACTCGCCGGTGCCGTGGGAGGCGTACCAGGGCGACTACCGGGCGATCCGGGCGACCATCGCCGACGTCGTACCGGGCTTCGCCGACTTCGAACGCCGGGTCGCCGAGCCGGACGGATTCGTGCTGCCGCATCCGCCCCGGGACCGGCGGACCTTCGCCACCGCGTCCGGCAAGGCCGCGTTCACGGTCAGCCCGTTGACCGTGATCGAGGTGCCGCCGGGCCGGCTGCTGCTGCAGACCATGCGCAGCCACGACCAGTACAACACCACGATCTACGGGCTCGACGACCGCTACCGCGGCATCCGGGGCGGGCGCCGGGTGGTCTTCGTCCACCCGGACGATCTGACCGCGCTCGGCTTCACCGACGGCGACCAGGTCGACCTGGTGTCGGAGTGGTCGGATCAGGTCGAGCGCCGGGCGAGCGCCTTCCGAGTGGTGAGTTACCCGACAGCGCGCGGCTGCGCGGCCGCGTACTTCCCGGAAGCGAACGTGCTGGTGCCGCTGGGCTCCACCGCCGCCGGGTCGAACACCCCGACGTCCAAGCAGATCGTCATCCGCCTGGAGCCGGCCTGACCTCGCCCGGGGCCGGCCCGACCTCCTCGCCGTCACCGTAGGCACGGGCCAGGGCGGCCAGCCGGGCACCGGCCTCGACCGGATCGGCGCCACGGCCGACGGCCAACCCCAACAGGTACGCGGTGACCGGCGCACCCGGTCGCAGCACGTTGTGCGCCACGTCGCGGGCCAGGTCCAGCACCACCGGCACCGGCACCTCGCCGGGGTCGAGCCCGAGTTCGGCGGCCGCCGACGCCACCCAGCTCGTCATCGTGTCGCTCATCGCACCCACCGTGTCGCTCATCGGACCCACTCCCGTGCCTGCCGGACGTCCTGGTCGGTGTCGCAATCGAACCACGGTGCCGCGCCGGCGCCGGGCCAGGTCACCTCGGCGACGGACAGGCTGCCGAGCAGCGCCCGCATCGACGCCCCGACGAGGCCGCCGTCGCGCTGTGCGGCGAGCCGGGCCACCGCCGCACGCAGCCGGTCGGTCCGCCACACACCGCAGAGCAGTTGCCGCCGGCCGGTGGTGTCGACGTAGAGCGCCCCGTCGACACCACCCGCCCGTACGGTCCGCGTCAGCAGGTCCACCGCGTCGGCGGTGAGCAGCGGCAGGTCGCCGGCGAGCAGCGCGACCAGACTGGCCGGCTCGGCGACCAGACCGGTCGGCTCGGCGAACGCGGCCGGGGCGGGGAGCGCGGCGAGGCCGGCGGCGGTGGCGGCGACCGGACCGGCCCCGGGCGGCTCCTCGCGTACCGCCAGGACACCCGGCGGCGGGTCGGCCAGCGGGCCGACGACGACGCGCGGGTCGGCGCCCGCGACGGCGGCCAGCACCCGGTCCCGCATGGCCACCCCACCGACCGGTACGTCCGGTTTGTCGACGCCGCCCATCCGTCGGGCCGCGCCACCGGCCAGCACCACCGCCGCGAATCCGGTCACGTCGCCGACGGTACCGCGAGGTGAAACCCGTCGGTGCGGTTGACATCGAAGCCGGCCGGCCGGGGCGTCCTTCCAGTATGGAGTTCAGGCTGCTCGGGAACTTCGAAGTGGTACGGGACGGCCGGCCGGTACCGGTGGGCCGGCGCCGGCAGGAACGCCTGCTGCTCGCCATCCTGCTGCTGGCAGCCGGTCGTCCGGTCGCCACCGATCGGCTGACCGACCTGCTGTGGGACGGTGCACCGCCGCCGAACGCCCGCGGTGCCGTGCACACCTACGTCGGGCGGCTGCGGGCCGCCCTGTCGCCGTACGGGGTGCGAATCACCACGAAGGGTGGTGGCTACGCGGTGCCGGCCGGGCAGGTCGACGCGACCCGCTTCACCGACCTGGCCCGGGAGGTCGCCGGCACCACCGCTGGACCGGGTGGTCAAGATGGTGCTGGCGACGTACCCGGACGGCTCGTCAAAGCGGGAGATCTACACCGGAGCGCTCATCTACCGGGTCACCAACACGTCTACCGGGGAGTCGGTCGAGGTGGACATCAGCGGCACCTCGGTGCTGAACATCCGGCCGGGCGGCTCCTACTCCAACAACGTGACCTGGCGGGTCTGGGGCCCGATCCTGCTGGGCATGCACGAAGGAAAGGGCAACTATCCGAGCGGCATGTACGTCCCGAACGGCATCTACACCGTGGATGTCAGCAAGTCGGGGTACCGGACGCTGCGCTTCACCGTCGGCAGCGCGCACAACATCTGCGACGATCTTCAGCCCTGACCTGCGGGAGCCCAGCCCGGACTCCGCCAACGGGAAACATCCACCCCCCGATGATCGTTGCCGGTGGTATGGACGATTCCGGGGTGAACGGACCCGACAGCGGAGACGAGACGTCCCACGCCGGCCCGGCCCCGGGCCGGCGTGGCGCGGTCCGGGTGGAACCGGGCCAGAAACGGGTCCGGGTGTACCTGCACGGCGAGGTGGTGGCCGACACGACCGCCCCGCTGCTGGTCTGGGAGAAGCCCTACTATCCGACCTACTACCTGCCGGCGGTGGATGTCCGCGCGGCACTCGTCGCGACCGGCGCCACCGAGCGGTCGCCGAGCCGGGGCACCGCCGAGATCCTCGACGTGGTCACCGGGGACGGCCGGACCGCCGCCGGAGCCGCCCGCCGCTACCCCGACTCACCGTTGCCGCAGCTACGCGACGCGGTACGGCTGGACTGGGCGGCGATGGACGACTGGCTGGAGGAGGATGAGCTGGTCTACACGCACCCGCGTGATCCGTACACCCGGGTAGACATTCTGGCCAGCAGCCGGCGGGTACGGGTGGAGCTGGACGGGGTGACGCTGGCCGATTCCGGCTCGCCCCGGATCCTGTTCGAGACCGGGCTGCCGCCGCGCTACTACCTGCCCCTGACCGACCTGCGGCGGGACCTGCTGATGCCGTCGCAGACCCGCACCCACTGCCCGTACAAGGGTACCGCCGAGTACTGGTCGGTGCGGCTCGGCGAGCGGACGTACGACGACCTGGTCTGGATCTACCGCGCGCCGCTGCCGGAGAGCCAGAAGATCGCCGGTCTGGCCTGCTTCTACAGCGAAAAGGTCGACCTGTACGTCGACGGCGTCGCCCAGCAACGGCCGCGTACGCAGTTCAGCTGAAGCCGGCGCGACACCCCGCCGGCCGTACGTGCGGTGCGTGTCGTCCGGTGGTCACCTTCCCCTGCTAACTTCTGCCCGTGGCGCAGGCAGACGGATCAACCGCAACGGACGGATCCGGGACGCTCGACGGTTCCGGGGCAGTCGGGCAGCCGGCGGGCGGTGTCCCACGGGTCGTCCGCAACGACTGGTCGTCGGTGGCCGTACCCGATCTGGACAGCTGGCGGCCCACGATGACGGTGAGCGTCGTCATCCCGGCCTACAACTGCCAGCCCACGTTGGATCTGACGCTGGCGTCGTTGAGCCGGCAGACGTACCCGGCGGACCTGCTCGAGGTCGTCGTGGCCGACGACGGCTCGGACCCGCCGTTGATCCTGCCCGAGGTCCGGCCGGCGCGGACGAAGATTGTCCGGGTCGGTGCCGACTGCGAGGCCGGTTGGGGGCGGGCCGCCGCCCTGCGCTGCGGCGTCGCGCACAGCACCGGCGAGATCCTGCACTGGCTGGACGCCGACATGATCGCCTTTCCCGAGCATGTGGCGGCCCAGGTCCGCTGGCAGCATGTGCTGCCGTACGCGGTCACCCTCGGCTACAAGCGCTTCGTCGACCCGGACGGCGACGGGCGGTGGCCGTCGGCGGAGACGGTCGCGCGGACGCTGGCTCGCGGCGCGGCAGCGGACCTGTTCGGTGGCGACCCAGGTGAGCCGCACAGCTACGTCGAGCGGTACGTCAACCAGACCGACCAGCTGCGCATCGCCGACCATCACGCGTTCAAGATCCACGTCGGCGCGACCGCCGCGTTGCGCCGCGAGCTGTACCAGCGGGCCGGCGGGTTCGACGCGCAGCTGCGGCTGGGCGAGGACACCGAGTTCGGCTACCGGCTGGCCCAGGCGGGTGCCGTGTTCGTGCCGGAGCCGGCCGCGCGGAGCTGGCATCTGGGGCGGACCCACGTGATGCGCGCCCGTAAGGAGATCGCCCGCTGGAACCGCCCGTTCTTCGCCGACCGGATCCCGTACCCACGCAGCTGGCGCAAGGTGGGCGGGACGTCCTGGTCGGTCCCGCTCGTCGAGGTGGTCACGGCAGTCGGTGACCAGCCGCTGGAACGGGTACGGGCGGCCGTCGACTCGGTGCTGTGCGGCAGCGAGCACGACATCCGGGTCACCCTGGTCGGCCCATGGGATCAGCTCGACGACGCGCGGGTACGGGTGCTCACCGACCCGCTGCGCGACCTGCGACTGATCACCGCGACCTACCGGGGTGAACCACGCGTCCGGCTGGCCACCGAGCGGCCCGGCAGCGTCTTTCCCGCGCCGTACCTGCTGGACCTGCCGGCCGCGTACGGCCTGGCACCGGACGCCCTGCGACGCCTCATCGACGTCGCCGACCGCCACCAGGCCGGCGTGGTCCGGGTCAACGTCGGCGAGCCCGGAGCGGACCCGGCGCGGGAGGCCGGCGTACGGCTGTGGCGGACCGCGGCGCTCAGCCGGGCGCGCTGGGTGCGGTCCGCCGACGAGCCGCTGTTCGACGCGGTGACCTCGGTGTACGGGCACCGCGACGTGCCTGCCGAGGAGGTCGGCGTCGTGGACCTCACCGGGTTCGAGGTGACCGACCTGGCGAACGGCATGCCCCGGCCGTCCCGGCGTCGCCGGACACCTGCCGCGCTGGTGCCGACGACGGTCGAGGTGGCAGGCGTACGGTCGCTGGCCAAGGCGACGGTGGTGGTTGCCTGGATGGCGGGCCGGCGGGTCCGTGCTCAGTGGGCCGGGTCGGCGGTGCGGCGCAGAGCCGGCCACAGCGGGTAGCGGTAGCGGGGCAGCAACGGCATCGACACCGTGGTCGAGATCAGCCGCTGGCCCCGGGCCTGCTGGTCGATCCAGCGATCGTCCAACTTCAGCGACACCTCGCCGGTGCGGAACCGGCTCGGGTTGCCGGAGACCGTGTGGTTGGGTCGCAACCGCACGGTACGCCGGTCGACGAACGGCCCGCCGGCCGGCGGTGACACGACCTCCTCCGGCAGGCCGACGAAGCGGAGCAGACCTTCGACCGTGTCCCGGGGCTCGACCATGAAATCCTCGTACCGCAGCCGTCGGTGCCGGCCGGGAAAGGCGCGGGCGGTCCGCTCGATCAGCAGATTCCAGCCGAGCCACAGCCGGCTGCTCTCGGCCGGGCTGTGGTGGTGGGTCAGGCCGGGGGTCGAGGCATCGTGGTGGGAGGTCGTCCGGGACCAGGAGTACGCCACCGCCCGTGGGTCGCGCACCACGTGCAGCAGGTACGGCTGCACCCCGGCGACGCCCGACAGCATCGCGGCGTCGGCGGGCGACTTGGACGAGTCGACGATCAGCGTGGCGCCGGTGACGTCCGCGACGGCCCGGTAGAGCGAGGCCATCAGCCGTCGGTAGCGCTCGACGTCGGGGGCGGGCCGGGCGCGCAGGAGGGTGGGCGTGTGGCGGACCCGCAGCGCGCTCCGCTGCAGCGCATACACCTCGGCGGCCGACGGCGGGTCGTCCCCGTACGCGGCGCGGAGGATCTCCTGCCAGAGCGGGCATTCGGGGACCGGGACGCCGCAGCCGCACGGCCGGCGCTGCTGCAGCCCGCGGAGCCAGAGGTAGGTGAGCTCACCGACGGTGAAGACCGACTCGTACGAGTTCAGAATGTTGTCCAAGATGGTGGTGCCGCTGCGTCCCCACGCCGCGATGAACAGAACCTTGGTCACACCGCTCCCTCCACAGGCTGCGGCCGGAGTCTAGCCAGGAGACGATGCCGGCCCGGCCCGCTCCTCGGGCCTCGACAGGCCGGGTGCCGGTGCCGGATGCCGGGTCGGTGCCGGTGCGTCGTCCGGTTGCCGAGGGTGTTCCCGACCCGTACGGATGATGACTACCCAGAATTCACCCAATGGTCGCCCACGGTCGCCATCGTCAGGCGTGATGTCCGATACCCCAGCCGTCAGCGTGGTCATCCCGACGCGCAACCGCCCGGACCTCGTGACCCGCGCCGCTCACAGCGCCCTCGCGCAGAGCGTCGAGGACATCGAGGTGATCGTCGTGGTTGACGGGCCCGATGCGGCGACCCGATCCGCGCTCGACGCGGTCGCCGACGCCCGGCTGCGGGTAGTCGAGCTGCCAGCCAGCGGCGGCGCACCGGCGGCCCGCAACGCCGGGGTACGACAGGCCCGCGCACCCTGGGTGGCGCTGCTCGACGACGACGACGAATGGCTGCCCCACAAGCTCGCCGCCCAGCTCGGCGCGGCCCGCGAGGCGTCCGCGCCGCTGCCGATCGTCGCCAGCCGGCTGGTCAACCGGACCCCACGGGCCGAGTTCGTGATCCCCCGGCGGCTACCGGATCCGGGTGAGCCGCCGAGCGAGTACTTCACCGTCCGGCGCGGACTGTTCCACGGCGACGGCTTCATCCAGACGTCGACGATCATGGCCCCGACCGAGCTGTTCCGCCGGGTGCCGTTCGATCCGACGGTGCCCCGGATGCAGGAGCTCGACTGGTCGCTGCGCGCGCTGAGTCACGACGACGTCGCGCTCACCTTCGCCGACGAGCCGTTGGTCATCTGGCATCAGGACGAAGACCGGCCACGGATCAGCCTGGACTCGCCGTGGCAGGCACAGTTCGAGTGGCTGCGGCGCAGCCGTCCGCTGATGACGCCCCGCGCGTACGCCGCGCTCACAATGAGCGTGATCAGCTCGATGGCGGCACCGACCCGCAGTGGCAAGGTCTTCGCGACACTGCTGCGTGAGGCGCGCCGGTACGGGCAGCCGGGCGCGCTGGACTACTTCACGTTCGCCCAGATCTGGCTGATCCCACCGGACCTGCGCCGTACTGTGCGGGACATGATCCTCAAGCGCCGTCGCCGCCAGACGCAGCCCGAGCAGTCGGCGGGGATTGAAACGGACGCGCTCCAGCGGTAGCTCCGCTTCACCCATCAGCTTCGCCCGTTTTGCAGTTGGGTCGACCCGGTTCGACGGACAGGGTCGGTAAGTTGATCTCACGCTACCTTGCAGGCCGTGACGCCTTGGGTGTTCGCTGGGCGCTCCCCGCGTAGCGGCTCATATCCGACAAATCTGGCCCGGATTGACGGTATACCGAGCCCGGTTCGCCGATGCCCGCGCTCTGAAGGCCTATGCCGGCGCGGCCCCGGTCACCCGCGCGTCCGGGCGCGCACCTCCATCACCCACCGCAAGATGAAGAACGATTGGCTCGCCGCTGCCGGTTATCTCTGGGCCTTCGTCGCCGCCACCCACGTCGAACCCACCAAGCAGCACAGCACTACCAGCGCCACCGCGACCACGGCGACCGCCATCCCGCCGCACTACGCCACCTGTTCAACCGGCTCCTCGGCTGCCTGCGCCACTGCCTCGCAACAGGACAGCTCTACCACCCCGACAAAGCCTTCCCATGCTCGGCATGCCCACACCCGCCGCCGCGCGGGCTGACCCTGGCAGGCTCACCTTCATGAACGACGGCAAGGATTGGTACGCCTGGCACAACCCCTACACCGATCCCGGCTCGCCCCTGGCACGCCGGCTGAGGCTGGTCCAGCAGCACATCGCCGCGTGGCTCGATGAGCGACCTGGCGAACCGGTGTCCGTGGTCAGCATGTGCGCCGGCCAAGGTCACGACATTCTGCCCGTGCTCGCGTCGCGCCCGGACGCCAGGCGAGTCAGTACAACGCTGATCGAGTACGAACCGCGCAACGTCGCCGCGGCCCGGACCCGAGCAATCGCCGAGAACCTCGACAGGGTGACCGTCGCGCAGGCCGATGCCGGTGACCTCGCCTCATACCGGCAGGCGGTGCCCGCCGACCTGGTCATCATGGCCGGCGTCCTGGGCAACATCAGCGACGCCGACGCCCACACCACCATTCACGCGCTGCCGCAGCTCTGCGCCGCCGACGCCACGGTGATCTGGACCAGGACACGACGAGCCCTCGACCTGACACCGGCTGTCCGAAGGTGGCTGACCGACGCAGGGTTCTCCGAACAGGCTTTCACCGCTCCCGACGACGTGCTGTTCTCCGTCGGCGTTCACCGCTTTACCGGCACCCCACAACCGCTGGAGAACGGCAAGATTTTCCAGTTCATCACCTGACGGAGGACCTACGACTTGACGGTCCCGGAGATCGGATTGTCCCTGCCGGAAAAGCCTGGTCCACCGGACACCCGTCCCGCTGACAACGCCCGACCACTCCCGCCCGTCGCACACCGCGGTCAGGGCCGCCCCGGCATCCGCGGCAACGCCGGCCACCACCCGGGGCCGACCGGCCGGACCGCCGCAGACCGGTTCTCGGGGAGCCGCGACACCCCGGGCACGGGCTTCAGACCGGCCACAGCACGACCGAGGCCGCAGCCGAGACTCTGGTCGACGCCTGTGAGCGTCTGTGAGCGCGGCGGATGTTCGCCACAGCCCACACGCATCGGTTCGGGGGTGTCAGCGCACCACCGTCGGCTACGCCGCCGTCGACAAGAAAGTCAAGTCCGAGGCGGGTAACCGCACCTTCGCCCTCGACAGCTTCAAGGAACGGCCTGGAGGTCTCCCGGACCACCACCGTCCACAACGGCGACCGCACCACCGTCATCCCACCCGAGGGCGGCACCGTCAGAACCACCGTGACCGACCCCCTCGGACGCACCAGCCAGCTCCTGGAATACAGCACCCCACCCACCCTCAACACGCCCGCCGACACCTTCAGCGGCGTGTTCACCGTCACCGGCGGCACCCCGGTCACCTCCACCTACGGCTACGACGGCCACGGCAACCAACACCGCGTCACCGACACCGACGGCAACATGTGGACGTCGACCTACAACCTGCTCGGGCAGGTCACCGCCAGGACCGACCCCGACGCCGGCACCACCACCGGCATGACCTACGACGGCAACGGCAACCTGCTCCAGTCCACCGACTCCCGGGGCAGGACCACCTCACACACCTACGACGCGCTCAACCGCAAGACCGGCAGGTACGCCGCCACCATCGCCTCCCAGACACCGGCCAACCAACTCGCGTCCTGGGTGTACGACAACGCCAACAACGCCATCCCCAACATGCGGTACCCGATCGGGCAACTCACCACCACCACCGCCTACTGGGACGGCAACCCGTACACGACGCAGCAACGCGGGTTCAACGTGTTCGGCAAGCCGATCGGCCAGACCGTCACCATCCCCACCGCCGAAGGCCTCCTCGCCGGCGCCTACACCTTCGCCTACGTCTACACGACCACCACCGGCCTGCTGGGCCGCAGCGTGTACCCCGGCCGAGGCGGCCTGCCCGCCGAAACCGTCAACCACTTCTACACCGGCGGCTTCGACCTCCCCAGCGTCGTCGGCGGTCTCGCCGGCTACGCCGACGGCACCTCCTACGACGCCTGGGCACGAACCAACCAGGTCACCATCGGCACCTCACCCAACTGGGCCTACATCACCAACAGCTACGACGACCACACCGGCCGCCTCACCCAACAACTCGTCACCCGCGCCGCGGCCACACCCGCCGAAATCGACCGGCAGCACTACCAGTACGACCCGTACGGCAACGTCACCCGACAGACCTCCACCCGGCTCGCCTCGACAAGCACCTCAGAAACCCAGTGCTTCGAGTACGACGACCTGCAGCGCCTCACCCAGGCATGGACCGCCACCGACGACTGCGCCGCCACCCCCACCCCCACCAGCCGCAGCACCGTCGGCAGCAACCTCGGCCCGTCCAGCGCCTACTGGACCAGCTGGCAGTTCGACCTGATCGGCAACCGGACCGAACAAACCCGCTACTCGACCAGCGGCGGCTCCGACACCACCACCACCTACACCCGCGACGGCAACGGCGCCGGACAACCACACACCCTCACCGGCACCACCACAACCGGAGCCACCACCACCAGCCACGCCTATGGCTACGACGACGCCGGCAACATGACCAGCCGCGACGCGGGCGGCGGCAACCAGACCCTGACCTGGAACGACGCCGGACAACTCGCCGCAATCGACGGCAGCACCACCGGCGACAGCATCTTCCTCTACGACGCCGACGGCAACCTGCTCCTCCAAAAGGACCCCGGCGCCACCACCCTCTACCTCCCCGGCCAGCAACACACCCTCAACACCACCACCCAGGCCGTCACCGGCGCCCGCTACTACGCACTCCCCGGCGGAACCGTCTGCATCCGCACCGGTACCGGCACCAACTACACCTTCGCCATCACCGACCGCCAAGGAACACCCACCCTCTACCTCGACAACACCGCCCAGACCCCGACCTGGCGCCAGTACACGCCCTACGGCGCACCACGAGGCGCTACCACCACCCCACCCGACAACCGCGGCTTCCTCGGCAAAACCGAAAACACCACCACCGGCCTCACCCGCCTCGGCGCACGCGACTACGACCCCACCACCGGCCAGTTCATCAGCGTCGACCCCATCCAGGACATGGGCGACCCCCAACAATGGAACGGCTACTCCTACGCCAACAACAACCCCATCACCATGAGTGACCCCGACGGCCTCAGGCCCCTCGCCACCAATACCGTCCAGGAGGATGACGCGGGCGGCGGTGGAAAACACGAGACCACCGACCAGAAGGGGAGTTGCTCGAGCATCAAGTCGTGTGAACGTGGGCACGACCGCACTTCAAGTTGGGGAAATACGCCGCTCGCTCCGAAGTGGAACGCCAACTGGGCGACGGCCCTCAAACGACTCTTCCCGTCGCGCTGCTCGGGCGGCTCCGATAATCGCAGCGGATGTGGGGGTCCGGCCGCCTGGATGGTCGACGCTGTGCGATACGGAGCGGAAGCGGGTGTCGATCCGAGGCTTGTTCTGTCCGTGCTTATGGCAGAGGTTGGAAACTCTGAGAACTGGGACCCGCTCGACAGGAGGTTGCAGTTGCTCTCCGTTGCGGCCGATAAGCTCGGGGTCTACGGTCCGATCAAGAATATCGTCGGGTGGGTAACTGGGTTTAAGAAGGGTGAAGGATACAATCCTCCATCAATCGGATGGGGTAACATTCAGGAAGGTACTTTCAATGAAGTTAAGGGAAACCATCCGGAGGCGCTGGGTTCCGTTGACTGGACTGACCTCATTGCCGACCCATCGCTCTCGATCAAGGTGACCGCCTACGCCCTTGCCGACTACCAAGCGCTGGCGGAGAAGAACGCTCCGGATGGCATGCGGGCCATCTGGACGCCACAACAAGTTGCCGCAGGTATATATAATATCGGACCGGATAACTATAATGCGGCTCGCAGTAGAGGGAGGTTCGGCCCCAGGGGTTCTACCTATACCGCAACAATAGGTCGCTATATGCAGGCCTCGGACCAGCTGATTTGTGAGTCAGGTGTATTCAGTTGCTGACCCCGAGACGATTAATGGCTTTCTTGTTGCCTCCGCTGCTGGTTCTCGGAGTTGCTACCTGTGGGGCGTCAACCAACGAGTCTATCGAATACCGGCGGATGATTTCCGTGGCCGGTTTCGAGCTGACTCGTGAAGCATACGCGGATAGTGCTACTGGAGTGTATGTCGGTCCGGCAGCAGTCGCCATTATTGATGCGGTGTCCGGTCCTGGGTTGGTCCTGTCGGTCAGTCCGGATGACCAGTCGTTTGGATCCTTCAAATACATAGCCGACGGCCGAGGGCATGCGGATGACACGGGTGACTGCTCGGTGTGGCTGCACCGGATGGACCCACCCACCGTGGAGTATGCCGGCGGTGACCGGTTGACATCCGAACAGCGTGCGGGTGTGTTGGACGGTTCCCTGGCCGTTCTCAGGGTCGGCGTTCTCTGTGATGCACAAGCCGACCGTTGGGACGCGTGACCTCGCAAATATCGATAAATGCCGATCAACCGTGGCTGCGGTGGAGTGGTTCGTTCAAACGGTGGTAAGTCGTGGTTCGGTGGGTGGTGAGTGTGTATGCCTGAGCGGATAGCGGCGTTGCGGCGAATGGACTGGGCCTCGCTTGAGGACGCCCATGGTGCGGCCGAAGATCTTCCTGAGCTTTTGCACGGGTTGTGGTCGGGTGATGCGGTGGTCCGTCGTGGGGCGTATCGGGCGTTGGCGGGTCGTCTGGTGCATCAGGGTTCGCGGTACGAGGCAAGTGCCGTCGCCGCGAAGTTTCTGATCGATGTTGTAGCGGATCCTTCGGCGCCTGACCGGTTCGCCGCCTGCCAGGTGCTGCGGATGATCGCGATCGGCGACGAGAGTTACTGGTTGACCGAGTCGCCGGACATTGCCGCTGTTCGGCGTGAGGTGGACCGCCAGGCTGCCATGACGCTGGCGGAGTTGGAACATGAGCAGTCGATGTGGGTGGCCGCAGCTGTCGACGGCGAGGAGCGGCGGGCGCGGGAGTCGACCGTCCGCTACCGGGATGTGGAGGCCGATCGGTGCGCGGCACGGTGGGACCTGGAGGCGTACGACGCGGTCCGTTCGGGTGTCGCGGTGTATGTGGCGGCGTTGCGGTCGCCCGAGCCTGCGGTGCGGTTGCACGCCGCGCATCTGTTGGCCTGGTTCCCTGAGGAGCGCGACCTGATAGTTCCCGCGTTGACGCGCGTGATCGCCGGGGATTCGGACCCGGTGGTGGCGGCGACGGCCTGCGTAGCCGCCGGTCTGTGCGGTGCCACCCAGGCCGACACCGGATTGGTCGAGGCGCTGTCGCGTCGGCGGGCCGGCCCAAACCGCGCGGAGCGGTGGTCGGCGGTGCTGGGGGTGGCCCGGCTGACCGCCCGGCCGCCGCGAGCGCTCGTCGAGGAGTTGTACGCCTGCCTGCTGGACGCGACCGAACCGGTGCCGGACTGGCCGTTTCTGGCTGGGGGTATGTCAGGGCTGGCGGCGCTGACCCTGGCGCGCCTGGACTCTGACAGCGCTACGGATCGGGTCGAGATCCTGGCGCGGCGGCTGGCCGACACGGTGCCCGGCACTGACCGGTTCACACTGGTGGGCGCGTTGCTGGACGCGGCCTTCCCAGAACACGACGCCACGGGGCGGGGCCGCGACGCCGGGGCGACGGGACCAGGCCGGATCGTCGATGCCCAGCAGGCGGCGGTTCGCGCGTTGGTGGACAGCGTGGTCTGGGAAGACGGGCCGATGGTGGCGATGCTGCTCGGCCGGTACGGTCTGCCGTCCGCGCCGGCGTCGCTGCGGGGCTGGCTGGCCGGGGGCCGGTAGCGCTTCGGAAGTTGTCGCCGGCGCGGCGGATCTGGCCTTCGACGGTGTACCTGCCGAGAATGACATCCGGGCAGGTCAGGCGGCATGCTCGTACTCGTGGAGGATGCCACCGAGGCGGTCGCGTCGGTGGATGTTCAGGTGGGCGGGCCGGTCGGGGTCGGTGATTGGTTCGAGTAGCGGGGCGAGTGGTCGGGCGTTGGCGATGCCCTCGGGGTTGGGCAGCCTGTCCCGGGCCGCGCGGATGATCTCGGGGTTGACGACCATGGGCCGGACCCACTGGTCGGCGGCCTGCGCCTTCGTCGCCCACGCCCCCGACGGGCGTCTCACCACCAAACTCGGCGCATTCGAACCGGTCGGCGGGGTACAGGTCCGGGTCTACGACGACGTGCCAGGCGCGGTCGAGGCGTACAACCAGGACGCCGCCCGCTACGTCGACCTGTGGAAGGACACCACACCCGGCACCACCACCGCCGACCTCACCGGCTGGTGGGAAGACAGCGGCCTATCATTCGAAACCGTCCAGGACCTGGACGCGAACAGCACCACCGCCGGCGGTGGCCTCGGAGCCACCCAGATCGACATCACTCACCTCGTCCGCGACGAGAACCTGATCGTGATGGCATACGTGCAAGCGCTGACACCGACCGCAGAGACGGACACGGCGCTCGCACTCCTGCACGACCTCACCGACACGCTGACCGACGAGACAGCCAGACGCCTCGGCCGCTAGCCAGACGCGCCAACCCACCAGACCCACGAGGTACAAGGTTGGAACCACCACCATCGCCTGCCGGGGCCGCAGGCCAGCGACCGAGCCGCACCACGGCCACGAGGTCGCGACCACGTCACCGGTGTCGGGCATCCCGAGCGGCCGTTCGTCGACTGACCCGACCGCGGCCGCCCGCACGGCAACGGCGACCGGTACGCCGTCGACGTGACACTCCCACCCCTTCCCGGAAACAACCACGTTCGACATCTACGGGGGACTGGACAGGGAAGCAACCCGATCACACCCGGATCACCACCATGGACGCAGCCCAGGTCGCGGATGAGTTCACGACAGCAGGAAGACGACGGCCCGTACTTGCGGGACCCCTGGAGTGGCCATCCGCGCTCGACAGGACCCAGGCAGAAGACCGATGCCGGCGGCCCCAGCCCGACGCGCCGCCACCGCGATCGCGCCCACCAGCGCCCGCCGGCCACACGGCCCGACCGACCGATATAGGGGAAGGAGGACCTTTGGCCGCGGTGATGGTGGACTACCACGGCCACCGCGAGCCGTTGCCCGACCCGGGCCGCGCCGCCGAGTTTGTTCGCCGGCCAGGCTGAGTCGATCATGGCCCACGGTGGAACCGGCCAGACCATCTGGATCGGCCCCGTGGACGGGCCAGCTCAGCTGCGGATCGACGTCGACACGCGCGTCAACCGGGCCGCAGTGTGCTGGCTCCCGGACGGCACGCGGGGCATCGAGCGCGAACCCGGCGGCCCGATCACGGTTGTCGAATCGCCCGACTCCGGCCTGGTCACCGTACCCGCCGTCCTGGCCCGGGTCAGTGTCGCCGCCGCCGGCCGCGCCGTCGCCGAGTACACCGCCACGGGCCGCCGGCCCACCTGCCTCACCCGGCGGTCAGAGCACCAACGACCCGGGGTGATGCCGGGCAGGGGTCGGGGCGGCGCGATCGACTCTTGCGGGAGATCGACATGGAGATGGTGCCGCGCCGCCCGACCGCAGCATATCGGCAGGCCGCGTCGAGCACCTCGGGCTCACGGCCGTTCGGGTCCACCAGCCCCGCCCGGTGCGCGGGATTGTGGGCGGTCAGGCCCAGGCCGCACGCCGACGGCCGACCCGTCGCGTACCTGGGTGGGGCGTTCTTCACCACGTGGCGGTTCTTCACCACGGCCGTCGATGGCATCTCTGACCCGAACGCCGCGCCGATCGTCGACGCGCAGGTCGCCAACTGACTCCGCACCCAGCGGCTGGCGTCTCTCCGCGTGAACAAGACGCCCGACGACGAGCGGTACCTGGAGCTGCTGAAGGACCGGGCCAGCGGACAAGGCGCGCGCCAGCGGTGCGGCCGTGATGTCGCCGACCACGACCAACCGCAGCCGGAAGTTGACGAACTTCTACATGAAGCCGCCCGGAACGGCCGGGTTGCACCCGGCGGCGAGCATGGCCACCCGGCCGGCCTTCCCCCGCTCTGCGTACCACACCCTGCAGTCCGGCTGCAGCCGTCGACGCCGACCGTGGTCGTGGGCGTCTTGGGTGTTCGCTGGGTGCTCCCCGCATAGCGGGTCATATCCGGCAAATCTGGCCAGATAAAGGGTGGGCCAATCATCGATTGATTGCTATTTTCCCAGGTCATGTGGTGGGCCGCCTGGGACTCGAACCCAGAACCTAAGGATTAAAAGTCCTCAGCTCTGCCGATTGAGCTAACGGCCCGTCAAGGGCCAACCCTACTCCGCCTGGCCGCGGCTTCTGCATCCGCCCGTCTGCTGCCCGGGTCTGGGGCTGTCGCGGCTGACCGGGGGTGACGCGTCGGGCGATCTGGTGTCCTCAGCCGCGGGTTGGGGTCGTCCGGGGGTTGGTGTGGTCGGAGGCTGGGAGGTGGTGTCGGCGGTTCGGGTCGGTCAGGCGGCCTGTGTGCGTCGGCGGCGGGGAACCAGCGCGGCGGCGGCCTCCGCCTTGTCCCGCTCGACCTAAAGTTCGACGATGACGGAGGTGTAGATGTTGCTGGTGATGGTGATGGTGATGGTGATGGTGATGGTGATGGTGGAGTGGCCGAGGAGTTCCTTGACGTCGGTGAGGTCGGCGCCGGAGGCTTTCAGGTAGGTGGCGGCGCAGTGTCGTAGGTCGTGCAGCCGGACCGGGGGCAGTCCGGCGTCGCGGACGAGGCTGTCGAAGCGTTTGCTGACGGTGTCCGGGTGCCACTTCTCGCCGTCGGGTTGGACGAAGAACCATCCGGTGTCCGGCCAGCTGCCGCCGCTGGCCAACTTCCAGCGGGCGCGGCGGGCGAGGTAGGCGCGCCACGCGGCGGCGGTGAAGCTGTCGAGGGCGAAGGTGCGGTTACCCGCCTCGGACTTGACTTTCTTGTCGACCGCTTCGTAGCCGACGGTGGTGCGTTGCAGGTCGACGGTGACGAGGGCGGCGTCCAGGTCGACGGTGCTGTCCCGCAGGCCGAGTGCCTCACCGCGACGCATGCCTCGGTGCATGATGCCTACGAACACCGGGTAGAGGGCGATGTCGTGGTCCTGGGCGTAGTCGAGGAAGGCTCCGGCCTGTTGCGGGGTCCACACCATGACCGGGCTGGGCTTCTGTCCGGTCTCGCGCCACCGTGCGACGGCTCTGTCCGTCCACACCCGGGGTTTGGGCTGCTTCGCCGGTGTGAGTTCGACGTGCTTGGCCGGGTTGAAGTCGATGAGCCGGTTGTTGGACCGGGCCATCGCGTCGTTGAGTGCCTTGCGCAGGGTGGCGCGGATGCGTTGCATGGTGGACGGGCCGGTGGTGCGTACCGCCGGAGGACAAGCCTGTCCGATTGTCTGTGTAACGCCCTATTCTGTATAACTATCGGGCATCGATGGGGATACGGCCGGGGAAGAAGATGTCCAGGGAGTTGAGGGCCTGCTTCCAGCCGTGGACGCCGGCGCCTTCGACGAGTCGTCCGGGGGCCTGGCGGGCCTGGTTGCGGGGCTTGCCGGCCTCGGCGGCCCGTTGCCGGGCGCGTTTGTCCTCGATATCGGCGATGGCCAGCCAGGTCAGCCTGACCACGGCGTCGTCGGTCGGGAAGTGCCCACGGTTCTTGATCACCTTGCGGATCTGGTAGTTGAACGACTCGATCGCGTTGGTGGTGTAGATGATCCGGCGGACCTCGGGCGGGAACGCCAGGAACGGAGTGAACCGGTCCCACGCCCGCTCCCAGACGGCGACCGCAGCCGGGTAGCGTTTCCCGAGCGGGCTGTCGGCGAAGCCGAGCAGCGCCGTCTCGGCGGCCTCGACCGTGGGTGCGGTGTAGATCTCCTTCAACGCGGTGACCATCGCCCGCCGGTCTTTGTAGGACACGAACCGCGTCGCCGCCCGGATCAGGTGCACGACACAGGTTTGCACGGTGGTGTGCGGCCACACGGCCTCGATCGCCTCGGGCAGCCCGGTCACCCCGTCGCAGCAGGCGATGAGCACATCCCGCACCCCGCGGTTACGCAACTCGGTGCACACCTGCATCCAGAATCTGGCGCCTTCGGTCTGCTGCACCCAGATCCCGAGGACGTGCTTGACCCCGTCCACACCCACACCGACCACGAGGTAGCAGGCCTTGTTGCGCACCTGCCCGCCGTCGCGGACCTTCCCCATCAACGCGTCCACGTAGACGATCGGGTACACCTCGTCCAGGGGCCGGTGCTGCCACGCCTTCACCTCATCCAGAACTTCGTCGGTGATGGTGGAGATGGTGTCCGGGCCGACCTCGGTGCCGTACACCCGGTGCAGGTGATGGGAGATGTCGCGCACCGTCATCCCACCGGCGTACAGGGAGATGACCACATCGGAGAGCCCGCCCAGGCGGCGGGCGTTCTTCGGCAGCGGCACCGGGGTGAACGTGCCCGCCCGGTCCCTCGGCATCCGCACCTCGATCGGCCCGACCTCGGTCCGCACCGTCTTCGCCGTGTGCCCGTTACGCGAGTTTCCCGAACCCTTGCCGCCCGGATCGTGCGCCCGGTAGCCCAGATGCTCGGTCAACTCCGCCCGCAACCCCCGCTCCAGGACGACCCTGACCAGCTCCGACAGGAACCCACCCGGCCCCGTCAACCGCAGCCCGTCGCCCTTGACCTGCGCCAACACCGCATCCATCGCCTGCTCGTCGACCAGGTCCGCGACCGCCTTCCGCGCGGCCTGCTTCGCCGCCTGCTCATCGAGCACCAGGGCGGACAGGGGCAACCTCGGTACGTCCGCGGCGGCCTGTTCCCGCAACCCACCCCACTCGTCGGCCGGGAGGTCCTGCCTCTGCGGGTTGATCATCGACATCGTCATCACACTTGTCCTATCTGTGCCGACCGGCTCCTACCGGCCATAACGGATATTCATCTCAATCCGTTACACAGATCTCTCTACAAGCCCCAAACAAATTGGCCTATTCCGAACAGAAGAAGCATGAAGCCCACGGCGTCAACGTACCTCCAATTCGTACAACGAGTACCCGTAGGTGCCCGACCTGGAGGTGCCGTACATGCGCACATAGCGGGCAACGAGCGACGGCACATCGACGACCAGGCTGCCGCCTGTCCCGTTGCTGGTGCTGAACACCGTCGTCCAGTTCACCCCGTCGCGGGACAACTCCACACGGTAGGCCGACGCGTGAGCGGACTCCCAGGATAGGCGTACCTCGGTAACGACCCAGTTCTCACCGAGATCAACTTTGATCCACTGCGGGTCCTGCCACGCGCTGCTCCACCGGGTGCTCCCGTCGCCGTCGACGGCGAGCTTCGCCGCCCAGTTCGTGCCCTCGATGCTGGATGCGGTTGCCGAGGCGCCGAGGGCCAGATTGCGACCGCCCGAGTTCGTCCGCCCGCTGACCGGCGTGGCCGGGGCGGTCGTCCGGACCGGGGCCGGTGCCGGGGCGGTCGTCCGGACCGGAGCCGGCGGGCCGGCGGTCGTCGGACCCGGTGCCGGTTCTGTCCGGCTGACTGCAACCGTCGACGACGCGATGGCCGGGGTCGACCCGACCGGGGTGATCGGCGGGGTAGCCGATCCGACGCTGTCGGCCCCGGGCGTGGCCGCCAGTGTCGGTGCCAGTGCGGTCGTCACCTGCAGATTCGGCGGGGGTGGCTCGGCCACCGCATCGTCGGCGTCCAGGAGCTGCGTCACAGCACCGCTGGCTAGCGCCACGATCGCGACGAATGCCGCCGCCACGAGACCAGCCCGCACATTCCGCCGGGTGTGCAGTGTGGCCGGCTGCTCGGCGGGTGCCGAAACCCGGAGCGGTACCGTGGGAGCGGACAGCGCCGGCACTGGCACAGGGATCAAGGCCGGGGGCCGGTCGGTGACCGGCTTCTGCCGCGCCGGGCCCGGGGTCACCAGCGCCTCGGGCTTCCCGGCGTCACACTCGGTGATAGCCGCCGCCGGCCCGGACTCGACTTCGTCTGGTTCCCCAGCCTCGACTTCCGCCGGGGCCACCCCGGCGGGGATCACCTCAGCTGTCGGATGAGCCGACTGCTCGGTGACGTCGTCAGCCTCAGAGTCGGCAAGACCGGCGTCATCTGCTCGCTGGTGGATACGGTTGACGAGCGGACCGCCGGATGCCGGACCGGCTCGGTCGCCCGGCGCCTCGACAGGGGCCCATGCCTGTTCGCCGCCCGCGGCGGGCCGAGAGACCGGTGCCGGCCGTTCGAGCAGGGCGCGCGCGACCGGCGGATCCGCAGGCACCGCACGATCTGGTAGGCCGCGCAGGGCGACTGCGTACCGGATGCCGGCCGTGACGTCCGGATGCTCGGCCTGAGGTAGGTCGGCGTACGCCCGCGCCGGATCACTGCGGTGCGCCGCTGGCGAGCGGGATCGCGTATGCCACAGGCCTGCGGTGTCTCCGCCTGAATGGTCGTGGAGCCGGTCAGCAGGCACCATGACCTCGGCACCGAGGTAGTTGGCGAGCAACTGAAGGTTCACCTGGTCGATCTGCTCGACGTCCAGCCTGATCCGGACGCCACTGTGCGCCCATCCCGGCCGTTGCGTCGCGACCGCGGTGGCTACGAACCACACTCCGGCCGGGATGTCGAACAATCGGAACGGTCGGTCGGCGTCCGGGCCCCGACCGACCACGAGTACCGGGTCGGGCATGGGCGTGGTGGTCGGAGGCATTGCGTCCCGGTGATGCACCTCGCCGGCAGCATCCCGCTTGACTCGTAGGTCCAGCGTCGACCGGATACCGAAGTCCGCCGGTCGGCCCGCCCGAGCCGATTCTCCCAGCGGCACCTCGACCAGTGCCGTCAGGTCGTCGTCCGGGAACGGAAACGCGCCGGTGAGCTGAACCGATCTCGGCTCGTCCCGCCCGATCCGCCGGGGCAGGACTGCTGACCAGTCACCGTTGGGCGGGCCGCCGTTGACCACCGCTGCCTGGAGCTGGTCGGACAGCCGTTGGCAGAACTCGCGTGGCACCGGATCAGCCGACAGCAACAGGATCGGCCGCCCGGCCCATCCATCGTGCGTCGCGACGATCTCGCCGAGCTCGCCCGGTCCTACCTCACCGGCCTGGGTCACCACCTGGTCACCGGCAGCGGAGCCAACCAGTACGGAGAACAGCCGCGGATCGGCCCGCCACCACTCGGGCGGTTCAGTTCCGTCGTTGACGAGCACGATGTCGGGCGCGTCGTTACTCGGTGCGAGGCCCAGCCCCAGGTCTCTCGCCACCTTCACCGGGGAGATGACGACCCGCCGACGAGCCGCGGCAGGCAGCCGGGCCAACAGTTCGTGTATCACCGACCGGACGTCGTCACCTGGCGGGTTGCCGGGCACTCCGACGAAGACTTCCAGTCTGCCCGGATTCCACGGCCGGTCACGCACCACCGGACCGTGTCGGCCGGCGAACGGCGGGCGGACCCACAACCCGCACTGTACGGCCTCGACCACCCATCGCTCGTTCCACCGGTAGATGGTGGTCTCGGCCGGAGCGGATCCAGCAGAGGCCAGGCTGGCGAGCGCCTCGACCGGCCCTATCACCCGAGGCACCCCGGACGGCGGGAAGACAATCTGGCGGACGGGTTGCGGCCAGCAGCGTGCCGGTTCGGCGTCGACAGCGATCGCCACCGTCCGGCCAGCCGTGTCCAGCGTCGGCAGACCGGTAGCCATCGTGACGGTGCCGCGCCAGCGGTCACACAGTGTCCGGGTCAGCTCTCGGCAGACCATCGCTCCGGGGCCGTAGGGCACGACGATCAGGCGGGTACGGAGCTCGACCGGGAGGGCGTCGACCACTGCCGCCACCTCGTCCACATCAGGTGTCGGGTGACCGGGGCGCCCGACCAGCAGGACCGGCCGCTCCACATCGACCGGGATGGCGTAGGCCAGATCGTCCGGTCCCGGTGCGGTCGTATCCGGTCGCTGCGGATAGACCCACAGGCCGGCCGGGATCGCGACCCGGGTCAGACCGTGGCTGCCGCCCGCCGAGAGAGAATCTATGGCGGCCTCCCAGGCGGGCGCCGGGTGCCGCCGCCCGGCGGGAACCGGCGCTGCCCCCGGGCGGAACCGTCGGAACCCTTCGACGGCGAACAGTGCAGCACCGGGAACCAGGAGCAGCCTACCGGCCGGGGCCAGCACCTCGGACCCGAGCTGCTCGGCGACCACCGCCGCCGGGGCCGGGCCCGCCACGCCGACTGCGGCTGAGCCGGCGCCGGCGACAGCCAGCATCGCCGAGGTGCGAGGGGGAACCGCGATCGGGAGCGACTCGGCAACCGCTCGCCAGTCCGCCGGTCCGCTGAGCTGTCCAACGACCGTTACAACGCCGGCGACCGGAGGGATCGACCGGGCCAGTTCCGCGATCGTCCCACCCTCGGCATCGCCGACGATGGCGACCGTGTCGCGGAGCCAGCGGAGCGCCGCCGAACCCGATGCCTGTGTTCGGTCCATCTGCATGTCGTCATCTCTGCTTCCGTCGCCGAACCTTGATCGGCCCGCATCGTCCGTGCCCGCCAGCAGGCTTCATCAACATGACGAACCGACCCTGCCCCGAGGTTCACGACCAAACTGTGATCTTGTCGGGCGGGCCGGTACTGCGAACAGCGATCCCGCCTGGCCTGGCCCCACGTCGATCAGCTCACGGCCGACCGCCGGTCAGACTGCCGACGCGGGGCGAGGGATGACGCCGGCGGGTAGGCTGCGGCCTCACCCGCTTGTCACGCCCCCGTAGAGACCGAGCTGGCCCCGAAACACCTGGTCAACGGCTCGCCGGCTGACTACGCAATCGCGTTGTCACTAGCCGTCAGTTCCAGAAGTCATGTGCATGGATGTCCGTACTCCTCTGCGCGCGTCGTCGACACGTCGGTCGTCCTGAGCCGCAGGTTGGGCTCGTCGGGGCGCTGGTGTGGTCGGAGACCGGGCGGGGGGAGATGCTGGGAGGTGCGCGCGAGCGATGCGATCTCCATCAGCGCTTCGACATGTGCGGCGAAGGCCCGCCGTCCGGTAGGCGTAAGCTGCGCCCACGTCCGTCGGCGACCGTTGAGCGTAGCCCTGCGCAGCCTGAGGTAGCCTGCATCCTCCAACTGTTTGATGTGCTTGGACAGTGCCGAGTCGCTGATCCCGAGTGCCTCTCGCAGCACCTGGAACTCGGCCTCGTTCGAGGGGTCAGCAGAGAACAGATGTGCAGGCGGTGGGGTGCGTGGATGACCGGATCGAGGCGGGGCACGGTCACCACGACGTTGTTGTGGACGCGGGGGTGCAGGCGCTCATGACGGTCGTCCCGTGACCCTTCGCCGAGTCGAGTGGCGCAGAAGCTCGAGCACCGTGAAGAGCACCAGACCCGCGATCGCCCCGGGTGCCGACGGGATCCACCACTGCCGGGACGCTGCCTACGTGACCCGCTCACCGCGCAGGTTCTGGCCGTCCTGCACGAGCGACCCGGTCACGACTGGCCCCCTGGACACCCTCGCCGTGACGGTCAACGTCCCCCGTGCCACCCTTGTGCGGCGCTTCGCCCGCCACGTCGGCGAACCACCACTGACCTACCTCACCCGCTGGCACCTCAACGTGGTCGCCCGCGCGCTACGCGACACCATCGTCCACCGGATGGGCTGTACCTCCGAGTTCGCCTTCAACCGCGCCTTCGCCCGCCTCCACGGCCAACCACCCGGCCGCTAACGCCGACCTGCCGCCACGAACTGTTGACCGCCAGACGACAAGATGAGCTGTGGTGGCTCAGCCGATGCGGCCGACACCGCCGAAAAGGTAGACCTCGGGCTCGTCGGACTCCGGGTCGGGGCGCCAGCGTGAGCACGTGACGACGCCGGGTTCCAGCAGGTCCAACCCGCCGAAGAAGCGTTCGAGCTCGATTTTGGTCCTGGCGCGGATCGGCGTGCCGCCGCGTTCGGTGGTTTCCCGCATCACGCGCAGCATCGGCTCGCCGTGGATCTCCGCCGTGGAGTGGGTGAGCACCAGGTAGCTGCCGGCGGGCATCGCCTGCACCAGTTGTGCGACGGAGCCGTACGCCACATCGTCGTCCATGATGTGGTTGACGACGCCGAGGAGCATGAGCCCGATCGGCTGCGAGAAGTCGAGCGTCCGCCGCGCGGACGCGAGGATCGCGTCCGGCTGCCGCAGATCGGCTTCGACGTAGTCGCAACTGCCTTCCGGCGTGCTGGCCAGCAGCGCACGCGCGTGTGCCATGACGAGCGGGTCGTTGTCGATGTAGACCACCCGGCAGCGCGGGTCCAGGGACTGCGCGACCTCGTGGGTGTTGTCCGCTGTGGGCAGCCCGGTGCCGACGTCGAGGAACTGGCGGATGCCGGCGTCCCCGACGAGGAACCTGACCACCCGCTGGAGGAACGCGCGCTCGGACTTGGCTCCGATGGGGATGTCCGGGATGTGGGCGATGACCTCATCGCCGGCGGCCCGGTCTACCGCGAAGTGATCCTTGCCGCCGAGCCAGTAGTTCCATATCCGCGCCGAGTGCGGAACAGCGGTGTCTAGCTTGGAGCCTGAAGGGAGCTCCCAATCCTCGGTCATGGGGTAATTCTTCCGCAACGGCGGGGTGACGACGCAACTGGGGCGGCGGTTCGACGGCCAGGCCGAGCTCCAGTAGGGCACCCCTGGTGGTGAGTGGAGATCCTGTCTAGCAGACCGCGTTGCGGGCCCCTCTCTGTCGTGGTGGGGCCGGCGGGGTGACGACCTTCACATCGCTCGCGGCCAGCGCCTCCCGTAATTCGGCGGGCGGCAGGGTGTCGGTGATCAGGTAGTCCGCGCTGCTTAGCTCGGAGACCTGGGCGAAGAGTCGGCGGCCGAACTTCGAGGAGTCGGCGAGGATGGCCACCCGGCCGGCGCGCGAGATCATCTCCTGCATCATCGCGGCTTCGGTGAGGTTGCTGGTCGTGCGACTGGCCTCCGCATCGACCGCACCGACGCCGATGTCGCCGATGGCGGTGGGTGGCAGCGCCCCGGGCACCAGCAGATTGGTCGTCGCCACGGTGAGGTCGCGGTGCCGGCCCAGGTTGCGGGCGACCGCCAGGGTCGTCGTCCCGCTGCTGATCATGATGGTCGAGCCGTCCTCAACCAACGCCGCGGCCAGTGCCGCGATCTTCTCCTTCTCCTGCAGGCTGAGCCGCTGGTCGACGGCGCGGTCGGTGCGGGGCGGTGACCGCGACGACAGTCGCGTTCGTCGCGGCGTGTGGTGTGGACGACGGTGCGTCGGACCAGTCGGCAAAGTTCGACCGGATCATCGACGAGTTCACCGCGCAGAACCCGAACATCGAGATCGAGTTGCTGAGCGCGCCGTACGCCTCGGCCAAGCAACAGCTGCTCACCGGCGCCGCCTCGAAGACCCTGCCCGACGCACTCGCCCGCAGCACAGGAGAACCGGTCCTCGGGCATGGTGGTCGGCTACTCGTTCCGGGACAACGTGATCGTCCAGGAGATTCCGGTTCTCGCCGGGTTCGCGAACTACACCAAGGTGCTCACCTACCCGGAATCCCTGGCCGGGCCGCAGCCCCGAGCACGGTGACCTTTGCAGACGGGCTCTCTCCTAGCACGGTGACCGCGACCATCGGCTCCGACCTGCCGAACCCGCTGCCACCGGGACGCGCCGGGTATTGACGGAGATCGGTATCTCGAAGTGCACCACCCGGGAGGCGTGCGGGCTGCCGTCGCGGGGGTCGTGCACCACCTCGGCCACGCTCCGCCAGAACGCCTCCGCCCCGGGGACCCCGGTGTCGGTGTGCAGGTAGACCGCCCGGTAGCCGGGGTGCCCGGCGGCGAACGCGACGGCCCGTCGGACCAGTGCGCGGGCCAGCCCGTTGCGGCGGTGTTCCGGGCGTACGTAGACCCGGAACAGCTGGGCGGTGCTCGCCGCCGGGTAGCGGTCGACCAGCCAGCGGGGATGCGGCGGGCTGTTCGGCGCGGCGGCGCGGACGGCGGTGGTGGCGACCACCTCGTCGCCCTTGACCGCGACGAATAGCGCATGCCGCTCAGGCCGTAGGTAGGTGCCGGCGAGGTCGATGACGTCGGCGTGCCACCGCGGCTGATAGCCGTAGCCGAACACCTGGTAGAAGGTGTCGAGCATGACGCTGCGGGCACCGTCGAGGTGCTGCGGCGTGGCGGTACGGATGTCGTACGGACCGATGTTCTGGTCGTTCACGTGGTGCTCATCTCTCCGGTGCTGGACGTGGTTGCGGGTCGCGACAGATGTCGCGGCAGGTCGGGGTCGCGCGGTCGCGGCAGGTCAGGGTCGAGCAGGGCGCGGGTCAGCGGCTGCCGGCCGGCGCGCAGCACGGTGGCGGCGGGACCGTGTTCCACGACCCGGCCGTGGTCGAGCACGGTGACGTGGTCGGCGAGCCGGTCGACCACGTCCGGGTCGTGCGTGATGACCAGCAGCGCGAGCCGGTGGGTGCGGCACACTTCGTCGAGCAGGTCGAGGATCCGGTCCTGGTTGACGCGGTCGAGACCGGACGTGATCTCGTCGCAGACCAGCAGCCGGGGTCGGGCCACCAGGGCGCGGGCCAGAGCGGCGCGTTGCAGCTCACCGCCGGAGAGCCGGTCGGGACGGCGGGCGGCGAGAGCATCGTCGATCCCGACCTGACGCAGCAGGTCGTGGGCGGTCCGCAGCGCCTCGACGGTCGGTTGGCGGTGCAGCCGTACGGCGGGGCGGGCGACCTGGTCGAGCAGGGCGGCGGACGGCTGGAAACTGGCCCGCGGATCCTGGAAGACGTACTGCACGGTGGTGAGGTCGCCCCGCTGCCGGCGGTCGATCGAGCCGGCGAGCCGGCGGCCGTCGAGTTCGATACTGCCGCCGCTCGGTGAGTGCAGGCCGGCCAGGCAGCGGGCGACGGTGGTCTTGCCGCTGCCGGAGCGGCCGACCAGGGCGAGGCGCTGTCCGGGGCCGATGACCATGTCGATGTCGTGCAGGACGGTGCTGCCGTGGTGCGCTGCGGTGAGCCCGGCGACCCGCAGCAGCTGACCGGCACCGCCCGGCGGGTCAGCGGCGGGGGTCCGCGCTGGCCGAGCTGGGGTGTCAGGAAGGACCGCGTCCGGTAAACCGGAGGCGACGACGGTGCCCCGGTCGAGCATGAGGACGCCATCGGCGACCGCCCGTACCAGGTGCAGGTCGTGGGTGAGCAGGACGACCGCGACGCCGGAGCCGGCGAGACGGCGTAGTTCGGCGGCGACGTCGCGGCGGTTGAGGCTGTCCTGCCCGGTGGTCGGTTCGTCGGCGACCAGGACGCGGGCACCGGCCAGCAGGGCGTGCGCGATGACGAGCCGCTGCTGCTGGCCGCCGGAGAGTTGGTGCGGGTAGCGCCGCAGCAGGTCGCGGTCGTCCGGCAGGCCGACCCGGGCCAGTACCGCCCGGACCGCCTGCCGGGTGGCGGCGCGCCGTGTCCGACGCGACGGCGTCGGGGTGTGCCGGCGGGCGATCTCGCGCAGCACCGGGCCGATCCGGCGTACCGGGGTCAGCGCCGCCGCCGGCTGCTGCGGAGTGTAGCCGACGGTGCCGCCGGCCGGCGGTGTCTCTGGGCTGACCGGGCGACCATGGATCTCGACGTCGCCGGTAAGCCGGACGCCGGGTCCGGCTTCGCCGAGCAGCGCCCGCCCGAGCGTGGTCTTGCCGCTGCCGGACGGGCCGACGACGGCGAGGATGTCGCCGGCCGCCACGGTGAACGACACGTCGCGCAGCAGCCGCTGTCCACCGGCGTCGGCGCACAGCCCGTCGACCCGGATCACTTCGTGACCTCCGGCCGGGTGGCCAGCAGCTGATCGGTGACCAGGTTGACCCCGACGGCGAGCGCGACGAGCAGCGCGGCGGGCACCACCACCGCCCACGGCTGCAGGAAGATCCCGGCGCGGTTGCGGTCGACCATGACGGCCCAGTCGGCGGCGTCCGGGGCGACGCCGATGCCCAGGAAACTGGCGGTGGCGACGAGGTAGACGGCGCCGATGAACCGGATCCCGGCGTCGGCCAGCAGGACCCGGCGGATACCCCGGGCGACGTACCCGACCGCCCGCCGCCACCACGTCTCCCGGTAGAGCCGCATCGCTTCCATCGCGGGTCCGTGGGCCAGCGGCAGGGCCGCGGCGCGGGTGATCCGGGCGATCTCCGGCAGGGCGATGACGGCGACGATTACCACCAGCGTCACCGGCCCCTGGGGTGCGGTGGCGGCGAGCAGGATGAGCAGCAGCAGCGACGGGACGGCGAGGAGCAGGTCCAGCGGGCGCATCAGCACCTCGTCGAGCCAGCGCCGGCGGGTGAGCGCGGCGAACAGACCGACGGGTACGCCGATCAGGTAGGCCAGGGCGGTCGCGGCGGCGGCGACCGCGACGACGGACCGGCCGCCGAGCAGGAGCTGCCCGGTGACGTCCCGGCCGACGAAGTCGGTGCCGAGCAGCCCTGCCTGGTCGAACGGCCGGGTCCGGTCCGCGCCGTTGCCGACCAGGGCCAGATCGACCAGGGCCGGACCGGCGAGAGCGAGCAGCAGCGGTACGGCGAGCAGGACGACCCCGGTGACCAGGCGCGGAACCCGGCCGGTCCGCCGAACCCGGCTGATCATCGGAGCCCGGCCGGTCATCGGGCACCTGCCGCACGCGGGGCGAGCCGGAATGCGACCAGGTCGGCGGCCAGGTTGACGACCACGGTGGTGACCGCCACGATCACGCACAGCCCTTGGACGGTGGGGACGTCCCGGGCGGCGACCGCGTCGACCAGGGCGGTACCCAGACCGGGGATGACGAAGACCGCCTCGACGACGATGACGCCGCCGAGCAGCCAGTCGGTGGTGCGGGCGAGTTGCTGCACGACCGGCGCGGCGGCGGTGGGCAGTGCGTGGGCCAGCCACCGGCGACGGGCACCGAGGCCGAGGCGGCGGGCGTGGGCGACGTACTCGGAGCGCAGCGCGTCGACCATGCCGGCGCGGGTCAGCCGGCTGAGTGAGCAGATCGGTCGGGCCAGCAGCACCAGCAGCGGCAGGACCAGCACGGCCGGCTGGGCGAGCAGGTTGGGGCCGGTGCCGACGGCGGTCGGCGGAAACCAGCCCAGCCGTACGCCGAAAACCGCGACCAGCAGGATGGCCAGGGCGAACTCCGGTACCGCGTAGAGACCGACGGCGACGGCGCTGATGGCGCGGTCGAGCCGGCCGCCTTCGCGCCGGGCGGCGAGCATGCCGAGGCCGATCGCGATCGGGACGAGGACGAGCAGCGTCACGGCGGCCAGCAGTACGGTCGCGGCGGCGCTGCCGACGATCATGTCCAGGACCGGCCGTTGGGAGATCAGCGATTCGCCGAAGTCTCCGTGCAGCAGCCCGGTGAGCCAGTCGAGGTACCGCTGCCACGGTGGCTGGTCAAGGTCGAGCTGTTCGCGGATCAGCGCGATCCGCTCCGGGTCGGGCTGGTCACCGGCGATCACCACCGCCGCGTCGCCGGGCAGCGCCTCGGTGAGCACGAACACGATGGTGGTGATGCCGGCGACCTGCCCGACGCCGAGCAGCAGCCGCCGAACCGTGTAGCGGGTCAGGCTCAAGCCAGCCACACCTTGTCGAACCGGGCCCAGTCGAGGGTGTTGGCGGGGGCCTCGGCGGACACGCCGCCGACCCGGGGCGCGGTGGCGACGAGGAAGTCGGCGAAGCCCCACACCAGCAGCCCGCCCTCGGCGTGCAGCATCCGCTGCATCTCGCCGTACGCCTGCCGCCGGCCCGCTTCGTCGGCGGTGGAGACGGCGGTGGCGTAGAGGTCGTCGAACTCGGGCCGCGTCCACTTGGTGGCGTTCGTCGTCGAGGTGCTCAGCAACCGCTGCGAGATGTGGGTCTCGATCGGCATGGCACCGGAGCGGAAGCAGGCCATCACTCCATTGTCGAGCACCTCTCGCCAGTACGTGTCCTTGTTGCGTTGCACCGGTTCGACGTTCAGCCCGACCGCGCGGGCCTGGTCGGCGAAGACACTGGCCGCCTCGACGAACCCGGCGGCCACCGGCGCGGTGTCCAGCGGGATCCGCAGGCCGCTTGCGCCGGCCCGGTCGATGAGCGCCCGGGCCCGGTCGAGGTCGGGTTCGCGCTGGGGGATGTCGCCGGCGTAGTACTGGTAGCCCTTGCCGAACAGGTCGTTGCCGACCTGCCCGGATCCGGACAGGACCGTCTCGACCAGCTGCTGCCGGTCGGTGAGCAGGAACATCGCCTCCCGTAGGTCACGGTTGTCGAACGGGGGCCGGTCCAGCTTCATGGTGAAGCCCTGCAGGCCGCTGTTGGCCATCCGGGTGATGGCGATCCGGTCGTCGGCGGCGTAGCTGCGGGCCGTGGTGGGGCTGATGTCGTGCGCGTAGTCGACCTGCCCGGCGAGCAGGGCGTTGACCCGCGCCGACTCCTCGTTGGCGATCACGTACTCCAGCTCGTCGAGGTGCGCGGCGCCGTCCCAGTAGTCCGGGTACCGGGCCAGCAGCAGCGACGTGCCGGGGGTGAAGCTGCTGAACGTGAACGGCCCGGAGCCGATCGGCCGGTCGAACGACTCGCTGCCCTCCGGCACGATGTACGCGCCGAATGCGGCGAGCACGTTGCCGAACTCGGCGAACGGACGGGTCAGCGCGAACTCGACCGTACGGTCGTCGACGGCCCGGCTGGCCCGCAGATCGATCAGGGACAGGCTGGCCTTGGCGCGGAACGCCCGGTCCGGGTCGGTGATCCGGGCGTAGCTGGCCAGTACGTCGGCGGCCCGCACCGGCCGGCCGTCGTGGAAGGTCGCCTCCCGCAACGGCACCCGCCAGCGGGTGAGGTCGGCGTTGGGCTCCCAACTCAGCGCGAGCCGGGGCTGGATCGACACGTCCGGGCCGTAGTCGGCGAGCTTGTCGAAGATCGCTTTGGCCCGGGACGCCTCGTTGAACAGGTTCGCCAGGTGCGGGTCGAGGTTCTCGGTGGCGCCGCCACCGGCGAACGCGACCCGCAGCCGGCCGCCCCGCTTCGGGGTGCCACCGCCAGCGGCGGCGTCGGTGCCGGCGGGGGTGTCGGCGCCGCAGCCGGCGAGGAGCGCGGCGGTCAGGGCGGCACCGCCGCCGAGCAATGTTCGGCGGCGTAGTCGGGCAACAGTCGACATGTCAGTTCTTCCTTCCAAGGGGTTTCAGCGGGGAGTTCAGGCCGCGTCGTCGCGGCGGCGGGCGACCAGGTGCAGGCGGTCGCCGCGTAGGCCGGTCGCCAGCTCGGCGCCGGGACGCCAGGGCGGTTCGGTACGCGGGCCGGGGGCGTCGAACAGGGCGAGGACGTCGAACCCGGCGCCCTCCAGCAGATGGCGCAGCTCCTGCGGGAAGAGCAGCCGCCATGCGGAATTCTGCACGAGTTCCTGCTCCGCACCCGGCCAGGTCCACATCCGACGGCGGCGCAGCAGCTGCGCCGCGGCGTCGATCCACAAGGTGGTACGGGACGTGTAGGTGACGCCCTGCCAGCGCACCGACCGGATGCTGGGCCCGTCGACCAGGTCGGTGTTGCCGAGGAAGTACGCGCCGTTGCGCATCTCGGCGATGAGCAGCCCGCCGGGGGCCAGCTGCCGTCGGCAGTTGGCCAGCGCGGCGGTCAGGTCGGCGTTGTGGTGGCAGTACAGCAGCGCACTGTCCAGGCAGGTGACCACGTCGAAGCGCAGGTCGAGGTCGAACGTACGCAGGTCACCTTCGACGAACCGGACCCGCTGGTGGCGGCGGCGGGCGTAGGCCAGCATCCGGGTGGACAGGTCCAGCCCGGTGACGTCGAAGCCGGCGTCGGCGAGGTACCCGGCGTCGCGGCCGGTGCCGCAGCCGAGGTCGAGCAGCCGCCGGCCGGGCGGGCCGGGCGCGAACCGGTCGACCAGGTCGGCCACGAACCTGGCCGCCCGGTGCTCCGGGTCGGGAAACTGGGCCTCGTACAGCTGCGGGTTGTCGGTGAGCAGGTTGCCGTCCGACACCACCGGCCCGCCCCCGACCACCGGCCCGCTCACCGGGCCGCCTTTCCGGCGGTGGTCGGCACCGGACGTGGGGCGAGCAGGCCCCGGCGGTGCAGCACCCACACGGCGGCGCCCGAGGCCAGGCCAAGCCCGGCGCAGAGCAGCCAGGCTCCGGCGGGTACGCCCGGTGCCGCACCGTCCGGCTGGCCACCGGTCTGCATGAACCGGCCGACGGCGGTGGTGGCCAGCGCCGCTACGACCCCCGAGGCCAGGTAGAACACCCCGAAGTAGGTGCCGGTCAGCCCGTCGCGGGCGAAGCCGGGCACCAGCTCCAACACGAACGGCTGCGCCATCATCACACCGACCGCCAGCGCCAGCGCGGCGGCCAGCGTCGGCAGTGCCCGCACCGGAGGCGGGCCGGTCACCGGCAGCAGCGGCAGCAGGAAACCGAGGCCGGCCACCGCCATCCCGGCCGCGATGGCCAGCCCACGGCTGCTCCGCTGGCGCAGCCACCCGGTAAGCCGTACCTGCCAGCCGAGAGTGACCACCGTGGACACGACGAAGAGTGCGGCCACCGCCAGCGCGGTGCCGGCCACGGCCTCGGCCTGCACCGGTAGCACCAGGTACAGCTGGGTCTGCAGGGCGAACAGCGCACTCAACGCCACCGTGAACGCCAGGAACCGGCCGTCGGTCAGCGCCTCCCGCCAGTCCCGGCCGACGCTCTGCCCGCTGCGGGTCACCGGGTGCGGTGGCAGCACCAGCAGTTGCGCCAGGGTCAGCGCGGCGAACACCACCGTCGCGCCGATCGCGGCGGCCCGGAAGTCGACCAGCAGCAGCGCGCTGCCGAGCAGCGGCCCGAGCAGCGCACCGGCGCTGGCGAAGACGTTGAACAGGGCGAAAGCCTCGGCCCGGCGCTCGGGGGCGGCCTCGGCGAGGTAGGCGCGTACCGCCGGGTTGAACAGCGCCCCGGCCAGCCCGGTCAGCACCGAGGCGGCCAGCAGTGCGGGCAGCGACCCGCCGACCGCGAACACCGCGAAGCCGACCGCCCGCAGCCCGCAGCCCGCGATGATCACGCCACGTGCGCCGAGCCGGTCGGCGGCCGATCCGCCGACCAGGAACAGTCCCTGCTGGCTCAGGTTGCGTACCCCGAGGACCAGGCCGACCAGGGTGGCCGACAGGCCGATGTCGTCGCGCAGGTAACCGGCCAGGTAGGGCAGCAGCATGTAGAAGCCGACGTTGACCCCGAGCTGGTTGACCACCAGCAGCCGGATCGCCGGTGGAAAACTGGTCAGCGTCGTCCAGGTCGCCTTCACCGCACCGCCTCCGCCACGCCGGATCCGGTCGTCGCCGTCGGCGTCACGCCCAGTCCGGGGGTGTCCGCCAGGCGCAGCACGCCGTCGTGGCCGCCGATCCCGGTCCACGGGTCATCGGCGATCAGCAGGTGCCCGTCCAGGTCGACCCAGCGGGCGAGGCCGGCCAGATGCACGGCCGGTGCGACGCCGAGCGTGCTGGCGACCAGGCAGCCGAGCATGATGTCCAGGCCGCGTTCCCTGGCCGCCTCGACGATCCGGGTGGCGGCGACGATCCCGCCGCACTTGGCCAGCTTGACGTTCACCCCGGCGACCGATCCGGTGAGCCGGTCCAGGTCGGCGAGGCGCTCGGCGTCCTCGTCGGCGACGACCGGGATCGCGGTGCGGGCGGCCACCCGGGCCAGCAGGTCGGGCCGACCCGGCGGGATCGGCTGCTCGACGGCGTCGATCCGGTACGGGGTGAGCGCGTCGAGCCGCCGTACCGCCTGCTCGGCGGACCAGCCGCCGTTGGGGTCGAGCAGCAGCCGGGCCGTCGGCGCCTCGGCGCGTACCGCCGCCACCCGGGCCACGTCGGCGTCGTCACCGGCTTTCACCTTCAGCACCGCGAACCCGGCGGCGACCAGCCGACGCGCGGTCGCCGCCGCGTCCGCGACCGGCACCAGCCCGATCGTGTACGCCGTGGCCACCGGAGTCGGTGCCGGTGCTTGCAGCAGCCGGTGCACCGGCAGCCCCCGGGCCTGGCCGAGCAGGTCGTGCACGGCGGTGTCCAGCGCCGCGAGCACCCCGGCGGGTCCGTCGAACGTGTTCAGCTCGTCGCGCAGCGCCGCCGGATCCGAACAGCCGGCGAGCCGGCCGGTCCAGCCGGCACAGGTACGTTCGATCGCGGCCCGGTCGAGTCCGTAGTAGCCGCTGGTGACGACCTCGCCGTGGCCGGCGAGCCCGTCGTGGGTGACGGTCAGCTGGACCGCTTCGCGGTGCGCCATCACCGACCGGGAGATCCGCAGCGGTTCGCGCAGCACCAGCCGGTACGGGTGCCAGGACAGTTTCATGCCGGCACCCGCTCGTGGCGTACCGGGTCGCCGACCACCCGGCAGCGGCTCCACCGGGTGACCTCCACCGCACCGGGGTGCGGTATCTCGACCGGATGGCCGGGGGTGGGGCCGAGCAGCCCGTGCCGGCCGCACCAGCCGTCGTCGAAGATGGAGTCGAGGTAGCGGTGCGGGCCGTCGGGGAAGACCGCCAGCACCCGGGTGTCCGGCTGGGTGCGGGCCACCCAGGCGGCGACCCTGGCGACCGCGCCGGTGGACCATCCGCCGGTGACGAACGCCGTCCGGGCCAGCCGCCGGCAGGTGTCCACCGCCTCCGCCGGGCCCAGCCAGTGCACCTCGTCGAACGCCGGATAGTCCACGTTGTTCGGGAAGATGCTGCTGCCCAGCCCGCGCATTACCCGCCGTCGGGCCGGCTGGCCGAAGATCGTCGAGCCGATGGTGTCCACGCCGATCAGCCGCAGCTGCGGCCAGTGCCGGCGCAGCGTCCGGGCCAGCCCGGCGCTGTGCCCGCCGGTGCCGACGCTGCAGACCAGCACGTCGACGGTGTCGACCTGGGCGGCGATCTCGTCACCGAGGCTCGCGTACCCGGCGACGTTGTCGGGGTTGTGGTACTGGTCCGGCCAGTACGCGCCGGGCAGCGTCGCCAGCACCTGCGTCAGCCGTTCCCGGCGGGCCTGCTGCCAGCCACCTGTCGGGTGGGGCTGCTCGACCACCTCCAGCCGGGCTCCGTACGCGCGTAGCAGCGCCCGCATCGACGGCTCCAGCTCCCGGTCGACAACCAGCACCACCGGGTGGCCGAGGGCCTGCCCGGCGAAGACCAGCCCGATGCCGAGGGTGCCGCTGGTCGATTCCACCACCGGTGCGCCGTCGCGGAGTTCGCCGCGCCGCCGCGCGCCTACCAGCATCGCCACCGCCGCGCGGGCCTTCATCCCACCCGGCGCGGCGGACTCGACCTTCGCCCAGAAGCCGCCGTGCGGGTGCGGCAGCGGCGCGTCGACGTAGATCAGCGGGGTGTGCCCCACCAGGTTCAGCAGCTGCGGGGCGCTCACCCGGACACCCCGTACCGGTAGAGGGTCGTCGGTCCGCCGTCGAGCCAGAAGAACGGGTACGGCTCGGCCGACACCGCCGTCAGCCCAGCGCCGAGGAACCACGGCAGCACGGCGCTGCCGGTCTGCGCGAACGTCACGAACGGCTTGCCCTCGGCGGCGGCGTGGGTCAGCAGCGGCTCGAAGGTGCCGTTGCCGAGCGTCATCCCCGAGGCGAGGATCGCGTCGCAGCGGTCCAGCAGCGCCGCCGCGTCGGGCAGACACGGCTCGTCCCATTCGGTGTGGCCGCCGGCCAGGTCGCACGGCAGGTACCGCCGGTCGGCGGCGCGGAGCCGGGCCAGCAGCGAGTTCACCACCCCGACGACCAGGACCGGGCCGCCGGTCGGCGGCAGCAGGTCGACCACGGCGGCGGCCCGGGTCTGCGACTTGGCCAGCGAGCTGCCGGCGGGCACGGTGACCACGGTGTCGGCCACCTCGGCGTGTGGCCGCTGCGCCATCAGGTACGCGTCGAGCGCGGCCACCCGCACCGGCAGCAGCGGATGCGCGAGCAGGTCGGCGACCGAGGCGCCGACACAGTCGTAGACGACCTCGTCGGGCAGCGCGCCGGGCTCGACCGCGCAGGAGCCGACCGCCGCGTCGACCCGCAGGCTCAGCACCTGGTTGCGGTAGCCGCGCAGCCGATTCGCGTGCCTCGCGCCCTGCCTGGTCACGAACCCCACACTGACCTGGCAGCGGGTCGGGTCCACGCCGTGCCGTCCGGCCTGTACCGCGTCGATCAGCGCGGCGAGGGACCGGTACGCCGGCGGGGCCGGCGACACGGCCGTCATACCGCCGCTCCGGCCGGCGTGGCGGCGAACCGGTGCCGGTCGGTGCCGTCGTCGTCGACGTACCCGACGCGTACCTGTGCGGCCAGGCCGTCGGCGATGGTCCGCGCGTCGGTCCCGGCCGTGTCGACAACCATGACGTGGCCCAGGTAGTCGTTGTTGCTGCTGCTGTCCCCGGCCCGGTGGCCGGCGGGTTTCACCGACCAGTCGACCACCCGTGGGTCGGTCTGCCAGGCCCCGGTTCCGTCAACCCGGGCGATGACACCGGGGCGCGGCGGCAGTACGAATGCGATCGCCGCGCTGCGTACGCCCGTGTCGGCGGGTGTGAGGTCGGCGGTCTCGCCGAGCGCCAGCTGCGCGTACACCATGGGCAGGTCGATGCCGGTGACCCGGCGCACCAGCTCGGTGATCTGGTTGCCGGCCGGCCGGGGGTTGACCTCGACCACCCGGGGCCCGGCCGGGGTCAGTCGCAGCTCGGTGTGGGCGACCCCGCGGTCCAGCCCGACCGCCGCCAGCGCGGCCACCGCCACCTCACCGGCCCGGCGGGTGGTCGCCGGGTCGAGCACCGCCGGGAACATGTGTCCGGTCTCGACGAACCCCGAGGCGCCGCCGAGGCTCTTGTCGGTCACCCCGACGACCGTCGTGTGTCCGTCCACGGTGACCGTCTCCACGCTCACCTCCGGACCGGACAGCAGCTCCTCCAGCAGCACCGTCGGCACCCGGGGCTGGCGTCTGGCGTTGACCGGGAACCCGGTGAGGGCGTTGAACGCCGCCCGTAGCCCGGCCTCGTCGGCGACTTCGCGCACGTACATGCCGGCGCAGAGGTCGACCGGTTTGACCACCAACGGGAAGCCCAGCTCCCGGGCGGCCTGCGCGACGTCGGACCAGCTCTGCGCGAGCGCGTACCGGGGTTGCGGCACGCCGGCGGCGTCCATCGCCGCCCGGGCGAGGTCCTTGCGGTACGCCCGGCGCACCGCCTCTGGGTCCGCGCCGGGCAGTCCTAGGTGGGCGGCCAGCTGGGCGGCGGTGTCGAGGTAGTAGTCGCAGGAGGTGAGCACGCCGTCGAAGCGCAGCGCCCGGTGCAGCTGTTCCGTGTGCTCCAGCAGTCCGGGCAGCTCGTTGGTCTCGGCGGTCAGTACATTGTGCGCGGCGAGCAACGGATGCGCACCCCCGGCCGGTGCGCTGCGCAGGTAGTGGTGCAGGTCGCGGGTCAGGAAGGAGAACTGGTGACCGGCCTCCAGCACGGCCCTGGGCAGCAGATGCGCCATCGCACCGACCCAGCTCTCCACCAGCAGCACATGCGCCATCGACGCCTCCTCGCTCGGAAACCGGCATGGTGATGGTAACGGTTATCGTTTACTGAGGATAGGCGCACGCTGCCCGGCAGCCGGTCAGCGAGTGCGGCAGCGGCCCCGAGGGCTCACCGCCGCGACTGGTCTGCCTCGGTCCGGGCAGTGGATGTCGGCGGGTGGAAATCGGCCAAGCCCGTGACGAGCAGCAGGTACGCGGTCAGTTCCAGCAGCGTGATGAGCGCCGTGACCGGGTACGGCGTCGACGGCGTGGACCCGATGGCGTAGGCGGCGGACCAGGCCAGCTGGTCGCCCGCGTGCAGGGGCAGCGGCACGGCCCGGATGGCCGCGTCCACATGGGGCAGCGCGGTGACGGCGAGCAGCGCCGCCCCGGCCGAGGCGAGCCACCGGCGGTGCCCGGCCAGCGCCGTGGCGAGCGCCAGCGCGGCCAACCCGAGCCCCAACGGCGGCAGCACCGCCAGGCTCACGGCGATCACCGAGCCGGCCAGGTCCGCTCCGGTCGAATGGTCGCGGTGGTTGATCGCCATGGTCAGCCAGCTGGCGATGATCCGGATCGCCGCGTACCCGGTGATCACCACGGCTGCCAGCGCTGTGGCGACTGCTGGCCGGCGCCGCCGGGGGTGGCGGTGCCACGCCGCGACCAGCACCGCCACTGCGGTCAGCGACGCCCAGCAGAGGGCGAGGCCCGCCTCGACGCCGGCGAATCGGTCGACGCCGGCGGTATCCGGCCGCAGCACCTGCCAGCCGTGGCCCTCGGCGCGGTCACCGGGCATCGTCCGGACGGCGTCCAGCATCAGGACGGCGAGCGCCGCCGGCACCGCCCAACGTGGCGTCGGCAGCCCGCTGGCCACGGCGTAGGCGACGAGCAGGCCGATCGCCAGCACCTCGGCGTAGCGCCAGGCCGGGCTGGCTGTCAAAACGCCAGCGACGTGGATCACGGCGCACCCGCCTGCGGCGGTCAGGAGAACCGGTCCGCGACGCACCGGGCGAATCTAGCTCGCCCCTCTGCCAGCGGTCGGATCGCTTACCAACGCTCCAGGCGGACATCGACGGAGCAGCACCGCTGGCCTTCGCTTGCCGGGCCAGCGGTCGGACGGGTATCAGGCTTCGAACCTGCCGGTCCTGATGTCCTGGACGAAGCCGGTCCACTGGGCCGGGGTGAAGGACAGCACCGGCCCAGCCTGGTCCTTGCTGTCACGCACCTGGGCGGCCTGGTCGACGTACCGTGCCTCCACGCAGGCACCGTTGCCGCCGCTGCGGCTGCTCGTGCGCCACTGGTTGTCGAGTGCCTTCATGGTGTCTCCCTATCCCGGAGGTCCTTGATCATCTCGGCCGATGCTGCGGGTGACAGGGCAGATGCCCGCAGGTCGTCGAAGACCTTGGCGCACCTCTGCACATCCTCACCTTCAGCGTAGAGGTCTCCGGTCAGCCCTTCGATGTAGACCACCCCCGGCCCCTCGTCGAAGCTGAGGATGTGGAAGCTCGACAGCATCGAGGCGTATGCACCCTCCCCGAACGGGATGACCTGAATGATCACGTTCCACCGGTCCTGGGCTTCGAGCAGCGCTGTCAGCTGGTTGGTCATGATCTCCGGTCCGCCGATCCGGCGGTGCAGCACTGCCTCGTCGATGACCGCGACCAGGCGGAGCTTCTCCTCGGTGAGCAGCTTCTGTCGCTCCACGCGGACCGCTACCCGTTCCTCTACGGCCTGCGGTGTGGGCTGCGATGCGTCAGCGACCGTGATCGCACGGGTGTAGTCGACGGTCTGCAGCAGGCCGGGCACCACGAGCGTCTCGAAGTTCTGGATCGTCGTGGCGGCGGACTCCAGTCCGATGTACTGCCGGTACGAGTTCGGCAGGTCTCCGTACTTCGCCCACCAGCCGCGTTGCTTGCCGCTCCGCGCCATCGACAGCAGGGTCTCGCGCAGCTCGGCGTCGGCCACGCCGTACAGGTCCAGTAGGGCGTTCAGCGCCGGACCCTTCAGCCCGACCCTGCCCTGCTCGATGCGGCGCAAGGTGCTTGCCGAGACTTCGATGGTGTCAGCTGCCTTCTCGGTGGTCACGTTGGCTTCCTCGCGTGCTCGGCGGAGCTGCACGCCGAGCTGGAACCGCACGAAGGTCGGGCTCGTCATGCCCACATTCTGCTCCTGACGCCTCGTTCTCGGCCATCCATATTTCGTCAATCCTAGATGGCTGCCAATCCTTGACTCCACAAAAGTGCGCGCGCAAAATGGACGCACGAGCCACATCGCGCAGATGCGAGGGAGCGGGCATGTCTCAACACGTCCCTATCAACCGGGGGCACTGGCCGAAGGAAGCCCAGTGAGCACGCACACTCCGGATCGTCCCCACTGGATGTGTGCGAAGTGCGGACTTCCATGGCCGTGCGACGCGCGCCGTCAGGAGCTCCTCGCCGAGTACACCGGCGCACGGGTGTCGCTGTCGGTCTACATGGCCACGTGCCTGATAGACGCCATGACCGATCTGCCGCTGCACAGGTCCGGGTACCTGTACTGGCGGTTCATTGGGTGGTGGCGCTGATGCTGTGTCGATCCCACAGGAGGGGATGTCGATGATGGAAGTGGGAGCGTTGTTCAGCGCGGCGCTGCTCGGCTTCTGCGCGGGGTTGTGGTCGTTCAAGGTCAAGTCCAGGTGGTGCCCGGACTGCGGGCGTACGACGTACCCGATGGCGGATCGGCCTGGTGAGTAGCCGGCTACTCGCCACACCGGAGCCGAAACCCGGCGACGTGCTGATCATCGGCCGGGAAGCCAGCGTCCAGTTCGCCGATGACCGCGCCATCCGACTCCGGGTCATCGCCGTCGACCGGAAGTGGACCTACGACGGGTGGATCTGGATCACCGGATACGTCATCGACCGCCACGGCAACGCAGCCGAACGGCGGGAGATATTCGTCCAGCGCCACGGACTCTACCGACTACCCCGGCGCACGGAAACCTGACCATCGACCAATTGATCAAGGGAGAGAAATGATCACCGAGATGCTACGTGACTGGTGGCTACGCTGGCTCGACTGGCGCTCCGGCCGGTCCACGGCGTCCAAGCGGCTGCACCACCTGCGACGCGAGTTGCGGCGACAGCGACAGACGGCATCTGCCCGCCACCGCCGATTCGACAGCAACCGGGGACACCACTGGTCCACGCAGGCCACCGAACTCGTCCCGACCCTGCGCCCGTTGATGACCTACGGCCAGCAACTCGGCTACCGGGTCGTCCTGCACGGCTCACCCTGACCGACGCACGCCCCGACACCCACCAAGCCGGGGTCACCTGCCCGCCCGGCCGGGATCACCAAGATCAGTTGAAGGTGAGATACCTTTCAGTCGGCGGGAAAGGTGTCTCACCTTCAACTCGTGGCGTCGGTGCCGGTCAGCCCGGCGGTGCCGGTGGCGTCGGTGATCCTCGAAGCCGGGGAAGAGGGGATCTGTGCCGTCGGCTCCGTACACCTCACTGTCGGACGTCCCCGATGTCGTCCTCGCAGAACTGTCGTGGGCACGCCATGGCGTGATCATGCTGGCCGTCGACGGGCTGTCAATGACGCGGCGCCGGCGGCAGGCTGGCGGACCGCCGAGCTGACCCGGTTGGCCAACGCGTTCCCGAGTACGTCGACGACCGCGTGGCTGACCGCGCCATGACCGGAGTCGGGCCAGCGCGGCACGGCGCAGCCGCCTGCGGCGGTCAGGAGAACCGGTCCGCGGCGCACCGGGCGAATCCAGCCCGACCCCGGCCGAACCCGTCCGCCGGCGGCATCCGTCGACGGTCTCCGACCGTAGGTGATCGGGTCGACCTCTGTGGATATTGACAGAAGTTTGTCAATTAGTAAACTTTCCTTCCTGAGAGCGCTCTCACGACTTGCTCACATCGACCTCTCGGAGGTATGCAGATGAACCGCAAGCTGGGTGCGCTGCTGGGCCTGACCCTGAGCGCCAGCCTGCTCGCCGTACCGCCACCGGCCGCCGCCGCGCCGACCGCCGGCACCTCCGGCCCCGCCACGAGCGCGCCGGCCGCCGCCACCGAGATCGCCGATCCGGCCGACTCCGCCGCAACCGCCGATATGGCCGCGCTGCCCGCCGGCCAGATCGCCGCGCTGCGCCGGGATCTCGACCTCACCCCGGACCAACTGGCCACCCGGCTCGCCGTCGAGGCGGCCGCCGTACCGATCGAACACCGCCTGCGCACCGAACTGGCCGACGCGTACGCCGGCACCTGGGTCGCCGACGACGGCCGTACCGTCGTCGTCGGGGTGACCGACCCGGCGCAGGCCGCCCGGGTCCGCGCAGCCGGTGCCGAGCCCCGGACCGTCACCCGCAGCCTCGCCGAGCTGGACCGGCTCGCCGCCGGACTCGACCGACAGGCCGCCAGCGCCGACACCGCCGTGCACTCCTGGTACGTCGACCCGGTCACCAACACGGTGACCATCGAGGCCGCCGACGTCGCGGCGGCGGCCGGCTTCGCCCGCGCCGCCGGGCTGCCCACCGCCGCCACATCGGTGGTACGCAGCGACGACGCCTACCGCCCGGTGTACGACATTCGGGGCGGCGACCAGTACGTGATCAACGACAGTGTGCTCTGCTCGGTCGGCTTCGCCGTCGCCGGTGGATTCGTCACCGCCGGCCACTGTGGCGGCGTCGGGGCCTCCACCGCCGGCAGCGGGGTCGCGCAGGGCACCTTCCGGGGGTCGTCGTTCCCCGGCGACGACCTGGCCTGGGTGCAGACCAACGCCAACTGGGTGCCCCGGCCCTGGGTGAACAACTACGGCGGCGGCACGGTCAACGTCACCGGCTCCCAGGAGGCGGCGGTCGGGGCCGCCGTCTGCCGGTCCGGCCGGACCACCGGCTGGCGGTGCGGCACCATCACCGCCAAGAATGTCACCGTCAACTACTCAGGCCAGCTCGTCTACGGACTGGTCTCCAGCAGCGCCTGTGCGCAGCCCGGTGACTCCGGCGGCTCGTTCCTCGCCGGCACCCAGGCGCAGGGCGTCACCTCCGGCGCCGGCGGCAACTGCAGCTCCGGCGGCACCACCGTCTACCAGCCGGTCAACGAGATCCTTTCCCGCTACGGGCTGTCGTTGACCACCACCGGCGGCGGTTCGACCAGCCGGATCATCGGGCTCGCCGACAAGTGCATCGACGTACCGAACTCCAACGGAGTCGACGGCCAGTACCTGCAGCTGTACCGGTGCAACGGCACCAACGCGCAGAACTGGACCTTCTCCGGCGACGGCACCATCCGGGCGCTGGGCCTGTGCATGGACGTCGCCTGGGGCTCGACCGCCAACGGCGCCGTGGTGCAGCTCGCGAACTGCAGTGGCAACCCGGCCCAGCAGTGGGTGCTCTCCGGCGCCGGTGACCTGGTAAACCCGCAGGCCAACAAGTGCGTCGACGTGGTCGACTGGAACACCGCCGACGGTGCCCGCCTGATCATCTACGAGTGCCACGGCGGCGCCAACCAGAAGTGGCGGCGCGGCTGACCGACCGAACCGCGGTGCTGATACCGGCGGCACCAGGTGCCCGTGATGCCGCCGGCATCACGGGCACCCTTCGTCGACAGGGCAGCCGGGTCGATCGTCCGAGTAGGCCGCAGATGTATCAGGATGAGGCGGAACCACGAGATGGGAAAGGGAATGGGGCGGTCAACCGAGACGCGGGGCGATCAGGTCGTCGATCGCGAGGTCCATCCGGGTGTACGGAACCGGGATGCGCTCACCGTGCCGGTACTCGACCCGCGTGCGGTACCCGGTTGCGACAGGACCGGTGTGTTCGTAGATCGCCTCCTGGGTGACCACCCAGTACACGGGGTAACCGGCCTGACCGTAGAGCCTGGCCTTGACGTTGAGGTCCTGGATCGCGGTCTCGTCGGCGACCTCGACCACGAGCAGCACGTCGGCGGCGTCCCAGACCGACAGCCGGGTCCCGACGGACCCGATCGGATCCGCGTCGGCTCGACGCACCCAGCAGTCCGGGTCGGGAAGCGACTCCCCGGTCGGCAGGGTCGCAGTCGTCACCCGCACCCCGGATCGTGGCAGCAGCGCCAGCAGTTGACCGACGGTGTCGCCGTGCCACGAACCGATCACCACTGGCCAGATCTCTCCTTCGACGAGCTCGACCCGGCGGTCGAAGGCACCCGCTTCAAAGGCGCGCACGAACTCGCTCCGACTCCATCGGTAGGCGAGTACGGGCTGGTTCATGGTTTCGAGCCTACCAACCAGTTCGTCCGCCCCGAGGCGGTCGGAAGGCTGCGGCGGCTTATGTTGGCAGGCGGGTGCGGTGCGCACTCGCGGCGGCCGATCACGGACACGTCGCCTACCTGCACGACGGCCGGCCGGTGTGAGCGCACCGGGCGGGAGAGAGGATCGAGACGTGGGGATCTACGACATTCCGCTCACCACCCTGGCCGGGCAGCCCGGCTCGTTGGGGGACTACGCCGGCAAGGCACTGTTGGTGGTCAACGTGGCGTCGAAGTGCGGGCTGACCCCGCAGTACGCCGGCCTGGAACAGCTGCACGAGCGGTACGCCGACCGGGGCTTCTCGGTGGTCGGCTTCCCGTGCAACCAGTTCGGTGGCCAGGAGCCGGGCAGCGCCGAGGAGATCCAGGAGTTCTGCTCGGCGACGTACGGCGTGACGTTCCCGATGTTCGCCAAGATCGAGGTCAACGGGCCCGGCCGGCACCCGGTCTACGCCGAGCTGACTGAAACCGCCGACGCCGACGGCACGGCCGGTGACATCCAGTGGAATTTCGAGAAGTTCCTGATCGCGCCGGACGGCCGGGTGGTCGGCCGGTTCCGGCCCCGGGTCGAGCCGACCGACGACGCGGTGGTCGCCGCGATCGAGGCACAACTGCCCGGCTAGGGCAGGACTGCCGCGTTGTACCGGCCGGCCCTGGGCTGGGGTCGGCCGGCCGTACGGTCACCGGGCCGGGGCGAATGCTAGGAATCCTCCTGGGACCTGCCGGCCGTACCGGACTTGCCGACCGTACCGTCGGTCTGGTCCTCGCCGGCCAGCGCGGACCGCAACCGTTCCTTCTCGGACCGGCGGCGCTCGGCGGACTCGGCGATCTGCTGCGCCATCTCGTCCCGCCAGCCGCGCATCAGAAACCAGGACAGCGCGGCCGAGAAAATGACCGCGATCATGAGCTTCAGAAAGATGTTGAGGTCGATCGGCCAGAGGGCCAGCACGACGACCACGAACAGCCCGATCCGGCCGAGCGTGTACTTCACCGCAGGGCTCATGCCTCTCCTCACCGGCCGTCCAGCCACCGGACGCCATGGAACCAGACCGCCGCGTACACCAGGGCGAAGACCGCCGCCCCGATTGCGCCGCCGGCCGTCGCCGGCAGCTCGGCCGCTATCCCGGCGGCGAGCAGCCCGGACGTGACCCCGACCCCGGTCGCGACGGCAGCGGCGACGAACCGGGCGGAGCCGCCGGCCCAGGCCCGGAAGTCGTCGGCGAACAGCCACGCCGGCAGGATCACCGCCAGCCAGCCGTTCGACTGGCCGAGTCGGCCGTCGCCGATCAGCGTGAACACGCCGTCGAACAGCAGCAGCACGACCAGTCCGATCACCAGTCCGGCGCCGACCACGCCGAGCAGATCCGGCAACGCGGCGACCCGACCTGCGGCGTCCCGGCGCGGGAGACTGTCGCTCTTCGATTCCGTCATGACCCCATGAGGGTACGCCTGAGCTTGTGCCGCACCCGGACCAGGTTTGCCAAGCCGGCATCCGGATAACCGGCCCAGGTGACTGCCGACCCCCGATGGCACGGGGCACCGAGGGTCGGCGCTGCCAGGTATGAACCGCTGGCCGCTGCGGTGGAGGTGTCCGGATGCACCCGCTGCACCTGAGCTACGCGCTGGTCGGCGTGCTCGCCGTACTGCTGGCCTTCTGGTCGAGCGCCATCCGCCGCGCGCCGGTCAGCGAACCGCTGCTCGCGTTGCTGCTCGGCATCCTGGTCGGCCCGGTGTCCGGGCTGATCGATCCGTCCGACCACGACACCACCGGCCTGCTCCGGGAGGCCAGCCGGATTCTGCTGGCCGTGTCGCTGATGGCGGTGGCGCTGCGGTTTCCCGCCACCGGATATCTGATGGTGGCCCGCCCGGTCGGGGTGCTGCTGACCCTGGGCATGGTCGGGATGGCGGTGGTCAGCGCCGGTCTGGCCTGGCTGCTGCTCGGCCTACCGGTCGCCCTGGCGGTGCTCCTCGGGGTCTGCCTGACCCCGACCGACCCGGTGCTGGCGTCGAGCGTCGTGTCCGGGACACCAGCCGAACGGGCACTGCCGGCCCGGCTGCGTCAGGTGATCAGCGGTGAGTCCGGGATCAACGACGGGCTCGCGTACCTGTTGGTCGCGCTGGCGTTGATCGCAGCCGCCGCCCGGCCGGCCGGCCAGCAGGCGGTCGAGGCGGCCTGGGGCGTCGGCGGGGCGGTTCTGGTCGGCGGGGCGGTCGGCTACCTGGCCGGTTGGGCGGTACGGGCCGCCGAGGCGCGGGAGCAGGTCGACCAGGGCTCGCTGCTGGTCTTCGCCGTGGTTCTCGGCGTGGCCGCTCTGGGCGTCGCCCGGGTCGCCGGTACCGACGCGATCCTCGCCGTGTTCGTCACCGGCCTGGCCTACAACCGGATGATCGGCCGCCGGTCCCGGGCGTCCGAGCAGCAACTCGACGACGCGCTCACCCGGTATCTCGTCCTGCCGGTGTTCTTCCTGCTGGGTCTGGTGGTCCCGTGGCGGCAGTGGCTGGAGCTCGGCTGGCCCGTCGTGGCGTTCCCGGTGGCCGTGCTACTGCTGCGCCGGCTGCCGGTGGTGCTGGCCCTGCGGCCGGCGCTGGGCATGTCGTGGCGGGACACCGTGTTTCTCGGCTGGTTCGGCCCGATCGGCGTGTCCGCGCTGTTCTACCTGACGTACAGCTACGCCGAGGGGGCGACGGATTCCCGGCTGTGGGCGGCCGGGACGCTGGTGATCGCGGCCAGCACCCTGGCGCACGGGGTGACCGCCACCGCCGGTCGCCGCTGGTACTCAGCGATGTCCCGTGGTGTCGGCGACCGGTGAGGCCGCCTGGCACCGTTGGATGTCCGGCCGGTGCTCGGGCCGGACCGCCGTGGTCAGGTCGGCGAGAATGCTGTCGATCAGCTCGATGACCCTCGGCTGGTCAGTGGCGGCCCGCCGGACGTCGGTGATCGAGGTGGCGAGGTGGCTGGCGAACGACTGCCGGCGGACGTGGACCCGGACCGTCCCGTCGTCGTCCTGGACGATCCGCGGTCGGTCCGGCCGGTCGGCCAGTCGGCGTAGCAGGTCGTGCGCCTCCTGCAGGGCGCGGACGGCGGTGGTGGCGTCGTTGATGCCGGGCGAGAGCGCCCGTTCGGCGATGTCGGCGAGCTGCCGTAGCCCGAAGCCGACGTCCTGGCCGGGTACCCGTTCGACGCCGACCTCGACGGCCTGCCCGGCCAGCGTCGCGTCAACCGGGCCCGGCGGGGCGTCACCGACGGCGTGCACGGCGACCAGTGGCATGCCGGCCACCACGAACTCGCCCGGGATCCGCTCGACCGTGAGAGCGCAGCCGTACCGGCGGGCGAGCCGCGCCAGCAGATTGACGTCGACCGCGACGACCACCCCGGTGGCCGGTGCGGCCAGCACGTCGACGATCGGGCCGTCCGGGGAACCGGTCGGATCGGTCGGCCGGGCCGCCCACCGGTCGATGCTGCGCCTGCTCTGCACCCCGATCGCCGCGATCATGTGCGAGACCCGCATCAGCGCGGTCATGTGGTGCAGGTAGTAGATGAACATCCCGGTGCTGCCCAGCACCAGGGCCATCGACACGGCCAGCGACAGCGCCGGCAGCCGGGCCTCGGCCCGGCCCGGTAGCGCGGCGAGGACCACCATCGCGAACAGGAACGTCGCGACGAACGTGCCCAGGGTGGCCTGGGTGACCCGGTCGCGCAGGAACGTCCGTAGCACCCGGGGTGAGTACTGGCTGGAAGCCAGCTGCACCGCGACCACCGTGATGGAGAAGACCAGCGCGGTGAACGAGATCATCGCGGTGATCACCGACGACAGCAGCGATCTCGCGCCGGCCGGCCCGCTCGGCAGGAAGCCGTCCAGTGGCAGTCGCAGCCGCAGGTCCAGGGCGGTGAGCAGGATCGCGCCGAGCACCGCGCCGGTCGCGAACGCCGCCGGTACCGCCCAGAAACTGCCCCACACGCCACGGAGGCGGGACAGCATGCCGCGCGGCTGACTCACCGCAGCGTCCTACCCACGCCAGGGCGGGTCGACACCTGCCGGCCGGATCAGGCCGGTCCGGGCCGCTCGAAGGCGTTGCCGTTCCGGCTCGCCAAGGCCCAGATCTGCGGCGGCCTCGCTCAGGCCCAGATCTGCTGCGGCTCGGCCCGCCGGTCGGCCAGCGCCGGCGGCCGGTCGTACTCGCGTACCACCTGGTAGCGGGTGTCCCGCTCGACCGGCTGGAAGCCGGCGTCCCAGATCAGGTGCAGCAGGTCCTCTCGGTGCATGGTGTTCGGCGTGCCGTAGGAGTCCGCGTCGTGGGTGATCTTGTACTCGACCACCGACCCGTCCAGGTCGTCGACGCCGAAGTTGAGCGACAACTGCGCCACGGACAGCCCGTGCATCACCCAGAAACACTTGACGTGCGGCACGTTGTCGAACAGCAGCCGGGACACCGCGAAGGTCTTCAACGACTCGGCCGGTGCCGCCATCGTGGTGCGCTCCTGGATCCGGTTTCGGATCTTGCCGTCCGCCGAGTCGACGAAGTCGTGCTGGTAGCGCAGCGGGATGAAGACGGTGAAACCGCCGGTCTCGTCCTGCAACTCGCGCAGCCGCAGCACGTGGTCCACCCGGTGCCGGGGCTCCTCGATGTGGCCGTAGAGCATCGTCGATGGCGTCCGCAGCCCCTTGCTGTGCGCCAGCCGGTGAATCCGTGACCAGTCCTCCCAGTGACAGGCGTGGTCGACGATGTGCTGGCGGACCTCCCAGTCGAAGATCTCCGCGCCGCCACCGGTCAGCGACTCCAGGCCGGCGTCCATCAGCTCGTCGAGGATTTCGTCCGCCGGCAGCCCGCTGATCTTCTCGAACCACTGCACCTCGGTCGCGGTGAACGCCTTGAGCTTGACGTTCGGCAGCGCCGCCTTGAGCTCGCGCAGCACCTTCGGGTAGTACCGCCAGGGCAGGGTCGGGTGCAGGCCGTTGACGATGTGCAGCTCGGTGAGCTGCTCGTCCTCCATCTCCTTGGCCTTACGGACGGCCTCGTCGATGCGCATCGTGTACGCGTCCTTCTCGCCCGGCTTGCGCTGGAACGAGCAGTACGCGCAGGAGGCACTGCACACGTTGGTCAGGTTGAGATGCCGGTTGACGTTGAACATCACCCGGTCGCCGTTGAGCTCGGTCCGCCGATGATGCGCCAGCCGGCCCAGCCAGGCCAGGTCGTCGCTGGCGTACAGGTCCACCCCGTCGGTGTGGTCCAGCCGCTCCCCGGCGTACACCTTCTCTTCGAGCTCACGCTTGCGACCAGCGTCCACGTCCGCCACGCCCCTTCCCGGCCGGCCACGCCGACGACCCGCCGTCGACGACCATCAGCCGTGATCCGCGTTCGAGCGTACGTCCCGGGACCGCCGGTCGGCTCCTCGCCCGGCGGCACAGCGACCTGCGTCATGCCCGGGTCGCCAACCTCTCAGCTTCTCGTTACCTCATGAATCATCGACATCAGCAGCCCCGTGCGGTAAGACCGATGTGGGACAGGCGACACCAGGCGGCGCGACTCGGTTCCGGCGCATCGGCACCGGACAAAATGCGCCGTACGGGGAGCGAGCGGGCATGGCACGAAGAAGCAGGGGCGCGGCAGTGGGCCAGCGGCACGGCGGAGCACGGCGGCAACGCCGGTTCGTGATGGTCGGCGCCGTTCCGGTCCGGCTGAGCCCGGCCCTGTGGGCCGGCCTGCTCGGTGCCGTCACCGCAGTCGCCCTCGCCTCCCCGGTGTACGCCCAGCCGGCGACCGTGCCGGACACCGGCAGCCGGCCGGTGCCCGCCGGCGGCCTGCAGTTGCCCGGCACCGGACCGACGACCGACGCGCCGGCCATCACCCCCACCCCGGTGGAGGGCCCGCTCGCCGCGCAGATCTACGCCGGTGAGACCGAGGTCGCGCTGCTCGGTCAGCAGATGCTCGAGCTCGAACAGGAGCAGACCGCGGCGGAGACCGCGCTGGCCGCCGCCGAGCAGTCGCTGCGCGAGGCGCGGACCGCACTGATCGAGGCGCAGCGGGACGCGGACAGCGCGGCGTCGTACGCGCTGAAGGACGCCGCCGCGATGCCGCCCGGCGAGTACCGCGGTGACCTGCACGGCCTCGGCGCCCTGTCCCGACTGCAGCGGGGCCAGCAGCCCGGCGTCGGCACCGACGCCGCCAACCGGGACGTCTCGCTCGCCGCAGCCGCCGAGCAGGAGGCGTATCAGACCTACACGGCGGCGCTGGCCCTGGTCGACGCGCTGCGCAGCGAGTTCGGTAGCACTGAGGGCACGTTCAAGCAGCGGGAGACCGCGCTGCTCGCGTTGAAGGAGCAGAACACCGAGCAGCTGGTGGCGATCGAACGCCAGCGGGAGGCCGCCGAGCAGGAAATCGGGCAGGGCATCGACGGGATCGACGGTGCCGCCGCCCATCCCCGTGCCGTCGCCGCCCTGGAGTTCGCCCTCAAGCAGCTCGGCAAGCCGTACCTGTGGGGGGCCGAAGGGCCGCATCGCTACGACTGTTCCGGCCTGATGTGGGCGGCGTACCGGTCGCCCGGTGCCGACTACTTCAGCTTGCCCCGGGTCGCCAAGGACCAGTACTACGCGACCCGGCACAACAAGGTGGACCGGTCGGCGCTGCTCCCCGGCGACCTGATCTTCTTCGCCTCCGGCTCCAGCTGGACGACGGTGCACCACGTCGGGATGTACGTCGGCAACGGCAAGATGGTGCACGCGCCGACCACCGGAGACGTGGTCAAGGTCTCCACCGTCTGGTGGTCCCGGTTCTACGCGGCGACCCGGGTGATCCGCGAGGTCGCACCGACTCCGACGCCCACCCCGACTCCGACGCCCACCCCGACTCCGACGCCCACCCCGTCGCCGGACCCGACACCGGACCCGACACCGGACCCCACGGATTCGCCGTCGCCCGATCCGTCCGATTCGCCGTCCCCTGACCCGTCGGATTCGCCGTCCCCTGACCCGTCGGATTCGCCGTCCCCTGACCCGTCGCCGTCGACCAGCCCGTCCACGCCCGGTCCGATGCCGACGCCGAGTGATCCGAGTCCATCGCCGACCGACCCCGGCTCCGGGACGCCGGATCCGGACGCGAGTGGCTCCGGGACGCCGACCAGTACCCCGAGCGGGTCGAGTTCCGCGTCGGCCGGCCCGAGCGCGTCGGCGACGTCGGCCGGCACGCCGAGCGCAGGCCCGCTGGAAGGCTGACCGTACGTCCTCCGGTCGGGCCGTTGCGCCCAGGACCGGACAGACGGCCACGGTCGGTACGCCGATACTCCGGCTGTGCCGAGGTGCATCGGTATGGCACGGTAAACCGGCGGACCCCTCACCGGCCGGAGGTGTTCCGGTGAGCTGGCACGGGAGGCAGTGATGGACGAAGCTCGGCCCTGGTCGTCGGTGGACCAGGTCGACGGTGGTCAGCGGCGGGTGCCCGACCAGGTCGACCGGTCAGGATCGGCGCCGCCACCGGCAGAGGAGTTGCCGGCTCCGTTCAGTCCACCGCCACCGCCGCCGGACGGGGCGCTGTGGGCGTCGCCGGTCGGCACCGGCTCCAGTGCCGACGTCCCGGTCGTGCCTGGTACGTCGTCGCCGGCCGAGCCGTCGGCTCCGACTTCGCCGGCGGCCGGACCGTCGGCTCCGACTTCGCCGGCTCCCGCGTCGCCGGCGTCCGCATGGTCGGCGTTTGCCTCGCCCTGGCAGCCGCCGGGCGCGACTAATCGGCCACCGGCCGACCAACTACCGGCCGACCATGTCGCGTCGGCGTCCGCACCCGCCGCGACCGAGCCACCCGCCGCGGCGTCGTCGCCTCCGGCGGCCAGCGAAGAGGCTGCATCGGCCCGTGCCCGCGCCACGGTGGCCGGAGCGCAACAGGTCTCCGCCAGCGACGTCGGGGCGCTCCGGGTGCCGACCGGCGGGACCCGGGTCTACGGTGCGCGTCGTACCGAGGAGCCCTCGCCCAGCGATCCGGCCCTACCCCCCGACCCGGTACAGCCGCCCGCGCCTGCGGAACCGCCGTCCGGGCCGAACTCACCCGAGCCGGAACCCGCCCCGGCCCCGGCTCCGCCGTTGCCGCCACGGCCGACCTCACCCGCTCCGGTGCCAGGCCCGTACCCACCGGGCCCGGGTCCGAACCCACCGGGCCCGACTCCGCCGCCGCCGTTCCCACCGCCAGCCGGGACTGCGTACCAGATGACCCAGGCGGCCGGGGGCTACACGATCCCACCGGCAGTTCCACCGACGCCGTGGCGCGAGTCACCACCGACGCCCTGGCATCAGCCGCCGGAGCCTGTCGTGCTGCCGGAGCCTTCGCCGGCCGACGGGCAGTGGGCACGCAGCACCCCCACCCCGGCGGCCGGGCGGGTGTACGGGGCCCGCCGGCCCGACAGCGACACGCCCGGACCCGGCCCGACCAGCCGGCCAGCGGCCGATCCGACCATGGGTCTGCCGATGGGGGCACCCGGCGGCATGTCCGGCGCACCCGGCGGCGTGGTGTTCAACCCCGCCGTGGAAAACTCCGGCTCGCTGACCGGCCACATCCTGGCCCAGGGCTGGGCTGACCTGCCTGAGCGGGAGGACCGCAGTACGACCAAGGTGGTGCTGGTCATGGTGGTTGGCCTGGCCGTGATGGTGGTGATCGGCATCGTCGCGGTGTTCGCCGTAGGTAACACCTTCGCCGACATCTTCGACGGGCTGCTGGGCGGTTGACGCCGGATCGGCGGAGGTGAGCGGGCCCACGGTCGGACGGGTCAGGTGGCAGCAGCGCGGCAAACCCGTACACTTGTCACTCGATCATCAACCCGGCGCGCTACCGCGTGCTCATGGGCGATCTTGCGGGCGATTCAACGGTGCACACCGGAACGGGCCATTCGCGAAGATCCGCCCCGCTCTGAGAGGTTTTCTTGACCACCTTCGCTGATCCCAGCACGTTCCCCTCCGTTCTCGACACCGTGCCCGAAGCCGCTGACCTGCCTGCGGAGCAGGCGACCAGGCAGACCGCTGAGCCGGTCGTCGCGGCCAGGGCCGCCGAGCCGGTTGCCGACGAGCCTGACTTCGCGGCGCTCGGGTTGCCCCGGCAACTCGTCCGGACACTCGCCCGGGAGGGCATCACCACTCCGTTCGAGATCCAGCGCGCCACCGTGCCCGACGCGTTGGCCGGCCGGGACGTGCTCGGCCGGGGCCAGACCGGCTCCGGTAAGACCCTCGCGTTCGGCCTACCGTTGCTGGCCCGGATCGCCGACGGCCGCCGGGCCCGCCCACTGCGGCCCCGGGCCCTGATCCTGGTCCCCACCCGTGAGCTGGCGATGCAGGTCAACGACGCGTTGTTCCCGCTGGGCCGGGCGGTCGGGGTCTTCCTCAAGACCGCGGTCGGCGGCGTCCCGTACGACCGGCAGATCGATTCGTTGCGTCGCGGTGTGGAAATCATCGTGGCCACTCCGGGGCGGCTTGGTGACCTGATCCAGCGCGGCGTCTGCCAGCTGGACGACATCGAGATCACCGTCCTGGACGAGGCCGACCAGATGGCCGACATGGGATTCCTGCCAGAGGTCACCGAGCTGCTGGCCAAGACTCCGGCGGACGCCCAGCGGCTGCTCTTTTCGGCCACCTTGGACAATGACGTCGACACGCTGGTCCAGCGGTTCATGACCGATCCGGTCACCCATTCCACCGCGCCGGCCACTGCCGCCGTGACCACGATGGACCACCACCTGCTGCTGATCCCGCCGAGTGACAAGTTCGCCGTGGCCGCCTCGATCGCCGCCCGTTCCGGGCGGACCATGATGTTCGCCCGGACCCAGCTGGGGGTGGACCGGCTGGTGGACCAGCTGGCGTCGGTCGGCGTGCGGGCCGGTGCCCTGCACGGCGGCAAGACCCAGCGGGTACGCACCCGTACCCTCGCCGAGTTCAAGGAAGGGCGGACGAACGTCCTGGTCGCCACGGACGTGGCTGCCCGGGGCATTCACGTCGACGGGGTCTCGCTGGTGGTGCACGTCGACCCGCCGAAGGACCCCAAGGACTACCTGCACCGGGCGGGGCGGACCGCGCGGGCCGGCGAGTCCGGCGCGGTCGCCACCCTGGTGCTGCCGAAGCAGCGGCGCAGCACCCTGGCCATGCTGGAGAAGGCCGGGGTGGAGCCGGCCCAGACCCGGGTACGCCGCGGCGACGCCGCACTGTCCGAGCTGACCGGAGCGACGGAGCCGAGCGGCGTGCCGATCGTGAACGAGCCGGAGCCGCCCCGGCAGTCCCGCCCGCGAGGGGACCGGTTCAGGCCGGACCGCCCCGATCGCTTCCGAGGGCGGGGCGACCGCTCCCGGGCCGACGGAGCGGACCGCTTCCGGGGCGACGGCGAGCGGGGCACCCGTGGTGGTGCCGACCGGGCCGGCCGCGGTGGTGCCGACCGGGCCGGTGGTGACCGGCGGCGCGGCGGTGGTGACCGGCGCTTCACTGACCGGCGGCCGAGCCGCAGCTACTGACGCGCGTGCGTGACCGGCACCGGCGACCCGCTCCGCAGCGGCTCGTCGGGCCGGTACGGTCGGGAACATGCCGACGTTGCCGAAATCGATCGTCTGGACGCGGACGGACACCGGCGGTGCCGATCATGTCCTCTTCGACGACCAGCGCGGGCTGACCGCTCGCGGTGTGGCGGTGGTGGCGGCGCCACTGCCGTACAGCTGCCACTACGAACTCGCCACCGACGAGCAGTGGGCCGCCGTCCGGCTCACCGTCACCGTCGAGGGTGCCGGCTGGCTGCGGACCGTACGGATGGAACGGGCGCTCGGCCGGTGGCGGGTGAGCACCGCCGAACAGGGCGACCTGGACGGTGCTCTGCGGGCGGCCGGGCGCAGCCCGGTCGGCCTGCCCGGCACCGAGGAACCGGGCCGGCTCGACGCGGCGTTCGACGTCGATCTGGGCGGGGTGCCGCTGTTCAACACCCTGCCGATCCGCCGGCTGCGGTTGTCGGAGCAGCCGGTCGGGCAGGAGCACCGGCTGGTCGCGGCCTGGGTCCGGGTGCCGAGCCTGGAGGTGATACCGATGGAGCAGACCTACACGGTGCTCGGCGCTGACCGGGTCCGTTACCGCAGCGACAGCTTCACGGCCGAGATGACGGTGGATCCGCACGGTTTCGTGCTGCACTACCCGGGGCTGGCGCAGCGCGCCTGATCCCGATCATGGCGCGTCGGTCGGCCACTCGCCGGTACGCATGAACTGATCGGCCACGGCCCGGTACGGGGCCAGATCGATCCCGTGCCGGGTCAGCCAGTCGGACGAGTAGTAGCTGGCGGCGTACCGTTCGCCGCTGTCACACAGCAACGTCACCACCGAGCCCTGCTCGCCGGCGGCCCGCATCTGCGCGATCAGCCCGAACGCACCCCACAGGTTGGTGCCGGTCGACCCGCCGACCCGCCGACCCAGCAGTTCGCTGGCGATGCGCATGGCGGCCAGTGAGGCGGCGTCCGGGACCTGGATCATGCGGTCCACCACGGACGGCTGGAAGGACGCTTCGACGGTCGGCCGACCGATCCCCTCGATCATCGACCCCCGGCCGGTCGAGGTCGACCAGTCGCCGCTGCACCATGCCGGGTAGAAGGCGGAGTTCTCCGGGTCGACGACGCAGATCTTGGTGCGGTGCCGCTGGTAGCGGACGTACCGGCCGATGGTGGCGCTGGTGCCGCCGGTGCCGGCACCGACCACGATCCAGTGCGGGACCGGGTGCCGTTCCAGCGCCAACTGGGCGAAGATCGACTCGGCGATGTTGTTGTTGCCCCGCCAGTCGGTGGCCCGTTCGGCGTAGGTGAACTGGTCCATGAAGTGCCCGCCGAGGTCCTCGGCGAGCCACCGTGCCTCGATCACCACCGCGGCCGGGTCGCGGACCAGGTGGGGGCGGGCACCGTGGAACTCGATCTGGGCGATCTTCTCCGCCGACGTGCCGGCGGGCATCACCGCGACGAACGGCAGGCCGAGCATCCGGGCGAAGTACGCCTCGGAGATGGCGGTGGAGCCGGACGACGCTTCGACGATCGTGGTCTGCGGCCCGATCCATCCGTTGCACAGGGCGTAGAGGAACAACGAGCGGGCCAGCCGGTGCTTGAGCGAGCCGGTCGGGTGCACCGACTCGTCCTTGAGGTAGAGGTCGATGCCCCAGGACGGGGGGAGTGGGAACGGCAGCAGGTGGGTGTCGGCGGACCGGTTGGCGTCCGCCTCGACCTTGGCGATCGCGTCGGTCACCCAGGCCCGGCCGGCGTCGTCGTACCGGTCCAGTTGATTCACTCGCAGACGGTAACAAGTGCAGTCGCCGAATCACCCGGTCAGGGGGCGGGGCCGGTTCTCCCATTTGGTGGACAGCGTGACGCTGGTCCGGGTGTTGGCGATCCCCGGTGTCCGGTTCAGCCGCATGATGAGCTGTTCCAGCTCGGCGATGGTGCCGACCCGGGCGAGGCAGAGGAACGACTCGGTGCCGGCCATGAAGTAGCAGGACTCGATCTCCGGCATGTCGCGCAGCGCGTCCAGCACCGCCTCGGTGTCGGCACCTGAGTCTTCGACCAGTCCGATCAGGGCGGTGACGCCGAGGCCGACCGACTCCGGCTGTACGTCGGCCCGGTAGCCGCGCAGCACCCCGGTGGTTTCGAGTTTGCCGATCCGTTCGTGTACGGCGGGTGCGGAGAGTCCGACTTGGCGGGCGAGTTCGGCGTAGGAGAGCCGGGCGTTGCCGCGCAGCAGGTCGACGAGCCGGGAATCGATGGCGTCCACGGAATGTAGACCCTAGTGCCTGCCGCCCGCCCGGGTGGCCCGCTGGTCGACGAGCTGGGGTAAATTACAACATAGGGCGCAAATCCTACCGGATAACTGCCCAGTCGGGTAGCTTTCCGCATTTCCCGGACACGGGGGTCGGCCGGTGCTCTAATGGCCGTACGTCTGGCACTACGGCATCTGGCACACGGTCCATCGGGGGGCTGACTGGCCACGCCAGAGCCGTCGCGGACGCGAGGAGGGGACCGTGGACACTGGAGATCGTCTGCTGACGCCGGGCGAGGTGGCCGCGCTGTTCCGCGTCGACCCGAAGACCGTCACACGATGGGCAGCGGCCGGCCGGATCGGCAGTATCCGAACTCCCGGAGGCCATCGTCGGTTCCGGGAGTCCGAGGTGCGTGCGCTACTCGAAGGCGAAGGCGTGCTGGAGGAGATGCAGGCAGAAAGCGCGGAGACCACCCGGCCCCGGCACACCGAGAACGGGTCAGGAGGAGCCGGGCCGTACTGACCGCCGGGCCGTACCGAGCAGGTGGTCACGCCCGGTCCGCGCCCAACTCGCCGGACCACCGCCGGAACAGATCGTGCGGTACGCCGAGCGCGTCCAGCACCTTCCCGGCAACGAAGTCGACCAACTGGGCGGCGGTGGCCCCGGCACCCGCACCGTAGAAGCCGGGACTGGCCGGCAGCACCACCGCCCCCGCGTCGTGCAGGGCGAGCAGATGCTCCAGGTGACTGCGGGTCACCGGGGTCTCCCGGGGGACCAGCACGACCGGCCGGCGTTCCTTGAGGTTCACCTCGGCGGCCCGCTGCAGCAGGTCCTTCGACAGCCCGATGGCGATGCCGGCACAGGCGGCCGTGCTGGCCGGTACGACCACCATCCCGCGTACCTGGTACGAGCCACTGCTTGGCCCGGCGGCGAGATCACCCGCCGGCCAGAACCGTACGTCCGCGTCGTCCAGCCCACGGCCGAGCCAGCGGGCCAGGTCGGCCCGCCAGTGACTGTCCCGCAGTGGCGCGCCGGTCTCGTCGAGCAGGGTGAGTCGGGCCGCGCGGGACACCACCAGGTCGACCGGATGGCCGGCGTCGAGCAGCGCGCGGAGCACCGCAGCCGGATACGGCGTACCAGACGCCCCGGAGACGCCGATCACCCATGGTCTTCTCATAAGATCCCTGCTCGCGTGGCTGGTCGCGGGCTGTCACCGTGCCCGGTCACCCCATAGGGTAAGACGACCCGCCTCACGGACACATTGGCAGCAACTTCGCAGGCAGCCCATGGACTCCCGCAAATCCACCCCGCCGCCGCCCCGCCCCGACGTCCCGTACAGCCGTACCGGCCTCGACGGGCCGGCCGCCGAACTGCTCGGCGAACTGCTCGTTGCGCTGCGCGCCGGCTGCCCGCTGCCCGCCGTGCTGTCCCCGTACGCGGCGCAGGCCGACGCCTGGCTGCCCGGTTGGCTGCAGCGGTGCGGCCTGCCACCGGGCACCGCGACCCACCGTCGGCTCGCCGGGGCCAGGATCGGCCGGTACGCCGCCCGGCTCTATCCGGGTGCGCCGATCGGCCGGCTGCGTGTGTTGGCCGCCATGTTCGCCTGGTTCTTCCTGCTCGACGACGAGTTCGACGGGGTCGCGGATCCGCAGGAGGGGAGGTTGCGCCGACTGGCCGACGGGGTGCTGGCGGTGCTGTGCAGTGATCCGGCACCGGGCAGTGACCCGGTCTTGGCCGGGCCGCTGCGCCGGATGCTCGCCGGTCCGTGGCAGGCCGTACGCCAGTCGATGCCCGAGTGGTGGCACCGACGGTTCGTCGAGGCGGTGGCGGAGCACCTCGACGGAGCGGTACGCGAGGCGGCGAACAAGGCGGCCGGCTACCGGCCCGGCCCGGACGAGTACGTCGAGTTGCGCCGGGCCACCTCGGCGGCGCACGTGGCGTACACCTTGATCGAGTACGCGACCGGCGACCCGGTGCCGGACGCCGTCTTCCACCACCCCCGGGTGCGCGACGTCCGAGTCGCCGGCAACGACCTGCTCTCCTGGTACAACGATCTCTTCTCACTGTCCCGCGACCTGACCACCGCCGGCGGTCACAACCTGGTGGTGGCGGTCGCCGAGACGCGGCGGGTGCCGATCGGCGACGCGCTGGTCATCGTCGCGCACCGGTGGCGGGCCGAGATGGCGGCGTTCGGCGCACGCCAAGCCGAGGTGCCGTCGTTCGGGCCGGATCACGACCGGGCGGCCCACGGCCTGCTGGTCGGGGTCGGGTACGCCGTGCGCGGCACCATCGACTGGTCGTTCGAGAGCGCCCGCTACCAGCAGCGGCGCTGACCCGGCCCGGCCCGGCCGGGGTGGTCAACGGTCAACGGTCAACGCAGGCCGAGCCGTACCACCAGGTCGACGAGGGCGAACGCGAACAACGCGATGCCGACGAAGCCGTTGGCGGTGAAGAACGCCCGGTTGACCCGGGACAGGTCGGTCGGCGTCACCACCAGATGCTGGTAGCCGAACGCCACCGCGGTCAACACCAGCCCGATCCACCACGGCCAGCCGAAGCCGACCAGCACGCCGAACCACCCGAACAGGGCGAACGTCACCAGGTGCGCCACCGTCGAGGCATGCAGCGCGAAGCGTCGACCGTACCGGGCGGGTACGCTGCGTACCCCGATCTCACGGTCGATCTCGGCGTCCTGGCAGGCGTAGATCAGGTCGAAGCCGCCGATCCAGAGCCCGACCGCCGCGCCGAGCAGGATCGCCGGCCCGGCGCCGTCGAAGGTGCCGGTGACCGCCAGCCAGGCACCGACCGGGCCGATCAGCTGGGCCAGTCCGAGCACCGCGTGCGGCCAGTCGGTGAACCGCTTGGCGTACGGGTAGACCACCAGCGGGACCGCCGCCAGCGGGGCGAGCGCGAGGCAGAGCGGGTTCAGCGCAGCGGCGGCGCCGAGGAAGACCACCAGAGCGACCACCGCGCCGGTCCAGGCCGTCCGGACGCTGACCGCCCCGGTCACCAGTTCCCGACCGGCGGTACGCGGATTGCGCGCGTCGATGTGCCGGTCGATGATCCGGTTCGCGGCCATGGCGAACGTCCGGGCACCGACCATCGCCACGGTGATCAGCAGCAGGTCGAGCCAGCGGACGCCGCCGTCGAGGCGGGCCATCACGGTCAGCGCGGACAGGTACGCGAACGGCAGCGCGAAGACCGAGTGTTCGATCGCGACGAGCCGTAGGAAGGCTCGGATCTTGCCGACCGGGGCGGCGGGCGCGCCGGCCGGTCCGGCGGTGGCTGCGGCGCTCACGAGATCCCGTACTCCCGCCATCGCTTGTCCACCAGCGAGACGATCTCCGGAGACATAATCATCTCCTGCGGCCAGCCCCGGGTGTAGCCCTCGGTGGGCAGCTTGCGGGTGGCGTCGACGCCGGCCTTGCCGCCCCAGAACTGCTGGTACGACGAGTGGTCGAGGTGGTCCACCGGGCCTTCGGTGAGCAGCAGGTCGCGGGCGTAGTCGACGTTGCCGAAGGCGCGGAACGCCACCTCGTGGTAGTCGTGCACGTCGCAGTCGTCGTCGACCACGACGATCAGCTTCGACAGCGACAGCAGGTGGGCACCCCAGATCGCCGACATGATCTTCTGGGCGTGCTTGGGGTAGCGCTTGCGGATCGACACGATCACGCAGTTGTGGAACACCCCGGCCGCCGGCAGGTCGTAGTCGACGATGTCCGGGATCAGCATCCGCAGCAGCGGCAGGAAGATCCGTTCGGTGGCCTTGCCGAGCCCGTGGTCCTCCTGGGGCGGCTTCGAGGTGATGATCGAGTGGTAGACCGGGTCGCGCTGCATGGTCATGCACTCGATGTGCAGCACCGGGAACGGTTCGACCGGGGTGTAGAAGCCGGTGTGGTCGCCGAACGGGCCCTCGGGCAGCCGCTCGCCCGGTTCCAGGTAGCCCTCCAGCACGATCTGGGCGTGCGCCGGCACCTGCAACGGTACGGTCTTGCAGTCGACCATCTCGACCCGCTGGCCGCGCAGGAACCCGGCGAACAGGTATTCGTCGATATCGCCGGGCAGTGGTGCCGACGCCGAGTAGCTGACCACCGGGTCGCAGCCGATCGCCACCGCGACCGGAAGCCGCTCGCCGCGCCGCTCGGCGACCGCGTGGTGGGCGGTGGAGTCCTTGTGGATCTGCCAGTGCATCCCGAGCGTGGTGGGCGAGTGCTGCTGCAGCCGGTACAGGCCCAGGTTGCGCTTGCCGGTCTCCGGGTGCTTGGTGTGGGTCAGCCCGTAGTTGTGGAAGATCCCGCCGTCGCCGGGCCAGACCTGCAGCCCGGGCAGCCGGTTGAGGTCGACGTCCGCACCGGTGTAGACGACCTCCTGGCAGGGCGCGGTCTTCACCTTGCGCGGCGGCAGCGAGGTGAGCTGCATGACCTTGCCCAGCCCGTCGCGGATGCCGGACCAGCCGACCGGCAGATCGGGCTTGATCATCGCCCCGATCCGGTCGCCGATCTCGTCGAGCCGGTCCACGCCGAGCGCCATCGCGGTGCGCTGCTCGGTGCCGAACAGGCTGATCGCCACCGGCATCTCGCCCCGGGTGGGCCGCTCGAACAGCAGCGCCGGCCCGCCGGCGCGTACGGTCCGGGTGACCACCTCGCTGATCTCCAGCGTCGGATCCACCGGTACGTCGACCCGCCGCAGCTCACCGGCCGTCTCCAGCGCCGCGACGAAGTCCTTCAGATCCTGGTACGGGAAACCTGGAGCCGCCATGCCGCCAAGTCTGGCCTACCTGCCGACCGGCACCGGCACCTGGGTCTCTTCCGGCTCACCGTGGGCGGCTCCCGGTTCGTCCGCCGGTACCCGCTCCGTGACCGGTCGTCGGTGCCGTCCGGTCGGTCTCGAGGATCAGGTGGCCGGTGTCGTGACCGCCGCTGAGCAGGTCCAGTCGTAGTTCGCGGCGGATGAGGTCACGCAGCGCGGCCCCGTCGATGATCCGGATGCGGTCGTCGGTTGGCAGCCCAGCCCGATCGACCCGCCCGGTGCTGATCATGAGTCCACGCGCCGGCACCCACTTGTCGAGCGTCCGGGACAGCGTCTCCATCGCCGCCGGCCGGACCGGACCCCGTACCGCCAGCAGGATGCACACCCCGCCGGTGGCCGCATCGGGATCGATCGCGGCGGCGAGCAGTTCGTCGTCGGAGGCCGACAACCGCATCCAGTCGGTCATCCCGGTCACCTCGAACAACCTGCGCAGCAGTCGCCCGAACTCGGCAGGGCGCAGGACCAGCAGGTCCGGCGCGAGGGCCGGATCCCGCCAGCACGCCCCACCGCAGTGGGCGAAGCGGCGGCCCGACCAGACGTCGGGCGCGGTGACGGGGCCGGGCGGCCGGTTCACCGGGTCAGGGCCGGGTAGACAGCTCACCGGGTCGAGGTCGGGATCGTCGAGCGGTATTCGTGCGAAGGCGTCCCGACCGACGAGCGCGTCGACCAGCAGCGGCGGATCGCCCCCCGGCACGCCGTCGACCGGTGGTCCGTACCCGGTGAACGCGACACTGTCGACCAGATATCCCGGGGTCGCGTCGAACGCGTCGGCCACCGCACGCAGCGTCAGCAGGGCCACCAGATCCTGGTACGCCCGCCGGCGTGCGTCCGTCGGCCGTGACCGGGCCCCGACCGGTCCGTGCGCCCCGACGCGGCCGTGGCCGACGCCGCCGGGAACCACCTCCGGTCCGGGAAACTCGTAGACGACCGCCAGCCGGCGGTCGTCCACCCGTAGACCGAGGGTGAACGCGCCGTCCGGGCCGTCCGGCAGGTCCGCGACGGTCATCGCCTGACCGAGCGCCGCGACGAACCGTTCCGGGCCGCGCAACCGGAAGGTCATGTCGAGCCGGGTACGGGTCGAGGCGGGCACCGCGGTCCGGTCCGTCAGCAGCCGGCGCCACGCGGTCGCCCGGTGGGCGGCCAGTTCGGTCCGCAGCCGCGTCTCGGCCAGCCGGCGTGGCGACGGACCTCGGACGGTCGCCGGCTTCGCTGGTGCTTCGTCGATGTCCACAACGGCTACCTCGGTCGGGTGGGGACGGCGAACGGTCAGTCGACGGTGGCGAACTCGGACGTCGGCCGGTCGCGTGCCGGAAAGTCGACCAGCCGTCGGACCGGTGACGTGGCGATCACCACCACCGCCGAGAGGAAACCGATCGCGGTGAGATACAACGCGGGGCGCAGTCCGATCAGATCGCCGAGCCAGCCACCCAACGCGCCGCCGACCGGCAGAGTGCCCCAGGAGATCAGGCGGTAGCCGGCGTTCATCCGGCCGAGCAACCGTTCGGCGGTGATCGCCTGCCGGAGACTGATGATCTGGATGTTGGCCATGGTGGCGCCGGCTCCGGCGATCGCGAACCCACCGACGATCATCGTGATCCCCAGCGGTGTCGCGCCCGGCGCGAGCGGAATGAGCATCGGCGCCACACAGCACAGGACGGTCGAGGTGAGGATGCTCCGCCCCAGCCCGACCGTCGCGGTCAGCCGTCGGGCCACCAGCGAACCGAGCAACGAGCCGACCGCTCCCACGCTCAGCAGCGCTCCGATACCGCCCGCGCCGAAGCCCAGCACCCGGGCCGCGTACAGCACGAAGAGCGTCTGCAACGACATCAGGAACAGGTTGTACAGGCCGGACTGCAGAGCGCACGCCCGCAGAATCGGCGAGCGGAGGATCAGCTGGATCCCCTCGGCGACGCTGCGCCGCAACGGCACCGGTGCGTGGTGCCGTCGCGGGGGCGGCTCGGGGCGCCGGACGGCGACCAGGGTCGCCACCGAGACCAGGTAGGACATGCCGTTGATCAGCAATGCGACCGGTGCGGTGGCCACCTGGACCAGTAGCCCGGAAAGGCCCGGGCCACCGATCTGCGCCAACGAGCTGGTGCCCTGCAGCTTGCTGTTGCCCTCCACCAGGTGCTCCCGGCGCACCAGCGTCGGCAGGTAGGACTGGTACGCCACGTCGAAGACCACTGTGAGCGTGCCCACCAGCACCGCGATGGCGTAGAGGAACTCGATCCGCAGCTGGCCGAGGGCCGCGAGCACCGGCACCAGGGTCACCAGGGCGGCCCGGCCGACGTTCGCGTAGATCATCAACGGCTTCCGTCGGACCCGGTCCACCCAGACCCCGACCAGCAGGGTGACGAGGAGGAACGGCGCATACGACGCGGCGTTGAGCAGACCTACCTCGGAGGCGCTGGCCTGCAGCGCGAGTACCGCGGTCAGCGGCAGCGCCAGCTGGGTCACCTGTGCACCGACCTGCGACGTGGCCTCACCCGCCCAGAACCTGAGGAACTGCCGGTCGTGCCACAGCCCGGTGCCGGACCGGCCGTTCACGCCGCGTCGCCCGCCGACCGGTCCACCGCGTGGAAGACGCAGCCGATCTGTGCTCCGTTGATCATGCTGACGATGCCGACCGCCGGGTCGGGCACCGCGCGGGCGAGCGTGCCCGCGTACCGGGAACCGATCAGCATCACCCCGTAGGCGACCGCCATCAGCTGGAACCCGTCCCCGTCGTCGGCGCGGAACCGCTCGGTGACCGGCAGGACCCGGTCCTGCACCACGTACGGTTCGTCGACCGCCGCCCGTACCCGCCGCTCCCACTCGTCCTGGGAGACCGTCCAGCCCGGTGTGACACCCACGCCCCCGTAGAGCAACGTGGGCTTGAGCACCAGGTGGTCCCTGTTCGCCAGCATGTGCGGCACCAGATCGACGGTCTGGTCCTGCCAGGTGACCTTCTCGTCACGGACGAACCTGGTCCACGGCAGGAGCCGGTCGACCAGGGCCAGTTCCTCGGCGGTGAACCGGTCGCGGTTGCGCTCGTCGCTGAGCAGCGCGAGGCTGCCCTTGTTGCCGTACAGTTCGCTGTCCAGCGCGGCGAACAGCTGGACGGTGCCCCGTTCGGCGGCGTCGAGCAGCGGCTCCACCCGGTCGTAGGTGCGCTGCTCGGCCGGCATCTCGCCCGGCAGGAACATGCGGTACACCACGTCCACCCGGCGGTCGTCGAACAGCACCATGCCGTCGGCGTACCGGAACTGGTCCAGATGACAGACCACGGCGTCGAAGCCGAGCTCGACGAATCCCGGCACGACGAAGTCCATCCAGCACTTCGTCTTCTCGAAGCCCTCCGGCCAGTCGGTGATCGCCAGCAACGGCCGTTCGATCCGGTCCAGGTGCGGGGCCTGCGCGCGCAGCACCCGGACGATCTCGGCCAGCGGGTCCGGGAACGTCAACCCTTCCGCCTCGACGAACCGGGCGAACTGTTCGTCGGCCGCCAGCGCCCGTCCGAAGATGCCCATCTGCCAGCCGCCCAGCGAGCTGCCGGTGTTGAGCTCCATCAGTCGGAAGCCGTCACTCTGCCGGTAGAGATCGGCGCGGGCCAGTGGCGCCAGTCGGGGCCCGGCACCGCGCAGCACCAGTCGGGTCTGCACCTCGGACATCCCGACCGCCCGGGCGAACTCCCGCAGGTCGCCGTCGAACAACCGGTCGGGTAGTCCGGCCACCAGTTCGAACAAACCGGCCAGATCCCGCTCCAACGTGCGTACCTCGCCGGCGGTGAGGAACACCGGACGGTTCAACCCTTCGCCGCCGCCGGCGCCGTACCTGAACCACTCGTCGCCGCGTACGCCCGCGACGGTCATCCGGTCCTCGCCGCGTTCGTGGTCGAGGAACCGGCGGGTGACCGAGTTCTCCCAGTGCGCGCCGAGCCGGGTCTCCAGCGCGGCGGTCAGCCGTACGGTGGTCGCCGCCTCGGCGTGGTCCAACGCCCGCCGACAGGCCGACTCGTCGTCGGCGACGGCGACGAACGCGGCGGTGCGTGGGGTCAGCGTGCGCGGCGGCGGTTCGAGCCGGTCGCCGGGCGAGGCCAGCGCCACCGCGGCGACCAGGTCCGGAATCCGCCGAGGGTCGGGCAGTTCGATCCGCTCGACCGTGCCGGCGTGTGCCGGCGGCAGGAAGCGGATCTCCGCCACCCGGTCGGCGGTGGTCACCAGCGACGGGATCCGCTCGAAGGCGATCTCCGCCGCAGCGCTGACCAGATCCACTCCACAGGCCAGCTGCCCCAGGTAGGGGATCAGGTCGCCGGCGAGCCGGCCGTTGAGTTCGATCAGGCGGGCGCCGCGTGTGGTCAGCCGGATCTCGGTGTGGGTCACCCCCCAGTCGACACCGACCGCCCGGTGTGCGGCCCGGACCAGCTCCACCACCTCCGCCGCCCACGGTTCGTCCCGCCACCGGTCCACCAGATGACCCAGCTCCTCGAAGTACGGCGGGGCACCCAGTCGTTTCCGGGCCACCAGCACCGGCCGGGCGTCGCCGTCGACGACCACGCTCTCCACGCTGATCTCCGGGCCGTTGAGGTACTCCTCGACCAGCACCCCGTCACCGCCGGGCACACCCGGCAGCCGGCTAGTGGTGGCCAGCTGGTACGCGGTGGCCAGCCCGGCGGCGCCGGACACCACCGTCACTCCGAAACTGCCACCCAACGACCGCGGCTTGACCACGACCGGGTACCCGATCGACTCGGCCACCGCGTGGGCCTCGTCCGCGTCGCGCGCGAGACCGTACCGGACCGCGCTCAGCCCGGCGGCGGACATCGCCTCACGGACCGCGTACTTGTCCCGGCAGCGGCGGGCAGCCGTCGGCGACATGTGTCGCATCCCCAGCCGACTGGCCGCCTCCGCGACCGGGACCAGGGACCACTCGTCCCAGGTGACGATCGCCGCCTCGGACACCTCGCCACGCAGGTCGGCGACCGACGGAAACAGCTTGGCCCGGTCCGTGGTGTCCGCGATCCGGTGCGTCTTGACGTACTTCGCCTGCCAGGTGGGCGCCTCGGGGGCGATCAGCACCACCTCGTACGCCGTGGCCAACGAGGCGAGCGCGTACTCGCGGTACGCCGCGAGACGGCTGCCAACCAGGATCAGCCGCGGGGAGTCAATCGTCACGGTGTCTGTTCCTCCTGCTCGATTGCGGATCTTCGGATCCGGGGGTCGCTCAGTCGCCCACGGCGACGCAGGCGAGCTGGTACGCGGTGGCAGCGGTCCGGATCGCCGATTCGACGTCCCCGGTGGACGGGCCCCGGAACCGGAACCGTGCGCCCACGTGCTCGTACCCGCCGATCCGCGGAATGACGGTGCCCGGTCCGGGCACCACCTCGGCGTACGGCCGGGCACCGTCCGGCAGGTCGTCCTGCCATCCGGCGACCGTCACCCGGCACGGAGCCGGCACCGGCGTGGGCAGCAGCAGGTAGCCGCCGACCTCACCGCGGTCGGATACCGGCACCGCCGGCACCCGACCAAGCTGGACGTCCATCGCCGCGGCCATCAGATCGACACCGTGCACCTCGCGCCACACGAAGGGGATCTCGGCCCCACCGACCCGGGCACCCGCCTCGAGGAAGCTCAGCGTCACCTGACCACCTGGCCTGGTCGCGACGAACGCTTCGAGGTGGAACACCCACGGCCGGTCGGAGAACCCGGCACACACCTCGGTGGTGAACCGCTCGATCTCCGCCAGCAACCGGTGGTCGTCGATCTCGACCGACCCCAGATAGGCGCCGGTGGTGAACGCCGCGCAGGTGTTCAGGTAACGGGAGGCCCGCCAGACCCCGAGCCGGTCGCCCTGCCAGAGCCCGTCGATGTGCAGGATCTGGTCGGCGACGAACCGCTGCACCAAATAGGGTTCCTCGCCGATCGGGGTCGGTGTGGTCAACGCCGCCGGCCCGTCCAGGCGTTGCACCCCTCGACTCGCCGTGCCGAAACGTGGCTTGACCACCACCGGCCAACCGTGCCGATCGGCGAACGCGCGCACCGCGGCCAGGTCGGGAGCGTCCGCGAACGGCGGGACCGGAATCCCCGTCCGCTGCATCCGCTGCCCCATCAGCAGCTTGTCCCGGTAGCCGACGAGCTGCTCCGGTCGGTCGCCGGGCAGGTCGAACTCGGCGCGCAGCAGCGCGGCGGAATCCAGGTCACCCTCGTTGAGGGCGACCAGCCGGTCCGGTACGCCGTGGCGGGCGGTGAGGCCGGCCACCGCCTCGCGTACCGCCGCCGGATCGTCGGTCGCCGGCACCACGACCACCTCCGCTGCCCCGGTGGGCACCGACGACACCGCGTGGGGGGCGACCACGTAGCTGACCTTGTTCGTCGTGTGGTCCAGGTAGTCGGCGTACCGGGCGTGCTGGCCCCGCCAGCGGTGCAGGATCACGACGTGCCGGCCCGGCCGGGCCGGTGGCTCACGGCTGGGCACGACCGGCCGTCCCGTCACCGACGGCCCCGACCAGGGCCGGTGTCAGCCAGGCGAGCGCGGCGGTGACCAGTGCCTGCACCCCGATCGTGAGACTGGGCTGCAGCACCGGGGCGAAGGTGGCCGCGTGGTTCTGCGGGATGTCCTCGTCGATCCGCCCCGCCGCCGCGGCGGCCTGGTAGCGCTGCGGCTCGATACCGCCGAAGAACCAGTACACGTACGGCACGTCGGCGGCCGCGCCGAGGATGCCGAAGTCCTCGCTGGCGGTGGTCGTGGTGATCGGAAGGACCCGGTGATCACCGAAGAATGCCCGGTGGGCGGTGGCGACCCGGGCGGTCGCGGCCGGATCGTTGACGGTCGGCGGCAGATGGTAGACCGAGGTGATCTCCGGCTGCCGTGGGGCGCCGGCGGCGTCCGCCTCCGCCCGTGCCAGCCGCTCGATGAGGGTGAACACCTGGTCGCGGACGCCGACGCTGGGCGTCCGTACGTTGATCGACAGTTCCGCCTCGTCGGGGATGACCGCCGCGGTGGTACCGGCGTGCAGCGCACCGACCGTCACCACCACCGGTTCGTTCGCGGCGATCGACCGGGAGACGACCGTCTGCAACCGCATCACCAGCGAAGCCGCCATCACCACCGGATCGACACTCGACTCCGGCTTCGATCCGTGGCCGCCACGGCCGAACAACCGGATCCGGATGCTGTCGGTGGCACCCATGACGGTGCCGGGGCAGGTCGCGACGAGACCGGCGGGACCCGGCCCGACATGCTGTCCGAGAATGACGTCCGGCTTGTCGAACCGGTCGAACAGGCCGTCGTCGACCACCGCCCGGGCGCCGTACCCGCTCTCCTCGCCGGGCTGGAACAGGGCGATCACCGTGCCCCGCCAGTCCCGCTCGGCGGCCAGGACCGCGCAGGCACCCAGCAGGCAGGTGACGTGCAGGTCGTGTCCGCAGGCGTGCATCACCGCGACGGTGCCGCCGCTGTCGTCGACCGCGGTCGCCGTGCTCGCGTACGACAAACCGGTCTGCTCCCGGACCGGCAGCGCGTCCATGTCGGCCCGCAACATCACGACCGGGCCGTCGCCGTTGCGCAGCACCCCGACCACGCCGGTGCGTCCGATCCCGGTGGTGACCTCCCAGCCCAGCCGGGTCAGTTGGCCCGCGACGATCGACGCCGTGTTCTCCTCCTGGAAGGCCAGCTCGGGACGGGCGTGTAGGGTGCGGTAGGTGTCCTCGAGCTCGGGCAGTAGTGGGGCGAGGGACTCGAACAGCTCAGACATGATGTCCTTCCTCATGGACGGGCGAATGTGGTGGGCGGGTCAGCCGGATCGCGCCAACGAGGGCTGCTGGTGCGGGCGGTCACCGGGCAACCCGCGCTCCCGGACCCCCCACGAGGCGAGCAGCGCACCGGTGGCCATCAGGGCCACCAGCCACGGCACCCAGCCGACCCGGCCGTTGTCCCGCAACAATTCGGCGAGCATCGGAAAGGTGCCGCCGAAGAGACTGATCGCGGCGGCCGCCGGCAGCCCGATCGCCAGGGTCCGGATCGCCGGCGGGAACAGTTCGCCGACGAACACGTTGTTCACCGCCAGCGGCAGACCGAGTAACGCCAGCAGTACCAGGGCGACCACCAGGACCGGCACCTGACCGGTCACCAGACCGGCGAGCAACGGCACGCTCAGCAGCCCCAGCCCGGCGAAGCCGATCCGCAGTACGGGCAGCCCGCCGTACCGGTCGGCGAGAGCCCCGGCGACCACCATCGCGCCCAGCAGTCCGACCATGCCGATCAGCAACGCTGTCGCGGTCTGTTCGCGAGGCACGCCGGCGGCCTCGTCGGCGTACACCGGCAGATAGACCGTGCAGAAGTAGAACACCACCGTGGCGCCGGCGGTGACCAGGAAGACGACGGCGATCTCGCGGCGGTGGGCACGCAGCAGCCGCAGGCGGCCCGGTCGGGCCCCGGCGGCGGCGTCTGCGGTCGCGGCGACGAAGACCCCGGTCTCGGCGACACCGAGCCGGATCCACAGGGCGATCAACCCGAGCAGGGCGCCCAGGGCGAAGGCGATCCGCCAGGCTCCGGCGGTGACCCCGTCGGAGCCGTACAGCCGGAGCAGGACCGCCAGCACCGCCAGGGACAGCGCGCTGCCGATCACGATGCCGCCGTAGGACACCGCGCTGAACAGGAACCGTCGTCGACCCGGTGCGGTCTCGGTGACGTATGCCGCGGCGCTCGGATTCTCGCCTCCGACGGACAGCCCCTGCACCAGCCGGGCCAGCACGACGAGCAGGGTCGCGGCGACGCCGACCTGTGCGTAGGTCGGCGCCACGGCGATCACCGCGGAGCCGACCGCCACCAGCGTCACACTCAGCGTGAGGCCGAACCGGCGGCCACGGGTATCGGCGAACCAGCCGATGACGATGCTGCCCAACGGTCTGACCAGGAAACCCAGCGCGAATCCCAGGTAGGCGGCGATCAACCGGGTGGTCGGGGAGGACCCGGGGAAGAGCTGCTCGGCGAAGTACGGTGCGAGCACGCCGTAGACCGTCCAGTCGTACGACTCGACCACCGAGCCGACCGTCGCGGCCGCCAGTTCCCGCCGGGGCCAGCGGGCCGGGAGCCCGGTGCCGGGCCGGTCGCGCGGCACGCCGCTATCCGCCATCGCACACCCCGTAGATCCGGATCGGCTGGACCCCGCCGGGGCCGACGGCCGTGCCGGTGGGCACGGCGTGCACGCGGAAACCCGTCGGCGGCAGGTCGTGCAGCCCGGACAGCCCGGTGACCACCGGGACGCCCCGCCGGGTGAGCAGCCGCGTCGCCCCGGGCAGCGGGGCGGCGTCGGTGCCGACCAGCGCGGCGTGCCGGTCGGCCAGCACGGCCGCCGCCTCGGCGGTCAGCCGCGGTCCGTCGAGGGGACCGCCGTGCACCACGACGGCGCGGCCCTCGACCTGGTACGGCGCCAGTGCGCCACGGTCCACGGTGGCCCCGCCGCCGGTCAGCCGGGCCAGCACACCGGGCAGATCGACCAGACCGGCGAGCGGCACGTCCCGGGTGGGGGGATGCAGCTCGGTGTCGGGGCCGGTCAGGTCGACGACTCGGCGTACCTCGTCCCGGCCGACGTCCACGCCGCGGGAGCCCTTGTGGGGTTCCCGGAGCAGGGTCTTTCCCTTGACCGTCGTCCGGCCGACCATCAGCAGCCCGAGATGGTGGACGAACAGTTCCGCGATCTCGTCGTCGTCGATGTCGTTCCCGGCGATGTCGAGACGGAATCCCTGCACCTGCAGGCCGCCACCATTGCTGAACTCGACGTCCGCGTCGAACTCCACCCGCCACTGTTCCGAACTGCCACCTGCTCGCACGCCGCACTCCTCTGCTCGCTGACAAACGCGGAGATCCTGCCGCTCAGTCGAACGATTTGTCGAGCTTCTCGATCAGTTCCGCGATTTCGTCGTCGCTGATGACCAGCGGGGGCAGCAGTCGCAGTACGGCGCCGTGCCGGCCGCCGCTCTCGATGAGCAGTCCGTTCTCCAGGCAGCGCCGCTTAATTTCCCGGGCCCGTCGCCCGTCCGCCGGCGGTCGGCCCAACGCGTCGACCGGACCGGCCGGGTCGACGATCTCCAACCCCCAGGCCAGTCCCCGGCCACGGACGTCGCCGATCTCCGGCCGCTGGACGGCCATCGCCTCGAGCCGGTCGCGCAGCAGCTCCCCTTTGCTCGCGGACTGCGCGACCAAGCCCTCTTCGGCGATGACCGCCATCGTCTCGGCACCGGCGACCATGGCGAGCTGGTTGCCCCGGAAGGTGCCGGCGTGCGAGCCGGGCAGCCAGCCGTCATACTTCTCGTGGTAGGCCACCAGCGACAGCGGATAGCCGCCGCCGACGGCCTTGGACAGCAGCACCGCGTCCGGTTCGATGCCGGCGGCCTCGAAGGCGAACATCGTTCCGGTCCGTCCGAGACCCATCTGGATCTCGTCGAGGACCAGCGGAATGTCGAGGGCGGCGGTGACGGCACGTAGTCCGCGTAGCCATTCGGTGGCTGCGGGCACCACACCACCTTCGCCCTGCAGCGCTTCGAGGATGACGGCGGCTGGTTTGGTGATACCGCTCTCCGGGTCGGTGAGTACGTTCTCGATGTAGCGCAGCCCGGCCCGTACGCCCTCGGCGCCGCCCAGACCGAACGGGCACCGGTAGTCGTACGGGTACGGCAGGAAGTGCACCTCCGGCATCAGGGCCGCGACCCGCTGCTTGGCCTGCAGGTTGCCGGTCAGGCTCAACGCGCCGGCCGACATCCCGTGGTACCCGCCGTGGAAGGCGAGCATGGTGCGCCGGCCGGTGGCCGATTTGAACAGCTTGACCGCCGCCTCGGTCGCGTCGGCACCGGTCGGCCCGCAGAACTGCACCTTGGCGGTCGCCGCGAAGGACGGCGGCAGTTGGCGGTAGAGCATGCGCAGGAACTCGTGCTTGGCCGGGGTGGTCAGGTCGAGCGCCTGCTGCAACTGGTCGGAGTCCAGGTACCGCCGGACCCGGGCCAGCACCGCCGGATGGTTGTGTCCGAGCGCCAGGGTCCCGGCCGCCGACAGGCAGTCCAGGTAGCCGTTGCCGTCGGCGTCGTGGACCCGGGTCAGCCTGCCCTGCACCAGCACCCGGCCCACGGCGTCGGCGTAGGTCCGGGCGCTGGACTCACGCCTGCGTACGTAGTCGTAGATGTCGTCCGGGTGGTTGGTCGCGACGTCCGTCATCGAAATTTCCTTCCGTGGCTGGTCCGGCGCTCAGGCCGTGGTCCTGGCTCGAGCGTCGGCGACCATCACCTGTCCGAGCGCGATGCCACCGTCGTTGGCCGGCACCTGCCGATGACAGCCCACCGTGAAACCTTCCGCCTCCAGCGCGACCAGGCAGTTCACCAGGAGGAACTCGTTCAGGTAGACCCCACCGGACAGCACGATCTGGTTGATCCCGGTATCCGCGCGAACCGTCCGGCACTGCCACCGCACCGCGTTGACCACCGCCGTGTGGAAGCGGCGACTGATCCGGGGCAGACCGACCCCGGCGGCCAGATCGTCGGCGATCCGGCGGACCACCGGCCGCGGGTCCAGTTCGGTGACCGCGCCGGTGACGAGGCCGAACCGGTAGCCGGCTTCCTGCATGTGGTCCCGTTCCAGCAGACCTTCCAATTCGATCGGACCCTGCGCCTCGTACTCGGCGAGCTGACACACGTCGACCAGCGCGGCGACCCCGTCGAACAACCGCCCCATGCCCGACGACATCGGGCAGTTGACGCCTCGGGCGATCATCCGGGAGTAGACGTGCCGCTGCTGTTGCGACAGTTTGTCGAGTACGCGGAACGCCGTGGTGGCGGCGGCCAGGTTCCCGAAGGCGTCCAGGGCCAGCGCCAGACCGGTCCGGATGGGCTCGCGGACCGCCTGGTCGCCGCCGATCAGCGGCACTGGGCGGAGCCGGGCCACCCGCTGGACCGTCGCGTAGTCACCGAGCAGGAACTCGCCACCCCAGACGGTGCCGTCCTCGCCGAAGCCCGCCCCGTCGAAGACGACGCCGAGCGTCGGTCCGGTGAACTGGTTCTCCGCCATGCAGGAGGCCATGTGGGCGTGGTGGTGCTGCACGAGTTCCACGGCGGCCGCCTCCGGCCCGTCGCCCGCCGCCGCCCGGACCGAGGACCGGAACTGCGGATGCATGTCGTACGCGCCCAGCTCCGGCCGCAGGGCGTACAGGTTGGCCAGGTGGGCCGCGGTGCGCTGGTGTGACTCGAAGGTCTCGTCGTTCTTCAGGTCCCCGATGTGCTGGCTCAGGTAGACCCGCGATCCGCTGCTCAACGCGACCGTTGTCTTGAGCTCCGCCCCGTAGCCGACGACGGTCTTCAGCGGGCGTCCCACGTCGACCGGGTACGGGGCGTAACCACGGGCCCGGCGCAGAAACGTCAGTACCGGCTTGCGCAGGTCGGGGTGCGTCGACAGCCGAACCACCGAGTCGTCCACCCGGATCTCGATGTCCCGGTCGTGGTAGAGCACCACATCGGCGATGTCGAACAGCTGGTCCAGCGCGTCCTCGTTGCGGTAGGCGATCGGATATCCGGAGATGTTTCCGCTGGTCATCACCAGGACGCCGAGGTCGGCCTCGTCGAGCAGCAGGTGGTGATGGGGGGCCGAGGGCAGCATGATGCCGAGGTTGGGGTTACGTGGGGCGACGCCTTCCGCGAGAGCACCGGCCCGTTTGCGGGCCAGCAGGATCGGCCGGGCCGGGGAGCGGAGCAGATCGACCTCCGCCGGGGAGAGCTGAACCAGCCGGTGTGCGGTGGCCAGATCGCGGGCCATCACCGCGAACGGCTTGGAGTCCCGGCGTTTGCGGCGACGGAGCCGACCGACCGCTTCGGCGTCGGTGGCGTCCACCGCTAGGTGGAACCCACCGACACTCTTGATGGCGGCGATCCCGCCGCCGGCGAGCACGTCGACACAGTGCCGCAACGCGGCGTCGCCCCGTAGCGTCGTGCCGGTCGGGCCGGCGAGCAGCAGCTGCGGTCCACAGGCCGGGCAGGCGTTCGGTTGTGCGTGGTAACGCCGGTCGGACGGATCCTGGTACTCGGCGGCGCACGGTGGGCACATGGTGAACCCGGCCATCGTGGTCTTCGCCCGGTCGTACGGCAGATCCTGGACGATCGAGTAGCGGGGTCCGCAGTTCGTGCAGTTGATGAAGGGGTACCGGTACCGGCGGTCCGCCGGGTCGCGCAACTCGGCGAGGCAGTCGGCGCAGACGTGCGTGTCCGGCGGGACCAGCGCGGCCCGGGTGGCGGCGGACCGGCTGGCCACGATCACGAACCCCTGGTCGCCGTCCGGCCCGGCCGGCGGGTCGCCGAGCGTACGTGTCTCGTCGACACGTACCTCGTCGACCCGGGCGAGTGCCGGGGCGGCGGTCCGAAGCTCCGTGGTGAACCGTTCCAGCACCTCGACCGGGCCGGTCACCTCGACCAGCACGCCCTCGGTGTCGTTGAGCACCGACCCGGACAGGCCGTACCGGTGGGCCAGCTTGTAGACGAAGGGGCGGTAGCCCACGCCCTGCACGACGCCGGTGACCCGGATCCTTCGCATTTCGTGTTCGATTTGTTTCAGATCCACGGCGCGTCCTCTTTCAGATCCACGGCGCGTCCTCAGCACAGCCGCGGGAGTTCGGCCCCCCGCAGCTGGTCGATCACCGACTCACGCCCGTCCCGGTCGCGCATCGTCACCGCCGGCCCGTCCCGGTCGGTCACCGTCCCGACGACCGCGGCGTGCGTGCCGTACGGGCTGCTGGCCAGCGCGGACAGCACGTCCGGCACGGCGGCCGGATCGACGAACAGCGCCGCGCAGCCCTCGTTCGCCGCGTGGATGGGGTTGATGCCCAGCATGTCGGCGGCCATCGCGGTCTCGTGCTGGATCGGCAGGGCCGACTCGTCGACGGTGATGACCCGTCCGGTGCTGGCCGCGTACTCGTGCAGGACGGCCGCCAGCCCGCCCCGGGTGACGTCGCGCATGGACCGCACGGCGCCCGGCGCGGTCTTGGCGAGTACGCCTTCGATCATGTTGTTCAGTGGTGCGCAGTCGCTGAGCACGCGGGCCTCGAAGCCGAGTCCTTCCCGGATGGACAGCAGGTGGACGGTGTGACTGCCGATCTGCCCGCTCAGCACGACGACGTCGCCCGGGCGTACGGACGCCATCCGCAGCGGTTCGCGGTGGAAGACCCCGACGCCGGCGGTGTTCAGGTAGAGCTGGTCGGCCTCGCCGGCCCGGACCACCTTGGTGTCGCCGGCGACGATCTGGACACCGGCCTCCGCCGCGGTGGCCCGGACCGAGTCGAGTACCTGGATCAGGCGGCGTACCGGCAGCCCGGTCTCCAGGATCATGCCGAGGGTGAGGAACCGGGGGGTCGCGCCGGCCACCGCCAGGTCGTTCACGGTCCCGCAGACGGCGATCTTGCCCACGTCGCCGTTGCCGAAGAACGGCGGATCGACGACGAACGAGTCGGTGGTCATGGCGATCCGAGGATCGTCGACGGACAGCACGGCGCTGTCCTCCAACACCCCGACGTAGACGTCACCGAGTCGTTCCACGATGAGGTCCAGCAGTTCGTGGCTGAGCTGGGCACCGGTGCCGTGGTCCAAAACTATCTGCCCGGCCGGGTCGGTCTTCCGGGTCACAACGCGCCTCCTGGGTGCACGGCCTGACAGGTCACGGGGTCTTGATCTCCTTGCGGGGGAGGGCACCGTGCTGGTCGAGTACCCGGAGGACCTCGGCCGACGGGGTCACCGTGGCGCAGTAGCCGGCCAGCCACTCCAGGGCCCGGTCCCGGTCCTCGGGCCGGGCGGAGACGACGCAGTCGGCGGGCACCCAGACGTTGTAGCCGCGGAAGAAGGCGTCGGCTGCCGTCGTCTGCACGCAGATCTGGGTCTGCATCCCGGTGATCAGCACGGTGTCCACGCCGAGTGCCTGTAGTCGTTCGTGCAGGTCGGTGTCGTAGAAACCGCTGTCCTTGTTCTTCTCCACGACGATGTCCGCCGGGTCGAGGAACTCCGCGATGATCTCGGCGCCCCGCGTGCCCCGCTGTACGGGCAGGTAGCCGTCGTAGCGTTCCGCGTTGGGGTCGTCCGGATCGTTGATCAACTGCAGGTGGAAGACGTGGTGGCCACGCTGCCGGATCCCGTCGAGGAACGCGGTGAAGTGGGCGGTGGCGGCACCGACCGCGGCCACCCGCTCCGGGTTCTTCTCGACGAGTTCGTACTGCAGGTCGTTGGTGAGCACAGCGATCTTCGACATGGTGCGTGGTGTTCCTTTCCGGTGGGGCGGGGCGCGTGGCCGGTCAGCCGGCTGCGGACGGCGCGGGAAGCTCGTGCAGCCAGGTCCCGGTCTGGCGGAAGTGGGCCTCCAGATCCGCGCGCCGTGCGTACATGAAGTGGCCGGTGACGGCCTGCCCCGCCTTGCGGGCGTAGTCCGGCAGCCGGCCGTACTCCTGGAAGCCGAGCCGGTGCCAGAGGACTCTCGGTCCGTCGTCGCGGACCTCCAGGGTGATCACGTCGCAGCCCATCTCGGCGACCTTGCGGATGGTCTCCTCGAAACCCTCCAGCAGGAACTTCCCGCGGTGCTCCGGGTCGATCACGCAGCGCCTGAGGTCGACGACGTGCCGTCGGGCGGGCAGCGGCGCGCGGGCGAGGGTGACCATCCCGACGATGGTGCCGTCGTCGGTGCGTACGGCGAGTAGCTCGAGAGCTCCGCGACGAAGCTCCGCGTCGAACGCACGCATCAGGGCGAAGCCGTCCTCGTCGTTCAGCGGTTCGGTGAACCCCAGGGTCATTTCGCGTACGGCGACGGCGTTCATCAGGCCGATCATCTCGCGGATGTCCTTGGCGGACAGTTCGGCGGGCCAGTCGTACTTCATCGACAACCTCCGTCTGTCGGCGCACGGCCGGACGTGGGTGGGAAGGGTGGCCGGGGTGGGGGCGGGGCACCGGGCGGTGCCGACGAGGGTCAGGCCATCGACGCCTGGGTCATCAGGTTCGTCTTGAGCGATGCGGTCGGTGCGGCCTGGGCCAGGGCGGACGGGTCGGCGCCGGCGCCGAGGACGGTGGCGGCGTAGACCTCGACGAAGTACGACACGAACAATGCGTTGATCTTGATGAGGTGTTCGACGAAGCGTTCTTCGTCCTCTTCGGTGTGAATCACCCGCATGATCATGTTCCATACCATGTCGACGTGGTCGTCCTCGTCGTCGAGCGCGAGATGGGCGCGCGCGCCCTTGGTCTTGTCCGCGCCGACGTGCTGCTCCATGACGTCGAGCCAGTCGGGCTGGGTCTTGCCGGCGATGTACTCGAGGTAGAAACCGCTGATCATCGAGGCGAGGGGTCCCTCGGTGGCCATCGTGTAGTAGAAGTAGCCGTTGAGGATCTCGGTGGCGAAGGTTGGTCTGATCGAGTAGATCTCCTCGTCGGTCATGCCCACCTTGTGCAGGTCGCCGGCGAACATCCGGTCGTGGCGTCCCTCCTCGGCACCGTAGAGACCCCATTCCTTGCACAGTTGCGGGTCGCGGGTGGCCCAGTAGTTGGCGATCAGCGGATCGACGGCCCGCTTCAGGCCGATGCGGATCATGGTTTCCACGTTGTGCCGCTTGTAGAGATCGAGATTGAAGCTCTCGGTCTGCAGCATTCCCTCTGCGCCCTTGTTCTGCTCGTAGAAGTCCCGCTCGAACTTCAACAGCAGATCGTCGACCCGCTTACGGAATTCCGGACGCTGCAGCGATGAATAGGTGTTGTAGGACTTGCTACGAGGCATTTCTCCCCCAACCCAGGTCGAAAGGACGGCGAACGGGAATCTTTGGTGGTGCCTGATAATTGCGAGCAACTGCCTCGCCCGCATACATGATCACATACCTCCATGTCAATGTGATTCCGTGGTTTTGGTGACCAATGAATATGATTGCTTACCGCGTCATCCGTGGCTAGATTCCGAGGGGTTCATGTTCTCGTTGGCGGAAAGATGAAGGGTGCTAGCATGGCAAAAGCCGCAATCTACCACGGCAAAGTGCCCAGACTGCAGTCAGATGACCGTCTTGTCTACCTTCATGCCGTGCGCCAGCAAGGCATAGACAGGCGCCTGCCTGAGAGTGGCCTGAAAATATGCCGCGAAAGGATCATGCGGGCGATCGGCAACCTGCTTGAAATCGGGCTGCTCAGCCCGGATGTGACAGATGTCGATCGCCTTCTGCCCGTCTCGCCGGAGTTAGTGCGATGCCGCATATTAAGTCCACTGCAGCGGGAGATGGACATCTGGCGCGACCGCGTAGGTGAGCTCCGCGGCGAGCTGGAAACCCTCGCCGCCGGCTACGCCGACGGTGTCGCAAGACAGTGGGCCAACGGCAAGCCCCAGGTCATTGCCGACCTCGAGCAGGTACGTGAACTCATCGACGGGCTCGCGGCCGAGGCGGAGCGCGAGGTGCTGACCTCCCAACCCGGCGGCGGCAGGCCGGAGGGTGTGCTGGCGGAGAGTCTGGACCGGACCGAGCACATGCTGCGCCGAGGCGTACGGATGAACACGCTGTACCAGCACACCGCGCGCTTCAGCCAGCCCACGATCGCCTACGTCAGGTGGGTGAGCGCGCTCGGCGGTCAGGTCCGGACCACTGCCGACGGATTCGCCCGCTGCCTGGTGTTCGACCGCCGGGTCGCCGTCGTCGGGCTGCCCGACTCGGTCGACGGAGCCGCCGTCGTGCGTGATTCCAACGTCGTCGCCTTCATCGCGGACGCCTTCGGGCGCTGCTGGAACGGAGCCGACCCGGTGTCGACCAGCTGGCACCGCAGAGAGACCATGGCCACGGTCCATGACGTGCAGAAAGCCATCATCTCCCTGCTGGTCGCCGGCGAGGCCGACGCCAAGATCGCCCAGCAGGTCGGGCTGTCGCTCCGTTCGTGTCAGCGACACATTGCTTACATCATGGGGACGCTTGGTGCGCGCAACCGGCTCCAGTTGGGGTATCTTGTGGCCAAGATGGACCTGTAGGACGGGTCCCCACGGGAGTGGGGCTGACCCAGGCCCGTCCGGTACCCGGGTGGCGGGTCGGCCGTCCACGGGCGTCGTGCCGCTGGCCTGTCGGCGACCACACCGACCGGATCAGCGATCATCGGTTTGGCGGTCACCTTGTCAGTAGGACACCTCGCACTCGGCGTACTCGTCACTGCGGTCTGGGGTTTCAACTTCGTCGTGATCCGTGTCGGGCTCGACTCCTTCGACCCCTACCTGCTCGCGACGCTCCGCTTCGCCTTCTGCTGCCTGCCGGCGATCTTCTTCTTCCGACGGCCGCGGGTGCCGATCCGCTACCTCGTCGCATACGGTCTGGTGCTCGGGGTCTTCCAGTTCGGGCTGCTCTTCGCCGGGATCGACGCCGGGCTGTCCGCTGGGCTGGCCTCCATCGTCCTGCAACTGCAGGTCTTCTTCACCATCGGGTTCGCCTCCCTGGTCCTGCGTGAGCGGGTCAAGCCGGTGCAGGGCGTGGGCATGGCACTCGCCGCCGCCGGCATGGTGCTCATCGCCACCGCGGTCACCGACGGGTCGGCCACCGTGACCGGCGTTCTGCTGGTCACCGCCGCGGCGGCCTCCTGGGGCGCGGCGAACATCATCGCCAAACGGGCCGCGACCGACGACATACTCGGTTTCATCGTCTGGTCGAGCCTGATCCCGCCCGTTCCGTTGTTTCTGCTCACCCTGCTGCTCAGCGGCCCGGAGTCGGTCGTCGACTCACTGCGTGACATTTCCTGGACCGCCGCCGCCTCGGTGCTGTACCTGGTCTACCCCACCACCCTGTTCGGCTATGCCGTGTGGAACTGGCTGTTGCGCCGGCACACCGCCGCGCTGGTCGCACCGTTGACCCTGCTCGTCCCGCTGTTCGGCATGGGGAGTTCGGTGCTGGTACTCGGCGAGCAGCTGACCGCAACGAAGCTGATCGCCGGCGCCATGGTCGTGCTCGGCCTGGTGGTGACCCAGATCCCGTGGCACCGGCTGGGCCGATGGGCGGTCACCGGCAGCCCGCCGGCATCGTTGCCCACCCAGCCGGCCGCGCCCGACCCGGCCTCGGCCGATCCCGTCGATTCGAGGTAGGTCGTCACCCATGGATGCGAAGCCGGTCGCGATACGTCCCATTCTGGACCGGGATCTCGATGCCCTGCTGCGGTTCCGGCTGGAGCCCGGTCTCATCGGTCCGAACTGGTACGGGCATCGGGACTCCGGCGAGTTGGCCCGCCGACTCCAGCAGGACGGCTGGCTCGGCGAGGACGACAGCCGGATGACCGTGACCGTCGACGACGAGCCGGCTGGGTTCGTGGCGTGGGCGAAGGTCAGCCAGGGCAACGGCTGCTACTGGGGGATCGGCATATCCCTGCTGCCCGAGTACCGCGGCCACGGTGTCGGGTCGGCCGCGCAGCGCCTGCTCTGCGCGTACCTGTTCGAGCACTCGGCGGCACCCCGTATCGAGGCGGTCACCCAACCGGAGAACGTCGTCGAGCAGCGCATCCTGGAACGTCTCGGCTTCCGGCACGAGGGCACGCTGCGCAGCGCGGAGTTCCGTGGCGGATGCTGGCGCGACGTCATGATCTACGGCCTGCTGCGGGACGACTTCTCCACCGCTGTCAGGCGTAGGAGTGCAGGCTCTCGAAGAAGTAGTTGACCCCGATCAGGTTCATCAGCATGGTGAGGAAGCCGAGGATCGCGATCCAGGTGACCGTGGTCCGCCGGACGCTCGGGGTGGCCCGGGCGTGCAGGTAGCCGGCGTAGATCACCCAGGAGATGAACGCCCAGGTCTCCTTCGGGTCCCAGGCCCACGGCCGCGACCAGGCGTGTTCGGCCCAGATCGCCCCGGCGATAACCGCGAAGGTGAAGACCGGGAAACCGATCGCGTGCAGCCCGAAGGTGAGCCGTTCCAGCGAGGCGGCGGCCGGGACCCGCTTGGCCAGCAGGTACGGGAACCCGCGCCGACCATGCTCGTAGCCGGACCGCAGCAGGAACATCGTGGCCGGAATCGACCCGAGCAGCAGCAGTCCGGACGATGCCATGATCGTGGAGACGTGGATGGCGTACCAGTAGGACTGCAGGGCCGGCACCAGCGGGGTGATCGGGGTGTAGAACACCAGGCCGGCCAGGCCGAGCAGGACGACCATGACGAGCGCGACGAACAGGCCGAGCAGCCGCAGCGACGGCCGCCGGTAGACCAGCACCAGCCAGGCGGCCACCCCGACGAAGGTGATCGCCAGCATGTACTCGTACATGTTGCCCCACGGCAGCCGCTCGGCGGCGACCCCCCGGGTGACCAGGCAGGCCAGGTGGAACAGGGCACCCAGCACGGTGGCGCCGACGGCGAACCAGCCGGCGAGTCCGACCGCCGGCCAGCCGGTCCGCTCCTGCGGATCCGGCTCCACCCCGACCGGACCGTCCAGGATCGGGGCTTTGAAGACCGGGCCGTCCGGGGTCGGGCCGGACGTCGTCGACGACGACCCGGCGGCAACAGTGGCGGTGGCGAGTTCCCGCTCGCGGACCACGACCGGCGCGGTACGCCGGGTGCCGAACCCGGCCTCGACCGCGTGGCAGATCATCGCGAGCAAATACGCGAAGATCGCCACTACCAGGAGTTGATCCGACAGTGCTGACATCAGTGCCGTCCTTCCCGTGGCCCGGCGTCGCCGCCGAGTGCCCGGATGAGCTCCCGGAACTCGTCGCCGAACCCGGGATGGTCGGTGCGCGGCAGCCCACCGGCCTCGACCAAGCTACTACCGGGTGTCGTTGACGCTGCGTCGGGGCCGGCCGGTGTGACCCTGAACCACACCCGACGTCGCCGGCCGAACAGTGCCGGCATCAGCCCGAGCAGCAGCGCCGCCGAGCTGGCCAGCAGCAGGCCGCTGCCGGGATCGTGCCGGACCGACAGGGTCACGTACTGCGAGATGTCGAGAAATTCGATGGTGGTGCCGTCGTCCAGGGTCATCGTCTCGCCGACCCGCAGCAGCTGCGGGTCACCGACCGGCAGCAGCCGGCCGGCCTCCACCTGCCGCTGGTCGATTTGGTAGACCGAGCCGGGGATACCGGCGTCCAGCCCAAGGTTGCCCCGGTACGCCCACAGCATCACCGCCGGGTCGCGCAGCTCCGGGTGGGTGGAGCGGACATACGGCGGCTGCGGCGGGGCGGACGGCAGGAAGAGCCCTTCGAAGGCCACCTGAAGCTGCGGATCACGTTCGCCGTTCGCCGGGTCGACGTTGGCGTCCGGGAAGCTGGCGACCCCTTCGCTGGTCAGCATCCCGTCGACGGCCAGGAACGGCGCGGAGACGTTCTGCGCCTGCCCGTAGCGGTCGGTGTAGCGCAGCACCGGCACGTAGCCGTGCCCGAGCAGGTAGATGTTGGCGCCGTCAAGGCGCAGCGGGGAGTTCACCGAGAACGTCTCGGTCCGGGCGGCACCGCCGTCGGCGTCGACCCGCACCTCGGCGGAGTAGCTCGCCGGCTGCCCGGACTCCAGAAAGGTGGCGGTGAAGTCAGTCAGCTCCAGGCAGAACCGGGGCAGGTCGCCGTCGGAGATCCGAGGGCCGAGCCGGTACTCGTCGTACTGCTGCACGGTGTTGCAGAACGCGGTGTCCGGCCCGGCGACCAGTAGCCGGTTGCCGTTCCAGCCGAACCAACTGCCCACGGCGACCCCGAGCAGGACGCCGATCAGCGACAGGTGGAAGACCAGATTGCCGGTCTCCTTCAGGTGGCCCTTCTCGGCGGCGACGCTGTCGTCGGTGACGGTGACCCGCCAGCGGCGGCGGCGCAGTTCGGCGGCGATCGCGTCCCGCGCGGCGGCGGGTGGGTCGCCGGCCGTGGTGTCGCCGGCGGTGGTCCAGCTGGCGTGCTGCGGCAGCCGGTCCAGCCGGCGCGGCGCGGCCGGCGGCGCCGCCCGCAACGCCCGTACGTGCTCGCGCAGCCGGGGCACGATGCAGCCGACCAGGGAGGTGAAAAGCAGCAGGTAGATCGCCGCGAACCAGGTCGAGGCGAACACGTCGAACATGCCGAGCCGGTCCAGCACCGGAGCCAGCCGTGGGTTCGCCGCGAAGTACGCGTCGACGTTTTCGATGTTGACGTCGCGTTGCGGTAGCAGCGAACCGGGGATCGCCGCCACGGCCAACAGGAAGAGGAGAATCAGCGCGGTCCGCATGCTGGTCAGCTGCCGCCACGAGTTGCGCAGCAGGACCAGCGCCGGATCCGGCCGGGACATCAGATGCCGACCTCGCCGGCCCCGACGGTGGCCTGGAACCAGATGACGAAGTCGGTCCAGGCGCCGGTGACCAGCGCCGCCCCGACCAGGATCAGCATCGCCCCGCCGACCCGGGTGACCCAGCGGCTGTTGCGCCGGATCACTGTGAACACGCCGAGCAGCCGGCGGAACGCCAGGCCGAAGACGACGAACGGCAGACCGAGTCCGAGGCAGTACGCCACGGCGAGCGCCACCGCCCGGTCGGTCTGGCCGCTGACCGTCGCCATCCCCATCACCGCGCCGAGGGTGGGGCCGACGCACGGCGTCCAGGACAGCGCGAAGACCGCGCCGAACACCGGGGCGCCGACCAGGCCGGCCTCCGGCAGCCGGCGTACCCGCACCTCGCGTTGCAGGCCGGGTACCAGACCGAGGAAGGCCAACCCGAACAGCACGATCAGCAGCCCGACGCCGATCTCCACCGGCCGCTGGTAGACGAACAGGTGACGGCCGACGCTGGCCATCAGGATCGCGGTGAGTGTGAAGACCACGGTGAACCCGCTGATGAACAGCAGGGTTCCGGCCAGCACCCGGCCGTGCCGGCCGCCGAAGGAACCGCCAGCACTCGCGCCGCCACCGCTGCCGCTGCGGCCACCGGCGGCGTCGAGGTCGGAGCCGGCCAGTCCGGTGACGTACGACAGGTAGCCGGGGGCGAGCGGCAGAATGCACGGGGAGAGGAAGCTGACCAGTCCGGCCAGTGCGGCCAGGCCGAGAGCCAGCAGTACCGGACCGCCCCGGGCGATCTCGGCGAACGTCTCACCCATCGGCCGGATCCGGCTCGGTGCCGGTGCCGGACGCCTCGGCATCGTCGCCGGTCGCCTCTGCGGCGACCTGTTCGACCAGCGGCTGCAGGCCGTCCTGACGGATCTCGGCGCGTACGACGGTGGCGATCCGGCCGCTCCGGTCGATGATCATCGTCGCGGGGATGCTGTTCGGCGGGATGTTGAAGTCCAGGGCGAGCCGGCTGGCCGGGTCGAACAGGCTCGGGTACGTCACCCGGCCCGCCTCGAAGGCGCGGGCCTTGTCCCGTTCATCGCGGACGTTGATGCCGAGAAAACGCACCCCCTGGTCCCGGGTCGCCTGGTAGGTGGCTTCCAGGTCGGCGGCCTCGGCTCGGCAGGGCGGGCACCAGGAGCCCCAGAAGTTGACCACCAGGACCTGACCCCGGTACGCCGCCGGATCGAACGCGGAGCCGTCGAGCAGCTCGGCGTCCAGCTCCGGCGCTGCCGGCCGGTCGTCGCCGGTGCATCGGATCACGCCTCGCTGATCGGTCTCGCAGTCGGTCGTCCAGTCGCTGGCCGCGCAGCCGGTCAGGGCGAGCGCGGCGGCCAACGTACCGGCGAGAAGGGCGACCGACCGACGGCCCGGCGTGATCAGCCCACGACGTGCCGACCGCATCTCAGGCGCCCTTGGCCGTCCGCGCCGACGGCGACATGGCGATCAGGTGGGCGGCCGGCTCGGAGTAGCCGATGCCGACCACCTTCGCGTCCTCGAAGTGGATCGCGGTCAGGCTGGCCAGGCCGCACTGCCGGCGGCGCGGGTCGTGCCAGAGACGCTTGCGTTCCAGGTAGCGGCGCAGCGTCCAGATCGGCAGCTGGTGGGAGACGCAGACCGCCTCGTGACCCTCGGCGGCGACCCGGGCGGCGTGCACCGCGGCGAACATCCGCTCGGCGATCGCCGTGTAGGCCTCGCCCCACGACGGGGTGACCGGATCGCGCAGCACCCACCAGTTGCGCGGGTCGCGGAACGATCCGTCGCCGGGGGAGACCCGCCGGCCCTCGAACCAGTTGGCCGACTCGATCAGCCGTTCGTCGACCGACACCGGCAACCGGAACTGGGCCGCGATCGGCTCGGCGGTCTCCTGGGCGCGTTCCAACGGACTGGCGACAACGTGCACCACGTCCCGGTCGGCGAGGGCCTGGCTGGCCGCCTTCGCCATCTGCACACCGAGTTCGGAGAGGCGGAAACCGGGCAGCCGGCCGTAGAGGATCTTCTCCGGGTTGTGGACCTCGCCGTGCCGCAGTACGTGGACGACCGTCCGTTTCATCCGTTTTCCCCCAGCGTCGGTGCCCGCAGCGCGCCGTCCGCTGCCGCAGCGGCGGCTGCGGCCCCGGCTGGCAGCGCAGCCGCGAGCTGTTCCAGGGCGGCGTCGTCGATCGCCGCCGAGACGAACCATGCCTCGAACGCACTGGGGGGCAGGTAGACGCCGTGCGCGAGCATCGCGTGGAAGAAGGCGCGGTACGCGTCGACGTCCTGCAGGCGGGCGCCAGCGTAGTCGGTGACCTCGGCGTCGGTGAAGAAGATCGAGAACATGGTGCCGGCGGTGGAGAGCCGGTGCGGCACCCCGGCGGCGGTGAGCGCCCCGGTGGCCAGCTCGGCGACCCGGGTCGCGGTGTCGGCGAGCTGCCGGTACAGGTCGGCGTCGGCCAGCCGGAGCGTGGCCAGTCCCGCGGCGCAGGCCAGCGGGTTCCCGGAGAGCGTACCGGCCTGGTAGACCGGGCCGGCCGGGGCCAGCTGCCGCATGATCTCGGCCCGGCCGCCGAACGCGGCGGCCGGCAGGCCGCCACCCATCACCTTGCCGTACGTGTAGAGGTCGGCGTCGACCGGCTCCAGCTCGGCCCAGCCGCCCCGGGCCACCCGGAACCCGGTCATCACCTCGTCGACGATCAGTAGCGCGCCGTGCGCGTGGGCGATCCGGGCCAGCGCGGCGTTGAAGCCGGGGGCCGGCGGCACCACACCCATGTTGCCGGCGGCCGCTTCGGTGATGATCGCGGCGATCTGGTCGCCGTGTTCGGCGAAGGTCGCCTCCACCGCCGCCACGTCGTTGTACGGCAGCACGATCGTCTCGCTGGCGGCGGCACCGGTCACCCCGGGCGAGTCGGGCAGCCCGAGGGTGGCCACCCCGCTGCCGGCCGCGGCGAGCAGCGCGTCGACGTGGCCGTGGTAGCAGCCGGCGAACTTGACGATCCTGGGTCGACCGGTGTGCCCCCGGGCCAGCCGGATCGCCGACATCGTCGCCTCGGTGCCGGAGTTGACCAGCCGGATCTGCTCCACCGGGGTACGGTCGACGATCTCGGCGGCCAGCGCCACCTCGCCGGGCGTCGGCGTACCGAAGCTGGTGCCGTGCGCGGCGGCTGCGCTGAGCGCGGCGACCACCTCGGGGTGGGCGTGGCCGAGGATCAGCGGTCCCCAGGAGCAGACCAGGTCGAGGTAACGGCGGTCGTCGGCGTCGAACAGCCACGGGCCGGACCCCCGGACCATGAACCTGGGGGTCCCGCCGACCGCCCTGAAGGCGCGCACGGGCGAGTTGACCCCGCCAGGGATGATCCCGGTGGCGCGGTCGAACAGGGCCTGGGATGCGGGCGCGTGCGCCGGGTACGGGCGGGCGCCGGCAGTTTCGGTGGCAGTCACGGCCCTGCCATTGTGGCAGCGTCACCAGGGGACCGCACATCCGACCCTGCCCAACGCCCGGGTTGCGGCGACCGCCGTACCAGGGCCGGGCTCGCGCTGTCGCGATACGCTGGCCGGGTGGAGCGGGCGGAGTTGTCGATCGCGTTGCGGCGCACTCCCGATGAGGCTGTGCTACGCCTCGTCGGTGAGATCGACATGCTCACCGCCGCCCAGCTGTCCACCACCGTCAACGATCTGCTCGGTGACGCGCCGGCCCGGATCGTGCTGGACATGGCCGGTGTCACCTTCTGCGACTCGCAGGGTCTGGGCACCCTGGTGGTGCTCACCCGCAAGGCCAGCCACGCGCAGAGTCTGCTGCTGCTCACCAACGTCGGCGAGTTCCTGCACCGGGTGTTGAACATCACCGGGCTGCGGTCGGCGCTCACCATCCGTAACGGCGCCGGCTGACCCGGGGCGGCCAGCTAGGCCTCGCGGTCAGTCCGGCGGCGGCCGGCCCGGCCGTTGCGGTCAGCCGGCCCGGCCGTCGCCGCCCCAGCGGGCCGTCTCCAACTCGTCGGCGACCTCGGCCGGAGCCACCTCGCCGTCGCGCAGCCGGGCGGTCGCCCGGTCGATCGCCGCACACAGTTGCCGTACCTGTTCGTCCCGCTGCCGGACCAGGTCCGCCTGGGTGGCGAGTTGGCGGTTCTTCACCCAGAGGTCGACGAAGACGCCGACCTTGGCCCGCAGCACCCACGGGTCGAAGGGCTTGATCAGGTAGTCGACCGCGCCGGCGGCGTACCCGCGCAGGGCGAGTTGGGCGTCGCGGTCCGCGGCGGTCAGGAACAGGATCGGTACGTGCCGGGTGCGTTCGCGACGCTTGATGTGGTTGGCCGTCTCGAATCCGTCCATCTCCGGCATCTGCGCGTCCAGCAGGATCACCGCGAAGTCGTCCACCAGCAGCTTCTTCAGCGCGTCCTCGCCGCTCTCCACCGCCACGGCCTGCACCGGCATCCCCTGCAGGATCGCCTCCAGAGCGAGCAGGTTGTCCCGCCGGTCGTCCACCAGAAGTACCTTCGCCGATCCGGCAGTCACGAGTTCAACTCCTCAGCCGCGTTGATCCAGGTCACCATCAGGGTGATCAGTTCGTCCAGGTCCACCGGTTTGGTGATGTAGTCCGTCGCCCCGGCCTGCAGCGCGGACTCCCGGTCACCCGGCATCGCCTTGGCGGTCAGGAAGACCACCGGCAGGTCCGCGAAGCGTTCGTTGCGGCGGATGATCCGGGTCGTCTCGTAACCGTCCTGGTCCGGCATCATCGCGTCCATCAGCACGATGTTCACTTCGGGGCGTTCGGCGAGTTTGCGTACGCCGTCGACCCCGTTGTCCGCGTAGATCACGGTCATCCCGTGCAGCTCCAACGCGCTGGTCAGCGCGAAGACGTTGCGGACGTCGTCGTCGATGATCAGTACGGTGGCCCCGTCCAGCCGCCGGGTGGTCGGCGGTTCGGGGCGGTCCACCTCGATCGGCCGGGTCAGCGGTGGCAGCGCGGTGCGGATCGGCGCGGCGGCCGGCAACGGTGCCGGCGGCAGCACCGCGTCGGTGTTGAGCACGTCGGGAACGTACAGCGTGAAGGTGGACCCTTCGCCCGGCACCGACGACACGGAGATCGCGCCGCCGATCAGCCGGGCCAGGTCGCGGCTGATCGACAGGCCGAGCCCGGTGCCGCCGTACCGCCTGCTGGTCGTCCCGTCCGCCTGCTGGAACGCCTCGAAGATCAGGGAGAGCTTGTCGTCGGAGATGCCGATCCCGGTGTCGATCACTGTGAAGGCGACCACCTGGTCGGCGGTGGACAGCGCTGGCTGTTCGAAGGTCAGGTCCTGCGGGGCGGGGGCGATCTGCAGTGTCACCGACCCCGAGTCGGTGAACTTCACCGCGTTGGAGAGCAGGTTGCGCAGGATCTGCTGCAGTCGCTGTGCGTCGGTGACGACCGCCGGGGGCAGGTCCGGCGCCACCTCGACGCGCAGTTCCAGCCCTTTCTCGTCGACCTGCGGTGCGAACGCCTGCTCGACGTACGACCGGATCTCGCCGAACGGCACCTCGGCCGGCTGCACGTCCATCCGGCCGGCCTCGATCTTCGACAGGTCGAGGATGTCGTCGATGAGGGACAGCAGGTCGGAGCCGGCGCTGTGGATGGTCTTGGCGAACTCGATCTGCTTCTCGGTGAGGTTGTCGTCCGGGTTGTCGGCCAGCAGCCGGGCCAGCAGCAGCAGCGAGTTCAACGGGGTACGCAGCTCGTGGCTCATGTTGGCCAGGAACTCCGACTTGTACGCCGAGGCCCGGGACAGCTGCTGGGCCTTTTCCTCCAGGCCGATCCGGGCCAGTTCGATCTCCCGGTTCTTGGTCTCGATGTTGCCCTTCTGCTCGGACAGCAGCCGGGCCTTGTCCTCCAGTTCGGCGTTGGTGCGCTGCAGTTCGGCCGACTGCGCCTGCATCTCGTTGGCCAGCCGCTGCGACTGGGCGAGCAGCTCCTCGGTGCGCTTGTTGGCCTGGATGGTGTTGACCGCGATGCCGATCGTGGCGACCAGCCGCTCCAGGAACGCCAGGTGCAGCTCGGAGAAGGCGGCGACGGAGGCGAACTCGATCACTCCGAGCATTTCGCCTTCGAACAGCACCGGCAGCACCACGTGGTCCCGGGGCGGGATGCTGAGCAGACCGGAGCGCAGGGTGAGCGCCCCGGTGGCGCCGGCGCCGACCCGGATGGTCCGGCGGGAGACGGCGGCCTGGCCGACCAGCCCTTCACCCGGACCAAAAATGATCTTGTGGTCCCGGGCGACATAGCCGTACGCGGCGGTGAGCCCGAGGCGGGTCACCCCGTCGTCGGCGTCGGCGAGGAAGAACGCGCCGAGCTGCGCGTCGACCAGCGGCGTCACCTCATTCATGATCATGCGGCAGACCTCGCCGAGGTCCCGCTGCCCCTGCAGCAGACCACCGATCCGCGCCAGGTTCGAGTCCAGCCAGCCCTGCTCGGCGTTCTTCTTGGTGGTGTCCCGCAAAGTGACAATCATCTGGTTGATGTTGTCCTTCAGCTCGGCGACCTCGCCCTGCGCCTGAACCGTGATGTGCTGGGTCATGTCGCCTCGGGTCACCGAGGTGGAGACCTGGGCGATCGCCCGTAGCTGGGTGGTCAGGGTGGACGCCAACTGGTTGACGTTCTCGGTGAGGTCCCGCCAGGTGCCGGAGACACCCTTGACCTGCGCCTGGCCGCCAAGCTCTCCCTCGGTGCCGACTTCGCGGGCGACGCGGGTGACTTCGTCGGCGAACGACGACAGTTGGTCGACCATGGTGTTGACGGTCGATTTGAGTTCGAGGATCTCGCCCTGTGCGTCGACGGTGATCTTCTGGGAGAGGTCACCCTTGGCGACGGCGGTGGTGACCGAGGCGATGTTGCGGACCTGGCTGGTGAGGTTGGAGGCCATCGAGTTGACGTTGTCGGTGAGGTCGCGCCAGGTGCCGGAGACGCCCTTGACCTGGGCCTGGCCGCCGAGTTTGCCCTCGGTGCCGACTTCGCGGGCGACGCGGGTGACTTCGTCGGCGAACGACGACAGTTGGTCGACCATGGTGTTGACGGTCGATTTGAGTTCGAGGATCTCGCCGCGTGCGTCGACGGTGATCTTCTGTGACAGGTCGCCCTTGGCGACCGCCGTGGAGACCTGGGCGATGTTGCGGACCTGGGCGGTCAGGTTGGAGGCCATCGAGTTGACGTTGTCGGTCAGGTCCCGCCACGTCCCGGCCACCCCGCGCACCTGGGCCTGGCCGCCGAGTTTGCCCTCGGTGCCGACTTCGCGGGCGACGCGGGTGACTTCGTCGGCGAACGACGACAGTTGGTCGACCATGGTGTTGACGGTCGATTTGAGTTCGAGGATCTCGCCGCGTGCGTCGACGGTGATCTTCTGGGAGAGGTCGCCCTTGGCGACGGCGGTGGTGACCGAGGCGATGTTGCGGACCTGGCTGGTGAGGTTGGAGGCCATCGAGTTGACGTTGTCGGTGAGGTCGCGCCAGGTGCCGGAGACGCCCTTGACCTGCGCCTGGCCGCCGAGTTTGCCTTCCGTGCCGACTTCGCGGGCGACGCGGGTGACTTCGTCGGCGAACAGCGACAGTTGGTCGACCATGGTGTTGACGGTCGATTTGAGTTCGAGGATCTCGCCGCGTGCGTCGACGGTGATCTTCTGTGACAGGTCGCCCTTGGCGACCGCCGTGGAGACCTGGGAGATGTTGCGAACCTGACTGGTCAGGTTGCCGGCCAGCTGGTTCACGTTCTGCGTGAGGTCACGCCACGTCCCGGAGAGCCCGCGGACCTGGGCCTGCCCGCCCAGCTTGCCCTCGATACCGACCTCGCGGGCGACCCGGGTGACCTCGTCGGCGAACCACGACAGCTGATCCACCATCGTGTTCACCGTCGACTTCAGTTCGAGAATCTCACCCTGGGCGGCGACGGTGATCTTCTGTGACAGGTCGCCCTTGGCGACCGCCGTGGAGACCTGGGCGATGTTGCGGACCTGGGCGGTCAGGTTCGACGCCATCGAGTTGACGCTGTCGGTCAGGTCCTTCCAGGTGCCGGCCACGTTCGGCACCTGGGCCTGCCCGCCCAGCTTGCCCTCCGTACCGACCTCGCGGGCGACCCGGGTGACCTGCTCGGCGAACAACCGCAGCGTGTCGGTCAGCATGTTGATCGTGTCGGCGAGCTCGGCGACCTCACCCTTGGCCGACACGGTGATCTTCTGCGACAGGTCGCCCCGCGACATCGCGGTGGCCACCTGGGAGATCGACCGGACCTGGTGGGTCAGGTTGGAGGCCATCGAGTTGACGTTGTCGGTCAGGTCCTTCCAGGTGCCGGAGACCCCCTTGACCCGCGCCTGGCCACCCAGCTTGCCCTCGGTGCCCACCTCCCGGGCGACCCGGGTGACCTCGTCGGCGAACGACGACAGCTGGCCGACCATCGTGTTCACCGTCCGGCCGATCCGCAGGAACTCGCCGCGCAGCGGCTGTCCGTCGATCTCCAGCTCCATGTGCTGGGACAGGTCACCTTCGGCGACCGCCCGGATCACCCGGGCGATCTCGGTGGTCGGTCGACCCAGGTCGTCGATCAGCGCGTTGATCGCCTGGTGGTTGTCCGCCCAGGCGCCGCCGAAGCCCTCCTCGTCGAGGCGTTCGCTGAGCCGGCCGTCCCGGCCGACGATCCGGCTGATCCGGCGCAGGTCCAGGTGCTGACGTTCCTGCAGCGAGACCACCTCGTTGAAGGCGTCGGCGACCTCGCCGGCCACCCCGACCCGGCGGGGCAGCCGTACCTTCAGATCCCCCTGCCCCACCCGGCGCAGCGCCTCGGCGAGCTCGGTCAGCAGCGCGGTCTCGTCGATCGCCGGCCGTTGGTCGGAGGACAGCTGTTTCGCGCTGGTCATAACTCCTCGCTCAGCTCTGGGAGTGGGCTGACCTCATCATTGCTCGACTACCGTGGCAGATGCGAGGCGCATGCCCGCACCAATCTGTCAGGGGATCGGAGGAACCGGCAGGTGACAGCTAGGGCCGAGCGTTCCGCCACCGGCACCGGGAGTGAGCATGTCCGGCGGGTTCGCCTGCCGGCCGACCGACGGACCCCGGCCACCGCACGTGCGGTGGTCAGGTCGGTACTGTCCGAAGCTGCCCTGGATGAACTGATCAACGAGGCGCTGCTGCTCACCACCGAGCTGTCCACCAACGCGGTCGTGCACGCCGGCACCGAGCTGATCATCGAGGTGGTGGCCGACCCGGTCGGGCTGACCGTCACGGTCACCGACTTCGCCGCCGGCCCGATCGAGAACGTCGCCGCGCTGCCCCGCAACGAGCGGCAGAACATCTCCGAGGTGTCCGAGCGGGGCCGGGGCCTGCTCCTCGTCGACCACTTCGCCAGCCGGTGGGGCACCACCCACCTGCGCACCGGCAAGGGGGTCTGGTTCCGGCTCGACCGGCACGGCACCCCACCGGCACCGGACGACTGGTTTCCGCCGGTGCCGGCCGGCACCCGGCTGGCACCCGCCGCCGACGATGATCACCACACCCGGCCGCCGGCCGCGCCCAGCGCCGGGACACTCGCCGCGCTGATGCAGGCCGGGCCGGAACCGCATGCCGACGATCCGCTCGCGGACCTGGCCGGCAGCCTGCTCGCCCGGGTCGCGGACCTGGTCGGCGCGGCCGGTGGCACCGTCCGGCTGGACCGTGGCGACGGCAACGGGGTCCAGATCCTGGCGCGGTACGGCCGGCAGCCACGCTCCGGTGAACTGCTGCGCGTACCGCTGACCGTGCACCGGCCGTACTCCGGGGAACTCGAACTCGACGCCGCGCCGTCGGACTACGCCCGGCCACTGGCCGCGCTTGTCGCCGAGCGGCTTTCGCTGCACCTGGAGAACGACCGGCTGCGCCGCGCCGACCTGCGCCGGCAGACCTGGCTGACCTTCCTGGCCGAAGCGAGTGAACTGCTCGCCCAGTCACTCGACGTCGACCTGACGATGGCGCTGATCCCGCAGCTGGTGGTGCCCCGGCTCGGCCGGTGGTGCGCGGTGCACACCGCGGACGAGTGGGGCCAGCTGCAGCTGGCCGCCGCGAGCCACACCGACGAGACGGTCCTGCCCGCGCTGCACGCCACGCTGCGCGAGTCCGGCCCCGACTCGGTGCTGGCCCGGCTGCGGGAGGCGTCGCGCAGCGGATCACAGGTGCCGCTCGGCGCGCCGATGGAGGGCTTCGCCGTACCGCTGGTGGCCCGGGGTCAGCGGCTCGGCACCCTCGCGGTCGGCCGGCACCAACGGCACCGACACGACCCGGACGAGGTGTCGGTCCTGGAAGACGTCGCCCGGCGGGCCGCGCTGGCCATCGACAACGCCCGGATTCATCAGGAACGCAGGCGGGTCGCGCACACCCTGCAACAGTCGCTGCTGCCGCCGGGACTGCCCACCATCGGCGGGATCGGGCTGGCCGCCGAGTACGTGCCCAGCGGCGACGCGGTCGAGGTCGGCGGGGATTTCTACGACGTGGTGCCGCTGTCGGAGGGCCGCTGGCTGGTGGTGGTCGGCGACGTGTCCGGCAAGGGGGTGCAGGCCGCCACCGTCACCGGCCTGGTCCGGGACGTCATCCGGGTGCTGGTACGCGACGGAAAGGCGTTGCCGGAGGTGCTGGCCCGGCTCAACGACACGCTCGTCGAGCGGGGCGGCGGCCGCTACTGCACCCTCGCGATGGCCGCCGTGACGGTGACCGCCGACCACCAGCTGGACGTCCGGCTGCACCTGGCCGGCCACGACCGGCCGGTGCTGATCAGCGGGTACGGGCAGGCCCGGTTCGTCGGTGCCGGCGGCACGGCGCTCGGGCTGCTGGAGGAGATCGTCGCGCCGTCGGTGGATCTCAGTTTGGCACCCGGCGACTCGCTGGTCTTCTACACCGACGGGATCACCGAGCGGCGCAACGGGCGGGAGCTGTTCGGCGCCGAGCGGCTGCGCCGTGCCGCGGCACCGCTGGCCGGCTTCTCCGCCGACGTGGTGGCGGCCCGGCTGCGCACCACGACGCTGGACTTCTCGGTCGAGGCACCTCGCGACGACATCGCGATCCTGGTGGTACGCAACGAGCCGGCGACGAAGGCCGGCCCGGCCGGCCTTCGCCGCCCACCCAGACCAGCGCGTGACCGACTGACCGGGTGACCCGGTCACGACCCGCCGGTGAACCGGCCGGGCGCCAGCCGGTGCTGCGGGTCGAACCGTTGCTTGAGCTCAAGTAGCCGGGGCAGGCCCGGCCGGTGGCCCCAGATGTCGACGGCCTGTCGGACCTCGGCGGGCGCGGTCAGCACCACGCAGCTGCCGCTGCGCGCCAGCAGCACCGACCGAACCGTCGCCAGGGTCTCGGCGACCCGCTCCGGCGTGGTCGACCCGGGAAGTACGGCGTGCACCAGGCCGGTGCCGACCGAACCGCGAACACCGATGGGTGCGCCGACCGCGTCGCGCACCGCGTAGATCGCGGCGTGCAGGTGCGCGGCCGGTACGTCGAGCCGCAGAGCGATGTCGCTGGCGGTAAACGGGTAACGCCGCCACCAGACCGGCGGTCGGGCGGTGTCGACGGCGTCCCCGCCGAGCAGTGCCGCCGCCCGGCCGGCGCGTTGCCGGTTCAGACCCGGCTCGCCCTCGAACAGCACCGCGAGCTGCCCACCGGGCGGCACCTGGGACGGCCGGACGGTGCGCGCGGCGTGTGCCGGCAGGTCCAGCTCGACCGCCACCGGGTGCAGCCCGTCGACGGTCAGCTCGCCGACCAGGTCGCGTACCTCCAGCGGGGTGTGCACGGTACGTCGCACCCAGCGTCGGTCGGCCGGCACCGGCTGCAGCCGGACCGTCGCGGCGACCAGCACCGCCAGGGCCCCCTGCGAACCGCAGAGCAGCTGGGGCGGTTCGTCACCGGCGTCGTCAGTCTCCGACGCCGCCCGGACCAGCCGCCCGGCGGCGTCGACGTAGTCGACCCCGGTGACGTGCCGGCACGGCGGACCGTGCCGGTGGCTCAATGGTCCGGTCTCGTCGGTGGCGACGATCCCGCCGACCGTCGCCGACGCGGAGGGCGGGTCCAGCGGCATCCGCCAGCCGGCCCGGCCGACGGCCTGCTGGGCGGTGTGCAGCGGGGTGCCCGCGCCGACCCGGACGGTGCGTGATCCTGGCGGGCGGTGCCAGACGCCGGCCAGCCGGGAGGTGTCCAGCACGATGTCCACATAGGACGGTGGAGTCCACCAGTCCAGTTTGCTGCCGGAGCCGCGGGGGATCAGGGTCAGATCCCGGTCGGCGCACAGGCGCAGCACCTCGGCGGTCGCCGAGGCCGTGCCCGGTGCCGCAACCCAACGCGGAGCGGCGGCCGCCACCTCGTCGTCCGGGCCGGCGTCGCGCACGTGCGCGGCACCACAGATCTCAGCCAGTCGAGCGGCCACGTCCTGAATCACCGTCGAGTCACCCCCCGCGCTGATCGTACACGTGTTCTAATCGATCCGGATTGGCCGTGCGGCGTGCCGCCGCGACCGGGCGGCCCGCTCCGGGCGGTACCGTGGCCGGGTGACGACCCAGACACCGGTTCCGCCGACCGCCAAGCGTGTCCCGACCGAGCGCGTCCACCACGGCGACACGGTCGTCGACGACTACGCCTGGCTCGCCGCCAAGGACGACCCGGACACGATCGCCTACCTGCAGGCGGAGAACGCCTACACCGAGGGTGCCACGGCACACCTCGCCGCGCTGCGCGAAACACTGTTCGGCGAGACGAAGCGGCGTACTCAGGAGACCGACCTGTCGGTACCGACCCGCAAGGGCGACTACTGGTACTACACCCGGACCGTCGAAGGCCAGCAGTACGGCATCCACTGCCGGCTTGCCGTCCGGCCCGGCGATTCGGCCCCGCCGGCCACTGTCGACGGCGTGTCGATCGACGGCGAGGAGATCCTGCTCGACGGCAACGCCCTCGCCGAGGGGCATGACTTCTTCGCGATGGGCACCTTCGACGTCAGCCCGGACGGCCGCTGGCTGGCGTACTCCACCGACTTCTCCGGCGACGAGCGCTTCACCCTGCGGATCAAGGACCTGGCCACCGGCGAGGTGCTGCCCGACGAGGTGCCGTCGACCTTTTACGGCACCGCCTGGTCGGCCGACGGCAGCGCGCTGTTCTACCTGACCGTGGACGACGCGTGGCGGCCGTACCGGGTCTGGCGCCACCAGATCGGCACCGGCGCGGACCGCGACGTCATCGTCCACCAGGAGGACGACGAGCGGTTCTGGGTCGGCGTCGAGCTGACCCGCTCCGAGCGGTTCATCCTGATCGACGCGCACAGCAAGACCACCAGCGAGGTACGGGCACTGCCGGCCACCGACCCGACCGCCGAGCCTGTGGTCATCGCCCCGCGCCGGCAGGGGGTGGACTACTCGGTCGAACACCATGGGCACCGGTTCCTGATCCTGCACAACGACGGCGCGGAGGACTTCGCCCTCGCGTACACCTCTGTGGACGCCCCCGGCGACTGGGTGCCGCTGATCGGGCACACCCCCGGCACCCGGCTCGAATCGGTGGACGCGTTCGCCAACCACCTGGTGGTGTCGCTGCGTACTGACGGACTGACCGGGCTGCGGGTGCTCCCGGTCGGCAGTACCGACACCTTCGACATCGAGTTCCCCGAGCCGATCTACAGCGTCGGGCTGGACGCCAACCCCGAGTACACCACCACCAGCCTGCGGATCCGCTACACCTCGCTGATCACCCCCGACTCCATCTACGACTACGACCTGGTCACCCGCGACCTGGCGCTGCGCAAGCGCAAGCCGGTGCTCGGCGGCTACGACCCGGCCGGCTACGAGCAGCACCGGGAATGGGCGGTCGCCGACGACGGCACCCGGGTGCCGATCTCGGTGGTGTGCCGCGCCGGCACCCCCCGGGACGGTTCCGCGCCGTGCGTGATCTACGGGTACGGGTCGTACGAGATCAGCATGGACCCGTGGTTCTCGGTGCCCCGGCTGTCGTTGCTGGACCGTGGCGTGGTGTTCGCCGTGGCGCACGTGCGGGGCGGCGGTGAGCTGGGCCGGCGTTGGTACGACGACGGCAAGATGATGGCCAAGAAGAACTCGTTCACCGACTTCGTGGCCTGCGCCCGACATCTGGTGAAGGCGGGCTGGACCACCTCGGACCGGCTGATCGCCCGGGGCGGTTCAGCCGGCGGGCTGCTGATGGGCGCGGTGGTCAACCTCGCCCCGGACGCGTTCGGCGGGATCGTGGCGCAGGTGCCGTTCGTGGACGCGCTGAACACGATCCTCGACCCGACGCTGCCGTTGACGGTCACCGAGTGGGAGGAATGGGGCAACCCTCTGGAGGACCCCGACGTGTACGCGTACATGCGCTCGTACACCCCGTACGAGAACGTCGCCGCCGTCGACTACCCGCCGATCCTGGCCGTGACCAGCCTCAACGACACCCGGGTCTTCTACCACGAGCCGGCGAAGTGGGTGGCGAAACTGCGCGCGGTGGCTCCCGGCGGGTCGTACCTGCTGAAGACGGAGATGGGTGCCGGTCACGGCGGCCCGAGCGGGCGCTACGACGCCTGGCACGAGGAGGCCTTCGTCACGGCCTGGATCCTGGACCGGGTGGGGCTGGCCGGCTGACCCGGCCGGCGGACGGGACCCGCCGTCGCCGCGATGACGTCGGTCGCGGCGGGTTCCCGACGGCCTGGGATTATGGTTGCTGAGCAACGAACTCCCGGTCCTGCGCGGACGACAGCAAGTGGAGTACCGTTCGAGCGGAATGGCTGGAGGTCTCGAATGTCCCTGACGGTGCAGACGGAGCAGCGTGGCGACGTCGTCGTCGTGTCGGTCGGTGGTGAGTTGGACATGGCCACCGCACCCCAGCTCCAGGACCAGATAACGGATCTACTGGACAAAGGTCGCAGTCGGCTGGTCTTCGATCTGGCCGACGTGTCGTTCTGCGACTCCACCGGTCTGTCGGTCTTCGTCCGGGCGAAGAACGGGTGCGACGAGGCCGGCGGCGTTGTCCGGCTCGCCGCGCCGCAGCGCGGGGTGCTGCGCATCCTGGAGGTCAGCGGCCTGGTCGAGGTCCTACAGACCTTCCCGAGCGTCGACGAAGCGGTCTCGGCGCCACAGCCGGCTGCGGCCGACTGACCGAGGCGGTGCCCGCCTCGTCCTCGATCCAGCGGGGCCGGGCGATCGCCCAGCCCGTACCGGTCTGCACCAGCAGCGCCACACCGAGCAGCGCGATCGGCACCAACCAGCCGCCGGTCTGCTCGTACAGCAGACCGACCGAGAGCGGGCCGAGCGCGGCGATCAGGTAACCGGTGCTCTGGGTGAACGCCGACAACGACACCACGCCGGCCCCGGTCCGCGCCCGGAGCCCGACCATCGCCAGCGCCAGCGGGAAGGTGCCCTGACCGAGCGCGAGCAGCACCATCCACACCAGGGCACCCTGGTACGGCAGCCAGAGCAGCCCCGCGTAGCTGAGTGCGGACGCCACGGTGGTGCCGAGCACAAGCGGCCGCAGGCTCGACATCCGGGTGGCCAGCGTCGGCATCAGCAGCGCGATCGGCACAGCGACCGCAGTGACCCCGGCCAGCAGCAGCCCGGCGGTCTCCGGTCGGAAACCGGCGTCGCGAAACACCTGCGCCAGCCAACCCATCTGGGCGTACGCGCCGAACGACTGTGCGCCGAAGAAGCCGGCCATCAGCCAGCCGAGCCGGGTCCGGCCCGGTCGGATCACGGCCGTCGCGCCCGGCCGTGCCAGCGGTCGCTCGCCGACGGTGCCGCTCGCCGGTCGCTCGCCGACGGTGCCGGGCGTGCCGGTCGCCGGGCGTCGTCGGTCCCGCCAGGCGACCGGCACCCAGAACGCTGCGGCGGCGACGGCGATCAGCGCCCAGAAGCCGAGCCCGGCCCGCCAGCTGCCGGCCGCGTGGGCGATCGGGACCGCGGTACCGGCCGACACCGACGCACCGATCGTCAACGACATCATGTACGCGCCGGTGACCAGGCCGGCCCGGTGCGGGAAGTATTGCCGGACCAGCATCGGCAGCAGCACGTTCGCCACCGCGATTCCGGCCAGGGCCAGGGCGCTGGTCGCCACGAACAACCAGGCGGAGCTGATGGTGACCCGGAGCAGTTGACCGGTGGCGAGCGCCGCCATCGAGGCCACCAGCAGCTGCGGTGGCGAGAATCGGCGGACCAGCCACGGGGTGAACGCGCCGACCGAGGCGAAGGCCAACGCCGGCAGCATGGTCACCACGCCGGCCAGCAGGCCGGACAGTGCCAGGCCGGTACGGACCTCGTCCAGCAGCGGGCCGAGGCTGGTGATCGCGAGCCGCAGGTTGAGCGCGACGAGGATCATCGCGATCAGCACCACGACTGTGCCACGCCGGGCGGCCCCGGTGGTCGCCGTCCCGGCCGGTGCAGTGGCCGGCACCGGCTGGATCCGCCCAGTCGTGGTTGGCCCAGTCGTGCTTGGCCCCGACACGGCCCGCCCCGATGAGGTCTGCCTCGGCATGGTCGACCCCGGTGCGGTCCGGGTAGCCGGGCGGCCGGTGAGGGCGGTTGGCGGAGTCATGTCGACCATCCTAAAATCATGGGATGATTTATGGTCGGGTGATGTAACGGATGACACCCTCGGCAGCTTCCCCGTCGGCACCTGCCGGCCGGTCCGGCACTTCCCGCAGGTCCCGGCAGACTCTGGTCCGCCAGGCGATCGACTCGTTGCGCGAGCAGATCGCCGCCGGCGACTGGCCGCTCGGCACCCGGATCCCGACCGAACCACGGCTGGCCGAGGCGCTCGGCGTCGGGCGCAACACGGTCCGGGAGGCGGTACGCGCGTTGGTGCACGCCGGCGTGCTGGAGTGCCGACAAGGCTCCGGCACCTATGTGATCTCCACCGACGAGTTGGCCGGTGCGGTGGCCCGCCGCTGTGCCTCCGCCGAGTGGCGGGAGACCGTGGAGGTCCGCCGGGCGTTCGAGGTCGAGGCGGCCCGGCTGGCGGCGCAGCGGCGTACCCCGTCGGACGTGGCGTCGCTGGACGCAGCGCTGGCCGACCGCGAGGCGGCCTGGCGCGGGGGCGACCTGGCCCGGTTCGTCGACGCGGACCTGACGCTGCACCGGGCGATCATGGCCGCCTCGCACAACGTGATGCTGTCCGAGCTGTACGACTCGATCGGCGCTGCGATGCGGGCCACCGTCGCCGAGGCGGTCGGCCCGGACCTGCACCCGGACCGGCACGTCGACCACGCCCGGCTGGTTGCGGCGATCCGCGACGGTGACCCGGAGCGGGCGGCCAGCGAGGCGGCCGCCTACCTCGGCACCGACTGACTCGCGACGCTCACGCAAGACTGACCCCGCGACGCTCACGCCCCGAGGGCCGGACCCCGGGGGGCGGGGCCCGGCCCTCGTACTGACCAGCGGCGTTGCGCGGTAGTGGCGCGCTGCTTCGGTGCTGCTGCGGATCGGTGCGGTGGGTCAGCTGTTCCAGTGCTGGGCGACCAGCTCGGCGGCCTGGGTCTCCCACTGCGCGTAGTGGAACGGGAACGCCGACACCTGGACGGTCTGGGCGGCCTCGGTCAGCGGCATGTCCTGCCAGCCGTCGACGGCCCTGAGCCCGTTCAGGAACGCGGTGGTGGAGTACTCGACGTCGGTGATCTGCTCGACGGTGCCCCAACCCGACGACGGGCGCTGCTGGAACAGGCCCTGCGAGTCGTGGTCGTTGCGGTCACCGAGGTGGCCCAGGTTCTCCAGCTTGGACTCCTGCAGGGCGGTGGCGATGGCGACCACGGCGGCCCGCTCGTCCATGCCGGCCTTCTTCGTGGCGGCGATGATGCCCTTGACGTTGTCGGTTTGCTCGCCGGACAGGGTGATGCGGGACTGTTCGCCCTGCACGCCGTGCGGGGTCAACTTGCCGGTGTCGACGCGGTCGCCGGTGGCGCCGGTGTCACTCGTGGTGACGGCGGTGTCCGTGGTGGCAGCCCGGACGCCGGGGGTGTGCTGGGCGGCCAGAGCGGGGGCGGCGATCGCGCCGCCGGCCATGGCCAGCCCGGCGATGCCGAGGGCGGTGTTCCGCAGCTTGTCGCGGAGGGTACCGGTGATGATCGTGTTCATGGGGGGTCCACCTCTCCGTGCCGGGGGATCGCCGTTCCAGGTGGTGCGGGGGCGGACCATGCACAACGACAGCCGGTCACCAGGCATTCCACCCCGTGGCCGGGGTCGGGCAGCGGGGCGTGCGCCGGCGGGGCGGGCAGATCGTCGCGGTAGGTTGTCGACCGATATTCCGCTCAGCTGCCGGGAGTGCCCCTCATGATCAACGGCTTCAAGAATTTCATCCTGCGCGGGAACGTTGTCGACCTGGCGGTCGGCATCGTCATCGGTGCGGCGTTCACCGCCGTGGTGACCCAGTTGACCAAGTCGTTCCTGGAGCCGTTCATCAGGCTGCTGGCCGTACTGCTGACCGGCGAGGAGGGCATCGGCGGTGCTGGGTTCACGGTCCGTGGCGTCGTCTTCGACTGGCCGGCCTTCGTCAACGCGGTGATCACCTTCGTGCTCACCGCCGCCGCGCTGTACTTCCTGGTCGTCATGCCGATGAACCGGCTCGCGGAGCGTCGGCGTCGGGGCGAGGAGCCGCCGCCGGCCGCGCCGAGCGAGGAAATCAAGTTGCTGACCGAGATCCGGGACGCCCTGGTGACCCGCCGCACCGACCGGTGATTCAAAGAGCTATCCGTGGTTGCCTTGTTACTCCCAGCACTTGAAAAGTGGCGGCGACGGGACGTGATCTGCGTGACACTTGACGCATGGAGCAGCTAGCCGGGATCACGTCCCAGGACTGCGCAACCCCTACCCGACCTGTCGCCGACCTTGGCCGACCGACCGCCCAGCCCGCTGGTGGGCGGGCGGTAGCCACCCTTGTCCGACCCCGCTGCGACGACCCCACCTGCGGTACCTGCTACCAGCGGCCGGAGACGGACTGACCGCCGTGCCCGGGTCGGTCGCCCGATCCGGTGGCCACCCGCCACTGCCGTATCCTCTCGAACAGATGTTCGATAGGGTCCGTCGGGTGGAGCAGCGTAAACACTGGTGGAACGGCAGTTGGGGACGGCTGGCCCGGCGGGACGTGTTCCTCCGCGCCGACGCCGACAGGTGGTTCGTCGAGGCCCGGGTCGGCGGCGCCGAGGGCAGGTCCCGGTTCACCGAGTACGACACCGAGGAGTCCGCGTACGACGCGGTCCGTCGCCTGATCGACGGCCCCGGCGCCTGGCGCGAGGTCTCCGACGGACGGTTTGTCGCACGCCGACACGGGGAACCGGACGTCCATGAACGCGGCTGACGCATCTGTGACAGACCGGATCACCACCGGCATGCCGGTGGTCGACGCACGGGGCGAGAAGATCGGCACGGTCGCCCTGGTCCGTCCGGCGGATCCGAACGCGGTGACGGTCGAAGGCGCCGTCGATCCGCAGGACGCGATCGGTGACGAGGTGCCCCACCCGGAGGTGGGCGACGAGCCAGCCACCGCGCCCGACGTGGCGGCCCGGCTGCTACGTACCGGCTTCATCAAGATCAGCACGACGGAGCCGGCGGCGCTGCCGGGCGGTGTCGGCTACGCCAGCGTCGAACAGTTGGCGGCGGTCGACGCCGGGGTGGTCCGTCTAGCGGTGCCCCGGTCCGAGGTGACACCACCGGCCTGACCGGCGGTATGGTCACTGACCGGACCGACAGGTGGGTGGCGGGCCCCGACCCGGCTGCGAACCGGGCGGTCTGGCCGGCTGTGGACCTGGCAGTCCGGCCGGCTGCGACCTTGGGCGGTCCGGCGGGTGGTCCGCGACGGTGGGAGGCGACGTGGCGCGCGGTGGTGTCTTCTGCATCGAGGGGCAGTGGCATCGCGACCTGAACGAGCGCGGCTCGGTGCTGCCGACCCTGGAGCTGCTGGAACGGCTCAGCCGGATCCGGTTCATCCACCGCGACGCCGCCACCCCCGACGAACTCGCCTACTTCCTGGACCGCTGGCTGCTGCGCCAGTACGCCGACTACCGGGTCGGCTTCTTCGCCATGCACGGCGAGCCGACCAAACTGTGCCTGACCGAACGGCACCACGTCGACCTGGACGACGTGGCCGAGCAGATGGCCGGCCGGTGCGCCGGCAAGCGGCTGTACTTCGGCAGCTGTTCGGTGCTGCGCGCCTCCGACGCCCGGATGCGCGAGTTCCTCGCCACCACCGGGGCCTCGCTGATCTGCGGCTACACCCGGGAGGTCGACTGGGTGGAGTCGGCGGCGTTCGAGACGGTGCTGCTCGACGTGCTCGCCAACGGGGTCTACAACAACGCCGCCGAGCTGCGGATGGGCTCGTCGCACTGGGCGCCACTGGCGGCGTACCTGGGCTTCCGGATCGTCTACGCCAACGGCCGGACCTGGCGCCCGGCCGGCCGACAACGCGCGTCAGCCGGCCGGCAGCCGGGACCGGCGGGGCCCGAGCAGGCAGCAACCGGCACCCAGCAGGTGCCGATACAGGGCGGCAGGGCCAGGAGCGGCGCGCGGAGCAGGCCTTCGGGCATCGCACGGAAAGATCGATAGCGAGCCAGGTCCACCTGGCCGAATCTGCTTGCGGTCGAGCGCGATTCTCCGCCGATTCCGCCGTTTCATGACACTGGTCATGATCAATTGAGAAGTGGTCGGGCGGGTGCTGTCGAGTTGTCGACTTCCACCCTGGACTGTGACGCGCCGATGCCGGAGGATCGGGGGCGTGAGTTTCGCTTCTTGAATCTGTGAGGTGACACGTTGAGCGATCCGAATGAATTTCGACAAGTGCTGAAGCAAATGCGAATGCAGCTCGGGATGTCTCAGGATGCGCTCGGTGCGGAGGTGCACATCAGTGGTTCCCAGATCGGGAACTACGAGTCAGGGCGGTCGATCCCACCCGACGACGTGCTGGCTGGCCTGGTCGCTGTGCTCAAGGCGGGGCCCGAGCTGCAGGAGCTTGCCGAGCGGGCACGCGGTGAGGCGGTCGCGCCCTGGCTACGGTCCTGGGTGGAGAACGAGCGCCGAGCGGCCATCATGCGTACCTGCCATGCCAATCTCGTCCCCGGGCTGCTGCAGACCGAGGCGTACGCCCGGTCGGTGATCGCGGCCGGGCCGCACACCGAGGTCCAGGTCGAGGAGATTACCCGGGAACGGATGGCGCGGCAGGCGGCGACCCTGGGTCGCGAGGATCCGTTGCTGTTGCACGCGATCATCGGCGAGGCGGCGCTGCGGATCGGTGACTCGGTGATCATGAAAGAGCAGCTGGATCACCTGGTCGGGGTGGGATTCCTCCCCAACGTCGTGGTGCGGGTGGTGCCGTTCTCGGCAGGGCCGCATCCCGCGCTGACCGGCGCGTTCGAGATCGCCACCCTGATCGAGGGAGCAACCGTCGTCTACCGGGACAGCGTCGACGAGGGAGAGGTGGTCACCGGGCTTGCGACCGTACGCAACGTGCAGCGAGCATGGGAGTTGGTGTCCGCACGGGCGCTACCGTGTGACCTGTCCCGTGACCTGATGATGAGGGTGGTCGATGACCATGAGCACCGAATTGAACTGGCGAAAGAGCACCCGGAGCGGCACTAACGGCGGGTCCTGCGTGGAGGTGGCCGATAACCAGCCGGGTCGGGTGTACGTCCGGGACACGAAGGACCGCGACGGCGGAACGCTGGCCTTCGTGCCGGCGGCCTGGCGTGGGTTCGTCGACCTGGCCAAGCGGGCCGGCTCCGCAAGCTGACCGTATCAAGATCAGGTGAGCGCTATGGACCTCACCCCGCTGTTGAGAGGTCCATAGCGCTCACCTGATCTTGGGATGTCGGTCGGGTCAGCCGCCCACCAGCCGAAGCTCGTCGTGCAGACTGCGGGCGACGTACGCCATCGAGGCCTCGGCCGCCGGCTGCACCATCGCCGGCACCCGGGATTCGGTCAGCGCGGCGACCGCGTAGATCTGGCCGTTGGCGTGTTCCACGACGCCGATCTCGTGCCGCAGGTTGAGCAGGGTGCCGGTCTTCGACGACCAGCGGGCAGCATCGGAGCTGAAGTCGGGCGCGAGTCGCTGTCGCAGCACGTTGTCACCCATCAGTTCGCGGACCCGGCCGGCAACCTGTTGGTTCATCGTGGCCGGCAGCCAGAGTTCGTGCAGGAGGTCGACGAAGGCGCGGGCCGATCCGGTACTGGCCCGGCTGACGTCGAGTTGGGCGACCGGGTGGCCGTGACCGGCGGTTGCCGCGCCGATGGCCAACGACTGCGCCAGGTGACTCTCCTGCGGGGCGAACCGTTCGGCAGGGGTGTCGGTCAGGTCACTGATCGGGTGCCGGACGATAATTCCGGACAACCCGAGCCGGCGCAGCCCGATGGTGACCTCCGCTGGCGGCGTGAGGTCGAACAACGCGTCGGCGGCGGCACCGTCGCTGATCGCCGTACTGAGATAGAGCAGGTCCTCGAGGGCCACCGTGGCCGGGTGGCGGAACTTGCTCAACCCGGTCGGGCCGGGCACAGCGACCCGGTTCGGGCGCACCAGGGTCAGCGCCGCCGGATCGAGTTCCCCCCGGTGGATCCGGTCCAACGTGACTACCGCCAGTGGGACCTTGACCAGCGATGCCGCCGGGAACTCCAGGTCGGGGTCGATGCCAAGTTCGTCGCCGGTACGCAGATCTCGGACCAGGACGGAGCCACGGAGTCCCGCCTCGTCGAGGGTGGCTCGTGCCAGCCGCAGCACCTTGGCGACGCCCATACCTTCCTCACCGTTGCTCGTCGGGCGGGGCACCGAGGCAGGTCCGCACTACGGCGTCCGGTAGGTCGTGCAACCGCCGGGCGTCCTCGGCCAACCCGGCCGCGATGTCGTAGCCTCGGGCGAACACCTGCTCGCCGATCGGGTGCCAGCGCAGCCCGAGATCCCGGGCCTGACTGGCCGAGCAGAGCAACAAGTCGCCGCTGTCGCCGCCGTACACGTCGGCGAGCGCGGCGACGAGTCCGGTGGCGATCCTGACCTGCGCGGGTGCCAGACCAACGGACTGGGCGAGGCGGACCATCCGATCCCGTACATGCGGGACGTCGTCTTCAGGCTGAATCCAGATCCGGTTGCCGGCCCGGTCACGCCGAAACCGACCAGGGCGCAGCGCGGCGAGGAAGATCGGGTCGGCGGCGTCGCCGGTGGAGCCGTCGGACGAGCCGGCAAGCCCCAGCGGTACCTGCCACCGGCTGCCGTCGGGTGCCACGGCGAGCAGCGCCGCGCGTACCTCCAAGCCGTGGACCAGGTCGGCGCGCTCCGCCGGATCGGCGGGGACCAGATCCAGTTGCAGGCCGTCGGTCCGGGCTTCGGTGACCAACCGGGCCAGCCGCCGGGGCGGGCAGATCGCCGGAACGGCCAGCCGGAGCGGGCGCAGTCGGGCCTGCTCGGCGTTGTGTTCCAGGGTGTCCGCGAAGTCGACCAAGCGCCGGGCCGAGGGCAGCACGTCCCGCCCGAAGGCGGTCAGGGTGACGGCGCGTGACGAGCGGTCGAACAGCCGGGCACCGAGGTGCTGTTCGAGGGTGGCGATCCGCCGGCTGGCCACGGACTGCGGGATGCGGGCCGCCGCAGCGCCGATGGTGAAGCTGCCGTGGGCGCTGACCGCAACGAAAGCCCGGCAGGCGGCCACCACGTCCACGGCAGCTGATTCTATGCCCGGTTCTATGCCGAATCAGCATCAGAACGCGCACCGTCGTCTTTTACCGCATCCGACTCCTCTGCCAGGCTGACTGACATCCCAAGTGCACCTGGAAAGGATGCTTCGCATGACCTTGCGTACCTGTGTCCGTATCGCCGTCGCGGTGGTGGCGCTCGTACCGCTGGCGGGCTGTGCGACCTCGGGGTCGCCCGACGCCGCCCCGAGCGCTGTCGGGCAGCCGACCACGACGGCGACCACCGGCGCACACCTGGTCGAGCTCCGACGCCTGGAGGAAAGCTTCGACGCCCGGCTCGGCGTCTACGCCGTCGACACCGGCACGGGCCAGACTGTCGAACACCGGGCAGACGAGCGGTTCGCGTACGCCTCGACCTTCAAGCCACTCGCCGCAGCCGCAGTGTTCGACCAGACCACCGGCGCCGAGCTCGATCAGGTGATCCGTTACACCGCCGACGACCTGGTCACCTATTCACCGATCACGGAACAGCACGTCGACACCGGCATGCCGCTGCGCGACATCGCCGACGCGGCGATCCGGTACAGCGACAACACCGCCGGCAATCTGTTGCTGGAGCAGCTCGGTGGCCCAGACGGCTTCGAGAAGCGGCTGCGGGAGATCGGCGACGACGTGACCGATCCGGACCGCTGGGAGACCGAGCTGAACGACTACACCCCGGGCGACCCCCGGGACACCAGCACCCCGCGGGCGCTGGCCGGAAGCCTGCGGGCGTACGCCGTCGGCGACGCGCTCGCCACGGACGACCGGGACCTGCTGGTCGACCTGTTGGTGGCGAACACAACCGGTGACGAGCTGATCCGGGCCGGCGTGCCGGATGGCTGGCGCGTCGGAGACAAGACCGGTGCCGCCGGATACGGCACGCGCAACGACATCGCCGTGATCTGGCCGCCGGCCGGCCAACCGATCGTGCTGGCGGTGCTTTCCGACCGGGAAGGCCCGGATGCCGGGTACGACAACGCGCTGATCGCACAGGCCGCGCGGGTCGTCGTCGCCGAACTGCGGCCGTGAGATCCGGGTCCGGCTGTGAGACCCGGGTTCGGCCGAGAGACCCGGCCGGTCGTAAGACCCGGGTGGTCCGGACCCGGGTCAGTCGGGTGCCAGGCGGTGGGTGAGTGCGGTGTGCCGGCGGCCTGCCCCGGCGGTTCGGACCGCGATCGCGATCGCCTTGCGCGAGCCGACCAGCACGACGAGCTTCTTCGCCCGGGTCACCGCCGTGTAGAGCAGGTTGCGCTGCAGCAGCGTGTACGAACTCATCGTCACCGGGATGACCACCGCCGGGTACTCGCTGCCCTGTGAGCGGTGCACGGTGATCGCGTACGCGTGCTGCAGCTCGTCCAGCTCGTCGAACTCGTACTCGATGTCCTCGTCCTCGTCGGTGCGGACGGTGAGCTTGCGGTCCTCGGTGCTGACCGCGGTGACGACTCCGATGGTGCCGTTGAAGACTCCGGCGGTGCCCTTGTCGTAGTTGTTGCGGATCTGGATGACCTTGTCGTTGATCCGGAACACCCGGGCGCCGTGCCGCCGCTCCGGCCGGTCGTCGCGCGGCGGGGCAAGCGCCTCCTGCAGGGCGGTGTTCAGGTTGCCGGCGCCGGCCGGGCCCCGGTGCATCGGGGCGAGCACCTGGATGTCGCGGGCCGGCACCCGGAACTTGCGCGGGATCCGCCGGGCGACGATGTCCACCACCAGGCCGGCGACCGCCTCCGGCTCGTCGGCCGCGAACAGGAAGAAGTCGGCCATGCCGTCGGTGCGCGGCTGCTCGCCGGCGTTGATCCGGTGCGCGTTGACCACCACCCCGGACTCCTGGGCCTGCCGGAAGATCCGGGTCAACCGGACCTGCGGTACGGCCGGGGCGGCGAGCACGTCGCGCAGCACCTCGCCGGCACCGACCGACGGCAACTGGTCGACGTCGCCGACCAGCAGCAGGTGGGCACCGGGTGCCACCGCCTTGACCAGCTTGTTGGCCAGGATCAGGTCGAGCATCGAGGCCTCGTCGACGACGATCAGGTCCGCGTCGATCGGGTTGTCCCGGTCGTACGTCGGATCGCCGCCCGGCCGCAGTTGCAGCAGCCGGTGCACGGTTGCCGCCGGGTGACCGGTGAGCTCGGTCATCCGTTTCGCCGCCCGGCCGGTCGGCGCGGCCAGCACGATCTTGGCACCCTTGGCGGCGGCCAGCGTGATGATCGACTTGACGGTGAACGACTTGCCGCAGCCCGGCCCGCCGGTGAGCACCGCCACCTTCGAGGTCAGCGCCAGGCGTACCGCCTGCTCCTGCTCGGGGGCGAGGTCGGCGCCGGTGCCGGCGCGCAGCCAGGCCAGCGCCCGGCCCCAGTCGACGTCGGCGAACGCCGACAACCGGTCGGCCCGGTGGTGCAGCAGCCGCAGCAGGCTGCCGGCCAGTGAGCATTCGGCGCGGTGGAACGGCACCAGGTAGACGGCCGGGATGATGCCGCCCTCGCTGGTCGGGTTCGGCACCGCCTCGCGTACCACGCCTTCCTCCGTGACCAGCGCGGTGAGCGCGTCGCGGACCAGTTCGACGGCGACGCCGAGGATGCCGGCGGCGTCGGTGCACAGGTTGGGCTCCGGCAGGTAGCAGTGGCCGTGGTCGGCGGCCTCGGAGAGGGTGTACTGGATGCCGGCCTTGATCCGTTCCGGGCTGTCGTGCGGGATGCCGACTGCCTGGGCGATGGTGTCGGCGGTCTTGAACCCGATGCCCCAGACGTCGGCGGCCAGCCGGTACGGCTCGTTGCGGACGACCGAGATCGACCCGTCGCCGTACTTCTTGTAGATCCGTACGGCGAGCGAGGTGGTGACCCCGACCCCCTGCAGGAAGATCATCACTTCCTTGATCGCCTGCTGTTCGATCCACGCCTTGGCGATCAGGGAGGTCCGTTTCGGCCCGAGACCGGGCACTTCGACCAGCCGGCCAGCCTCTTCCTCGATGATTCGTAGCGTGTCGGCGCCGAAGTGGGCGACGATCCGGCCGGCCATCTTCGGCCCGATCCCCTTGATCAGGCCGGATCCGAGGTACCGCTCGATGCCCTGCACGGTGGCCGGCAGCACCGTGGTGTACGAGTGGACCTCGAACTGTCGGCCGTACTTCGGGTGCGACCCCCACCGGCCGACCAGCCGGATGCTCTCCCCCGGCTGTACGCCGAGCAGCGAGCCGACCACGGTCAGCAGGTCGGTGCCGGACCGGTCGGTGGCGACCCGGGCGATGGTGTAGCCGGTCTCCTCGTTGGCATAGGTGATCCGTTCCAGGACCGCCTCCAGCACCGCTGCCGGGTGTCGGGCCGGGTGCGCGGCCGGGGGCGTGGCTGGCGGCGTGGTCGGGGGCGCTGCGGAGGGCGTGGCCGGGGCGGCGGTGGGTCCGGTGGTGGCGGTCACCGGTCGATTATCCGACCGGCGTGTCGGCGTACCCGCTCGCCTGCAGCTCGAACAGTTCCCGGTACAGCCCGTCGGCGGCGAGCAGCTCGTCGTGCGTACCGGCCTCGACCAGCCGACCCGACCGCAGCACGTAGATCCGGTCGGCCTGACGGACGTTCGCCAGCCGGTGAGTGATCAGTACGACGGTCCGGTCCGGCCGGCGGCGGAGCTGCTGGAACAGAGCGTGTTCGGCGCGGGCGTCCAGCGCCGCCGACGGTTCGTCGCAGATCAGCAGCGGCGCGTCGCGGTAGATGCCGCGGGCGGCGACCAGCCGCTGCCACTGGCCACCGGACAGGTCGTGGCCCTCCCGGAAGTTGCGGTCGAGCAGCGTCCGATACCCCCGGGGCAGGCTCTCGATCATGTCGTGGGCGGTGGCGGCCGTCGCGGCGTCTACCATGGACGGCCGTACCCGGTCGCCCGCTGCCTGGTGGTGGTCCGGACGACCGGGCTCAGCCTGGTCGTGGCCTGGCCGGCCGATGGTGATGTTCTGCCCGGCGGTGAACGGGAACCGCCACCAGTCCTGGCTCACCACCGCGACCTGGCCGGCGAGCCGCTGCGGGTCGATCTCGTCGATGTCGACGCCGTCCCAGCGGATGGTGCCGCTGCTCGGCCGGTACAGCCCGGCGATCAGCTTGGCCAGCGACGACTTTCCAGAGCCGTTCTCGCCGACCAGCGCGACCACCTCACCCCGACGCAGGGTCAGGCTGACTCCGTCGACCGCCGGCCGGTCGGTGTCCGGGTAGCTCAGGCTGACGCCGTCCAGCTCGATTTCGTCGTACCCGCCGATCCGCCGGCCGCCGGCCGGTGGCACCTGCCGGTCGGCGCGGGCCAGGAAGTCGCGGTAGTCGCGGTAGTACAGCGCGTCCTCGTACAGCGCGTTGGTGGCGTGGATGGCGGTGTTCAGGTTGGCCCGGGCCGCCTGGAGCGCGATCATCGCGGTGGCGGCGGCGGCCAGCGGGATCATGCCGACTAGGAGCAGACCGCCGAGTACGGCGTAGACGACGAAGGCAGCGGTACCGCTGAACGCACCCCCGACGACCCGGGTGCCGGTCTGCGCCCGCACCAACCGCAGCTGGGCCCGGGTCTCGGTGGTCATCGTGCGGTGATACTCGCCGAGCAGGAAGTCCCGCATCTGGTAGGTGCGGATTTCCGCAGCGGTGTGCCGGTTGGCCATCAGGTGGGCCAACATCCACATCCGCCGCCGCCGGGTGATCCGGGCCAGCAACGCGAGGTACTCGCGGCGGGCGATCCGAATGGCGGTGACGGCGGCCGGTACCGCCGCCAGCAGCAGACACGGCAGCAGCAGCGGCTCGATGACGGTGACCGCTGCGGCGGTGGCGGCCACCCCGACGACCCCGGTGGTGAGGTTCACCGCGTCATCGACAATGGACGCCGCTTCGACGGTGCCCCGGTCGCGGGCCCGGTCCATCTCCTCGGCGAAGCCGGCGTCGTCGAACGCGGCCAGCTCCACCGACGTGGTGGCCTCGAACAGCCGTAGCTCGGCCCGGTAGGTGACCTGTGGCATCAGCCGGGCCTGGGCCCAGCCGGCGGCGATGGTCAGTCCGCCCCGGGCCGCCACGGCGAGCGCGGCGACGGCGAGCGCCGGGGCGGCCGCGCGGATCCGGTCCGGCGTCGGCCCGGAGGCGAACAGTTCCCGCAGTACGCTGCTGGTGGCCAGCAGCCCGAAGGTGGTCATCACCCCGGCCACGACGTTCAGCCCGATCGCGGCGACCGTGTCGCGTGGGCTCACCGACCAGGCCAACTTGACCGCCTCGGCGAGGATTCCGGGCAGCCGGCGGGCGACCGTCCAGAAGCTGGTCTCGGCGAACCCGCGGGCGTGGTGCATCCAGTCCGCGTCGGCGAGTTCGGGCAGCGCCTCGCCGTCGTCGGGGAAGCCGTCGGATGGTTGCGCGGCAGCGGAAGCTTTCTGCTGAATAGGCCACATACGTCCGAATCCTTTGTCGTCGGCCTGCCGCAGGGGCGGACGGAACGTAGCGTGGAGGCTACTGAAGGATATGTGGTCGGTGATGCCGGTGAGTGTCGTACCGGCTATCCATGGCAAACTTTCGATCGGCTGGCGAACGGCCGCCCACCGCGCCGGTGGCGAACGGCCGCCCACCGCGCCGGTGGCGAACGGCCGCCCACCCCGACGGAAGAAGGCCACCGACCGATGGACCAGCAGCAACTGCAGACGCTCCGACAGCTGTACGTGCGACAGCGCATCCGGTTGATGGTCAACCAGTACGAGGTCCGCGCCGTCGGCCCGGACGGCGCACCCGGGCCGCTGCTCGCCTTCGCCCAGCAGAAGCGGCTGGCCTTCCGCGAACAGGTCACCCTCTACGCCGACGACCAGCGCCAGCGGCCCGTACTCGGGTTCAAGGCCCGGCAGGTGATCGACCTCGGGGCGACCTACGACGTGACGGATGCCGCCGGCCACCCGATCGGACTGTTCCGTAAGGACTTCGCCCGGTCGCTGCTGCGCTCCACCTGGCACCTGGAGCAGCCCGGCATCGGGGTGGCGACCGGCGCGGAACGCAACATGGTGGTCGCCCTGCTGCGCCGGTTCAGTGACCTGCTTTCCTGGCTGCCGTACCACTTCGACTTCACCATCGACGGCCAGCCGGCCTTCTCCGTGGTGCGCAGGTGGGGCCTGCGGGACAACTACCAGGTCGACATCCATCACCCGCAACTGGACCGTCGGCTGGTGATCGCCATGGCCGTCGCGCTGGACGCCCTGCAGTCGCGGTGACCCGCCGATCCTGCCCCGGGGCGGCCGGTGGTGCCGTCCCGGCAGCCGGGCCGGGGAGGCCGCTGGCGTACCGGCTTCACTAAGATATCGATTTGTGATGGCCGGATGTGGGCAAGCGACCACCAGTCTGGACCGGCGGCTGCGGCAGACCCGGGAGCGCCACTTCGTCGGCCGAGCCGCCGAGCTCGCCCTGCTGCGGCAGGCGTTGGAGCGCGCCCCCGAGCCGCTCGGAGTGCTCTACCTGCACGGGCCGGGTGGCATCGGCAAGTCCACCCTGCTGCGGTACTTCGGGGACGAGGCGGCCGCCGCCGGACGACGGGTGGTGCATGTGGATGGAAGGGCGGTCAGTCCGTCTCCGGCCCGGTTCGAGCTCGCCGCCGCTGATGCGCTGGCCGACGAGACGGCGGTGCTGCTGGTCGACTCATTCGAGCACTGCCAGGGGCTGGAGGACTGGCTGCGGGACCGGTTTCTGCCCCGACTGCCGGAGTCCGTCCTGGTGGTGCTGGCCGGCCGGGGCGGCCCCGGGCCGCAGTGGCGGGCCGATCCGGCCTGGCGTGACCTGCTGAAAGTGATCCCGATGGGCAACCTGTCCCGGGAGCACGCCGTCGCGCTGCTCAACCGCCGGGGCGTACCGCCGGATCTGCACCCCTCGGTGTTGTCGTTCGCCGGCGGCCACCCGCTGGCGCTGCGGCTCGCCGCCGAGGTCGCGGTCACCCACGAGGCCGCCGCCACCGCCGCCTGGCGGCCCAGCCTGAACGTGGTGGAGACCCTGCTCACCCAGCTGATCGGGGAGACGCCGTCGCCACTGCACCGGCAGGCGCTGGAGATCTGCGCGCACGCCCAGACGACCACTGAAGGACTGCTGCGGGCGGCCCTGGACTGCGACCCCGGGCCGATCTTCGCCTGGCTGCGTGAGTTGCCGTTCATCGAGTCCGACGCCCGCGGCCTGCGCCCGCACGATGTGGTCCGCGACGCGCTCAACGACGACCTGCGCTGGCGCGACCCGCAGGGCTACGAGACCATGCACCGGCGGCTGCACGCCTACCTGCTCGAGCAGGCGTTGGCCGCCACCGGGCCGGCGGTGCTGCCGGCGGTCGGCGCGATGATGTACCTGCAACGGCACGCGCAGGAGATCCGCCGCTACTTCACCTTCGCCGGCGAGGGCGAGGCCTACGAGGATCCGTACCAGCCGGCGGACCGGTCGACGGTGCTGGACCTCGCAGGTGAGGCCGAAGGCCCGGAGTCCGCCGCGCTGGTCGGCTTCTGGCTGGACCGCCGGCCCGAGGGCTGCCACGTCTACCGCAGTTCTGCCACCGGCGAGGTGGTGGGCTTCATGATCTGGCTGGACCTGGACGACCCGCAGCCGGCCGAGCTGGAAACCGATCCGGTCGTCGACACCGCCTGGCGGCACTGCCGGGCCAGCGCCCCGCTGCGCGGCCGCGAACACATCGGCCTGGCCCGGTTCATGGTGCATCGCCCGCCCTACCAGCGGCCGTCGCCGGTGACCGACATGATCCAGATGCGGATGCTGGCCCACTACCTGCATGACAAGGGTCTGGCCCTGCACTATCTGGTGCTGCACGACGCCGAGTTCTGGGGGCCGAACCTGGCCTACTTCGACGACCATCCGGTCGAGACGGTGCCGCAGGTCGGCGGACGCCCGTACCACCTGTTCTTCCACGACTGGCGGGTCACCCCGCTGATGCACTGGCTCGATCACAACCAGCAGCAACTGCTGTACGGGCTGCAGCCTCGTCCCGCCCGGCCCGGTGCCGACCTGCTGGTGCTGTCCCGCCCCGAGTTCGACGCCGCGGTCCGGTCCGCGATGCGGGCCTGGCGCCGCCCCGACGCACTGGCCACCAACCCGCTGGTCCGTACGCGGCTGGTCGCCGAACGTCCGGACGGCGACCCGGTCGACGCTTTACGGGGCGTCCTCGGCGCCGCGCTCGACGGCCTGCGTGACGACGTCCGGTCACACCGGGTGCTGGTCACCACGTTCGTGCACGGCACCCCGACGCAGGAGGCGGCAGCGGACCGGCTCGGTCTGCCGTACAGCACCTACCGGCGGCACCTGACCCGGGCACTGGACCGGATCAGCGACGCCCTGTGGCACCGCGAACTGCACGGCGGACCTGCACGGGCCCGACCGTAGCTGAGCGACGGTCCGGTTACGACTCCCGGCGCCACAACAGCTCACAGACCCGGTCGATGGCGGCCCGCAGATGCCGCTTGTACGTGCTGGCCGGCAGGCCGAGCCGGTCCGCCGCCGCCTCCTGGGTGGTCGGCCCGGCGAGGTAGGTGGCGGACAGCACCCGGTACAGCTTGGCGTCGCGGGGGTCGTGCCGCAGCGACTCCGCCGTGTCGGTCAACAGCGTCCGCAGCGTGTCCACCGGGTCCCGGACGCTTGCCTGATCGGCGTCGGAGCCACCCCCGGGGTCGACCACCAGCCGGCTGCCGGTCAGCGGGTTGGCCCGCAGCGCCGACCCGTCGTGCAGCCGTCGCAGCGCCGACCGGACCGCCGCGTCGAAGTCGGGCCGGGACAGCACCGTATGGACCGGGGTCGCGACAGTGGTGGTCGCGGCCGTCGAGGACCGGACCGGCGCGGCGGTCAGCGGCCACGCGGTCACCCGGGCCGCCCACACATCCACCGGGACCGCCCGCCAGTCGTGCGCGTACAGGTCGTACGCTCGGCCGTCCACCACCGGCCGGGGCCGGACCGGCTGGTGGTCGATGAACTCCGCCACCCCGACCGCCTCGTCCGCCAGCGTGAGGAACGACCAGGCGAGACGCTCCGAGCGGATCCACCACTGAAGGGTCCGGACGTGCATCAGATTCCGGACCGCGGAGCGCCGCCGCGCCGCCAGCGGGTAGCTGAACCGGGTGAGCAGGATGTGTTCGCCGGCCCGTGGCTGCGCGGCTGCGGCATGCCGCCACACCGCCGCGACCACCGGGTCGGCGGCGACCTCGTCCGGATCCGGACCGGTCAGCCGCAGCGTCACCTGGAACCCGGCGATGGCCCCGTCGTGCGAGCGCCGGTACACGTCGAACGCCTCCGGCTGGCGGTCCAGCCAGAAGCCGACCAGATCGTCGGCGCCGTCGCCGGATTCCCGCACGATCCGTCGCAGGGTGGCGTGGTCGCCGGGTGCCATCCGGTCCGGGTAGACCGCGCCGCCGCCGTGGCGCAGCGCGAACGGCGCCATCACGGCGGTGTCCTGCAGGATGTGGTACAGCGAGCGGACCGCCGGTAGGACGGCATCGCCGCTGGCGGCCCGTGCCCGGTGCAGCAGGTGGGCCGCCACCCGGGCGTGCATCACCTGGTAGCCGTGCGGGTCCCGCCAGCGCAGATCCGTGTCCAGCACACTGCGTACCACGTCGTGCGGGACGACCCCATCACGGTCACTTTGGACGAATGGTAGCCGGCGCAGCCAGGCGAACAGCTCCGCCGCCGCCTCGCCGACCACCGAACGCAGCAGGTCCTCGGTGGTGGTCAGCGCGTGTGAGCAGGTCTCCAGCGCGAGCCGGTGTCGCGCCGACGGCAGCTCGCCGACCAGATGGTGCAGCAGGGTCGCGACGACGTCCGGGGTCGGCGTCCAGGTGGCGGCGGCCCGGCGGTCACCGACGGCGACCGCGGCGGAGAGGTTGAGCGCGAGCGGATGGCCGCCGGCGAAACGCAGCACCGCGTCCCAGAGTTCACGTGGTACGCCGCGCCGGTCCAGCAGCTCGGTCGCCGCGGCCGGTGGCAGGCCGCTGAGGCTCTCGACCCGCAGTACGCCGGACCAGCCGAGGTCGGCCTGCCACTCGCAGTCCGGTGCCTGCCGGCTGGCGACCACCACGACGACCCCGTCCGGGATGCGCGGCAGGAACCGGTCCCGCAACCAGCCTTCCAGGCCCTGGCAGCGTTCGAACGTGTCGACGAGCAGGACGGCCGGCGCACCGCTGAGCGCGGCGTAGGCTGCTGCGGTGAATCCGGCCGGGGACGGGTCGATGCCGGCACCGTCGACCTGGACGACGATCCGGCCGGCGTCGCGGGCGAGGGCCGAGAACCGACGCAGCAACATGGACTTGCCGATGCCGCCGGGGCCGTGCACGAACCACACCGGACATCCGTCGGGCGTGCCGGCGAGCGCGGCCCGGAAGGCGTCCAGTTCGGCGGTACGGCCGACGAACGCCTCCTCGCGGGCCGTTCCCAGTCGGTTTGCCAGCCGCCCAGCCACCGCACCCCCCGTGATCTGGTCCACCCGGCATACTACGGTGGGTTACCGCCGGTGCTGAACGGCAGCCCGGCTGCTGCGTCGAGTGGTCGACCCGCTTCGCTGGCCGGTAGCAGCCCGTCGCGCCAAGTGTCCGTCTGGGTGTCCCCGACGGTCCAAATTGGCGATCAGGGCGGCCACCGGTCTGGACCGTGTTCACGCTGACTCCCCGCACTTGTCGGTCCCTGACGGCGTCGCCCGCCCGGCGGGTCGCAGCTCGTCGCCGCCGACGGCGACGGACTCGCCGGTGATCTCCAGGCGCAGCCCGTCGGCGGTCGCGGTCAGCCCCTGGTACGCCAGCCCGGCCGGCAGCTCGGGCAGTTCCCGTTCGATCCGGCGTTCGCCGAGGGCACCGGCGCCGACGGCACCGGCCAGCTGGTCGGCGGAGCGGCGCAGCCCGAATACCTCGACCTCCACCGGCTCGATCCGCAACATCCGGCCGTCGAGCACGGGTACGGCGTACACGGTCACCGGCACGGCCTGGCCGAAGCTCGTCGCTATCAGGTCGACGATCAGCTGGCCGTTGCCGCTGCCGCGAATCTGCACGTCGGCCCCGGAGAGCAGACCGCCGCCGGAGTCCGCGGCCTCGCCGTCGGACCGGTCCTCGGTCCCGCTGTCGGACCGGTTGCCGGCCAGCGCGTCCAGTCGCGTGAGGTCGACCGTGAGCGCGGCGTACAGCCGACCGATCCGGATCTCGACGGGGCCCGACCCGGTGGAGCCGGCACCGGCCGCCGCCAGGTCGCCGTCGATCTCGACGTCGGACACCTCGGCGGTGACCCCGGCGATCGGCAGGTCGCTTTCGCCGAAGCGGTCGGCGGTGACGGTGAGACCGGCGAACCGGCCCGCCAACGCCTGCGTCACGAACGGGAAGCCGTTTACGTCGACCTGCGGCGGCTCGGCCAGCCCGAGGACACAGCCGACGGCGTCGGCGAGCCGGCCGCCGACCACCCCGGCGGCGATCCGGTCCGCGACGACCAGACTCCCGGGGATCAGCAGCGCCGCGGTGAGCAGCAGCCATCCCCGTCGGTTGCGAGGTCTCCAGATGCGCATGCCCCGATCACACCCGGCCGGGGTGCAAGCCGGACGTGAGTTCGATGAGAACCCGTTAAGAACTGCCCGCACCGCTGCAACCGCACCCGCTCGTCCCGTGGTTCCGGGCGGCGGCTGAAGCTGTAGGTACTATTGTTGAGTTGTAGGCACAGTTAGGGGGTCAGGTTGAGCACCGTGTCCGTACGTGAATTCTCGTACAACCCGAGTGCCATGTTCGCCAGGGTCGAGCGTGGCGAAACGCTCGAGGTCACCCGGCACGGCACCGTGATCGCCGTGCTGCTACCTGGTTCGGCCGCCCTCAGCCGCTACTCGCCGCTGGTCGCGAAGGGCCTGATCAGACTCGCCACGACCACGACGAGCGACCTGGACCAAATCCCGCACTTCGACGTACCAGAGGACGTGTCACCGCTGGACCTGCTGCTCGAAGCCCGTGAGGACGAGGACCGTTGATCTACCTTGACTCCTCGGCTCTCGTCACCCTCGTCTCTGGCCGGTCGTACGCGCCCGAGTTGCGCGAGTACCTTGCCGATCAACCTGCGGCACCGATGGCCACGTCGACCCTCGGGTTCGTCGAGACCGTCCGTACCCTCGACACGATCGGTGACTACCCCGACATGATGTCGGATCTGCTGCGCAACTTCACCGAGATCCTGCTGACCGCCGAGGTCCGGGACGCCGCCGCGCTCATACCATCAGGTGCGCGGTCCCTGGACGCGATCCACATCGCAAGCGCCCAGGTGCTGGGCGACGCCCTGACGGTCCTGATCAGTTACGACAAGCGGATGCTGGACATCGCCCGCACGATCGGACTACCGACAGCCTGCCCCGGTCTCAGCTAGGTCGCTGGGTCGGGTACGGCGTTACTAGCCCAGGCCTGCTCGGCCGCAGCACTTCTTGTACTTGGCGCCCGACCCGCACCAGCACGGATCGTTGCGTGCCGGCGGCCAGACGATCGTGTCCTGGTCGGCGGCCAGCCTGGCGTACCGGGTTTTCACCGCTGAGTCGAGCGGCGACTCACCGATCCGCTCGGCGAACTCCGACAACCCGGCAACCGTGGCTGGCACCACGCGGATGGCCGGCACCCCGCTTTCGGCCAGGCCGCGCCAGCGACGCTCCGCCGCCGGGAAGTACACCTCGTCAGGGTCGACGTACGCGTCGGGCCACCGGCGGCGGGCCTCGGCCCGCTCGGCGCGCTGAAACACCAGCAGCCGCAACTGGTCAGGTATCCGACCCGACTCGAAGTGCTCACGCGCCTCGTCCAGGGTCGTCGGCAGTCCGGTCGGCTCGGCCATCCGCTGCGCCGGTGCCGCCGGAGCTATCTCGTCGGTGGCGTCGGCCGGCAACCCGAGCCGGCGCCGGACCTCGCGGCGGCCCCAAACCAGCACCGACGACATCTGCATCCAGCCGTTCGGCCCGCGCAGCGCCTCGAGATCGTCCGCCGTCAGGCGAGCGACGGCCCGGTCGTACCAAACCAGCGCCGCCGGCAGGTCACCGCGTTTAGCCAGCAACTCGGCGACAAGGGTGCACTGCGCCTGACCCAGGTCGGGGTCGCGGGCGAGCCGGGCCAGCTCCTCGTACGCCTCGCTGTCCGCCCCGGCCTCGAACTCGATGCCGGCCAGGTCGCATCGCGCGTAACAGCCGTCCTCGCCGCCCGCCGCGATCAGCTCGGCCAGCAGCTTGCGTGCCCGGTCGAGTTGGCCGGCCACCCGCCACGCCTCGGCCGCTTCCAGCAGGAGCTCGGCCCGCTCGTTCGGATACTTCTCCGCGTCGGCCTCAAGCGCCGCCGCCCGCGCGGCGGCCTGGTTCGCCGGTTTCGTCGCCACGGCCGGAGACCGTACCCGTTGCGCCCGCCGACGTCACCGCGACACTCCCGCCCGGCGCTGCTCGTCAACCGCAAGCCGCTACGGGGGTGCGAGGGAGCATCCTGGCAGCGGAGTCCGGTAAGTGGTACCGTATCCGGTACAAGATTGAGGAGGAGTCGTGGCGGCGGCGATCAGTGCGAGCGAGGCCCGTAAGACCCTGTTCCCGCTCATCGAGCGGGTCAACGAGGACCACACCCCGATCGAGATCGTCTCCAAGCGGGGCAACGCAGTGCTGGTGAGCAAGGAGGACTGGGATTCGATCATGGAGACGAACTACCTGCTCCGGACGCCTGCCAACGCGAATCACCTGATGGAGAGCATCGACCAGTGGCGGGCCGGGACCGCCGTCGAGCGTGACCTGGGTCTCGACGAGTGAAGCTCACCTGGACCGACAACGCCTGGTCCGACTACCTGTACTGGCAGACCCAGGACCGCAAGACGCTGAGGCGAATCAACGCCCTGATTTCCGACATCAAGCGGGACCCTGACGGGCCAGGCATCGGCAAGCCCGAGATTCTTCGGAACAACCTTGCCGGCCTGCGGTCGCGGCGCATCGACGATGAGCACCGTCTGGTGTACGCGGTCGAGCAGGGGGCAATCACTGTCATTTCATGCCGCTACCACTACGAGTGACGCCAGCGGCACCGGCCGGTCCAGCGGGGACGGTGAACCAGATGGTGGTCCCGCCGCCGGGAGTGGTGTCGGCACCGACCTCGCCACCGAGAGCCCGTACCGCGTCGGCGACGATCGCCAGCCCGAGCCCGCTGCCCTCGGTGGCGCCGCCCGCCGCGCCTACCCGGTAGAAGCGGTCGAAGACCCGTTCGGCGGCCTCCGGCGTCAGCCCCGGCCCGGTGTCCGACACCGCCACCCGCACCCGGCCGGCGGCGGCGCGCACCGACACCTCGGCGTTCGCCTCGACCGGCGTGTGCGCCCGTACGTTGGCCAGCAGGTTCGCCAGCACCCGCCGCAGCGCGTCAGTATCGCCGGCGACGAGCAGATGCGGTGGCGAATCCAGCGCGATCACCCGTTGCGGTTCGACGGCGAGCGCGTCGGCGACCGCGTCGCGGGCCAGCACGGCGATGTCGACCGGCTCGTCCTGCAACTGCGGCTCGGCGTCCAACCGGGCCAGAAACAGCAGATCGGACACCATCTTGGACATCCGGGCGGCCTCGTCGTCGAGCCGGCGCAGCACGTCCGGCCGGCGCCGCTCGTCGACCATGCCGCCGCGCAGCAGCTGGGTGTAGCCGCGGATCACGGTCAGCGGGGTGCGCAGCTCGTGCGACGCGTCCGCGACGAACGACCGCATCCGCTGTTCGGATCGCTCCCGCACGGCCAACGCGGCGAGGATCCGGTCCAGCATGCCGTTGACCGCCAGGGTCAGCCGGCCCGCTTCGGTACGCCGTACCCGTCGGGGGTCGTCGGTTATCGGCACCCGGCGGTCCAACTGCCCACCGGCGATCGCGTCGGCGGTCCGCGCGATGTCGTCCAACGGCCGCATCCGGGCCACGATCAGCATCCGGGCCAGAAACGCCAGCAGTACGGCGACCGCCACCGACACCAGCACCTCGATGCCGAGCAGCCGCGCCACGGTCTCCCGGACCGGGGCCAGCGGCAGCCCCAGCAGCACCACGCCGGGGCCGGCGTCGACGGTCACCACCCGGTACCCCCCTTCCGGCGTGGTGATGCTGGTCAGCGGGGACCGCCCGCCGGGCGGCGGGGCCGGTGCGGCGTCCAGCAGCGGGGTCGCCGGCACCGGCGCGGTCGACGCGAACCGGGTCAGCTCGCCGTCTGCGGTGCGGAACTCCACCAGGAACTCGGTGGGGCCGATCACCGCGCGTACCGTATGGTCCCGCAGGTCCCGTTCGCCGACCCGGGCGATCTGCCGGCTGCCGCTGGCGACCAGCGCGGCGGCAGTGGTGAGCTGTTCGTCGGTGCGGTTCATCAGCTGCTGGCGCATCGCGACCGCGCTGACCACGCCGGTGATCAGCAGCGCGGCGCAGGTGAGCGCCACGGTGGCGGCGATCAGCGACCCGCGCAGCGACCAGCGCGGTGCCCGCCGGGTGCGGCTGCGCGGTGCCCGCCGGGTGCGGCTGCGCGGTGCCCGCCGGGTGCGGCTGCGCGGTGCCCGCCGGGTGCGGCTGCGCGGCAGCACGGCTCACCCCTGCACGGCGGTACGCAGCGCGTAGCCGAAGCCGCGGTGGGTGACGATCAGCGGCTCACCGAGCGGGTCCAGTTTGCGGCGCAGGTAGCCGATGTAGGTGTCGACGACATTCGACTCACCACCGAAGTCGTAGCGCCACACCGCCTCCAGGATCTGACTGCGGGATAGTACCCGACCGGAGTTGAGCATCAGGTAGCGCAGCAGTTTGAACTCGGTCGGCGACAACTGCACCGGTGCGCCGGCCCGGGACACCAGCAGGGTGTCCTCGTCCAGCTCCAGGTCGGCGTAGCGCAGCACGGAGCCGGCCCGGCCGGCCGTACCAGCCGGATCGCCCGGCCCGGCGGGGCCGTCCCGGCCGGCGGGACCGTCGCGCCCGGCGGGACCGGAGCCGACCCGGCGCAGCACCGCCCGTACCCGGGCCAGCAGTTCCTCCACCGCGAACGGCTTGGTCAGGTAGTCGTCACCGCCGAGGGTTAGCCCGGAGACCAGGTCGCGGCGGGCGTCGCGGGCGGTCAGGAAGACGATGCCGAACCGGTGGCCGCGTTGCCGTAGCCGCCGGCACAGGTCGAAGCCGTCGCCGTCGGGCAGCATCACGTCGAGTACGACGAGGTCCGGTCGACCCGACTCGGCGAGCTGCTCCGCCTGCGCCACCGTGGTCGCGGAGTCGACGGCGAAACCGTGGAAGGTGAGCACGGTGACCAGCATGTCGACGATGTTCGGCTGGTCGTCGACGACCAGGATGCGCGCCGATGTGTTGCCCATGTCCGCTGATCAGATCACGCCATCATGGGAGAAGGATGAGAACCGGCGGCACCGGTCAGCCGCGGCCCGTCACAGGCAGCACCAGCAGTAGAGGTGGTCACCGGCGTCGCGGGTCCGTCGGGCGAGACCGGCGATCGCCTCGATCACCGGGACGAGCTCGTCCTCGGGCAGGGGGCCGGAGTGGATGAACTCGTCGATCCGACCCCAGCGCGCCGACAGCTCCGGCAGCTGACCGCCGGTGATCGAGGCGAGGGCGTCCCGGGTGGCGTCGTCGAGGCCGAACAGCCACGGGCCGTGCCGCTCCGGGCTCCAGATCAGTCGGCTCTGCACCAGGCTGGCCCGCCAGGGCGCGTCGCGGACGAAGCTGACGAGCTGACCGAGAGCGACCGGAGGGTCGATCCACTTGAGGTCGACGGCGTCCACGGCAACGCCGCCGGCACCGTCGATGTCGCCGCTGCCGGCAGCGCGGGCGACCGGCCCGCCGTCGAGCTCGCCCATCAGCGCGATGGCCGCGTCGTCGTCGACGGACCGGAAGTAGTCGTACAGCACACCCATGCCGGTCACCTCACCACATCGATGCGACGGGAAATCAGGCAACCGATCGCGGTACGCGGCGCGTCTGCGACGAGAGGTCGTCGCCACCGCGCGGGCTCTGGTCGCGTACCGTGCTGCGGGTGTCCGACGCCGACTTCCTGACCACCACCCGGGACTCCTACGACGCGATCGTCGGCGAGTACGCCGAGGCGGTGAAGAGCGAGCTGGACGAGTCGCCGCTGGACCGGGCCATGCTCGGCATGTTCGCCGAACTGGTGCGCTCGACGGGCAACACCGCGGTCGCCGATGTCGGCTGCGGGCCGGGCCGGGTCACCGTGCTGCTGGCCGGGCACGGACTGGACGCGTTCGGGGTCGACCTGTCCCCACGCATGATCGACCACGCCCGCCGGGCGTACCCGGGGCTGCGGTTCGAGGTCGGCTCGATGCTCGATCTGGATCTGCCCGACGGTGGGCTCGGCGGGTTGCTCGCCTTCTTCTCGATCATCCATTTGCCGTGGCAGCGGCGGTCGCAGGCGTTCGCCGAGTTCCATCGGGTGCTGGTGCCGGGCGGCTACCTGATGTTGGCCTTCCAGATCGGCGACCACGTTCGGCACCGGGAGGAGTTCGAGGGTAAGCGGATTGACCTGAGCTTCCACCGGCAGCGGCCGGCTGAGGTGGCGCGGTTGCTGACCGGAGCCGGTTTCCAGGTCCTGGTGACCGTCGAGCAGACTGCGCCAGCGCCGGACCGGCCGCCGCTGGGCATGCTGGTCGCCCGCAAACTCTGACCGGTGGGGACGATGTCCAGCTGGTCGCCGTCCAACTTGTCTGCTGAGCCTCGACGCCGGCAGCCCAGTGGCGGTGAAGGGGGCCGAGTTGTTCGGGCGCTACGGGGCAGCGTGTGCATCGCCTCTCCCCGCGCCTGTCGGTACGCATCGAGTGGAGGGTCCAGGCACGTAATTCATCGGGGATGACGTGCCCGGACCCTCCACTCGACAACGTGCCGGGCGTGACAGCCCGACGCACGCCGGGCTCGGCGGCGAATGGTGGGGCATGATTGGATCGGGTGGGACATCCAGGCCGCCGCACTTCCGACCGGAACGACGGCTGGGGCAGCGGTCGACTGGAGGCCGCCGAACCGCCAGAGGGCTTCCCCGCCGGCGAAGTCGCCCACTAAGCGTCCGCCCAGACCGTGTCACCCGGCGAGTACGCCGTCGAAATCCTGGTCGAGCAGGACGTGGTGCTCGGCGCGGGAGTCGGCGTACGTCCCGAGCCGGTCAGCTTTCCGTGACGCGTGGCTCGCGGCATGTGCGGATGTTCAGGGGAAGGGCGATCGTCTGGCAATGTTGGCCGGGTGCATCTGACGGAAGAGTTCGAGTGGCGCGGACGTGAGGTCCGATGGTGTCGGACGGGTTCTGGGCCCGACGTCGTGTTCTGCCATGGGACGCCGTGGTCCTCGCAGTTGTGGGGCTCCTACGCCGAGGCTCTGAGCGCCCAGTTCACGGTTCACCTGTGGGATATGCCCGGTTACGGGCAGTCCTCAAAGTTCCCAGATCACCGGGTGTCTCTGGACGTCCAGGGTGAGTTACTGGCTGACCTCGTCTCGCATTGGGAGCTGCCGTCCCCGCATGTCGTAGCTCACGACTACGGCGGCGCCGTCGCGTTGAGGGCCCTTCTCTTGCATGGCTGTTCGTTCGCGTCGTTGGCGCTCGTCGACGTGGTGGCGCTGGCTCCCTGGGGGTCGGACTTCTTCCGGCTTGTGCGCGACAACGCCGAAGCTTTCAGCGCGCTGCCGAAGGCCGTCCACGAAGGAGCGCTCCGGGCCTACATCGCAGGAGCTAGTCACATGGGCCTGAGGCCTAGCCAGTTGCAGGACCTCGTTTCTCCCTGGCTGGACACCGACGGGCAAGCCGCGTTCTACCGACAGATCGCCCAGGCGGACCAGACCTATACGGACGAGATTCAGGGTCTCTACCCGCGTCTGGACCTGCCCGTTCTGGTGGTGTGGGGCAAGAACGACACGTGGATCCCTGTCGACCGTGCTCACCTACTGACAGAACTCATCCCGGGCGCTCAACTCGAGCTGATCGATGGGGCGGGTCACCTGGTCCAGCTTGACCAGCCCGTACAACTGGCCACGACGTTGCACGGTTGGCTCACCTCTCAGGCCACGAGGACTTGATGCGGTTCAACATCCGCTCATCGGCACGACAGCACACCGATCGTTGTGACGCATCGTGACGCTCGGATCGCGGAAGATGTGCGCATACAGTCATGGGCGGTAGAGACAGCCCTCCGCAGCGGAATCGCCGCCGCCTTGCTCGCCGCACACCTGCGCTGGTTTGGGGATTCCCCGGCGAACGAGACGACGGGAAGTCTACGGCTCAACAGACTAGATCGCGCCAGAACTCGACGCTTGCCTTCGGCTCCCACGGAGTTTCGCTTACGCCAACGTTACCGAACTCCCAGTCGACGTAGTCTGCCAGATGCAACCCGTAGTAGATGATGTCGGTCTGCCACATCGAAAGCATCGGGTGGCCGAAGGCCCCGGACTCACCAGGGAGATACCGGTGCCCATACACCGGTACCATCTTCGGAACCTGCGTCAGCGAGCGCGTCGCTGTCGCCAATGCCGATGCGGTGCCGCTTGGCCTTGAACCCCAGCTGCTGTGCCAGAAGCCGTTGTTCTCGACGTCGAACAGCACCCCTTCGCAGGGCCAGTACAGCAGGCTGCGCAGCTTGTCACGGTCCCCGTTACGCCAGTTCGGCCACGGCTTCGGGTGTGTGTAGATCACGCCCGGCTCGCGCGGCTCGGGGCGGGTGTTCACCGGTAGTCCTGCGGACAGAAAGGCTCGATGGTCAACGGCGAAACGGAACCCGAATTCTTGCTCGATCCGGTCGAGTTCCGAGTCGGTCAGCCCGGGGTCGACCGCACAGACGGATCTGAGCCGTAGCCGCCGCATCGCTTCCTGGCCAAGACGGCGGCCATCCTCAGCATGTTGATCGAGCCCTACTACCACGACGCGAAACTCTACCCCGTGCACGCGCCCTGGATCGGTGCCGTCGTCATCGCGCCGAGGTGCTGACGTCGGTAACAGCCGAACGCACTCGACACTTTGGCCATGTACACGCAAAGTGACGCCTGATCGGCGGCATGAGCGAAGCGACAGGTTGATCGCCGACGCAGCGCCCGCCTCCGACCGACCGGACGGCGCTCGACCTGCTGCATGCCCCACCGAGGGCGCACGCATCGCGACGACTCAATCGCGGCAGATCAGTTCGTTGCCTCACAAGCTTCTCAAGGGTGTCGGCCAGCTCGGACACGTCACGACGCCCATCGAGCTCGGTCGTGGCGCCGCGTCGCAGACGAGGCTCGACGGTCCGACATACCCGTCACCAGGACCCTCGCCACGCACGCATGATATCGATCATAAGCAGCACCTCATGCTCAGGAGCACCTCGCGGCCAGATGCGGCGCAGGATGCGGCTTCGCGGCATGAGCGGATCTCGCTGTACCGCCCCGACACCTTCAACCGCCGGGGCGGCCCGTGGCGGCAGGTTCAGATTCGGACGCCGCGATCGGCGACATTGCTTCGAGCGGAGGGCTCAGGCACGTTACTCGCCCGAATAACGTGCCTGAGCCCTCCACTCGACGGCGGACCGAGACTCGACGGACCGAGGTGCGCGCTTCTCGGCATGAGCGCGCGCTGGTGCCCGCCCGATCCGGAAACAGCTGATGCGTGCCAGGAGGCTCGGCCGGCCGCCCGTCCCAAGTTGTACGGAATCTCGGCGGCGAGTGCGGCCGCTCGGACGTGCTGAGGGCCGACGCCCTGCACGTCGAGTGGCGGATGCATCCGGCGGATAGGTCAGCGCTGATGCGCGCCGGCTCTGCGTCCTCCTCCAGGGAGGCCGGTGTCGGGTTGGTCAGGGTCGGGTGGTGGCGGCCTGGTCGACGAAGGTGGACCAGGCGGTGGGGGTGAAGGTGAGGGTGCCGCCGGTGCGGTTCTTGCTGTCGCGGACCAGCACCCGGCCCGGCAGGTTGTCGGCGACCTCGACGCAGTTACCGCCGTTGCTGTTGCTGCGGCTGGCGGTGCGCCACGCTGGCTCGGTCATAGCTCCTCTGCCATCCTCGCGATCAGGTCTCGGGACATGTCTTGGGGTAATGCCACCGAGCGTATCGCCTCCCAGGCGTTGACGAAGGCGGCGACCTTGGCCGGCTCCTCGTAGGTGCGGCCGTCCACCGGGTTCTCCGCGTAGGCCACCGTCGCCCCGCCCGGCAGCGTGGCTAGCGCGAAATTGCCCAGCTGGCCGATGTAGAGCCCGGCGTCGACCGGCACCACGTGCAGCAGCACCCGGTCGCGCCGCGACATGTCGACCAGGTGCAGCAGCTGCTCCTTCATCATCACCGGGTCGCCCCGGCGTAGCGCCGCCTCGTCGACGATGAACGAGGTGACCGGCGGCGTCCGGCGGTCGAAGACGGCCACCTGGCGAGCCAGCCGGTGGGCCAGGCGCTGCTCGGCCACCTCCGGCGGGTGCAGACCGACGGCGAGCACCGCGCGGGCGTACGCCTCGGTCTGCAACAGCCCGGGGACGTAGGTCGACTCGTACCCGCGCAGCATCTCGGCCTGGGCCTCGTACTCCGGCCACGGCTGAAACCAGTCCGGCGGCACGGCGTTGCGGGCGTCTGCGGCGGTCTCCTGCACCAGGGTGCCGCTGCCGAAGACATCGTCGATCTGCTCGGCGGTGTCCGGCAGGGGGATCTGCCGGGCCGTCTCGAACTTGGCGATAAGCGAGGTGGAGACGCTCAGCCGTTGCGCCAACTGCTCCTGGGTCATGCCTCCGTTGAGCGTGCGGAGGAACTTGAGAGTGCGAGGAACCCCGTTGCTGCTCACGAATTACCGGTCCTTCCCGATTCAAGATCGAAATTTCGGAACGGGTTCTGTTGGTGGGAATCCTTCCACTGCTGGCGCTGCGGGTCCAGGGTGGATCTGCTGACAGCAGAAAAATCGGGAGGGATTCGATGATCAATAAGGTGGTAGCCGCCGGGGCGGACCCGGACGACGACCCGGTGTTGCGGCACGCAAGGGAGACCGCCGAGAAGCATCTGCCGAGGCGGATCGGCGAATGCCCGACGTGCGGATCGGTGGCGTTCTGCGCACCGTTCACCATGGCCCTGGCGATCCTCGACCGGCGCGACGTGCCGCGAGCACGGCGGATCCGGACCGTCCTCACCGTCGCCGGCCTGTCGCCGCCGGAGTTCCCGCACCCGCCGGAGAGCAGCGACGACGGCCGGAGCGGCAACGGCGGCGGGTGGTGCGAAATTGTCCGGTGAACCGTTGATCAAGGTCGGCGACGTGCTGCGGCTGCGCGCCGAAGACTGGGCATTCGGCAACGGCCCGGTGGCGATCCGGGTGTCACATCTGCGGCACGGTCACGACATTCCACACGTGACCATGATCGCGGTGATGGGCACCTTCGTCAGCGGCCCCCGCGCCGGCCAGATGATGCTGCTGTCGGTGTTCAAACACGCCTTGCGGCGGCCCGGCGTCGTCGAACGTGACGGCCGTACCCCCGAATCTCGCTCCTGACCAGAAACACCCTGACAGCGATCCCGTCGAAATGCGAAAGGCGGTTCCACCGTGCGCAGGCTTCTCCACCTCGTCCTGTTCCCCCGGCGTACCCGGCGGCAGTCCCGGCCGCACACCCGCAACGCCGGCACCCGCCACTACCGCGCTGCGGCCCGGCCGTCGATCAGCCCCGGGCTGGTCCGCGACCGCCAGTTCCTGGACCGCACCCGGCGCGGTCTCGACCCGGCCGAGGTACGCGCCTTCCTGCACCTGGTCGCCGACGAACTGGCCGCGGTGCGGGCCGAGCTGGCGATGACCCGCGACGAGAACGTACGGATCAAGCAGGCGCTGCGGGACTGGCAGTCGCGGCAGTTCCAGGCCCGGATGCCGGCGTAGGCCGTCGGCCTGTGACCACGAAGGGAGCCACGATGGTCCACCACACCGGGGCCAGGGCCGGGACCGGGACCGCCGCTTGGGCCGACGCCGCAATGACGCTGCCGTTGCCGGCGGTGCACCTGCGGAGACCGTTGCTGGCCGACGAGTTCTTCCTGCTGGCGCAGGACGCGGTGACCGGTCGGCTGCGGCTGCCGGACCGGGCGGTCGGGTTCGGTCTGGCCGCCGCGCTGCTGGTGGACCTGGTCGACGCCGGGGCGTTGCGGGTGCGCGACGGCCGGCTCTGGCTTGCGGCGCGGCACGTGCCGGTGGACGCGCTCGGCGGCTGGATCCTGCGTTGGATGGCCGCCGAGCCGGGGTACCGGCGGGTGGGCACCTGGTTGGCGCTGCTGGCACCCGGCGCTCATCAGCAGGTCGCGCGGCGGCTGGTCGCGGCGGGCGTGGTGCGGCGCCGGACGGTACGCCGCCTGCTGGCCACCGCCGTGCGCCATGTGCCGGTCGACCCGAACCGGGCCGGGTGGGCGTGGGCCCGGCTGACCGTACGGCTGCAGCGCGGCGAGCCGTTGCCCGACCTGGAGGCCCGGCTAGCCGGGCTCTGCCTGGTCACCGGGCTGGACGACGCCCTGCTCACCGGTCTCCCGGCGGCGGCCCGTCGGCACCTGCACCGGGAGACCTCCGGACGACTGCCGACCGAGGTCGGCGAGCTGTTCACCATTGCCCGGAATCGCCTCGACGGCGCATCCCACCGCCGCCGGAGCGGCCGATGGCGTCGCGGACCAGCGGGCTGAGCGCTCCACCGACCTGCTGCGCACGTCGCTATGCAGGAACTGCATGACGACTAGGCTGTTGGCATGCTTCCGGATCTGGACCTGCGGCTGGTCCGGTACTTCACCGTGGTCGCCGAGCAGCTGAACTTCGCGCGCGCCGCGGAGCAGCTCCGGGTCGCGCAGCCGTCGCTGAGCCGACAGATCCAGCGGCTGGAGGACGCTCTCGGCGTACGCCTGCTGGAACGCACCAGCCAGGGCAGCCGGCTCACCGCCGCCGGTTCGGCGTTCCTGCCCCGCGCCGAGCAGCTACTGCACGGTGCCGGACAGGCGGTGCTCGCCGCGCGGGCGGCGGCACCGGAGCGCACCATCACCATCGGGTACGTCGATGATCTGATCGTCACCCCCGCCGTACGCGACCTGCGCCACCGGTTTCCCGACGCCCACGTCCGCACCCGCCACCTCGACACCCGGGATGCCGACGCACTGCTGCGCCGGCAGGCCGACGCCCTGGTCATCCGTACGCCGCTGCCGGTTCCGGCCGACGACCTCGACGTGGCGGTCCTCTACGACGAACCCCGGGTCCTGGTCGTGCCCGCCGCGCACCGGCTGGCCGGCAAGGAGTCGGTGACCGCCGCGGACATCGCCGCGGAGCCGCTGGTCGGCTGCACCGGCATGGGCGCCGACTGGACCGGCTTCTGGCGGCTGGAGCCCCGCCCGGACGGCAGTCCCGCCCAGCTCGGTCCCACGCTGGCCGACACCTACGACGACAAGCTCGAAGCCATCGCCGACGGCAGCGCCATCGCCGTCGTCCCGGCCGGTGACCGGCGGTTCAGCCTACGTCCGGACCTGGTCACCGTTGCCATCCACGAGGTCGAGCCCTGCCAGGTCGCCGTGGTCACCCGCGCCGGGGACGCCAACCCGTTGGTCGCGGAGTTCGTCCGCTCTGCTGAGCGGCACCTCGTTGGCTGACCCTGGGTCCCGATCGTCATGCGCCTGTTGCATGACGGGGTGCGAAACAGGTCTTGGACACGGCCGCCGGCAGGACGTTGGCTGGTCGTATGCCTGTCGACTACCGCTCACAGACCGTTCTGCTCACCGGGGCGAGCTCCGGGATCGGTGCCGCCTTCGCCAGGGCGCTGGCCGTACGCGGCGCGAACCTCGTGCTGGTCGCGCGGCGCGCCGACCGGTTAGCGTCGATCGCGGACGAGCTGCGCCGCACTGCTGATGTACGAATCGAGGTCGTCCCCGCGGACCTGTCCAGTCCCGCTGCGCCGACCGAGATCCGCCGAGTGGTCGCCGACCGGGGCGTCGAGGTGACAAGCCTGATAAACAATGCCGCGATCGGCTCTTTCGCCCTGTTTGCCGATGTGGATCCGAGTCAGTCGACCGCCGAGGTCGCCGTTGACGTGATGGCACCGGTCGCGCTGACAGCGGCCTTCATGCCGCAGCTGACGGGTGCCGGCAACGGCTTCATCATCAACCTCGCCAGCGTGTCCGCGTACTTCCCGACTCCCCGGATGGCCGTCTACAGTGCCGCCAAGGCGTTCATGCTCAGCTTCACTGAATCACTATGGACGGAGCTGCGAGGCACCGGCCTGACGGTGTTCGCTGTCGCCCCCGGAGCCACCGGCACCGATTTCACGGCCGGGATGGGTCCGGACGCGGCGGTGCTGACCGCAGGGAAGGTGCGGGCTGCAGAGGACGTCGTCGCGACCGCGCTGCGCCACCTTGAGCTCCGGGATCCGGGCCCGATCGTCGTTGACGGCGGTGGCAACCGGCTCGGCGTGCTCGTGAGCCGATTCGTGAGTCGGCGCCGGGCCGCCCTGATGATGGCCCGCGTCTTCGACCCCGCTCGCCGGCCCCCGTCTCGCACGCCCGGTTGACGTGGGTGAGGGCGTTGCTGGGAGCAGACCGTAGCCCCACGGTGGAGCCTCCCCAGGAGCCACCTGCTAGTCGAAGGTCCAGAAGAAGTAGAGGACGTTGGGCGGGTTGCCGTACGCGCGGTACTGGCAGAGGTACGAGCTCCACAGGTCGTTCTGGACCCCGTAGTTGCCGTACGAGTGGCAGAAGCTCAGGTCACTGTAGACGTTGCGGAGCGTGCCGCCCGGCGGGTCCGGGTAGTCCGCCGCCGCCGGGGCGGCGGTGGTCGCGAACAGGCCGGCCATGGCGATCATGAACGCCACCAGCAGTGTGGTCAGTCTTCGCATGCATCCTCCCATAGGGTCGGGGCACTGGCCGATCTTCCGCGTGTCTCCAGGCACCACAAGATCGACGTATGACGATTTCATGATGCCATCGTGGCTGGCCCGTGGGAAGGCTTGGGCGCCGCAGACCTCGGCCACTGACGGGCCCGTCAGCGGTGACCACGCCAGCCTGGGGAAGTAGCTGCGGTACTTGACATATGCCTTCCCTGCCAGGAAACCCGCAGGGTGGGGCAGTTGACCGCGTCGGATCCTCGGTGAGGATGTCGAGCAGGACGTTGGAGTCGACCAGGGTGACGGTCCCGTCCGAATGCGTCTCGGGCACCGCGCGAAGCCGTTCATCCGCCACGGAGCAACTCCATGAGCTGGTCCGTGGTCATGCCCTCCGTCTCGCGTGCGGTGCCCTGCCCGCGTAGATGCCGCACAAGCCGTTGTCCTCTGGAGGGGGCGCCGTCGACCCGCACGATCCGCAGCGCGCCGCCCTCCTCGACAACCTCGATCTCGTCGCCTTCATGCAGGCCGTGTTTGGCGCGCAGCGACGCAGGGATGGTCACCTGACCCTTGCTGTTCAGCTTCACCGTGCCTCCACTTGCTTGTACTACGTAATACCAGCGGTTGTGTTTCAGGGCTGCGAGGGGTTTCCTCCCCTCCCCTGGGTTCCAGTCGCAGGGCGGGGTCGAGGTCAACCCCTGACTGACTTGACTTTGTTGCATGTTATGACTCATGGTTGTGAGACAAAGCTTGCGACTATGGAGGTGGTGGCGATGCGCCAGACAGAGCACAGCGAGACCAGGCAGTGGCTGGACCGGCACGGTCTGACCGAGGCCGAGCCGACGCCGCTGCTGGCGACCCGGCTGGCCGTGCGACGGCGGGCCAAGCTCGTCGGCGACATCCTGCTGGCCGGGTTCCTGATCGGCGCGGCACTCACCCACGCGACGGGCCGGGCCACCGACACGGCGTACTCCTGGCTGCCGTTGCTGGTGCTCACCGCGCTGGTGGTCGGCATGCTGGCGGCGCAGTGGCTGCTCCGTCAATGGGTCCGCCGCGTCGACCGGCGGGCCGGCGCGCAACTGCCCCGGCGGGTGGCCCATCCGGTCGGGTTCGGCTGGCCGGCGGTGCTCGGCCGGCCGTACGCCGTCTTTACGGTCGCCGCCTACACCGGCGCGCTGGTGCTCGCGGTGAGCGTACTGCCGGTTTCCGACCCGGTGCTGCGGGCCGGGGCCGCCGTCGTGCTGATCGGGCTCGCCGGTGCCGGTGCCGGCATGGTCATGCAGCTGCGTCAGGTGCTGACCAGCCCGGCCGTCGCCGAGGACGAGGCGTCGCTCACGGCGGACGTCGTCATGCGGGTCGAGGACGCCCGCGCCCTCGTCACCCCCAGCCTGGTCTGGATGCTGCCGGCCATCTTCCTGTACGGGGAGTCGCTGGGCTGGTGGAACGCGGTCGCTATCGGACTCGTCGTGGCCGGTGTCGTCGCGTTCGGTCTGGTCCAGACCCGGACCACGGCTGTCGGGGCGACCGCACGGCAGGCCATGATCGTCCGATGATCGTCATCGACGCCGCCTCGCCGACGCCGCCGTACGAGCAGCTGCGGGCCCAGCTCGCCCGGCAGATCCAGGACCGGTCGCTGGCCGTCGGCACCCGGCTGCCGACGGTCCGCCGGCTCGCCGCCGACCTCGGCCTGGCCGTGAACACCGTCGGTCGGGCGTACCGGGAGCTGGAGGAGGCCGGGCTGATCGAGACCCGTGGGCGGGCCGGCTCGTTCGTCACAGCCGCCGGCGACCAGGCCCTCGAGCAGGCCCACCGCGCCGCCCGCGACTACGCGACGATCATCGCCCGGAGCGGCATCGACCCCGCGGAGGCGATCCGGATCGTCCAGGCGGCCCTGGGCCGCCCGGCCACACCGTGACTCACCGGCCACGCCCGCGACCGGCACCGGCACCGGCGCCAGCCGGCTGCCGGTCCCGGTGGCGCAGCCGCCAACGGTCGACGCCCGCGTGCAGCAGCACCAACGGCAGTACGCCCACCACGTACCAGGCCAGGTCGGTGGGGTCGAAATGGACACCGAGGACCAGCCGTGCCAGCAGACTGCGCTCGGACAGCTCCGCCGGTACGCCGGTCAGCTGCAGGAACTCGACGAGCCAGCAGAAGGCGACGGCACCCGCCCCGGCCACGATCGGCCCGGCACGCGGAGCCAGGACGAACACGCCCGCGTAGACCATCGACGCGTACAGGGCGGTGCCGGAGTACTGCTGCAGCGCGCCGGAACTGTCCAGCACGCCGTTCCCACCGGCCAGCACCCGGATGCCGAGTGCCACGGCGAGGAACCCGCCGGCGGCGGCCAGACCCGCCAACCGTACCCGCCACCTGAGACCTGCCACGGCGCCCGACCCTACAGTTCACCGGCCCTGTCGGTCACCGGCCGGTCAGCGGTCCCGGCGGATCTCAGCACGTCGATCTCGCAGCCCGGCGAGGCCGGGTCGAAGCCGTGCTCGACCAGCCAACGGATCGCCAACAGGCTGCGTAGCGACCACCACGCGCCGATCACGTCGAGGTCGACGGCGGTGCCGTAGCCGGCGAGGACGTCACCAAGGCGCTCCCGGTGCCCGAGTGTCAGGGTGGCGAGGTCGAACAGGGCGTCACCTCGGCCTGCCTCGGACCAGTCGAGCATGCCGGTGACCTCATGACCGTCGACGAGGACGTGGGCGATCTGCAGGTCGCCGTGCGTGAAGACCGGTGTCCACGGCCGCAACGCGGCCCCGGCGATCCGGCGGTTGCGCATGACGAGGTCGGCGGGGAGCACTCTGTTCGCGATGAGCCACCTGCACTCGCCGTCGAGTTGCGAAGCCAACTCGTCGGGACTGCGACCGGGCCACGGTGGCAGCGGCGCGTCGTGCAGCATCCGTACGGCGGCACCCGTCGCTGTCCAGGCCGCCGCCGACGCCGCCGACGGCTCGCCGAGCCGGCCGAGCGCCGTCCCGGCCAGGGCTGCGAGCGCGAGTACGGGCGGTCTACGCCACAGCACCTGCGGAGTCGGCCGGCGAACGGCGTCACCCGGTTTACCGGCGGGCGTCCGGCGCTCCGGCGGGCGGGATTCATGATCAGGTGAGCGCTGTGGACTTCACAACCGCGACGAGACGTTCATAGCGCTCACATGATCATGAGTTGAGGGTTGCGCCGTCGGTCGCGGACGGCCGTGTCCGCCTGATGCTCGCGGCGCAGTGGATCGAGGAGTCCGTAGTGGCTGAGATCCGCCATGGACAATGTAGTCCCTCCCCGCACGGTGTCCGGTACGAGAAGTATCGATGCCGTGTGATGATCAGCTTGGCATGGAATTGATCGCGAAAGATATTGATATGACCATGTGACAGGTGGTGCAGTTGTGCTCACCAGCGGAGTCCTCCCCACCCCCAGGAGGTCTATATGCGATTCCGCGCACCAACTGCCAACGCCGGCTCGTGGCGCAGGACCACCGTCCTGCTGATCGCGACCGTCGTCGGCCTGTTCGCCGTCGTGACCGGCCCGGTGTCGGCCGATCCCAAGCCCAGCGGTTCCGACCGGGAGTCGATCGCCGGCCCGTACCGGGTCCTCGGACCGCGTACCTTCGCCGACCGCGACGCGGTGGCCGCGACCGGCGCCGCGATCGACTACATCGAACACGGCATCCTCAACATCACCGCGACCCGGGCCGAGGTCAGCGCGATCCAGGCGCTCGGCTTCGAGGTCGAAGCGGTCCGGGCACCCACCAGGACCGACGCGTCCGGCGACGTCACCACGTTGGACTTCCCGCCGTCCGACTCGGCGTACCACAACTACGCAGAGCTGACCACGGTGGTCAACCAGGTAGTCTCCAGCCACTCGAACATCGCCCGGAAGATCAGCATCGGGACCTCGTACGAGGGCCGCGACCTGATGGCGGTCAAGATCTCCGACAACGTCGGCACCGACGAGGACGAGCCGGAGATCCTGTTCAACTCACAGCAGCACGCCCGCGAGCACCTCACCGTCGAGATGGCGATCTACCTGCTGAACCTGTTCACCGACGGCTACGGCAGCGACTCGCGGATCACCAACATCGTCAACACCCGCGAGATCTGGATCGTGCCGACCGTCAACCCGGACGGCAGTGAGTACGACATCGCCACCGGCTCGTACCGGTCCTGGCGCAAGAACCGCCAGCCCAACAGCGGCTCGTTTGCCGTCGGCACCGACCTGAACCGCAACTGGGACTACCTGTGGGGCTGCTGCGGCGGATCCTCCGGCTCCCCGTCGTCGTCGACCTACCGCGGCCCGTACGCCTTCTCCGCCCCGGAGACGCAGGCGCTGCGCGACTTCGTCAACAGCCGGGTGGTCGGCGGTGAGCAGCAGATCACGGCCAACATCGACTTCCACAGCTACTCGGAGCTGGTGCTCTGGCCGTTCGGCTGGACCACCGCCAACACCCCGTCCGGGATGACCACCGACCAGTACAACACCTTCGCCACCCTCGGTACGCAGATGGCGGCGACCAACGGCTACACCCCGGAACAGTCGTCCGACCTCTACATCACCGACGGCAGCAGCATCGACTGGATGTGGGGCGTGCACGGCATCTGGGCGTACACCTTCGAGCTGTACCCCGGCTCGTCCAGCGGCGGCGGCTTCTACCCGCCCGACGAGGTGATCCCCACCCAGACCGCCCGCAACCGGGAAGCGGTGCTGATGTTCAGCGAGTACGCCGACTGCCCGTACCGGGTGATCGGCAAGGAGTCGCAGTACTGCGGCGGCGGTCCGGTCGACCCGCCGGGCAGCACCGTCTGGGCGGACGACTTCGAGTCCGCGACCGGCTGGACGACCGACCCGAGCGGCACCGACACCGCCACCACCGGGCAGTGGGAGCGCGGCGTCGCGCAGGCCACCAGCTCCGGCGGGGCCCTGCAGCTGACCGCCTACCAGGGCAGCAACAGCCTGGTCACCGGGCGGCTGGCCGGCTCCTCGGCCGGCTCGTACGACATCGACAGCGGGGCCACCAGCGCCCGCTCCCCGGCGATCACGCTGCCGTCGAGCGGCACCCTCACCCTGTCGCTCGCCTGGTACCTGGCCCACCTGAACAACTCGTCGTCGGCCGACTACCTGCGGATCAGCGTGGTGCACAGTGGCGGCACGACGACGCTGTTGAACCAGTCCGGCGCGGGGAGCAACCGGTACGGGTCCTGGTCGACCGGCAGCTACAACCTGACCCCGTACGCGGGTCAGACGGTGCGGATCCTGGTCGAGGCGGCGGACGCCTCCACCGCCAGCCTGGTCGAGGCGGCCATCGACGACGTCCGGATCACCAGGTCCTGACGGCGGGCAGGGCTGCCGGCAACTGACGGCACGCAGGGCTGCCGTGCGGTGAACATCACCGGACGGCAGCCCTGCGCTGCTGCGATGACGCTGCGGCGGCGTCGGTGGGTTACCGTGCTACCGACCGCCCCGCAGCGAAGCCGGTGCGAACCCGGCGCTGTCCCGCAACTGTGATGCCCCGGCCGACAGCCGGGGGCTAGCCAGGTCGCCTGCGGCGTGGTCGCGAACCGCGCTCTCGAGGAAGGGCGCCTCGCCACCTGGCCGGGGCCGGCGTCACCACCCCGACCTGTCGGCGAAGCACCAGCCCTCGACCGACAGGAGGACCAGATGAGCAGACCCCTTACGCGGCGGGCAGCGTTGCTGCGTACCGCCGCGGTCGCCACCGCCGCGACCCTCGCCCTGACCGGATGCGGCCAGGCCGGCGACGGCTCCGGCGGGCCCGACGACGCGCAGCCCGGCGTCAGCCCGGAGGCCGCCGCCAGCTACCCGGTCACCGTCGGTGACCTGACCCTGGAGGTACGCCCGGAGCGGATCGTCGCACTGTCGCCGACCGCGACCGAGATGCTCTTCGCGATCGGCGCCGGCGACCAGGTGGCCGCCGTCGACGACAACTCCAACCACCCGGCCGAGGCGCCGACCACCGAGCTGTCCGGGTTCACCCCGAACGTCGAGGCGATCGCCGGCTACGAGCCCGACCTGGTGGTGCTCTCCGGCGACACCAACGAGGTGGTGGCCGGGCTGACCCGACTGTCGATCCCGGTCTACCTGGCCGGGGCGGCGGTGACCCTGGACGACACGTACCGTCAGATCACCGAGCTGGGCGCCCTCACCGGGCACCCGGAGGCAGCGGCCGACCTGGTCGACACCATGCGGTCCGACATCGACAAACTGGTCGCCGACGCGGCGCAGCCGGCCGAGCCGTTGAGCTACTACTACGAGCTCGACCCGACTCTCTACACGGTGACCAGCGAAACCTTCGTCGGGTCGCTGTTCACCATGGTCGGGCTGACCAACATCGCCGACCCGGCGGACCCGTCCGGGGAGGCCGGCGGCTACCCGCAGCTGTCCGCCGAGGCGCTGATCGACGCCGACCCGGACCTGATCTTCCTCGCCGACACCAGGTGCTGCCAGCAGAACGCGCAGACGGTGGCGCAGCGGGCCGGCTGGTCCACCATCACCGCCGTACAGACCGGTCAGGTGGTCGAGCTCGACGACGACATCGCGTCCCGCTGGGGTCCCCGGGTGGTCGACCTGGTCCGGGCGATCGTCGACGCGGTCGACGCGGCGGCGGCGTCCTGACGTGCTCCGTACGCCGGTCCGGCGGCGGCCCGGGCTGACCACCGGCTGGTTCGCTGGTGCGGTGACGGCAGTCGTGCTGTCGGCCCTGGCCGGGCTGGCGTTCGGCCCGGCCAGTCTGCCGCCGCTGGCGGTCGCCGCCGAACTGCTCAACCTGCTGCCCGGCGTCGACGTGGACAGTGGACTCAACGACCGGCAGGTGGCGATCGTCACCCAGCTGCGGCTGCCCCGGGTGGTGCTGGCACTGCTGGTCGGCGGCATGCTGGCCCTGGCCGGCGGCTGCTACCAGGGGGTGTTCCGCAACCCGCTGGCCGACCCGCATCTGCTCGGCGCCGCCGCCGGGGCCGGGCTGGCGGTGACCGCGGTCATCGCGCTGCGCCCCGGCACCGGAGTGCTGACCGGGCTGCCGGTGACGGTGCCGCTGGCCGCGTTCGTCGGCGCGCTCGGGGCGGTCGCGCTGACCTACCTGCTCGGTACGGGTGCCGCCGGGCCGGACCGGTCCACCGCGACGCTGATCCTGGCCGGGGTGGCGGTGTCGGCGTTCCTCGCCGCCGGGCAGACCTACCTGCTGCAACGCCACGTGGACACCATCCGGGAGGTCTACTCGTGGCTGCTGGGTCGGCTGGCCACCGACGGCTGGCACGAGGTTCGGCTGGTCCTGCCGTACGCGGTGATCGCCGCCGTGGTGGTGTTGGCGCAGCGCCGCGAGCTGGACGTGCTGTCGGTCGGTGACGAGGAGGCGGCCAGCCTCGGCCTGCACCCGCAGCGGTCCCGCTACCTGCTGCTCGCCGCCGCGTCGCTGGGCACCGCCGCGGCGGTGTCGGTATCCGGGCTGATCGGCTTCGTCGGGTTGATCGTGCCGCACCTGGTCCGACTGGTAGCAGGCAGCAGCTACCGGGTGATCCTGCCGCTGTCGATGCTGCTCGGTGGCGCGTTCCTGACCGTCACCGACGTGGTGGCCCGTACCGTGGCCGCGCCGGCCGAGATCCCGATCGGTGTGGTCACCGCCTTCTTCGGCGCCCCGTTCTTCGTGCTGGTGCTGCGTACCACCCGCCGGACGGTGGCGCTGTGACCGCGCCCGGGCCCGCGCCCGAGACCGGGCCGGCCGCGGCTGGGAGCACCCCGGTGGTCGGCCGTGACCTGCGGGTACGCCTCGGCGGCGCGCCGGTACTGGACGGTGTCGACCTGACCGTGGCCGCCGGTGAGTGGGTGGCGGTGATCGGGCCGAACGGGGCCGGCAAGTCGACCCTGCTGCGGGCGGTCGGCGGGCTGCTGCCGGTCGACGGCAGCCTGAAGCTGTTCGGTACGCCGATCACCCGGCTCGGCCGCCGGGCCCGGGCCCGGCTGGTCGCCACCGTCGTACAGTCGCCGGTGGTGCCGGCCGGGATCGCCGTCGCCGACTACGTGCTGCTCGGCCGTACCCCGTACGTTCCGCTGCTGGGCCGGGAGTCGGCGGCCGACCTGGCGGTGGTCGACGACGTGCTCGCCCGGCTCGACCTGACCGGGTTCGCGCACCGGCGGCTGGCCACACTGTCCGGTGGTGAACGCCAGCGGGTGCTGCTGGCCCGGGCACTGGCCCAGGGCGCTCCGCTGCTGCTGCTCGACGAGCCGACCAGCGCACTGGACGTCGGCCATCAGCAGGAGGTGCTGGAACTGGTCGACGAGCTGCGCCGGGACCGGGGGCTGACCGTGCTGGCCACCATGCACGACCTGTCGGTGGCCGGCGAGTACGCCGACCGGCTGGTGCTGCTCGCCGCCGGCCGGACGGTCGCCGCCGGCCCGCCGGCCGAGGTGCTCACCGAGGAGAACCTGGCCCGGTACTACCGGGCCCGGGTGCGGGTGCTGCCCGGCGCGCACGGCCCGCTGGTCGTCCCGGTCCGCGACCGGGACGTTCCCCGACCAGAACCGTCAGTCGCCGGCGATCCGGATCACCGAGAAGAAGGCCCCCTGCGGGTCGTTGAGCACGGCGAACCGGCCGTGCGGCAGGTCGGTGGGCGGGACTGAGACGGTGCCGCCGAGCGCGGCGGCGTGCGCGGCGGTGGCGTCGCAGTCGTTCACCGCGAAATACACCATCCAGTGGGCCGGCAGGTCCGCCGGCCAGTCGTCGCCGACCATCGGCATCATCCCGGCGACGGGCTGCTGTTCGACCAGCCATTCCGTGTACATGATCGGCGGGAACGGGGTGTCCCGGCACTCCCAGTCGAAGACCGCGCCGTAGAACTCCTTCGCGCCCTCCGGGTCGCGGGTGGTCAGCTCGTTCCAGCACAGTGAGCCGGGCACGTTCGCCAGCTCCGCGCCGGCCATGGACAGCGGCTGCCAGACGGCGAAGCTGGCCCCGGCCGGGTCGGTGAAGACCGCCGCCCTACCCCGGTCGAGCACGTCGAACGGCGGCATCAGCACGGTGCCGCCGGCCGACTCGACGAGCTTGGCGCTCGCCTGGGCGTCCAGCGTGCCGATGTACGTGGTCCAGGTCGGCGGCTGCCCGCCGGTGGACACCGAGCCGGCCCCGGCGACCAGTTTGTCGTCCTTGCTGAACAGGGTGTAACCCTCGGCGTCCGGATCCTCGGGCGGCTGCGCGGACCAGCCGAACAGTTCGCCGTAGAACCGGATCGCACCGGGCAGGTCGGAGGTGCCGAGGTCGACCCAGGCGGGCACCCCGGCCGCGGCGACGGACATGGCGGATTTCCTCCTGCGGATCGGCTGGCTGGACCCTGCTGACCGAATCCTGGCACCCGGTCGCCTACGGTCGGGGGAGATTCGCCGAAGCAATCGCCCGGCACGCGGAATCATGGCCCGCGCCGAGGGTAACCGCGCACCGGGCTGACGTCACCGACCGAAGCCAGGCGGGGTGCCGGACACCGGGCGGCGACGCCGGACACCGGCCGGGACGCGGGACAGCGGGGGAGAACGATGGTACGGGTGATCGAGGTGTTGCCGGGCGACATCGACCGGGCGATCAACGACGACCACGTCCTGCTGGACCAGCTTTTCCGGCGGCTGGAAACCGGCCAGGGCGACCGGCGGATCCTGGCCGACCAGGTGGTCTACCGGATCTCCATGCACCTGGCGGCCGAGGAACAGATCCTCGACCCGGTCTTCGACGAGCCGGCGGTGACCGACCGGCTGACCGCCGGGTCGGTCGGCGAGCTGATCAAGCGGGGGCGGGACACCCGTCAGCGGATCAAGGAGGCGGCCGCCGAGATCGACCGGTCCAGACCCGGCAACCTGGACTTCGAGGAGGCGCTCAACCACTTGATCGCCGACGTCCGCCGGCAGGCCGCCGAGCAGGAGGGGACGTTGCTGCCGGCGCTGCGGGCCACGGTCGGCCCGCAGCGGATGGCCGAACTCGGCGCGCAGTTCACCGCCGCCAAGTATCGTGCCCCGACCCATCCGCACCCGCAGACACCGAACACCTCCCGCAGCAGCCGGCTACTGGGCGGGCCGGCGGCGCTGGTCGACCGGCTCCGCGACCGGACCTCGGGGCGGCGTGGCTGGTTCGCCACCGACGCGTCCGGGCTGCTGGAACCGCAGTCCCAGGCGCTGCTGGACGTGTTCGCCGCGCTCGGCCCCCGACCCACCGAGATCCTCGAACCGGCCGAGGCGCGGCGCCAGCCGACCCTGTCCGACGCGGTGGCCCGGATCCGTACCGCCCGGGGGGACATGGAGGAACGGGAGCCGGTCGACTCGGTCTTCGACTTCGCCATCGACGGTCCCGGCGGGCAACTGACCCTGCGGGTCTACCGGCCGACGTCGGCGTCGCCAGCCGGCGGCCTGCCGGTGCTGATCTACCTGTACGCCGGTGGCTGGGTGGTCGGCAGCCTGGACACCTACGACGCCACCCCCCGCGCGCTGTGCAACAAGGAACGGTGTCTGGTGGTGGCGGTGGACTACCGGCACGCCCCGGAACACCCGTTCCCGGCCGCCCACGACGACGTGCTCGCCGCGACCCGCTGGCTGCTGGACAACGCCGGGGAGATCGGCGGTGACCCGGGACGGATCGCCATTGCCGGCGAGGCCGCCGGCGGCAACATGGCGGTGGCCACCTGTCTGCAGTTGCGCGACGCCGGTCAGCGGCTGCCGCTGCTGCAGGTGCTGATCTACCCGGTGACCAGCGTGACGATCGACGACGGCTCCGGAGTGGACGCCGCCGACGCGGCGCCGCTGAACCGCCCGATGCTGAGCTGGTTCGCCCGGCACGCCTTCCCCCGGCCGGAGATGCTCGGCGACCCTCGGGTGGCGTTGCTCGACCTGCCGGTGCAACGGCTCGCCGGCCTGCCGCCGGCGGTGGTGCTGACCGTGGAACGGGATCCGCTGCGCGACCAGGGGCAGGCGTTCGCGCAGCGGCTGCGGGCGGCCGGGGTGCCGGTCGAGCACATCCACTACGACGGCGTACCGCACGAGTTCTTCGGCATGGGCGCGGTGCTGGACGTGGCGGAGGCGGCTCAGGACCGGGTGGCGGCGGAGCTGCACACCGTGTTCAACCCGTCCGGCCAGTCGTCGAGTGGCTGGCCGACCGGCCTGTGAGCCTCCGGGACCGGAATCAGCGGTCGGCGAGGTCGGCGATGGTGTTCACCAGACCGGCTGCGGTCTGCGGCTCCCGGGTGGTCAGCACGAGATAGCGCCCACCGGACAGCTGCACCCGGATGCCCGGACCGGATCGGGTGATCAATCCACGTCCCCGCGTGTCGGGGTGGTAGCGGTAGCCCCAGCCGCCCCATTCGGACACCCGTACCGTCGTCTGGACGGCCCCGACGACCTCCCGCGCCGGTACGCTGATCCGCGGCCACCCGAACGGACCGAATCCGATGTGGATGCCTTGCCGGTCGATGGTCAGCCGGTTGACCAGCAGCAGCATCACCAACGCCACGGTGAGCAACACCGGGCTGGCCACCCAGACGTTGATCCAGACCGCCAGGACCCCGGCGAGCAGCAGCAACGGGACCAGGATCCACAGCCCGGTGCGGGACACCGATGTCTGCTCGGTCCACCCGGCACCGTCGGCCGGCAGCGGCACCCGGGGCAGCTCGGCGGCGGGTCGGCCGTCCGCCGCCGGCCCGGCCGGCGGCTGACCGCACGCCGCGTACGCGAGCACCGTCCAACCCGTCACCCCGACCATCAGCGCGGGAATGTGCCAGCTCGGCGCCGGCGCCCGGGTCGGGTCCAGTACATCGACCGAAAGTGCCACGGTGGTCAGCCAGATCCCGGCGACGAAGCCGGCGACCGCCGCGCCGATGGTGATCAGCCACCGCCGCAGCTGCCACCGTAGCCCGAGCGGCAGCACCCCGACTGCGGCGAGCACCGCCCCGGCGGCCGCGCCGATCGTGTAGCCGGTCACGCTGTTCGTCAGCGAACTGGTCGCGTCGACGACATCGGCCGTGTTCCAGTGCATCGGTAGCCGGTCCGGCAGCCGGTGCCGCAGCACCTCGGCGGTCAACGGCACCACGGCGACCGCGAGCACAGCGAGCAGGAAACCGAGTAGCCGCCGGCCGCCGCCACCGGCGCGGTCCTGCCCGGCCGTCCCTCCATCGCTCACCTGGCGATTGTTTCCCAGCTGTCGCCGGGCCAACCTGGAGGGGGCGGGCGGTGTGGCGCGCGCCGTTCTGCTAGTGCCGCCGGTCGGTTCTGTCAGTGCCGCCGGTCGGTCCGGCAGTGGTCGCCCAGCGGGGTCGGAAGCGGGTCGGCGTGCAGCACCGTCAACCGGGACACCGCCCGGGTCAGCACCACGTACAGCCGGTGCAGCCCACGCGGCTCGGCCGCGACGATAGCGGCCGGCTCGACCACCACCACGTGGTCGTACTCCAGCCCTTTCACCTCGGTCGCGGCGACTACCGACACCCGGATCCCGGGGTCGCCGGCGGCTCCGGTGACCTCGATACCGGCTGCGGTCAGCGCGTCGCGCAGGCCGGGCAGCGCGGACTCGGCGGCGATCACCCCGACCGAGCCGTCGTGGGTCAGCGCCGCGCGTACCTCGGCCACCGTGGCACCGGTCAGATCGTCGACCGTACGCAGCGACAGCGAACCGTCGCGACGCAGCGACACCGCCGGTGGTACGTCCACTTCGAGCGCCGGCAGCAGCCGGTTGGCCAGCTCGACCACCACCGCCGGCACCCGGAAGCCGACCGTCAGCGGCACCACCGGGGCGTCGGGCCGACCGAGGTGGGTCAGCGTGCGGTGCCAGTCGGTGGCCGCCCACGGGGCGGTGCCCTGCGCCAGGTCGCCGAGCAGGGTGACCGAGCCGTGTTCGCTGCGCCGGGCGATCGCCCGGCACTGCATCGGCGACAGGTCCTGCGCCTCGTCGATCACCACGTGCCCGTACCCGGTCGGCCGGTCGAGCAGCCCGGCGACCTCGTCGATGAGCACCAGGTCGGCCTTGGTCCATCTGGTGGTGCGGACCGACCTGGCCAACGGTCGCAGCAGCGCCGCCTGCTCGGCCTCGTCGAGCAGACCGGTGGCGGCGGCCGCCAGCCGCTGCGGATCGGTGAGCAGCGTGGACACCACCTCGGTCGGGGTGAGCGCCGGCCAGACCCGGTCCAGCAGGGCGCGTACCGGGGCCACCCGGGCCATCCGCCGCAGCCAGGCGTCGCTCGGTGATTCGGCACGCCGGGTTTCGGCTTGGCGTTGCAGCAGCGCGACGATCCGGGCCAGCACCCGTTCCCGACCGATCCGGTACGGCGGATCCTCCTCGCGGACCGTCCGGACGATCCGGTGCAACGCCTCGACGCCGATCCGCCAGCGGTAGGAGCCGTCCGGCACCACGATCGACTCGTCCGGCTCGCCGAGGTACGCCTCGACGGCGCGCCGCAGCACCTGCGCCATCCTCGGGTCGTGTTTGAGCGCGGCGGCGGCCGGGGTGTCGTCGGCGCGCACCGGCACCGAGTCGATCAGGTCGGCGACCGTGCGCTGGGCTACCTCGACCTCGCCGAGGGCGGGCAGCACGTTGGCGATGTAGGACAGGAACACCCGGTTCGGCCCGACTATCAGCACGCCGGCCTTGCGTAGCCGTTCCCGGTGCGCGTACAGCAGATAGGCGGCCCGGTGCAGCCCGACCGCGGTCTTGCCGGTGCCGGGCGCGCCCTGCACGCAGATCGACTCGGCCAGCTCAGCCCGGACCAGCTCGTCCTGGTCGGGCTGGATGGTGGCGACGATGTCCCGCATCGGGCCGACCCGGGGCCGCTCGATCTCCGTGGTCAGGATGCGTGAGGCGGTGCCGAGCTCTTCGCCCCGGTCGAGGTGTTCGTCCTCGAAGCTGGTGAGTTCGCCGCCGGCGTAGCCGAACCGGCGGCGGACCCGTACCTGCTGCGGGTCGCGGGCGCTGGCCTGGTAGAAGGCCCGGCTGCGCGGCGCTCGCCAGTCGAGCACCAGTGGTTCGCCGGTGTTGTCGGCGACATGCCGGCGGCCGATGTGGTGGCGACTGATTCGGTGCCGGCCGGCCGGCAGCCCGCCCGGATCGGGCTCACCGCCTGGCTCAGGGGCGTCGTCAATTCCGTCGTCGAGGTCGGGATCGTCTTCGACATCGAGCCGGCCGAAGAACAGCGGCGTGTCCGGGTTGTCGGCCAGCTCGGCGACCCGGCGGGCCAGGTGCCTGCCCAGGGTTTCGGCGGTGTACGCGTCCCCGGCGACCCGATCGCCGGTGCTGAACAGGGCTTCGGCCCGGTTGCGCATCCGGGCGAGGGCGGCGCGGGACGCGGTCAGATGAGCGCGTTCGGCGGCGAGTTCGCCGTCCAGGTCGGGTGCGGGGCGGTCCAGTGCGGGGCGGTCGGGTGCGGGGCGGTCGAGGTCGGGTGCGGGCATGCTGACTCCTGGCTGGATCGCCGGCGTGCTCGCTCGCGTGTCCGGAACCGGGTCGGCCGGTGCCCGGCGCGGGGGACGTCCGCTGCGGTGCGACTCACCGCGGCCGTCAAGCGGCCATCGACTTTACCCCTGGCCCGTCGCGGGTCAATCAGATTTCCCCGCTATGCCGGCGCGACGGGGTTGCCGGGGCGATCTGTTCGACGGGTGCCCGGGGGTGCGGGGTGCGCCACAGGCCGGGCCGCCGCCGGGCGTGGCGACTGCCCGACGGCTACCGTGGAGATCATGAGTCACGGTGACGGGGGTGAGGGCGGCGGGCTGCGCCGACCACGGGTCGGGCACATCCAGTTCCTGAACTGCCTGCCCATCTACTGGGGGCTGATGCGTTCCGGCGCGCTGCTCGACGTCGACCTGCACAAGGACTCCCCGGAACGGCTCGGAGCCGCCCTGGTCGCTGGCGACCTGGACATCGGCCCGATCTCGTTGGTCGAGTACCTGCGGCACGCCGACCAGTTCCTGCTGCTGCCGGACATCGCGGTAGGTAGCGACGGGCCGGTGCTGTCGGTGAACGTCGTCACCACCCGGCCACTGGGCGAGTTGTCCGGCCGCCCGGTGGCGCTCGGCTCCACTTCGCGTACCGGTGTGCTGCTGGCCCGGATGCTGCTGGCCGAGCGGTACGGCGTCGAACCAAACTACTTCACCTGCCCGCCGGACGTCACCCAGATGCTGCTGGAGGCCGACGCCGCCGTGCTGATCGGCGACGTCGCATTGCGGGCCCACCACGAGGCGCCGGCGCGCGGTCTGGCTGTCACCGATCTGGGGCAGGCGTGGCGGGACTGGACCGGGCTGCCGATGGTCTTCGCCGTCTGGGCGGTCCGCCGGGACTTCGCCGCCGCCCACCCCGGCCAGGTCAAGGAGGTCCACCAGGCGTTCCTGCGGTCGCGTGACCTGTGCCTCGCCGAGCTAGACGCGGTGGCACGGGCCGCCGCCAGGTGGGAGCCGTTCGACGCGCCGACGCTGGCGTCGTACTTCCGGGCGTTGGACTTTTCGCTCGGTGACCGGCAGGTGGCCGGACTGCGGGAGTTCGCCCGCCGCGCGGCCCGGTCGGGTGCCGCCCCGGCACTGCCGTCTGCCGGCCCTGAGTTCTTCCTGCCCTGAGTTCTTCCTGCCTGACCGCGTCTGGATGGCTCAGCTGCCGGCCGAGGTGGTTGCCGCTGCCCGCAACTGCTGCGCCACCGCACGGCAGGTCTGTCCGCCGTACGTGAAGGGCCGGTCGGCCGGGAACCGGGTCATCACCCCGATGGTCCACCCGTCGCCGATCGCCAGGCAGTTGACGTGCCACTTCTGCTCATCGTCGCGGATCACCCAGCCGTTCTTGATGGCGATCCCATCGGCTTCGTCTGCCGGGAATGCCTCGATCACCCCGAAATCACCTGGACTGCGTACGCTGCGCATCTCGGTCATCAGCCAGTCGGTCCACTCGGCGCCGGCCGCCCGGCCATCGGCGATGCACGCCCCGATCCGGGCCACGTCGCGGGGGGAGAGCCGGGTGGTGCTCCATCTGTTCTCGGTCGAGCTGCGGCTGTCGGTGAGCCCGCAGATCCGGATCATCCGCTCGGTCGCTGCGGTTCGGCCGATTTCCTGCCACAGCTCCTCAGCGACCTGGTTGTCGCTGTCCCTGATCATGATCTCGAGCTGCTGCATCCGGAAGTTGCTCGGCGACCGGCCCGCTTCGGCCGAGGTACGCAGGTAGTCGGCGGCGATCCACGCCTTGATCAGCGACGCCGTGGTACTGGTCTCGGCCAGATTGGCCGATCCGTGGATCTCGCCGGTGCGTTGGTCGAGCATCGCCCACGACCACCAGCCGTCGATGCCGTCCAGCTGTACCGTGGTCGGCGCGACGGCCAGCGGTGACAGCGTGGGGTCGGGCTCCGGGGTCGGGCTCTCGCTCGGGCCGGCCATCGGGTTCGACGTCGGTTGATGCCAGCTGGGCTGCTGGTCGGTGGCCCGTCCGTTGGTGGCCTGTCGGTCGGCAGGCTGCTCACCAGCGGCGGCCAACGGCGTGGCGGGAACCAGCCGCGACCCGGCGATGCCGGCGGCTGCCAGAGCGATCAGACCGATCACGATCAGCGGCGTACGCCACCTGGCCCGGGTGTGCCGGGCTACGCCGCCTGCCCGCCCGGTCACCAGCTGGGAGGGTCGGCTGGCCATCAGCCGGCCCGGTCCGCTGGTGAACAGCCGGCGCAGCCGGCGGGTCGACGATATCCAGGAGGTGGGTGGCATGTCAGTTGGCCGGTGTCGCCGGGAGCGGCAGTTCGGCCGGCAGCTGGATGGCGGCGCCGGCGTGTGGGGTGACGAGTTGCCGGGCCACCTCGCGGCAGATGCCCGCCCCGTACTCGAGGCCGTAAGGGCCCGGGTAGCGAGTCATCACCGCGAGGATCCAGTCGTCGTGCACGGCCAGGCAGTTGAGGTGCCACATGCCGTCCGCCCAGATCAGCGTCCAGCCGTTCTTGATGCCGACCGGCGACTCCCGCAACAGGCTCTCCGGTAGTCCATCGATGATGCCCCAGCGGCCACCGCCGGAGGTGGATTCCTGCTCGGAGGCGGCGATCCCGCCCCGCACCTGAGACATCTCGTCGAGCACCCAATCGGTCCACAACGGGCCGGCGGCGGTGCCGTTCTTGACGCACTCGCCCATCAGCACGGCATCGCGGGCGGACATCTGGGTGTAGCTCCACCAGACGTTGTCCTCCTTCGGCGGCACGACCATCCGGGTCTGCTGCAGGCCGCACATCTTGATCATCCGGGTGATCACGTCTTCGCCGCCGGCACTGTAGAACAGCAGGTCCGTGGCCCGGTCGTCGCTGTCGCGGATGGCCAGGCTGGCCAGCTGCAGAATTTCCGGATCAGGCTCGGCGTCATCGAGCTGCCGTAGGTAGTCCGCGACGATCCAGATTTTGATCATCGATTCGGTGGAGCTGGTCTCGGTCATGTTGGCCGAGCCGCCGATCTCGCCGCTGTCGCGGTCCAGCAGCGCCCAGGTCATGAAACCGGTGACCGGGACCGAGACCGCTACGGCCCGCAACGTCGGCACGGCTGGAGGCCCGGGGGACTCGGCCATGGCGAGGGGCGGATCGGTCAGCTCGTCGACGGGCCGGTTGGCGTCCGGCCGGGTCCCGCCGAGGAACCGGGCCGAGGCGGCGGGGACCACCAGAACGGCACCGACCACCAGGGCTGCCAGCACGACAGTGAGTGTCACGCGTGAACTCATGGGGACTGCTCCGGGGAGTGAATCGATGATTTCAGCTCGTCGGTGCTCTCTGGCAGGTTTGCGTCGGTCCGGGAAGGTCCTGGTACCGAGGTGTTTCTGTAACTGTGGGTTTCTTTGCGGACAGATGCGAGTCAGGTGGGCCGGTTTGAACGTCGTCGCCGCCGCGCCATTGGGCAGTTTACGGGGCGAATCTCGGAGTGCCAGCCCTCGCGCGCCGGAGATCTCGGGGGATGGGTGTCGGATAGATATGGTTCGTCCAGTTAGTTGAGTATTTTCAGGATGATAAGTGGATAAGCATCACATTCACCAGGCGTCGCTGATCGCTCGCTGTCCCGACTTGGTCTCTGGCGGTGAAGATTTTCGACAGCTGTTACAGGGCTTGGCTACGACTGGGGATTCTTGTAACACTATGTCGGTGGACGGTGACGACGCCCAGACGGTGAGTGGCGCCCGCGGCGGGATCCTCGACGAGGTCGAGGCCGCTGAAGCTGACCTGCGCGCCGCGGCGCTACGCGGCCGGATCCCCGGTCCACGCGTCGCCGACGAGCTGGCCGATCCGGACGATCCGGGTGATCCCGACCGCTCGACCGATCCCGACCGGGACTTCACCGAGATGATCGACGCCGACCAGAAGATCGAGCCGCGCGACTGGATGCCGGACGGCTACCGGCGCACGCTGATCCGGCAGATCGCCCAGCACGCGCACTCCGAGATCATCGGCATGCAGCCCGAAGGCAACTGGCTGACCCGGGCGCCCAGCCTGCACCGCAAGGCGATCCTGCTGGCAAAGGTCCAGGACGAGGCCGGCCACGGGCTGTACCTGTACGCCGCGGCGGAAACCCTGGGCGTCAGTCGGGAAGAGTTGCTCGACCTGCTGCTCGCCGGCCGGCAGAAGTACAGCTCCATCTTCAACTACCCCACGCTCACCTGGGCAGACGTCGGCGCGATCGGTTGGTTGGTGGACGGTGCGGCGATCATCAACCAGGTCCCACTGTGCCGTTGCTCATACGGCCCGTACGCCCGCGCCATGATCCGCATCTGCAAGGAGGAGTCGTTCCACCAGCGGCAGGGCTACGAGATCCTGCACACCCTCGCGCACGGCACACCGGCCCAACGTCAGATGGCCCAGGACGCGGTGGACCGCTGGTGGTTCCCGTCGCTGGCGATGTTCGGCCCGCCGGACGCCGACTCGACCCATTCGGGCCAGTCGATGCGATGGAAGATCAAACGGTTCTCCAACGACGAGCTGCGCCAACGCTTCGTGGACATGTGCGTCCAGCAGGTCGGCCCGCTCGGGCTCACCCTGCCCGATCCCGGCCTACGGTGGAACGAGCAGCGTCAGGCGTACGACTTCACCCCGCCGGACTACGACGAACTGCTCCGGGTGATCCGCGGCGACGGGCCGTGCAACCGGCAGCGACTTGCCCACCGGCGGGCCGCGCACGACGCCGGCGGCTGGGTCCGCGAGGCGTCCCGGGCGTACGCCGAAAAGCAGGCCAGCCGGCGGAAAGCCAGCACCGTGCCGGCCGGGGTCGGCACCGTGCCGGCCGGAGTGGGCGCTCCGCCAGTCGGAGCGGAGGCCGGATGAGCGGCGAAGCGGCCCGGACCCCGCCCACCCCGCTGTGGGAGGTCTTCATCCGGTCCCGGCGCGGGCTCGCCCACACCCACGTCGGTAGCCTGCACGCGCCGGACGCGGCGCTCGCCCTGCGGCACGCCCGCGACCTGTACACCCGACGGCAGGAAGGTGTCTCCATCTGGGTGGTACCGGCGGAGTCGATCACCGCGTCCAGCCCGGACGAGAAGGACGCCTTCTTCGACCCGGCGGCCGACAAGGTCTACCGGCACCCGACCTTCTACCAGGTGCCGGACGGAGCGCAGCACCTGTGACCACGACACCCCCCGACCAGCTGCTCTGCTGGGCCGACGACGCGTTGATCACCGCTCAGCGGCTGGCCGCCTGGTGCGCCCGTGCCCCCGAGCTGGAGGAGGACGTCGCGCTCACCAACATCGCGCTCGACCAGCTCGGCGTGGCCCGGCTGCTGCTGTCGTACGCCGCCGAGCAGCTCACCCCCGATGCGGTGCCGGCCGCGCCGGCCGACCAGCCGGTCACCGAGGACACCCTGGCCTTTCTCCGCTCCGACCAGGAGTTTCGCAACTGCCTGCTGGTGGAGCTGCCGGACGACGACTACGCGATGACCATCGGCAAGCTGCTGTTCCTCGCCGCGTACCAGCTCCGGCTCTACGCCGTGCTGAGTGCCGGCGCCGACCAGCGGCTCGCCGCGATCGCCGGCAAGGCGGCCAAGGAGTCCACCTACCATCTCGACCACGCGCGGCTGTGGACCCTGCGGCTCGGCGACGGCACCGAGGAGTCGCGCCGCCGCATGCAGTACGCGGTCGACGAACTCTGGCCGTACACCTATGAGCTGGTCGCCCCGGTGCCCGGCAGTGGCCCCGCCGACCTGCGGGCCGACTGGCTCGCCGTCATCGGTCCGATCCTTGCCGAAGCCACCCTGGCCGCGCCTGCCGGCACCGGGTCCGCCGCCGCCGCTGGCGACGGTGGCGGCTGGCGGCCCGGCGGCGGTCGGCTGGGTCGGCACACCGAACACCTGTCGTACCTGCTGGCCGAGATGCAGGTGGTGCACCGGGCCCACCCAGGCGCGCGATGGTGACCGGACCCCCCGCTGCAGCCGGCGGGTTCAGCTCGGCTGGTGGTGGGGCCAGCTCGGCCGCTGGTGGGACCGGCTCGGCCGCCCGGGCGGCGGTCGAAGCCGTCGTCGACCCGGAGATCCGCGTACTCACCATCGCCGAGCTCGGCATTCTCCGCGCCGTCGAGGTCACCGAGGCCACCGGCGCTGTCCGGGTGACGGTCACCCCCACCTACAGTGGATGCCCGGCGATGGAGCTGATCCGGGGCGAGATCCGGGCGGCGCTGCACCGGTCCGGCTTCACCGACGTCGCGGTCGTCACCGAGTTGGCGCCCGCCTGGAGCACCGACTGGATCACCGAGGCTGGCCGACGCAAGCTCGTTGCCGCCGGGATCGCCCCACCGTCGCCGGCCACCGTCGGTCCGGTGCCGGTGCCGGTGACCGTTCGCTGCCCGGCCTGCGGCTCACCGCGCACCGAGCAGCTGAGTCGATTCGGTGCCACGGCCTGCAAGGCGCTGTGGCGGTGCCTGGCCTGCACCGAGCCGTTCGAGCAGATGAAGGCGTTCTGATGGCGGTGACGATCAGTCGACCGGCGCGACGGCGCCCGGTGTTCCATCCCCTCCCGGTCGCCGATGTCGATCAGCTCACCGCCGACGCCGTGGCGGTCACCTTCGCCGTACCACCGGAGCTGCGCGACGCGTACCGGTTCCAGGCCGGACAGCACTTGACCGTACGGCTGGTCGACCCGGCCGGCGGCCCGGAGATCCGCCGCTCGTACTCCATCTGCTCGACCCCGGCGGAGCTCGCCGACCACGGCCGGCTGCGGATCGGCGTGCGGCACGTCGCCGGTGGTGCCTTCTCCGGGTACGCGGTGCGCCAGCTTGCCGCCGGGGCCACCGTGGAGGTGATGCCGCCGCTCGGGCATTTCACCACCAAGTTCGAACCGGGCCGTAGCCGGTACTACGGCGCGCTGGCCGCCGGCTCCGGCATCACGCCGGTGTTGTCCCTGCTCGCCACCGGGTTGGCCACCGAGCCGGGCAGCCGGTTCACGCTCGTCTTCGGCAACCGGTCCGCGCACACCGTGATGTTCGCCGACGAGATCGCCGACCTGAAGGACCGGTACCCGGACCGGCTGCAGGTGGTGCACGTGCTGTCCCGGGAGACGCAGGACGCGGAGTTGCTCACCGGGCGGATCGACGCCGCCCGGTTCGGCCGGCTGCTGGACACCGTGGTGCCGGGACACCAGGTGGACGAATGGTTCCTCTGCGGGCCGTACGCGCTGGTCATGACGGCCCGGCAGGTGCTCACCGAGCGGGGCGTGCCGGACGAGGCCGTACACAGCGAACTCTTTCACGCCGGGGACGCGCCGCCGGCCGGCGCCGACGCGGTTACCGATGTCGACGCGGCACCAGGCACCGATCCGGCCGGCACCGAGGTGACCGGCGCGGACGTGACCAGTACGGAGGTGACCGTACTGCTCGACGGGCGGGCGTCGACGGTGCGGACGCGGCCGGGGGAGCGGGTGCTCGACGCGGCCCTGCGGGTCCGGTCCGAGTTGCCGTACGCCTGCAAGGGTGGGGTCTGCTCGACCTGCCGGGCGAAGGTCGTCGACGGCGCGGTGACGATGGCCCGCAACTACGCCCTGGAGCCGGACGAGGTGGCCAACGGTTATGTGCTGACCTGCCAGTCGGCGCCCACCACGCCGACGCTCACCGTCGACTACGACGCCTGACGCGCTGGCCACGACGGCTGCCGGGCGTCACGGGGATGATCGTCGACCGAGCTGGTCGAGCAGTTGGCGGGCCTGCTGGTGGGAGGTGAGCCGGACGAACCGCAGCCGGCGCCACCGGGGGTCGACCGAAGCGGCCTGGATGCGGCTCCGGTAACGGGCGTGCTGTTGCCAGGCCCAGACGATGATCGACTCTTCCGGATCAAGGCTGAACACGTTCGACCAGCGCTCCCGGTTGCCGTTCCACAGTTCCACCCGGTGCGCCGCGCGGCGTACCGTACGTCGGACGATCTGCTGCATCACCTGCCGGCGCGGCAGGTCGAACCAGATCACCGTGTCGACTCGCCGCCAGATCAGGTCGCGCACCGTCGAGTAGCTGCCGTCCACCACCCAGCCGTCGCCGGAGACTGCGGCCGCCACCCGTTCCCGGAACTCCGGTTCCGGTGTCGGCTGCCAGTCCTGCTGGTGGAACAGGGCGTCCAACTCGATGTGCGGCACACCGAGCCGTACGGCCAACTCGGCGGCCAGAGTGGACTTACCTGAGCCTGGTGCCCCCATGACCGACACCCGTCGCATGGATGCAGGCTAGCGTCAGGAGACCACCTTGGCACCGGCTCCGGAGGGCTGCTCGACGTGGGCGGTCCGCTGCTCGGGAATCGACGGGGCGCTCAACGTGACCTCGACCGTCTTTCGGGTGCCCCATCCGGTCTTCCAGCAGGTGACCACGCCGTACCACCGGGCGGCGCGCAGTACCAGCATCGCCCAGAGCACTGCGACCGGGGCGAGCATCCAAGTCCCCAACTGGTACGCCGCCGACTGGTCGGACCGGCGGATCGCCAGGTAGCGGAGGCACTGTGCGTAGCCGATCGCCATTGGCACACAGATGAGCCAGGGTAACGCGGCCAGCGAAGGCTCCCGGATCGGTTGTACCACCGCGATGGTCAGGAACAGTGCGGTGGACAGTAGCGTCGTCGCCCATCGAATCAGGTGTAGCCAGTACGCCCACGACCGCAACGGCAGGTATCGCATCCGCCACAGTGACCGGATGAACGATCCGCGCATCCAGCGGATGAACATCCGCAGGAAGTGGCCGGTCTGCTCCGGCATCAGCGCGAAGGCGAACGCGCTGGGCTGTTGCACAGTTCGGCCGCGCAGCATGGCGAACAGGGTCAGCATCGAGTCGTCGCTGAACGGCACCCGACGTCCTGCGAACCTTTCATGCAGATAGCTGTCCAGATTGTCGCGGATCACCTGGCCTCGGTAGACGGCGATGGGCCCCGAGTTGACCCAGACCGCGCCGAACACTGACAGGCTGGACCGATCGGTCAGCTGGCCGGTGACGAACCACAGGTCGGTGAACCGGGTCAGGAACGATGCGTGAACGTTGGCTGCCATCACGATCCCGGCGACGGACTGCACCGTCTGATCAGCGAGGGGTTTGAGTAGCTCGTTGAGCGTTTCCGGGTCGCTGATCGTGTCCGAGTCGACCGTCCAGTACACATCCGCGTCCGGCGCCTGGCCGACCCCGGCTGCCTGCGCGTGTCTCTTGCCGGCATTGTCCTGGCGCAGCCATACCGGACGGATGCCGCTGTCGCTGGCTGCCCGCTGAAACCAGATGCGGGTCTCGGCGTACCCGACGTCGCCGGTGGTGGAACCGTCATCCACCACGACGATCGTCTGCGGCCGTCGTCGTTGACCGATCATGGACTCGAGGCATGCGCGCAGCGCGGCCGGGTCCTCGTTGTACGCGGGGACCAACGCGGCCACGTCCAGCGTATCGAGGAGCCGCTGTCTGGCCGGGCCAACCTGGTAGGGCTGGTTGAGGTAGGCAAATCCCAGCTGCCACACCAGCAGTCCGTACATCAGGACGTAGATCGCCGCGAACTGATGCCCGTTGCCTGCGCTGAGTAATCCGATTGCTGCAAACGCATGGTGGGCCGCCCATACCGCTACTGCCGCCAGAAGGAATGCTGCGGCGGTGAGGATCCGGCCCCTGACGAGGGTCGCGGTCATCGATGGGCGGCGGAGCGACCTCGACGGAACGACAACCGGATGAGAACCGCTCCGATGATGATCATAACTGCTGCGGTGACCGCCATCATGAGTGGCAGTGGCAGGCTGAGCTGCCCGAGACCGGCCACACCACCGAGGGTGACCGCAAGGTTCGCGCCGGTCCGCAGCAGTGAATCACCTGACATGACGTTGTCTCCTTGGCTGCGGGCGGATAGGGGGATTTTGCGCACGAGGGTTCGCCGAGATCGGTATTCGGCGGCACGTCCGGACGGGGGTCCGGTTGAGGTATGGAAGACGGAGACCCGACTGGCTGTTGTGATGCCGGCCGAAGGCGGTAACCGGGCGGTGCCTTGTTCGGCCGCAGCCAAGAGTAGTTGCGTCGGCGACAAAGCGCTAGATGCATCATCGCCTTGGGATCACAAGACAAACGTGAGTTCATCTGCGTTGCGATCGCTTTTCTGAATGCTCTTCGTGACTCATTCTCGGGTTTGTTCACGTTATGCGGCCTGGCCCATACGAGTTGCGAGTCGGCCGGTCAATCGATCGTTCCGCTCTGCTTGGCCGAACCGCCGACAGCGGGAGCACCGGCCAGCGGTCGACGGTGGATCAGCCCCTGGGCGGCCAGGGCCGCGGCCACCGCTGCCAGCGGCAGGGCCGGCAGCGCGTACCGGGGCTCGTACATGCCGATCGCCACGGTGAACACGGCCAGCCCTGGGCCGGCGACCACCAGCAGTACGGTGTCGAGCCGGATCCAGCCGGCGACCCGCCGCCCGGCGGCCAGCGCCGCGACGGTCAGCAGCACCGCCAACGACAGCACCACCGGGATGCCCCGGGTCCAGCTGCCGTACTGGTGCAGCGTCCGGGTCAGCGGGGTGGCCGGGTCCGCGACGACCGGCTCGGCGACCGCTGCCTGGTATCCGGTGGACGCCTGGGCTGGCGGACAGCTCTGCTCGACCCGCACGTCGGCGGAGCGGAACCGGACCGGCGGCACCAGCCGCTGCCGCAGGCACTCGTTCATCGGCCCGAGGTACAGACCGGGGACGAAGTGTGCCGCGCTCTCCCGGCCGACCGTCGCGAGGTAGTCGCCGGGCTGCTGACTGATCACCGACCGGGAGAAGCTGGTCAGCACCTGGGCACCCTCCGGCGTGTAGACCCAGTCGCCGAGTCGGGCCGGCCGCCGCCAGAAGAACGCATCGGCCCGGTCCCAACGCTGGCCCGGCGGCTGGTCCGGGCAGGCGACCCGCTCCTCGTCGGTCAGTTCGATGCGGTCGCAGTCGGCGATCATCGCGGCCCGGCCGTACAGGGCGGTGCCGCTCTGCGCGCTGTAGACGCTCTGCCGGTCGCCGATCCAGACCATCACCATGACGTACGGCACGCCGAAGGCGAGCAGGTAGCCCAGCACCGGCCGCCAGCCGACCCGACGTACCACCAGGTAGCCGGCGAGCAGGAGGGCGACCGGCAGCGCGGTGGGTTTGGTCACCCAGGCGACGGCGATCAGCCCGCCGGAGACAACGGCCGCCACCGGACCGGGTCGGGACGACCAGAGCAGTGCCCCGACCGCGGCGGCGAACAGCACCGTGAACATCAGGTCAGGCAGTAGGTAGTGACCCATGGTGAGGACCAGGGAGTCGAAGATCAGCGGTACGGCGGCCAGGGTGGCCAGCCAGCGGGCCACGCCCCGGCGCAGCAGCAGGGCGTACAGGGCGACGGCGAGCAGCAGGCTGAGCAGGTGCTGCACGGCCGCGACGGCGGCGAGTGTCCGGGTCTGCTGTAGCGCGGACAGCAGCAGAACGTAGCCGATCGGCCGGTTCGGGTGCGGCTCCAGCGGCTGCTGCAGCATCAGCAGGTACTCGCCGCTGTCGCCGTGGAACCAGAACGCCGGCTGATACGCGGCCAGGTAGGCGATCCGCAGTCCGAGACCGGCGGCGAGCAGGATCACCAGAGGCAGGTGGCGGCGCAGTGGCGTCATCCGGTCGCTCTGCCCCTCCCTCGACATGGCAGTACGCTTCATGCGTGACTACCAGCCGGGAGATCGACAGCATCCTGCAGCGTGGCGCCGACGGTGGGCGGATCTCCGCCGAGGAGGCGCTGCTGATCTACACCGAAGCGCCGTTCCACGCCCTCGGCGAGGCCGCGGACGCGGTGCGCCGTCGCCGGTACCCGGACAACGTCGTGACGTATCTGATCGATCGCAACATCAATTACACCAATGTCTGCGTCACCGCGTGTCGTTTTTGCGCTTTCTACCGGGCGCCCAAGCACGCCGAGGGCTGGGCCCACCCGATTGAGGAGATTCTGCGTCGTTGCGGCGAGGCGGTCGAGCTGGGCGCTACCCAGGTGATGCTCCAGGGTGGCCACCATCCCGATTTCGGGGTGGAGTACTACGAGCAGCTGTTCGGCGCGGTCAAGGCGGCGTACCCCCGGTTGGTGATCCACTCGATCGGGCCGAGCGAGATCCTGCACATGGCGAAGGTGTCCGACGTCTCGCTGGACGAGGCGATCACCCGGATCAAGGCCGCCGGGCTGGACTCGATCGCCGGTGCCGGCGCCGAGATGCTGCCGGACCGCCCTCGGCGGGCGATCGCCCCGCTCAAGGAGTCGGGGGCGCGCTGGCTGGAGGTCATGGAGCTGGCGCACCGGCACGGCATCGAGTCGACCGCCACGATGATGATGGGCACCGGGGAGACCAACGCGGAGCGGATCGAACATCTGCGGATGATCCGGGACGTCCAGGACTCCACCGGCGGTTTCCGGGCGTTCATCCCCTGGACGTACCAGCCGGAGAACAACCATCTCAAGGGCCGCACCCAGGCGACGACCCTGGAGTACCTGCGGATGATCGCGGTCTCCCGGCTCTTCTTCGACCAGGTGGCGCACCTGCAGGCGTCCTGGCTGACCACCGGCAAGGACGTCGGCCAGTTGGCGCTGCACATGGGGGTCGACGATCTCGGTTCGATCATGTTGGAGGAGAACGTGATCTCCTCGGCCGGCGCCCGGCACCGGTCGAACCTGCACGAGCTGATCTGGATGATCCGCTCGGCGGGCCGGATCCCCGCCCAGCGGGACACCGAGTACCACCATCTCGCCGTCCACCGCGATCCGGCGGACGACCCGACCGACGAGCGGGTGGTGTCGCACTTTTCCTCGATCGCGTTGCCCAACGGCGGGGCCCGCCGCGATCTGCCGCTGGTCGACGCGCACTGACCCGGCCGGGGCCGTGCGCTGACCGGCCCGGATTCGTCCGATCGGCTGGCTGGTGAGGCCGACCAGTCAGCCCCAGTCGGCCGGCGGGTGGGCCGGTGATCGGCCGGTCGTGGCGGGCGGCGCTGTCGATGCGGCGAGTTGGCGCGAACCTTAGGCCAAGGAGCCATAACGTGTTGATCACGAGGGGCGCGAAGCTTCCCGTCGGCCGCTAACGTCCTCGTCAACAACGTTCCGGCAGCCGCTCGCGCCGCGACGCCGTCCCCCTGGTGGTCGCAGGTCACGTCCCCTGATGGCGGTGGTCGCCGGAGCCGTACTCCAGCGGTCCGAGGGGGCCGTCTACATAACGCACGGCAGTACGGGCGAGGTGGTTCAACCCACCTCGCCCGTACTGTATGTGGCCTCGGTCACCCTCGCCGCCGGCCCCGCGCCGCAGGTCGGGACGGGCGACTGGCAAAGTGGTCGGGCGTGACTGACATCCCGCCGCCGGTCCGCGCCGGCCTGGACAAGCAGCCGGCCGAGGTCGCCGCGATGTTCGACGGCGTGGCCGGCCGGTACGACCTGACCAACACGGTGATCTCCTTCGGCCAGGACCGGCGGTGGCGCCGGGCCACCCGCGCTGCGCTCGACCTGCTTCCCGGCGACCGGGTGCTCGACGTCGGTGCCGGCACCGGAGTCTCCACCGCCGAACTCGGCCGGGGCGGGGTGTGGGCCGTCGGTTCGGACATCTCGCTCGGCATGCTGCGGGCCGGCCGCCGGGCCCGCCCGCAGGTGCCACTGCTCGCCGGGGACGCCCTGGCGTTGCCGTTCCAGGACGCCAGCTTCGACGCGGTGACGATCTCATTCGCCCTGCGCAACGTGGTCGACACCGATGCCGCGTTGGCCGAGCTGGCCCGGGTGACCCGGCCCGGCGGACGGTTGGTGGTGTGCGAGTTCAGTCAGCCGACCAGTCCCGCCTTCCAGACGCTCTACCTGTCCTATCTGATGCGGTCGCTGCCGGCGGTGGCCCGCGCGGTGGCGAGCAACCCGGATGCGTACGTCTATCTGGCCGAGTCAATCCGGCAGTGGCCGGACCAGGCGGCGCTCGCCGGGCGGATCACGGCGGCGGGGTGGCGGTCGGCGCAGTGGCGCAATCTCACCGGTGGGATCGTGGCGCTGCACCGCGCCACCCGGCGGTAGCGCCATGCGACCCGGGCGTAGCGCCACGTCATCGGGGAGCGGTGCCGTGCTGCCGTACGCCGGATCCGGGAGCGCGAGCGACGGGTCCGCCACTGCTCGGTGTCCGTCGATGGGTGATTTCGTGTCGTCGGTCACCCGCCGAGGTCGCTACCTCGCAGGGTTAGGGTCGCCTAACCGATTGCCGCCCTGTTAACGGTTCTAGACTCACCTGCGAGACGGCTTGTGAAGCATTTCACGAGCGACTGGGAGGCGAACGGGAGGTGGCTGTGAGCGAGACCGAAGCCGATGTGATCGTCGTCGGGGCGGGCCCCGGCGGTTCCGCGACCGCCTTCCACCTCGCCCGGCACGGCGCACGGGTGCTCCTGCTGGAAAAGACCACGTTTCCCCGGGAAAAGGTCTGCGGTGACGGGCTCACGCCGCGCGCTGTCAAGCAGTTGATCAAGCTGGGTGTCGACACCTCGCCCGAGGCCGGCTGGCTGCACAACCGTGGCCTGCGGGTGATCGGCGGCGGCATCCGGCTCGAACTCGACTGGCCCGACCTGGCCAGCTTCCCCAACTACGGCCTGGTCCGAACCCGGCTGGACTTCGACGATCTGCTGGCCAGGCAGGCGGTCGAGGCGGGGGCGGTGCTGCACACCGGCACCAACGTGGTGGCCCCGGTGCTGGACGCCACCGGGCGGGCGATCGGCGTGACCGCCGAGGTCGGCCCGGACAAGCAGCCGGCCACCTTCCACGCCCCGTTGATCGTCGCCGCCGACGGGGTCTCCGGCCGGTTCCCGCTCGCCATGGGGCTGGCCAAGCGCGAGGACCGGCCGATCGGAGTCGCGGTCCGGCGGTACTACCGGTCGCCGGTGCGGCACCGGGACGAGTACCTGGAGTCCTGGCTGGAGCTGCGCAGCCGGGAGGGCGGCGAGAAACTGCTGCCCGGCTACGGTTGGATCTTCGGCATGGGCGACGGCCGGGTCAACGTCGGCCTGGGCGTACTCAACTCGTCCAGCGCCTTCGGCAAGACCAACTACCGGCGGATGCTCACCGACTGGCTGGGCAGCACACCACCGGACTGGGGGCTGGCCGACGAGGCCAACGCCGACGGCCCGATCCTCGGCGCGGCACTGCCGATGGGCTTCAACCGGGTCCCGCACTACACCCGGGGAGTCCTGCTGGTCGGCGACTCCGGCGGTATGGTCAACCCGTTCAACGGTGAAGGCATCGCGTACGCGATGGAGTCCGGTGAGCTCGCCGCCGAGGTGGCGGTGCAGGCGTTGGCCCGGCCGGCCGGCGCCGACCGGGAGCGGGCGCTGGCGCACTACCCGAACGAGCTGAAGGCCCGCTACGGGGGCTACTACCGGCTCGGCAACATCTTCGTGAAGATGATCGGCAACCCACAGATCATGCGAATCGCCACCAAGCACGGCATGCCGCATCCGACACTGATGCGGTTCGTGCTGAAGCTGCTGGCGAACCTGACCGATCCGCGTGGCGGGGACGCGATGGACCGGATGATCAACGCGATGACCAAGGTGGCTCCGGCCGTGTGACGCCGCCGGCAGCACCCCGGGCCGTCGGCCCACCGCAGTAGTCGCCAGGATGGGGCAACGACGCCCGGTCCCGGCGGGAGACATCACAGATCGCTGGAAACTGACCGCGGGCAGGGAAGGACGAGCAGGAGAAACCCATGTCACTCTCGCCTTACATACCCATCGTCGGGGTGTTCGCCCTCGCCTCGGCCTTCGCGTTGTTCTCGGTGGCGGCCGCCCGGCTGGCCGGGCCGCTGCGCTACAACCGGGCCAAGCTCGAAGCGTACGAGTGTGGGATCGAGCCCAGCCCGGAGCCGGTCGGCGGCGGTCGGATCCCGATCAAGTTCTATCTGACCGCGATGATGTTCATCATCTTCGACATCGAGATCATCTTCCTGATCCCGTGGGCGGTCTCGCTGGACCCGCTCGGCGCGTTCGGCTACGTCGCGGTCTCGCTGTTCATCGTCGCCGTCTCGGTCGCCTACGTGTACGAGTGGCGGCGCGGCGGGCTCGACTGGGACTGACGGAGGAACCATGGGAATCGAGGAGAAACTCCCCGCCGGCGTACTGCTCACCTCGGTGGAGAAGCTGGTCAACTGGTCCCGCAAGACCTCCGTCTGGGGGGCGACCTTCGGCCTGGCCTGCTGCGCGATCGAGATGATGGCGGCCGGTGCTCCGCACTACGACATGGGTCGCTGGGGCATGGAGGTCTTCCGGGCCTCGCCGCGGCAGGCGGACCTGATGATCGTGGCTGGTCGGGTCAGTCAGAAGATGGCCCCGGTGCTGCGGCAGATCTACGACCAGATGGCCGAGCCCCGCTGGGTGTTGTCGATGGGGGTCTGCGCCTCCAGCGGCGGCATGTTCAACAACTACGCCATCGTGCAGGGCGTGGACCACGTGGTGCCGGTCGACATGTACCTGCCCGGCTGCCCGCCCCGCCCGGAGATGCTCATCGACGCGGTCCTCAAGCTGCGGGAGAAGATCGGCCACGAGCCACTCGGCCCGAACGGGCGCAAGATGCTGGAGGCCCGCCGGGCCCGCGGTGACGTGCCGGTGGTCGCGCCCGGGGCGATGCCGTCGTCGTACCGCTCCGACAAGGCCCGCCGGGCCGAGTGGGAGCAGGCCGTCCGGGAAGGCCGCGAGGAACAGTTGCGGATCGAGAACTGGATGAAGGCCCAGAACCACCTGCACGCCCGGGAGCGGCTGAAGTGATTCCCGCGTCGACCAGCGAAAGGACGATCCAGTGACCGGGCCGACCAACGCGCCCAGTGAGCAGCCGGGTGGCGGGGTACCCGCCGCCGCCCCGCCGGTCGGGGCTACCAGCGGCGCGCCGGCCGAGTTCCCGCCGGCCAGTGGAGCCGGCCGCGGCATGTTCGGCATCCAGGGCTCCGGCGACACGTCCGGCTTCGGCGGCCTGGTCCGCCGCCGGGCCAGCGTGGCCGGCACCGAGCGGCCGTACGGCGGCTACTTCGACGAGGTGTGCGACGCCCTTGAGGAGGCGTACCCGGCCTTCGCCGACGCGATCGAGAAGGTCGTGGTCGACCGGGGTGAGCTGACCCTGCACATCAAGCCGGAGCGGATCGCCGAGGTCTGCCGGGTGATGCGCGACGACGAGGCGCTGCGCTTCGAGCTCTGCTCCTCGGTGTCCGGGGCGGACTACCTGGGTGCCGACGAGCGTCGGCTGCACGTCGTCTACCAGCTGACCTCGATGACCTACCGGCGTCGGGTCCGGCTGGAGGCGGCGGTCACCGCCGAGGATCCGCACCTGCCGAGCGTCACCGCCGTCTACCCGACCGCCGACTGGCAGGAACGGGAGACGTACGACATGTTCGGCGTCGTCTTCGACGGCCACCCGGCGCTGACCCGGATCCTGATGCCGGACGACTGGGAGGGCCACCCACAGCGCAAGGACTACCCGCTGGGCGGCGTCCCGGTGGAGTACAAGGGCGCCGAGATCCCACCGCCGGACAAGCGGAGGAGCTACCAATGACGGCCGGATACGCAACCGAACGCGAGACCGACGAGGGCAAGGTCTTCACCGTCACCGGTGGCGACTGGGACACCGTGGTCGGCGGTACGGACCCGCTCACCGACGAGCGGATCATCGTCAACATGGGCCCGCAGCACCCGTCCACCCACGGGGTGCTGCGGCTGGTGCTGGAGCTGGAGGGGGAGACCGTCCGGGAGGCCCGGACGGTCGTCGGCTACCTGCACACCGGGATCGAGAAGAACCTCGAGTACCGCAACTGGGTGCAGGGCACCACGTTCGTCACCCGGATGGACTACCTGGCGCCGATCTTCAACGAGACGGCGTACAGCCTGGCGGTGGAGAAGCTGCTCGGGATCACCGACGACATCACCGAGCGGGCGAACACCATCCGGGTGCTGATGATGGAGCTCAACCGGATCTCCTCGCACCTGATCTGGCTGGGCACCACCGGCCTGGAGCTCGGCGCGATCTCGATCATGCTGTACTGCTTCCGGGAGCGCGAGTACATCCTGGAGATCTTCGAACTGGTCTCCGGGCTGCGGATGAACATGGCCTACGTGCGGCCCGGCGGGGTCGCCCAGGACGTGCCGGACGAGGCGATCACCAAGATCCGTGAGTTCCTCAAGGTGATGCCGAAGCGGCTCAAGGAGTACGAGGACCTGCTCTCCGGGCAGCCGATCTGGCTGGAGCGGACGCAGAACGTCGGGGTGCTCGACGTCACCGGTTGCCTCTCGCTGGGCGTCACCGGCCCGGTGCTGCGCTCCGCCGGCCTGGCCTGGGACCTGCGCAAGACCATGCCGTACTGCGGTTACGAGGACTACGAGTTCGACGTGCCGACCACGCCGACCGCCGACGTCTGGGGCCGCTACCTGGTCCGGATGGCCGAGATGCGCGAGTCGCTCAAGATTATCGAGCAGGCGTTGGACCGGTTGAAGCCCGGTCCGATCATGGTCGCCGACAAGAAGATCGCCTGGCCGGCGCAGCTGGCCATCGGCGTGGACGGCATGGGCAACTCGCTGGAGCACGTCGCCAAGATCATGGGTCAGTCGATGGAGTCGCTGATCCACCACTTCAAGCTGGTGACCGAGGGCTTCCGGGTGCCGCCCGGCCAGGTGTACGTCGGCATCGAGTCCCCCCGCGGCGAGTTGGGCGTGCACGCCGTCTCCGACGGCGGGACCAGACCGTACCGGGTGCACTACCGCGAACCGAGCTTCGTGAACCTCCAGGCGATCCCGGCCATGGCCGAGGGCGGGCTGCTCGCCGACGTGATCGCCGGGGGCGCCTCGTTGGACCCCGTGATGGGTGGGTGTGACCGCTGATGGGCTTCAGTCAGGAAACGCACGACCGGGCCCGGGAAATCATCGCCCGCTACCCGGCGGACCGCTCCCGGTCGGCACTGCTGCCGCTGCTGCACCTGGTGCAGTCCGAGGAGGGCTACGTCTCGCCGGCCGGCGTCGAGTTCTGCGCCGAACAGCTGGGCATCAACAAGGCCCAGGTCAGCGCGGTCGCCACCTTCTACACCATGTACAAGCGCCGGCCCACCGGCGACTGGCTGGTCAGCGTCTGCACCAACACCATGTGCGACGTACTCGGCGGCCAGCGGGTCTACGACGCGCTCAGCGAGCACCTCGGCGTCGGCCACGAGGAGACCACCGCCGACGGCACCATCACCCTGGAGCACGCCGAGTGCCTGGCCGCCTGCGACTACGGCCCGGTGATGACCGTCAACTACGACTTCTTCGACAAGGTCGACCCGGACATCGCGCTCGGCGTGGTCGCCGAGCTGCAGTCCGGCGGCCGCCCGGCACCCACCCGGGGTGCCCGGCTGTGCACGCTGAAGGAGATGTCGCTGCAGCTGGCCGGCTTCTCCGACACCCGCGAGGGCGCGGTCGCCGACGGTCCGGCCGGCGATGCCACGCTGCGCGGCCTGCGGCTGGCCCAGCAGCACGGCGTCTCGGTCGCCGGCTTCGACCCGAACACGCCGATCAGCGGCGACACCCCCGCCCCGGCACCCAGCCGGCCGGCGCCGGCGGCGACCGGCAGCACCGCGCCGGACGTCAAGGCACCGCAGGCCAAGTCGCCGGAGATCCGGGCCGCCGAGACCCGCGCCCCGGACGCGAAGACCCCGGCCCCGGACGCCCCCGGCACCACCGTGCCGACCGACCGGGCCGAGCCGGACAGCGACGCCGAGGCCGCCGAGTCGGCCGGCGCCGCCGCCAACCCGCCCGCCGGTGACGCCAAACCGGCCGGCGACAACTCGCAGCCACAGCGCGGGTCGCTGCGGGACGCGCGCAGCGAGGAGGGCACCCGATGACCCAGCCGCGACAGGAAACTCTGCAGAAGCTGACCCCGGTGCTGACCAAGCGTTGGCTGTCACCGGACGCCTGGAAGATCGACGTCTACCAGCAGCTCGACGGCTACGCCGCGCTGCGCAAGGTGCTGACCGGTACGCCGGACGGCCGGGGTCGCGGCGCCGACCCGGTGCACCCGGACGACCTGATCAAGCTGATCAAGGACTCCGGGCTGCGTGGTCGGGGCGGTGCCGGCTTCCCCACCGGCCTCAAGTGGGGGTTCATTCCGCAGGGCGACGGCAAGCCGCACTACCTGGTGGTCAACGCCGACGAGGGCGAGCCGGGCACCTGCAAGGACCTGCCGCTGATGATGTACGACCCGCACTCGCTGGTCGAAGGCGTCATCATCGCCTCGTACGCGATCCGGGCCAGCCGCGCCTACATCTACATCCGCGGTGAGGCGGTGCACGCCGCCCGGCGGCTGCGCAACGCGGTCGACGAGGCGTACCGGGCCGGCTACCTCGGCACGGACATCCTCGGCTCCGGGTTCGATCTGGACCTGGTGGTGCACAGCGGCGCGGGTGCCTACATCTGCGGCGAGGAGACGGCGCTGCTGGACTCCCTCGAAGGGTTCCGTGGCCAGCCCCGGCTGCGTCCGCCGTTCCCGGCCACCCACGGCCTGTACGCCTGCCCGACCGTGGTCAACAACGTCGGCACCATCTCCAGCGTGCCGTACATCGTGCTCGGCGGCGCCGCCTGGTGGAAGAGCATGGGTACGGAGAAGTCGTCCGGCCCGATGATCTACTCGCTCTCCGGCCGGATCGCCAACCCGGGGCAGTACGAGTGCTCGATGGGCATCACCCTGCGCGAGCTGATCGAGCTGGCCGGCGGCATGCAGCCCGGTCACGAGCTGCGGTTCTGGACGCCGGGCGGTTCGTCGACCCCGCTGCTCACCGCCGAGCACCTGGACGTACCACTGGACTTCGAAGGGGTGGCCGGCGCCGGCTCGATCCTCGGCACCACCGCCACCCAGATCTTCTCCGACCAGGACTGCCCGGTGTACGCCACCTACCGGTGGCTGGAGTTCTACCACCACGAGTCGTGCGGCAAGTGCACCCCGTGCCGGGAGGGCAACTACTGGATGGTGCGGGTCTTCCGGCGGATCCTGGCCGGCCAGGGCACCCACGAGGACCTGGACACCCTGCTCGACACCTGCGACAACATCCTCGGCCGCTCGTTCTGTGGCCTCGGCGACGGCGCGACCAGCTCGGTGACCTCCTCGCTGAAGTACTTCAAGCAGGACTACCTCGACTACATCGAGGGCCGCACGGCACCGAAGCTGTCGGAGAAGACTCTGGTGGGGGCCCACTGATGAGTGACGTAGCGAAAGCCACCGAGACGGTGACGTTGACCATCGACGGCGTCGAGGTCACCGCGCCCAAGGGCGCCCTGCTGATCCGGGTCGCCGAGAAGCTGGGCATCGAGATCCCCCGGTTCTGCGACCACCCGCTACTCGCCCCGGCCGGCGCCTGCCGGCAGTGTCTGGTCGACGTGGAGGGGCAGCGCAAACCCGTCGCCTCCTGCACCCAGACGGTCGCCGACGGCATGGTGGTCCGCACCCAGCTCACCTCCGAGGTGGCCAAGAAGGCCCAGCAGGGGATCATGGAGCTGCTGCTGGTCAACCACCCGCTCGACTGCCCGATGTGCGACAAGGGCGGCGAGTGTCCGCTGCAGAACCAGGCGATGTCCACCGGCCGGCCGGACTCCCGGTTCCACGAGCACAAGCGGGAGTACCCGAAGCCTGTCGAGATCTCCACCCAGGTGCTGCTGGACCGGGAGCGCTGCGTGCTCTGCCAGCGCTGCACCCGGTTCTCCGAGGAGATTGCCGGCGACGCCTTCATCGACCTGATGGACCGCTCCTCCGGCGAGCAGATCAACGTCTACCGGGACGAGGCGTTCGGCGCCGAGCCGGCGCCGGACGGTGAGGGCGACGGTGACGTGCCGTTCAACTCCTACTTTTCCGGCAACACGGTGCAGATCTGCCCGGTCGGCGCGCTCACCGGTGCCCAGTACCGGTTCCGGGCCCGCCCGTTCGACCTGGTCTCCTCGCCGAGCGTCTGTGAGCACTGCTCGGCCGGTTGCGCGCAGCGAACCGACCACCGGCGCGGCAAGGTGATGCGTCGGCTGGCCGGCGACGACCCGGCGGTCAACGAGGAGTGGAACTGCGACAAGGGCCGGTGGGGGTTCCGCTACGCCACCGCCACCGACCGGCTCACCACCCCGCTGGTCCGCGACGCCGACACCGGTGAGCTGCGGGAGGCGTCCTGGAGCGAGGCCCTGGCGGTCGCCGCCGACGGGCTGCGCAACGCCCGCGACGGGGCGTACGGCGTCGGGGTGCTCACCGGCGGTCGGCTCACCGTCGAGGACGCGTACGCGTACGCCAAGTTCGCCCGGGTGGCGCTGCGCACCAACGACATCGACTTCCGGGCCCGGCCGGTCACCGGTGCCGCCGGCTCCACCGAGGAGGCCGACTTCCTGGCCGCCCGGGTGGCCGGCGCCTCCGACGTCACCTACGCCGACGTCGAGCGGGCCCCGGTGGTGGTGGTCGCCGGGCTGGAGCCGGAGGAGGAGTGCCCGATCCTCTTCCTGCGGCTGCGCAAGGCGTACAGCAAGAAAGGGCTGCGGGTGATCGCCCTGGCCCCGTATCTGAGCCGCGGCCTGGAGAAGCTGGGCGCCACGTTGGTGCCGACCGTGCCCGGCGACGAGGCGCGGCTGCTCACCGAGGACCGCGCGGTCACCGAGGCGCTCGGTCGGTCCGGCGCGATCCTGTTCGTCGGCGAGCGGCTGGCCACCGTACCCGGTGGGTTGTCGGCCGCCGGCGCGGTCGCCGAGCGGGCCGGCGCGAAGCTGGCCTGGGTGCCGCGTCGGGCCGGTGACCGGGGCGCGGTCGACGCCGGCTGCCTGCCGAACCTGCTGCCCGGCGGTCGTCCGGTCGCCGACGCGGCGGCCCGGGCGGAGCTGACCGGGGCCTGGGACATCGGTGCCGGGACCATCCCGTCCGAGCCGGGCCGCGACGTCGACGCGATCGTCGCGGCGACCGCCGCCGGCAAGATCGGCGCGCTGGTCGTCGCCGGGGTCGACCCGGCCGACCTGGCCGACCCGCGGCTCGCCGAGCAGGCCCTCGACGCGGTGCCGTTCCTGGTCAGCCTGGAGATCCGGCACAGCGCGGTGACCCGCCGCGCGGACGTGGTCCTGCCGGTGGCACCGGCGGTGGAGAAGGCCGGCAGCTACCTCGACTGGGAGGGCCGGCTGCGCACCTTCGAAGCGGTGCTGACCACCACCGCCATGGCCGACTCCCGGGTGCTCGATGCGCTCGCCGCTCAGCTCGGTGTGGCACTCGGCACCGGCGAGGTCAACCTGATCCGCCGGGAGCTGGGCGCGCTGCCGGCCACCAAGGCGCAGCGTCCCGGGCTCCCGCTGGTTGACCCGACGGCACCGGCCAGCCCGGGTGCCGGCGAGGCGGTGCTGGCCACCTGGCACCACCTGATCGACCTCGGCAGCCTCACCGACGGCGACCCCTACCTGGGCGGCACCGCGCGGCCGCCGGTGGTCCGGCTGGCCAAGTCGCTGGCCGGGGCGCTCGGGGTGGCCGACGGGGATCCGGTCACCGTCGGCACCGACCGGGGCGCGGTCACCCTGCCGGCGGCGGTCACCGACCTGCTGCCCGACGGGGTGGTCTGGCTACCTACGAACTCGCCCGGCTCGACGGTGCGCCGCAGCCTCGGCGCGGTCTCCGGATCAGTGGTCCGGGTCAGCCACAACGGCGCGACGAACCCGAACCTAGGGGGTCTGCGGTGAACCCACTGGCACAGGAACCGACGCTGTCCGACTTCGGGCTGGACCCCTGGTGGCTGATCCTGATCAAGGTGGTCTTCGCCTTCGTGTTCGGGCTGCTGGGCACCCTGCTCGGGGTCTGGTTCGAGCGGCGGGTGGTCGGCCGGATGCAGGTCCGTCCCGGCCCCAACCAGGCCGGCCCGTTCGGCCTGCTGCAGACCCTGGCCGACGGGCTGAAGATGGCCTTCAAGGAGGACATCCTCCCCAAGGCGTCGGACAAGGTGGTCTACTTCTTCGCCCCGACCATCTCGGTGATCTGCGCGGTCACCGCGCTGTCGGTGATCCCGTTCGGCCCGATGGTGAGCATCTTCGGCACCCAGACCCCGCTGCAGGTCACCGACGTGCCGGTGGCGGTGCTGGTGCTGCTGGCCTGCTCGTCGATGGGCGTGTACGGGCTGGTGCTCGGCGGCTGGGCGTCCGGGTCGACGTACCCGCTGCTCGGTGGTCTGCGCTCGACGGCGCAGGTGATCTCGTACGAGATCGCGCTCGGGTTGTCGGTGGTCGGCGTCTTCATGACCGCCGGCACCATGTCGACCAGCGGGATCGTCGCCGCCCAGTCCGGCGGTGACCTGTTCACCTCGATCGGCGGGTTCGACCTGTACGCCCCGGGCTGGTACGCGATCCTGCTGCTGCCCAGCTTCATCATCTTCTTCATCGCTGCGGTGGCGGAGACCAACCGGGCGCCGTTCGATCTGCCCGAGGCGGAGTCCGAGCTGGTCGCCGGGTACATGACCGAGTACAGCTCGCTGAAGTTCGCGCTGTTCATGCTCTCCGAGTACGTCGCCATGGTGACCATGTCGGCGGTGACGGTGACACTGTTCCTCGGCGGCTGGCGGGCCCCCTGGCCGATCAGCATCTGGGACGGGGCGAACAGCGGCTGGTGGCCGATGCTCTGGTTCATGGGCAAGGTCATCGCGCTGATCTTCGTTTTCGTCTGGCTCCGCGGCACCCTGCCCCGGCTGCGCTACGACCAGTTCATGCGGTTCGGCTGGAAGGTGCTGCTGCCGATCAACCTGGCCTGGATTCTGGCCCTCGGCGGAATCCGGGTGACCAGCGGCTGGGAGCGCAACGACCGGCTGATCGCGATCGGTATCCCGGTCGCCATCCTGCTCGCCGTGGTGATCTTCTGGCCGACGCGCAAGGAGCGGCCGGCGCCGACCCTGCAGGAGCAGGTCGACTCCCGGCCACCGGGCAGCTTCCCGCTGCCCCCGATGGACCTGCAGGTCCCGCCCAGCCCGCGGGCCAAGCGGGCGGTAGCCGAACGGGAACCGGCCCAGGTCGGTCCCGCCACCGACGACAAGGAGGTGTGACGTGGGCGCGATCACGGGAACGTTCAAGGGCTTCGGGGTCACCTTCTCCCACATGTTCCGCAAGGTGGTCACCACCGACTACCCGTTCAAGCCGCCGGTGTCCGCGCCGCGCTACCACGGCCGGCACATCCTCAACCGGCACCCGGACGGGCTGGAAAAATGCATCGGCTGTGAGCTGTGCGCCTGGGCCTGCCCGGCCGACGCGATCTACGTCGAGGGCGGCGACAACACCGAGGAGCAGCGGTTCTCCCCGGGTGAGCGGTACGCCAGCACGTACCAGATCAACTACGCGCGGTGCATCTTCTGCGGGCTGTGCATCGAGGCCTGCCCGACCCGGTCGTTGACCATGAGTAACGAGTACGAGTTGGCCCGCGACTCCCGGCAGGACCTGATCTTCACCAAGGAGCAGCTGCTGGCGCCGCTGCTGCCGGGGATGGAGCAGCCGCCGCACCCGATGAGGTTGGGCGACAGCGAGAAGGACTACTACGTCGGCGCGCTGACCAACCCGGGCACCTCGGCGGGTGCCGAACGGGCGCCCTGGTCGGAGCAGGGCACCCAGGACGGCTCGGGGACGACGGGAGAGGGCAAGTCATGACCGAGCTCGCAGCGGAGGTCTCCACCGGGGAGGCGGTGACCTTCTGGATCCTGGCTCCGCTCGCGCTGCTCGGCGCGATCGGCATGGTGTGGGCCCGCAACGCGGTGCACTCCGCGCTCTGGCTGGTGCTGACCATGCTCTGCCTCGGCGTGTTCTACGTCGTGCAGGGCGGGCCGTTCATCGGCCTGGTGCAGATCATCGTCTACACCGGCGCGATCATGATGCTCTTCCTGTTCGTGCTGATGCTGGTCGGCCGGGACGCCTCCGACTCGTTGATCGAGACGCTGCGCGGACAGCGGATCGCCGCGGTCGCCCTCGGCGTCGGCTTCGCCGCGCTGGTCGGCACCGGGCTGTACCGGGGCCTCGGCGGGGTGCAGGCGGTCGGCCTGGAGCAGGCCAACGCGGACGGCAACGTGCAGGGCATCGCCGCCCTGCTGTTCGGCCGCTACCTGGTCGCGTTCGAGGTGACCGCCGCCCTGCTGACCACCGCTGCGATCGGCGCGTTGATCCTGGCGCACATCGAGAAGCGCAAGGAGCAGCGGCGCGGCCAGCCGGAAATGATGCGGGCCCGGTTCGCCCCCGGCAACTACCCCGGCCCGAAGCCGGGTCCGGGTGTCTACGCCACCTCCACCTCGGTGGCCACCCCCGGCCGGCTGCCGGACGGCACGCTCACCAACCGGAGCATCCCGGCGATCCTGCCGACGCGCGAACTCTCGCCCAGCGAGGCCGCCCCGAAGGGGACTGACAAATGACTCCGGACAACTACCTGATCCTGTCGGCGGTGCTGTTCACCATCGGCGCGGTCGGCGTGCTGGTCCGCCGTAACGCGATCGTGCTGTTCATGTGCATCGAGCTGATGCTCAACTCCGCGAACCTGGCGCTGGTCACGTTCAGCCGGATCAACGGTGACCTCAACGGCCAGATCATCGCCTTCTTCGTGATGGTCGTGGCGGCAGCCGAGGTGGTCGTGGGGCTCGCCATCATCATGACCATCTTCCGGACTCGACGCTCGGCGAGCGTCGACGACGCCAACCTGCTGAAGTACTAAAGGGGCCCACGCGTGGAATCGACTGTGGAGTACGCCCAGGCCACGGGGCTGCTGAGTAGCGTGTGGCTGCTGGTGGCCATCCCGCTGGCCAGTGCGGCGATCCTGCTGCTGCTCGGCAAGCGCGCCGACAAGTGGGGACACTGGCTCGGGGTGGTCGCCGTCGGAGCGGCCTTCGTCCTCGGCCTGACCTACTTCTTCCAGCTACGCGGCCTGGACAACCGGGCGGTCGAGCTGAGCCTGTGGGAGTTCATCGAGGTCGGTGGCCTGTCGGTGGACTTCGGGCTGCTGTTCGACCCGCTGTCGGCGGTCTTCGTGCTGCTGATCACCGGCGTGGGTTTCCTGATCCACGTGTACGCGGTCGAGTACATGTCGCACGACGCCGGACGACGGCGCTTCTTCGCGTACTTCAACCTGTTCGTCGCCGCGATGCTGGTGCTGGTACTGGGCAACAACTACGTGATGCTCTTCCTCGGCTGGGAGGGCGTCGGTCTGGCGTCGTACCTGCTGATCTCGTTCTGGTACCACCTGCCGGCCGCGGCGACCGCCGGTAAGAAGGCGTTCCTGATGAACCGGGTCGGCGACGCCGGCCTGGTGCTGGCGATCTTCCTGATGTTCGCCACGCTCGGGACCACCCAGTTCGAGGCGGTGTTCACCGGTGCCGGCGCGTTGGCGTCCGGCACCATCCTGGCGATGGGCCTGTTGCTGCTGCTCGGCGCCACCGGCAAGTCCGGCCAGTTCCCGCTGCAGGCGTGGTTGCCGGACGCGATGGAGGGCCCGACCCCGGTGTCGGCGCTGATCCACGCCGCCACGATGGTCACCGCCGGCGTCTACCTGATCGCCCGGTCCAACCCGATCTTCTCGGCCAACCCGACGCTGCAGACCGTGGTGGTCAGCGTCGGCGCGCTCACCCTGCTGATCGGCGCGGTCATCGGCTGCGCCAAGGACGACATCAAACGGGTGCTGGCCTGGTCGACGGTCTCCCAGATCGGCTACATGTTCCTCGGCGTCGGGCTCGGCGGCGGCGCGTACGCGCTGGCGATCGTGCACCTGCTGGCGCACGGATTCTTCAAGGCCGGGCTGTTCCTCGGCGCCGGCTCGGTGATGCACGGGATGAAGGACCAGACCGACATCCGGCGGTTCGGCGGCCTGTGGCGGCACATGAAGATCACCTGGGCGACCTTCGGGCTGGCCTGGCTGGCGATCATCGGCATCTGGCCGCTGTCCGGCTACTTCTCCAAGGAGCCGATCATCGCGGCCGCCTTCGAGCGGGAGGACTGGACCGCCTGGCTGTTCGGCGGCGCCGCCCTGCTCGGTGCCGGGCTGACCGCCTTCTACATGACGCGGCTGTTCATTCTCACCTTCCATGGCCCGAAGCGGTGGACCGACGACATCGACCACCCGCACGAGTCGCCGGCGCTGATGTGGGTGCCGCTGGTCCTGCTGGCGGTCGGCTCGGTCGCCGCCGGCTGGCTGATGTCCACCTCGGTGCCCGAGTGGCTGACCCCGGTGCTGGGCACCGAGGAGGGCCACCACGAAGCGGTGCTGTCACACGGCACGGTCACCATCCTGGCGCTGGTGATCACCGTGCTCGGTGCGCTGCTCGGCTGGCTGCTGTTCCGCAACGGCACCGCCGAACAGGAGCAGCCGGCCGGGGTGCTGGTCACCGCGGCCCGGCACAACCTCTACACCGACGCGGTCAACCGGGCGGTCTTCGAAAAGCCGGGCGTCTTCCTCACCCGGGCGCTGGTCTTCCTCGACAACCGGGGAGTCGACGGCCTGGTCAACGGGCTGGCTGCCGCGATCGGTGGCAGCTCCGGGCGGCTTCGGCGGCTGCAGACCGGCTTCGTGCGTTCGTACGCGATGTCCGTGCTCGCCGGTGCCTTCGTGGTGGTCGCGGCGTTCCTCGCCCTGCAGATGGGATGGCTGGCGTGAACGACTTTCCGTTCCTCTCGGTGCTGACCGTGGCGCCGCTGGCCGGCGCGCTCGTGGTGGCGCTCGTCCCGCGCCGCCAGGGGGAGCTGGCCAAGTGGCTGGCGCTCGGCTGGTCGGTGGCGGTGCTGGTGCTGTCACTGGTGATGTGGTTCGCCTTCACCGTCGGCGGCGACCGGTTCCAGTTCCGTGAGTCGTACCCGTGGATCCCCAACTGGGGGGTCAACTTCACCTTCGCGGCCGACGGCATCGCGTTGGTCATGCTGATGCTGATCGCCGTGCTGGTGCCGCTGGTGATCCTCGCCTCCTGGCACGACGCGGAGGCGTCGAAGCGGTCGGTGCCGGTCTACTTCGGCCTGTTGCTGCTGCTCGAAGGCACGATGATCGGCGTCTTCGCCGCCGCTGACATCTTCCTGTTCTACGTGTTCTTCGAGGTCATGCTGGTGCCGATGTACTTCCTGATCGGCAGCTACGGCGGCCACCAGCGGCAGTACGCGGCGGTGAAGTTTTTCCTCTACTCGCTGGTCGGCGGCCTGTTCATGCTGGCCGCGGTGATCGGGCTGTGGGTGGTCGGCGGGCAGACCTTCGACTGGCAGGCGCTCAGCGAGATCGACATGTCCACCGGCGTGGAACGCTGGCTGTTCCTCGGCTTCTTCGTGGCGTTCGCGATCAAGGCGCCGTTCTTCCCGTTCCACACCTGGCTGCCGGACGCCGGTGGTGCGGCACCGGCCGGCTCGGCCGCGCTGCTGGTCGGCGTGATGGACAAGGTCGGTACGTTCGGCATCCTGCGTTACTGTCTGGGGCTGTTCCCGGAGGCGTCGCAGTGGTTCGCGCCGTGGGCGCTGACCCTGGCCGTGATCGGCATCATCTACGCGGCCCTGCTGGCCGTCGGCCAGAACGACCTGAAGCGGCTGGTGTCGTACACCTCGATCTCGCACTTCGGTTTCATCGGGGTCGGCATTTTCGCGTTCACCACCCAGGCCGGCACCGGCGCGGTGCTGTACATGGTCAACCACGGGCTCGCCACCGGCCTGCTCTTCCTGGTCGTCGGGATGTTCGTGGCCCGGCGCGGCTCCGCGCTGATCAGCGACTTCGGCGGAGCAGGCAAGATGGTCCCGGTGCTCGCCGGGGTGTTCTTCTTCGCCGGGCTGACGTCGCTGGCGCTGCCCGGGACCGCCCCGTTCATCTCCGAGTTCCTGGTGCTGATCGGCACCTTCTCGGTGAACAAGCCGGTCGCGGTGATCGCCACCCTCGGCATCATTCTGGCGGCGGCGTACGTGCTGTGGATGGTGCAGCGCACCACCCAGGGCACGTTGAACCCGGCGCTGACCACGGTCGACGGCATGAAGCGCGACATCACCCTGCGGGAGAAGGTCGTGGTGGCCCCGCTGATCGCCCTGATCCTGCTGTTCGGCTTCTACCCGAAGCCGTTGACCGACGTCATCAACCCGGCCATCGAGGCGACGTTGTTCGATGACGTCGGCACGTCCGACCCCGCCCCGACCGAGGGCGTAATCCAGGAGGCGGCCCGGTGAGCGAGTTCTCATCCCCCGCGATCGACTACGCGGCGATCTCGCCGATGCTGATCCTGTTCGGCGCGGCGATGATCGGCGTACTCGTCGAGGCGTTCGTGCCCCGCTCACTGCGCAACCCGGTGCAGCTGGTGCTGGCCCTGGCCAGCATGGTCGGCGCGCTGGTCGCGGTGGTCCTGCAGGGCAGCACCCGGACGGTGACCGCCGGCGAGGCGATCGCCGTCGACGGCCCGACGCTGTTCCTGCAGGGCGCGATCCTGGTGCTCGGCGTGATGGCGATGCTGCTGATCGGTGAGCGGTCGTTGGAGACCGGCGGCGCCTTCGTCGCCCAGGCGGCGATCGTGGTCAACTCAGCCGAAGACCGCAAACAGGCGGCCGGCCGGTCCGGCGCCACCGAGGTCTACCCGTTGGCGTTGTTCGCCCTCGCCGGCATGCTGCTGTTCGTCGCGGCCAACGACCTGCTGACCATGTTCATCGCCCTGGAGGCGTTCTCGCTTCCGCTGTACCTGCTCTGCGCGCTGGCCCGCCGGCGGCGGCTGCTCAGCCAGGAGGCGGCCCTCAAGTACTTCATGCTGGGCGCCTACTCGTCGGCGTTCTTCCTGTTCGGGCTGGCGCTGACCTACGGCTTCACCTCTGGGGTGGACAGCCCGACCGGGCCCGGGGTGGACTTCGCCACCATCCGGGCGGCGGTGGAGACCTCGGAGTCCAGCCCGGTGCTGTTGTTCGCCGGCATCGCGCTGATCTCGGTCGGCCTGCTGTTCAAGGCGACCGCTGCCCCGTTCCACGTCTGGGCCCCGGACGTCTACCAGGGGGCACCGACGCCGGTGACCGGCTTCATGGCCGCCTGCACCAAGGTCGCCGCGTTCGGCGCGCTGCTACGGGTGCTGCACGTGGCGTTCTACGGCGCGGCATGGGACTTCACCCCGGTGCTCGGCACGATCGCCATCCTGACCATGCTGGTCGGGGCGATCCTGGCGGTCACCCAGACCGACATCAAGCGGCTGCTGGCGTACTCGTCGGTGGCCAACGCCGGTTACCTGCTGGTCGGCGTGCTGTCGCTGTCCGCCGAGGGCCTGGCCAGCACGATGTTCTACCTGGTGGCGTACGGCTTCATCGTGCTCGCCGCGTTCGCGGTGGTCACCCTGGTCCGCGACGCCGACGGCGAGGCCACCCACCTGTCCCGCTGGGCGGGGCTGGGCCGGCGCTCGCCGATGTTCGCCGGCATCTTCACCTTCATCCTCCTGGCGTTCGCCGGCATCCCGTTGACCAGCGGCTTCACCAGCAAGTTCGCCATCTTCGGGGCGGCGGTCGGGGACGGTCAGATCTGGCTGGTGATCGCCGGTGTGGTGACCAGCATGATCCTCGCCTTCCCGTACCTGCGGGTGGTGGTGATGATGTGGCTGAGCGAGCCGAGCGACGCCACCCCGACGGTGGTCATCCCCGGCGCGCTGACCTCGGCGGCACTGATGATCGGCGTACTGGCCACCCTGCTGCTCGGGGTCGCGCCGGGCGCGCTGCTCGACCTGACCAGCAACGCCGCCGAGTTTGTCCGATGAACCACCTCACCCGCCCCCAACCTGGGCAGCCACCGCCGCTGTGGCATGGTTGGGGGTGTGGTGAGGACGGCTGACGGCAGCTCCTTCGCGCCTGGCGCGGGAGCGGTGACCTCGATCGGGATCGATATCGTCGACCCGCAGCTGCAGGCGTCCATCGCCGGGATCCTGGCCGACGTCGAGGCCGAGCTGCGGGGCAGCGTGTTCAGCGCCGACCCGTTCGTCACCGAGGCGGCCCGCCACCTGGTCGAGGCCGGCGGCAAACGGTTCCGCCCGCTGCTGGTGGCGCTCGGTGCGCACTTCGGCGACCCGGCGGCGCGGCTGGTGGTGCCGGCGGCCGTGGTGATGGAGCTGACCCATCTGGCGACGCTCTACCACGATGACGTGATGGATGAGGCGCCGGTGCGTCGCGGTGCACCGAGCGCCAACTCGCGGTGGACCAACTCGGTGGCGATCCTGGTCGGGGACTACCTGTTCGCCCGGGCCGCCGACCTCGCCGCAGACCTCGGTATCGAGGCGGTACGGCTGCAGGCCCGCACGTTCGCCCGGTTGGTGCACGGCCAGATCGCCGAGACGGTCGGCCCGCGTGACGAGGAGCAGCCGGTCAACCACTATCTGCAGGTAATCGGGGACAAAACCGGGTCGTTGATCGCGACGTCCGCACGGTTCGGCGGGATGTTCGGCGGCGCGACCCCAGAGCATGTCGAGGCCCTGGCCGGGTACGGCGAGATCATCGGGGTGGCGTTCCAGCTCTCCGACGACCTGCTCGACATCGCCTCGGACTCCGCCCAGTCGGGCAAGACACCCGGTACCGATCTGCGGGAGGGGGTGCACACGCTCCCGGTGCTCTACGCGCTCGGCTCGGACGACGGCGACGCCGCCTCCCGGCGACTGCGGGAGATCCTGGCCGCCGGCCCGGTCACCGACGACGATCTGCACGCCGAGGCGCTCGCTCTGCTGCGTGAGTCGCCGGCGCTGAAACGGGCCCGGGAGACGGTGCGCGGCTACGCCGAGGACGCCCGGTCCCGGCTCGCGCCGCTGCCGCCCGGCCCGGCCCGGCAGGCGATGCAGTCGCTGTGCGACTTCATCGCCGACCGGACGAACTAACCGGGTAGCCGGGGTCCGGTCGTGATCCTGGTCTGGGATCCGGTACTGGTCCGGCCCGGTCGGCACGGGCGGACCTCTGCCGGTCGGCGGCGGTACGGGCGACGACCGGCACCGCCATTTGCGATGATGTTGCGCTAGCCAATAGCATGAACCGTACGTGTCGGGCGCCACACCGATAGTCGCCACCTGGTGCCCCCGATTCGAAAGGGCATTCCACAGGCGGCTGTCTTTTCATATGGTGTAAGTCCCCGGCGGCGGAGGTGGTTGTGCGCGACCCCTTGGCGGAACCTTCGGACCTCATCCGGAGCGTTTCACGGGCACTGCGTGTGCTCGAAGCGGTCGGACGTGCCCCGCGCGGACTGACCGTCAAACAGATTGCCCGGCGCTGCGAGCTGACCGTGGCGACCACGTACCACCTGGTGCGCACCCTGGCGTACGAGGGCTACGTGATCCGTCGCGAGGACGGTACCTACATCGTCGGCCTCGAGGTCGCGGACCGCTACCGCGAACTGGTCGCCGCATTCCGCGGCCCGCCAGCGGTCGGCGAGGCGCTGCGCCGCGCAGCGGCGGAGACCGGCTACAGCCACTACCTCGGCCGCTTCGTCGGCGCCCAGGTGGCGGTGACCGCGTCGGCCGAAGGGCTGCGCTCGCCGTACCTGGAGGACATGGTGCCCGGGTTCGACGAGGGGGCGCACGCCACCGCGCTGGGCAAGGCGCTGCTCGCGACCCTCACCCCCGAACAGCGGTTCCGTTACCTCAAAGAGTTCGGCATGCGGCCGTTCACCTCGGCCACGATCACCTCCATCGAGGGCTTCGAAGCTGATCTCGCGGTCGGCGACCGGCGTGGCATGCACCTGGAGATCGGGCAGTACCGGCAGGGCCTGGCCTGCGCCGCGGTGATGGTCAACGCGGACAAGGACGTCGAGCGGCGGGTGGCGATCGCCTGCGCGTTGCCGGCGGCCGAGATGATGACCTCGGCCCGGGTGGTCCGCGCGAAGCTGCTCACCGCCGCCAGGGCGGTCGCCGAGGCGATGACCGGCCCGGAGCATCCGGGCAGCTGAAAACAGTTTCTCCAGGACCTTGAACCGCCCGGCCAGCGGCTACGTGTCATGAGGCGGAAGGGAAGGGCGCCTCTTGACCGACCAGGATTCACAACTGATGCGCGCGTTGCACGAAGAGCATGGTGACGCGCTCTTCGCCCATGCGCTGCGGCTGGCCGGTGGCGACCGGCAGCGGGCCGAGGACCTGGTCCAGGAGACGCTGCTGCGGGCCTGGCGACATCCCGAGTCGCTGGACCCGGAGCGGGGATCCGTACGAGCCTGGCTGTTCACCACGGCCCGGAACCTCGCGATCGACGCCTGGCGTCGACGCAGTGTCCGGGTCGGCGAGGTGGTCACCGACGTACTGCCGGAACCACCACCGGCGGTGGACGAGGCGGACCGTGCCGTGGAGGCGTGGACCGTTGCCGAAGCCCTCGGCCGGCTCTCCCAACCACACCGGGAAGTGTTGATCGAGTGCTTCTATCGGGGGCGTTCGGTCTCCGAGGCGGCGGCCAGGCTCGGCGTCCCGCCAGGTACCGTCAAGTCACGGACGCATTACGCACTGCGCTCGCTGCGGCTGGTGCTGGAGGAGATGGGGGTGACCCAGTGAGGTGTGACTACGCGCACGACGACGGCGCGTACGTCCTGGGTGCCCTGTCACCCGCCGAACGAGCGGCGTACGAGCACCACCTCGCCGGCTGCCCGAGCTGCCGGCAGGCCGTCGCCGACATCGCGGTGCTGCCCGGTCTGCTCGGCCGGCTGGATCCGGCCGGCTTCGAGCAGATCAGCGACCCGCCGTCGACCGAGCCCCGGTTGGCCACCCTGGTCGACGCGGCGGGCCGGGCCCGCCGCCGGGGCCGGCGGATGCGCCGCTGGCAGACCGCCGGGGCGGCGCTGGCCGCCGCCGGTCTCGCGATCGTGGTCGGCTTCGGGGTGGGCTGGGTGGGGGCCGGCGGTACGCCGGAGACCACGCCCGGCTCCCAACTCCTCGCGATGCAGCCGGTGGCCTCGCAGGTGCCGATCCACGCCGAGGTGGGTCTGCAGGCGGCGACCAACGGCACCGAGGTCACCATGCGCTGCTGGTGGGAGCCGACCAACCCGGACGGCCGACCGATGGATTTCGAGCTGGTCGCCTACGACCGGGACGGGGCCAAGCAGCAGGTCGGCTCGTGGGCGGTCAGTCCCGGGGCCGAGATCGTCTTCACCGGCGCTACCCGGTTCGACCACGACCAGTTGGAACGGCTCGAACTGGTCCGTGCCGACGGCGCGGCGATCCTGGCATACCAGGTCGGCTGAGTCGTCGGTCAGCCGGCCGGGGCAGGCTCAGCGGTCAGCCGGCCGGGGCAGGCTCAGCGGTCAGCGGCTGTGCCGCCGTCAGCTCCATCCAGCGGTCAGGCTCGGCCAGCGGAGTGAAACCCAACGCCGCGTAGACGCCGTGCGCGTCCAGCGTGCCCAGCACCAGCCGGCGTACCCCCCGCCGGGCAAGCTCGTCGCGGGCCGTCGCCACCAACTGGCGGCCGAGTCCACGGCCACGCACCGAGCGGTCGATGTAGACGTCACACAGCCATCCGAAGGTCGCCTGGTCGGTGACAACCCGGGCGAAGCCGACCTGCCCGTCGGCGTCGCCCCGGTAGACCCCGAACACGAGCGAGTTGGCGATCGACCGGACGACCACCTCGCGGGAGCGGCCCAGCGCCCAGTACGCGTCGGTGGAGAGCCAGCCGTGGACCCGGTCGACGTCGACGCGGGTCGGGTCGTCGCAGATCTCATGTCCGTCCGCAAGCATGATCGACACCATGCGCCGACCGTAGGTGTCGGTCGACCGGCTGTCGTACGAATTTCCGGGACGTCGCCGAACGCACCACCCGGTACGGCAGGGTTGCTGCCCGAGGCCGGGACGGCCGGTCAGTCCCGGTCCAGAACCAGACCCAGCAGCCAGGTGACCACTCCGACCAGCAGCGCCCCGAGCACGGCGGCCGGCCAGAAACCGTCGACCTGGAACGGTAGGTCGAGCTGCTCGGCGATGAACCCGGTCAACAGGAACAACAGCCCGTTGACGACCACCGCGATCAACCCGAGGGTCAGCAGGTACAGGGCACACCCGACGGTTTTGATGATCGGCTGCAGCACCGCGTTCACCACGCCGAAGATGACCGACACGAGCAGCAGCGCGACGATGGCCTCGCCGATTGCGTCGGTCTGTAACGTGATGCCCGGAATGATCAGGGTGGCCAGCCAGAACGCCAACGCCGTACTACCCAGGCGGATGAGGAGGCTTTTCAGGAAACCCATCCGGGAATCCTGCCATGCCGGCCGTCGCCGCTGGCTCCGGCATCGCCGTCCGGCGATACCATCGTGCCTCACCCTCTCTCACGGTCGAACCGCCCGTGACGCCATGTCGTCCGCCGGTTGCGGCCCGTCGGTCCCGGAGGTGCGTGGTTGACGTCCCGGCAGCACCACTTGCAGTCCCACCGGTATGCGGCACGACGGCTGGTCGACGCGTTGGTGTCGGGGGAGGCCGATCCGGTACGACCATCCCGTCGGTCAGCCCCTGCGACGCTGGCCGGCGTGCTGGTCGCCGTGCTCGGGCTCGGCGGTGCCGCAGGGTACGGAGCAGCGACCGGATCCGCAGCCACTGACTGGCGGGACAGCCGGGTGGTGATTGTCGAACGGGAGTCCGGGGCCCGGTACGTCTACCGCGCCGGCCGGCTGCACCCGGTGCGGAACTACAGTTCGGCGTTGCTGATCGCGGGTGCGGCTCCACCGCGTACCGTGCTGGTGCGGCAGGCCGCACTACGCGACGTCAACCGGGGATCTCCGCTGGGTATCCCCGACGCGCCGGACTCGCTGCCCCGCCCCGAGGACCTGGTTGGTCCGGACTGGACGGTTTGCTCCAGCGTCGCCGACCAGGGTGAGTCGGCTGCGCCCGGGACGTCGGTGCTGCTCGGCGTGGGTAGCTCCGGCGGTCGGCCGCTCGGCGATGACGCGCTGCTCACCCGGCTACCGGACGGTGCGGTACAGCTGATCTGGCGGGGCCGCCGGCACGCCGTGGCCGAACCGGAGCTGGTGCTCGCCGCGCTCGGCTGGACCCGGCACCGCCCGCTGCCGGTCGCGCCGGCGGTGCTCCGGGCCCTGCCGGTCGGGGCTGACCTGGCCCGCCCGACGGTCCCTGGTGCGGGGCAGCCGTCCGGGACGATTCCGGACACCACGGTCGGCGAGGTCTTCGTGATGATCACCCAGAGCGGCTCGCGACAGTACGCGGTGGCGTACCGCGACGGGCTCGCTGAGATCACCCAGGTACAGGCCGATCTGCTGCTGACCGCACACGACCAGGCCGGCCCGACCCGGTTGACCCAGGGTCGGTTCCGTGGCCTGCCCCGGGTCGACGAGCTGGTCCCGGAAGGTCCGCAGGCACCACCGGCCGAGACACCGGCGCTACGATCGGCGGCGACCGGCACCGTCTGCGTCGGTGGCGCCGGGATCCGGTCCCAAGTACGGGTGGCGGTGGATCCGGACACCCCGGCCACCGGCGTCCGGTTGCCGCCCGGTCGCGGCGCTCTGGTCGAGGCGGTACGGCCGGGCGGGAACACCCCGCAGGTCAGCCTGATCACCGACGCTGGACTACGCCACCCGGTTCCCGACCCGGCGGTGCTGCCGACGCTCGGCTACCCGGACGCCGCGCGGTCGCGGCTGCCGGCCAACGTGGTCGAGCTTGTGCCGGCCGGTCCGGACCTGGACCGGCGGATCGCCCTCGGCTGACCGTGTCCCGGCTCAGCTGCGCTCTGGCTGGTTCGTCGCCGATGCCACCGCAATCGAGCCGTTATCCACAGCGGACGAGGTGGGGCTGCGCCGGTGGGTCGACCCGGCTACGGTCGGCGAGGTGACGTTCACCGCTGTCAGCGGACCGGGACCGAGAGGGGCCACAGCGTGTCGCAGACGCAAGCCGAGTTGGCGGTCATGCAGCGGGCAGCCAGCCGTTTCGACCAGGTCGACGAGGAGCTCGATGCGATGCTGCGCGGTCTGCTGCAGCGTTTGGAGGTGCTTCAGCACGCCTGGCGTGGTGCCGGTGGCCGGTCCTTCGAGCAGGTCACTGCCGGGTGGGCCAGAGAGCAGGCGGCGTTGCACCGGGCGTTGCGTGAGACGGCCGGAGCGATCCGTACCGCCGGGACGCAGTACCAGGCGACAGACGTCGCGGCGGCGGACCGGGTGACCAGGGCAGGGCGACGGATCGAGCTGCCGCTCTGAGACGACCCGGCGGCCTGCTGCTCGGGGGCGACCGGGCGGGCGGCGCAGCGGCATGACACGGAGCATGACACGGAGGAGGTGACCAGTTGGCCGACGGCGAGCTGGTGGTGGATTTCCGGGCGCTGCAACAGGCCAGCGCCGACATCGGGCAGGCGTTGCGTACTCTCGGGTCGCAGTTGCACCAGGTGGAGCGGGAGGCTGCGCCACTTGTAGCAACCTGGGACGGTGTGGCTCGTCAAGCGTACGAGCAACGGCAGGCCCGGTGGCGCGGCGCGGCACAGAATCTTCAGGCCCTGCTGCGGGAGATCAAGGTTGCGGTCGACGAGTCGGCCGCCGACTATCTGAGCACCGAGCGGCGCAACGCGGACCTGTTCCGATGAGCCGAAGCGTGTCCTCTCGACTACGCGAAGTGTTTTCTCACGTTAGTTGAACTGCAAGGCGTCCGCCGGCCGTTGTGATCGTGGCACCACCTTGTAGGTTGTACCGGACGCGTGTGGCCTGTCCGGTGGAAAGGGGGGTCGGCCGTGACCGATTGGCAACCGGCCACCGAGATCGAGGCCGCGATGCGCGACGCCCTGCTCCGTCAGGACCAGGAGCTCTACTTCCAGCTGCTGGCCGGCACCGAGTTGCTGCTCCCTGTTTCAGCGCAGGCCCTGGCCGGTCAGGCCCCGATGGGCTGGGGCACCTGGACGACGAACGGGCGGACCCACGTTCTCGCGTTCACCTCTCCGGTCACCCTGCACGCATGCCTTGGTGACAACGGCAGTTCCGCCCGTCGGGTGACGTTCGCCGAGCTGGCCGCCACCTGGCCCAACCTGGAGTGGTGGCTGGCGGTCAACCCGGGTCTGCCGATCGAAGGCTGGCTGCCGGCCTGGTTCGTCGCCCAGCTGGCCCGCGGAGACGCGCGACTGCCAAACCGCGGCGGCCAGTCCGAGGGCCGCGCCAATGCCGCCGCCCGGGCCCGTGCGACCGCCACCGTCCCCGGACTGGCCGGCTACCCCGGCGGTGCCGGGCCGGTCGACGGCGGGCCCGCTCTACTGCCGGACCACGGCCGGCATCCCACCCAGTACGCCGCCGAAGCTACCGCCGCTGCCAGCCCACCGCCGGTACCGACCGCTCCGGCGCCGACCGCTCCGGCGCCGGAAGGTCAGTGGCCGCACCCGGACAACGCGGCCGCCGACCCGGCGCCGCCGACCGCCCGTCCGGTGTCGCCCAGCTCGCCGCCACCGTACGGTTCGACCCGATCCCCGGCCGGCGCGACCGCCGGGCTGTCGGCCGGCGGTCTGCCTCGCCGGGTGCCGACTCCCACGCCGCCCACCGAAGACCCGCCACCAGCGGTGGAACAGCCCGGTGCGGCCGGCGGCACGGCGGGCGAGCCGGCGCCCGGTCCGGCGGTCGAGCCGGCGGTCGAGCCACCGTCCGGTCCGGCGGTCGAGCCACCGTCCGGTCCGGCCTTCGAGCCGGCCAACGACGTGGAGCGGGACCTGGTCGCGGCGGCGGGCGGCGGCGGCAGCAACTCGTTCCTGTCCACCCTGCTGCTCGCCAAGGTGCTGCTGCCCGTCTCCGAATCGGCCGCGGCCGGGTCCAGACCCGGCGACGAGGGCTTCACCTGGCGGACCGAGACCGCCACCGACGACACGTTCGTCGTGGTGTTCACCTCGCCGGAGCGGATCGCCGATCACTTCGACACCCCGGTCGATACCGTCGAAGTGAAGTTCGTCCAGCTGATCCGCCGCTGGCCGGACCCGCAGTGGTCGTTCGTCATCAACCCCGGCACCCCGGTCGGCGCGAAGCTGCCCGGCACCGAGATCGTCGGCCTGGCCAGCTGGGCGGCTGAGGTCGGGCTGGGAGACGAGGAAGCCGACGTCGGACAGCCGGCCGAACCCCAACCCGGCGCGTCGGCCGCGCCGAAGCCGGCCGTGTCCAGCGGGCCGGACGTCCCGGGGCAGCCGACGACGATGCAGAAGACCGTCGCCGCCAGCCAGGTCGGCTACTACCTGGACCGTGGCTACGACCGGGTGTCGGGGTTCGTGCACCGCGCCGCCGAGGTCGCCCACCTGGACACCCCAGCCAAGCTGTACGCGGCACTCGGGCTCGGCTACGCCGGGTCACCCTTCGCTCCGGACGCTGACGAGATCTTCGTGTTGCGGTGGCCGGCCTACCGGCCGAGCCTCTACCGGATTCCCTACGGCGGGCAGAACGAGAACGCCATGCGGGCGATGGAAGGCTGGGTGATCGAGCGTCCGCCCTTCCGCGGCAACGGCTTCGCCCCCGGGGAGAGCAGCGACGTCGTGGCCGAGTTCAAGGTCGACGGGATCCGGCTGCCGCACGGTTCGCAGCTGTGGCGGCTCGGCGCGGACGGCACCGGGACGCTCGTCGCCCTGCTGGACGCCGACGAGACCGCCTGGCAGCGGGTCAAGGAGGAATGATGCGCGACGGCTACGTCGCCCGCTGGCAGGGGCAGGAGTACGACGCCAGCCCGGCCGGCGACGAGGTGCGGATCTACCAGCCGACCGAGGGCGACGGCTTCACCGCGATCCGCTCCGGCCGATACGTCCGGGTGGTGCCGATGTCCGAGGTCGACGACTTGGCGTACGTGCGTACCACCTGCACCTGGCACGGCCAGCCGTTCGTCGTGCTCGCCAAGCACGACGGCTGGCTGCGGGTCGAGTACACCGGCGGTCGCGCCCCGGTCGCCCAGTCGCTCGGGCTGGAGGAGTTCGACTTCGGTGTCTACCAGGGCTGGGCGGCAGCCAACGAGGTGACCGAGCTGCGCGAGCACCGGGTCTGACCGGCCGGGTCGCGGGTCAGCTCTTGGCCCAGCGCAGCACCTCGCCGAGCACCACCTCCGGCGACTCGACGTGCGGAAAGTGCCCAACCTCGTCCAGCAGCCGCCACTCGTACGGGGCGATCACGTACCGCCCGGAGCCCTGCGCCGTCCGGGGCAGCACCGCCGGGTCCAACGCCCCGTGCAGTTGCAACGTCGGTGTCACCAGCGGCTCCTGCAACAGCTTGACGAAGCGGTAGCCGTGCAGCCGCAGCAGCGACCGGAACGCCCAGCGGTACCCCTCCAACGCGCAGAACGACGCCTGCGGGATCCGCATCGCGGTCCGGCACAGCTGTTCGTACTCGGCGAACCGGGCTCCGCCGGTCCACACCGGCCCACCCCACTGGCGGAGGAACCCTCCGACCATCGCCGCGTCGTCGCGGGTCAGCACGTGCTCGTAGCGGGGCAGCTGGAAGCGTAGCGACGGGGTGGAGGCGGCGGCCTGCCCACGCGGGTCGGTGAAGATCGCCGAGCGGAGCCGCAGCGGGTGAGCGGCCCCGATCACGACCAGCCGGCGCACCATCCTCGGGTGGAACGCGGCGGCGGTCCACCCGATCATGCCGCCGAAGCCGGCGCCGACGATGACCGCCGAGCGCTCACCGAGCGCCCTGATCATGCCGGTGACGTCGGCGGCCAGGGTGTATCCGTCATACCCGCGCGGCGGCTTGTCACTCGCCCCGAATCCCCGCATGTCGACCGCCACGGCACGGTAACCGGCGTCGGCCACCGCCGGCAGCATCTCGTGCCAGGCCCACCAGAACTCGGGAAAGCCGTGCAGGAACAGGACCAGCGGGCCGGTGCCGGCCTCGACCACGTGGAACCGGCTGCCGTTGGCGCCGACGTACCGGTGCTCCCAGGGGCCCTTGATGAGCACACAGGACTCGTCGACCGGGCCCGCTGTCCTGCCACGTTCTCCCATGGCGACAGCGTAGGCCGGCCCCGCACCACCGTATCCGGCCTGGGCAAACAATAGAGGTTGATTCAGGGTGATCACCGGCGTCGGCTCCGGGTGTCCACCGGGGGTGGCTGACTTCCGCTGCTGGCGGCGGGACCCGACCGGGCGGCGATACCGTTGCCGGATGGCCGACGATGCTGCCGGACCCGATCCGGGCAACGCCCCACCGCCACCCGTCCCGTTGATCAACGTCGCCGGGCCGCCGGCCGAGTACGGCGCCGGCTACGGTGCGGCGGCGGCGTCGGTGATCGCCCGCAACATCGAGCACTACCTGCGGCGGTTCCGCGACGAGGCCGGGTTGAGCAGGTCGGCGGTACGGATCGCCGGCGGCACCTTCCGCAACGCGAGCCGGGCGGCCCACCCGAGGATCGTCGAGGCGCTCGACGCGGTGGCCGGCGGAGCAGGGGTGCACGTCGACGAGGTCTACGCGCTGAACGCCCGTACCGAACTGCTGTACGGCACCGGGCGGACGGCGGCCGACCCGCCGCCAAGCGACCCCACCGATACCGAACCCACCGATCCCGACCTGGGCTCCGGCTCCGGCCGTGACGTCGGTCCGGACGGTTCGGCCGGCGGCTGTACGGCAGCCGGGGTACTCGGCTCGCGGACCGCCGACGGCCATCTGCTGCTCGGGCAGAACTGGGACTGGCATCCCGACCAGCGGGACACGATGGTGCTGCTGCGGACCACGGACGAGCGAGGGCTGACCGTGCTCACCCTCACCGAGGCGGGCATGCTCGCCAAGGCCGGGCTGAACTCGGCAGGGCTGGGAGTCTGCATCAACATGCTCGGCAGCGACCGGGACGGGCTGGCGCCGGGCCGATCGCCCGGGGTGCCGTACCACGTGCTGCTGCGCGCGGTGCTGGAAGCCGGCAGCCTCGGCCAGGCGACCCGGGTGGCCTTCCGTACCCCCCGAAACGCGTCGATCAACCTGCTGCTCGGCCAGGCCGGCCCGGCCGGTGGGGAACTGCTCGACTTGGAGGTGGTCCCCGGCGACGTCGGGTGGACCCACCCGGTGGACGGGGTGCTCACCCACGCGAACCACCTGGAGACGGCCCTGCCGGTGCGGGACACGGCGAAGAACCTCGGCGGCTCGTCGATGTTCCGGGCGGCGCGGGCCCGCCGGCTACTGGCCGAACGGGCGGCCGGTGCGCCGTTGACCCTCGCCGACCTGGCCGACGTGTTCCATGATCATCTGGGCTTGCCGCTGGCGATCTGTCGGCATCTCGACGAGCGGGACGCACCGGCGGACCAGGCGGAGACGGTCTACTCGGTGCTGATCGATCTGGACGCCCGCCGGCTGGGGCTGGCCGCCGGCCCGCCGTGCCAGCACGACTACCACTGGCTGGAGCTGGCCGACGGCGTCACCGGATGACCTCCGCCCGGATCAGCTGCCAGTGCTGGCCCGGCCCGCAGTAGATCCGGATCCGCAGCGGAGCCATCTTCACCCGGATCCGGGTGTGCTGGGTGAGTGTGGTGCCGTCGTCGCCGTACAGCGCGTGTTCGGTCCCGTCGTCGGTGACCAGCCCGTAGCAGGGTCCGGTGCCACCCCGGGTCACCGTGCCGACCAGCCAGTCGCCGGTGATCAGGTCGGACGGGGTTTTCGGGGGTGTCCCGGGTCGGGGCAGTGTCGGCGGTTCGGTCCGGGACAGGCCCGGAGTCTCGGACGGGATCGGTGTCGCCGGTTCGTTGGATCCGGTCTGCGGGGCATCCGGCCCGTCGGTTCCGCTCTGCGAGGCGTCCGGGGTCGCCGGCATCGGTGCTCCTGACGTGGGATCGCCACCGCAACCGGCGACGGCGATCAGCGCCACGCCGGTCAGCATGGCGGCGACGGCCCGGAGGGCTGACTGTCGGATCAGCTTCGGTACTGCCATGCCGGTTGGACGCTGCCCGGCCGGCCGGAGTTCCACCGGCCGGCCGGGACCGCGTCACCGCCGGGTCAGGAGACCCGGATCTTCATCGTGGTGCCGTCCACCGACACCACCCGGATCTTCACGCCGACCGCGGGCAGCTTCACCCCGTGGTTGGGCAGTTCCTCGTAGAAGTACTTCCGGGTGTCGTTGAACAGCGGCTGCGCCGCCTGGCCGCGTACCCAGTGCGGTTCGCCGTTGATGTGCAGGGTGAACCCGTCGGCCTTCTCGAGGCTGAACGGCGCGTCGTACACCTGGACCCGGGCCCGCCACGGCGCGCCGGTCAGGTTGTACATCGGCCGCGGCCGCGAGTCAATGTACAGGTTGCGCCCCTCACCCGGGTGCACGTTGGTGTTGTTGTCGACCTGGGAGGTGTCCCAGTAGGAGATGAGCAGACCCTCCTGGTACGGGTAGTGGTCCACCATGTCGGGCTTGGTGTCGGCGTACCCGAAGTAGTACGGGCCGGTCTCCAGGTAGCGGTCGTACGAGACGTACGAGCGGTGCCCGGCGATGTAGTAGTTGTCGTAGTCGGCGGTCACGCTGGCCCCGACGGTGGTCCAACCGTCGAGGTCCCAGCCACCGGCACCCTCGGCACCGTCGGTGAAGATCGGTGCGCCGTCGGCGGTCACGGTCATCTCGTCGCCGAAGAAGCCGCCGTACGCCACCGCGCCGTCGGTGCGGTAGAGCAGCCGGACCAGTACGGCGTCCCCGGCGTACGCGTCCAGCGGCACGTTGATGTCGACCCACTGGCCACCGGTCGAGCTGTCGATCGCCGGGGTGCCGCTGCCGTCGGTGCCGTACGGGACACCGTTGACGGTGCCTTCGAGGGAGGTCCAGCTCGCCCCACCGTCGGCCGACGCCTGGAAGTACAGGTAGTCGTAGTCGTCCTCGATGTCGTAACGCGCCTTCATCGACAGTGCGGCGGTCGAGGCACCGGCGAGGTCGAACTCACGGGTCATCGTGTTGCTCATGTCGTCCTCGTTGCCGGAGAAGTACTGCATCTCACCGGCGTACGGCTCGCCGAGCTCGGTGGTGACCTCCTTCTTCGGCAGCACGACGATGACCGCCTGGGCCCGCTTGGTGTTGTACTCCTGTGGACCCAGGTGCAGGGTGCGTTTCTGCCCGGCCACCACCACCTCGTAGTCCAACCAGCCGAGCTGCAGCTTGTTCCAGGCACCGAGGTCACCGGGGCGCTCACCGATCCCGCCGTCAGTGGCGGCACCGAGGCGGCTCTGCGCCATCAGCGTCCAGTGCTCGTTGTTGTTGTCACCGCCGCCGGAGGTGTCGTAATCGTCCGGCAGGCCCAGATCGTGGCCGTACTCGTGGACGAAGACGCTCAGTCCGCCGTTCTCCGGCTGGATGGTGTAGTCGCCGATCCACAGCCCGCTGTCGCCGATCTGGGTGCCACCGGCGGGGTTCTGCGCCGGGCCGGTCAGCCCGATGTCGGTGGCGAAGGCGTACCAGCGGTGGCTCCAGATCGCGTCCTCACCCTGCCACGGGTCACGGTCGGCCTGGTCGCCACCGGCGTGCACGATCTGGAAGTGGTCGATGTAGCCGTCGGCCTCGTTGAAGTCGCCGTCACCGTCGAAGTCGTACCGGTCCCACTTGTCGAACTCACGCAGCTCGGCGGCGATCTCCTCGTCGGTGCGGCCGAGCGCCTGCTGGTCGGCAACCCACTGGTTGGCGGCATCGCGCAGCAGCTGCCAGACGTTGCTGCAGACGTTGCCACCGCAGAGGTCCCGGCCGTACCGGGCCTCGTTGTAGCGGACCTTGACCCAGTCGGTGACGGTGCCCTCGACGCTGTACCGCCCGGAGGACTGGGTCTCGTAGTAGGTCCTGACCGACTCGACGCCTTCACCGGCGCCGAAGTAGAGGTCCCGGTAGTGCTCGGGGGAGTAGTCGGCCTGCCAGATGGTGGTGTTGTCGACCGTCCGGTCCGGCTCGGGGATTTCGTTGTGCAGCGGTCCGTCGAACCGGGCCGGGCCGTCCCAGTCCGGGTTGCTGTCCACGTCGGGGTAGGCCGGGTGCCGTTCGTTGCCGAACTCCGCCAGGATCACGAAGATCCGGTCGGTGGTCTCCCGCTCCAACTCGACGTACTGGTCCTTGCCGGACCCGGCGCCGCCACGGGCGGCCCGGCCGGCGACGCCGGTGCCCGACGTCTCACCGACCTTCGCGACGGTGCTCGCACCGCGCCGTTCCGGGGTGAGCCGGCCACTGACCACTTCGCTCACTGCTCGTTCGCGCAGCTCACGACGCTTCTCGCCGAGCGGGTTGGGTAGGTCGTCGAGGCTCGGGGTTTCGGCCCGGGAAGGAGCCGCCACCGGTGTGTCCACCGATGGTGCGGCCATCGCCGTCGCGGGTAGAGCAAAGCCCATGCCCGAGGCGAGCGACACGGTGAGCATCCCCACCATGACTTTGCGCACCTGGTTACCTCCGGTTCGGGGGAATCGACGCCGCCACTTGGGTGAGGGCGGCACGATCTCCGGACGATGTGGCCCCCGTCGTTGGGGCCACCGTGAACCTAGTCACCCGAGGGAACCTCTGTGAAGGTCAATGCGTCGATTTGTTTCACGCTCCCGGCTGGATCGCCCTGATATGTCACAACGATCACGCCGTGAAAAGTGGCCGGCCCGGCCGCCGAAGCGACCGGACCGGCCACGAGCTGTTCACGTCGGCGGTACGCCGGGCCGCACCACCACCGGTGGTCCGCCGGGCCGCACCACCACCACCATTGGCGGCGGACGTCAGCCGTCGTCGGACTTGCCACCCTGCATGCCGGAGGAGATCAGCTCCATCACGGTGGAGTCCTGCAGCGTGGTCACGTCGCCGAGCGACCGGTTCTCGGCCACGTCCCGCAGCAACCGGCGCATGATCTTGCCGGAGCGGGTCTTCGGCAGCTCCGGCACCAGCATGATCTGGCGGGGCTTGGCGATCGGCCCGAGCGTACGCGCCACATGGTTGCGCAGCTCCTGGATCAGCGCCTCGCCGGCCTCGCCCGCGATGTCCGCGCTGCCGCGCGGGATGGTGAACGCGACGATGGCCTGACCGGTGGTCGGGTCGGTGGCGCCGACCACGGCGGCCTCCGCCACCGACGGGTGCGACACCAGCGCCGACTCCACCTCGGTGGTGGAGATGTTGTGCCCGGAAACCAGCATCACGTCGTCCACCCGACCGAGCAGCCAGACGTGCCCGTCGGCGTCCTTCTTGGCCCCGTCACCGGCGAAGTACATCTTGTCGAACCGGGACCAGTAGGTGTCGATGAACCGCTGGTCGTCGCCCCAGATGGTGCGCAGCATCGACGGCCACGGCTCGCGTAGCACCAGGTAACCGCCGCCGCCGTCGGGCACCGACTCGGCCTGGTCGTCGACCACGTCGGCGCTGATCCCGGGCAGCGGGGTCATCGCGCTGCCCGGCTTGGTGGCGGTCACCCCGGGCAACGGCGAGATCATGATCGAGCCCGTCTCGGTCTGCCACCAGGTGTCCACGATAGGACACCGGCCCCCGCCGATGTGTTCCCGGTACCACATCCAGGCCTCCGGGTTGATCGGCTCACCGACGCTGCCGAGCAGCCGCAGCGAACTGAGGTCGTACCCGGCCGGGATGTCCTCACCCCACTTCATCATGGTGCGGATCAGCGTCGGCGCGGTGTAGAGGATGCTCACCTTGTACTTCTGTACGAGCTCCCAGAACCGGCCCTTGTTCGGGGTGTCCGGGGTGCCCTCGTACATCAGCTGGGTTGCGCCGTTGGACAGCGGACCGTACACGATGTACGAGTGCCCGGTGACCCAGCCGATGTCGGCGGTGCACCAGTAGACGTCGGCCTCCGGCTTGAGGTCGAAGACCGCGTGATGGGTGTACGACGCCTGGGTGAGGTAGCCGCCGGTGGTGTGCAGGATGCCCTTGGGCTTGGCCGTGGTGCCGCTGGTGTAGAGGATGAACAGCGGCTGCTCGGCGTCGAACGGCTGCGCCTCGTGTTCGGTGCTCGCTTTCTCCACCGTCTCATGCCACCAGTGATCCTTGTCGGTCCAGGTGACCTCCTCGCCGGTCCGCCGGACCACCAGGACACGCTCCACCGACGGGCACTGGGCCACCGCCTCGTCGACGGTCGGCTTCAGGGCCGAGGGCTTGCCGCGCCGGTAGCCGCCGTCGGCGGTGATGATCACCTTGGCGCTGGCGTCCTGTACCCGGCCGGAGAGCGCGTCGACCGAGAAGCCGCCGAACACGACGTTGTGCGTCGCGCCGATCCGGGCGCAGGCCAGCATCGCGACCGCGGCCTCCGGGATCATCGGCAGGTAGATCGCCACCCGGTCACCCGCCGTCACACCGAGGTCGGTCAGCGCGTTCGCCGCCTGGCAGGTCATCCGGTGCAGGTCGGCGTAGGTGATGGTGCGGGTGTCGCCCGGCTCACCCTCCCAGTGGATGGCGACCCGGTCGCCGGCCCCGGCGGCGACGTGCCGGTCCAGACAGTTGTACGCGACGTTGAGCTGACCGCCGACGAACCACTTGGCGAACGGCGGGTTCGACCAGTCCAACACCTGGTCCCACTCCTTGGCCCAGTGCAGCCGGCGGGCCTGGTCCGCCCAGAAGCCGAGCCGGTCGGCGGCTGCCTCGTCGTACGCGGCCGCAGTGACGTTGGCCGCCCCGGCCAGCTCGGCGGGCGGCTCGAACCGGCGATTCTCCTGAAGTAGATTCTCCAGCGTTTCGCTCATGCGTGGGGCTCCTCACACGTCGCTTGACTTGCTCCGAGGTTAGTGTCGCCGTCCCGCCGGCACGAGACTTGGCGGATACCTGGGTGCCCATCGCGCGCCGAGCGGCCACACCGGCGCGGCGGGCGGTTCAGCTGGCCAAGCTTGTACCGTGTCGCTGATGACCGAGACCGACCCCCTGGCCCCGCTGCTCGACCTCGCCGACGTGGCACCCGCGCTGGACCGCGCCCGCGAGCAGGTCGACGCCGCGTTGCGGCACCGGGCGCTGCGCCGGCACGGCGGGGCGGTGGCGGCAGAGATCAGCCTCCGCTCGGCAGTCGCCAGTGCCGCGTTGGACGGGTACGACCATCCGGTCGCCGATGTACGCGCCGGGACGGTGACCGATCCGGTGGTGCAGGGGGCGCTGCGGGTGGCCGAGGCGGTTCCCACGCTGGCCGACCGCTGGCCCCGTACCCCCCGTCAGGTGCTGGCCCGGTTGCACGTGCTCGCCGCGCGCGGGCTGGTGCCGGCCGACCAGCTGGGTCGTCCGGTCGCCCGGCCTGACGTGACGCCGCAGTCAGGCGTGGCGCCGGGGCCGGATGTGGTGCAGGGGCCGGACGTGGCGCTACGGCTGGACGGGGTTTGCGCGCTGGTCGGCGGCGGCACCTCGGTGCCGGCGCTACTGCTGGCCGCCGTGGTGCACGCCGAGCTGCTCGCGTTGCGGCCGTTCGCCGGGCCGGGCGGGGTGGTGGCCCGGGCCGCCGCGCGGCTCACCCTGGTCGCGGCCGGCACGGACCCGCGTGGCCTGCTCGCCGTCGAGGTCGGCCACCACGAGCGGCAACCCGAGTACGTGGGTTCAGCCGGCGCCTTCGCGACTGGTACGCCAGACGGCGTCCGCTCCTGGCTGCGGCACTATCTGACCGCGGTCGAGCTGGGTGCCCAGGAGCTGACCCGGGTCGCCGACGAGGTGCTCGCCAACGCCTGAGCCGCTACTGGCCGGGGCGCTGGTGCGAGCCTGTCGGGTCGGTCGTGCATCCTAGACCAAGATCAGGTGAGCGTCATGGACCTCACCGGTCGCTTGAGAGGTCCATCACGCTCACCTGATCTTGCTTGGCAGCTGCGCGGTCAGGCCGAGGCTGTCTTTGTCCGGCGGTGCCGGCCGTACCAGGCGATGCCGATCGCGACCCCGACCCCGACGCTCAACGCGGCGGCCGCCACCGGGACCGCCGGCCGCTCCCGCAACCTGCGGCCGAGCGGGATCGGGTGGCGGAAGGCGAGGACCGGCCAGCCCTGCTCGGTGGCGAGCTTGCGGAGCTGGCGGTCCGGGTTGACCACCGTCGGGTGCCCGACGCATTCGAGCATGGGTACGTCGGTGACCGAGTCGGAGTAGGCGTAGCACTCGGCAAGGTCGTACCCGCGCTGCTCAGCGAGCTCGGTGACGCCGGTAACCTTGGCGGCCCCAGCCGCGTAGAACTCGATTTCTCCGCTGTACCGGCCGTTCTCCACGGCCATCCGGGTGGCGATCACGTCGGTGACGCCGAGTAGTTCGCCGATCGGGCGTACCATCTCCTCGCCCGACGCGGAGACCAGCACCACGTCCCGACCGGCGTTCTGGTGCTCCTCGATCAGCGCCGCCGCCTCTGCGTAGACGTACGGGTTGATCAGCTCGTGCAACGTCTCCGCGACGATCTGGCGGACCTGCTCCACCTGCCAGCCCTTGCACAGCGCGGCCAGGTAGTCGCGGGTGCGGGCCATGGTCTGCTCGTCGGAGCCGCCGAGCCGGAACATCAGCTGGGCGTACGCCGACTTGACCACGTCCCGCCTGGTGATCAGCCCGTCGCGGTAGAACGGCCGGCCGAACGCCAAGGCGCTGGACTTGGCGATGACAGTCTTGTCGAGATCAAAAAAAGCGGCGCTGCGGCCCACGACGGTGCAGTCTAGCCGGAGCGGGACGTCGGCGACGGCCGGTGCGTCGTCGCCGGTCGGCGACGGGGATCCCCCGGGATCTGATCCGACGATCAGGAAGCTGAGTGGCCCAACCTGCGTCCCGTGCCGGCAGCGGTGCGACTCCCGGTGAAAACGCCACTCGACGGGTGGCGGTCTGCTCAGGCATGCTTGTCATGACACAGTTATCTTTCCGTCCCAGGCTTCATCCGGAAGACACTCGGCGGTTGCACCCCCCGTGACCGCTGAGCGGGTTCGGCTCGACCCCCCCGGAGCCGAACCCCAGGCGACCCCCGTCTCCCCCCCGGCGGGGGTCGTCGCTATTCCAGGGCGCGTTCCAGCTTCCAGCGCTGTCCCGCCACCCGGTCCTCCTCACTTACCAGATCAGTTGACCGGCGCTGACGTTGTCCACAGGCGGTCCCGTTGTCCACAGGCAGCCCCGTCGAGGGAGCGCGGGCACCGGGGCGGCACCCACAGTTGCGGCATCCCCTCACCGACCGCAGGAGGTCCGGATGCCGCCGCGCACCAGTATCGCCGCACCCCGCCGGCTGCCACTGGTCGTCACCGCCGACGAACGACTGCTCGACGACCTGCTGCGCCTCGCGGCGCTCGCCGGCACCGACGTCGACCTGGCTGCCGACCCGGTCGCCGCCCGGTCCCGGCAGGCCGCCGCCCCGTTCGTCCTGGTCGGTGCCGACCAGGCGGACGCCTACCTGCGGGCCAGGATGCCCCGCCGACCCCGGCTGGTCCTGGTCGGCCGGGCCGACCAGGACCAGCCCTGGCAGGTCGCCGAGCTGCTCGGTGCCGAGCATGTCGCGATCCTGCCGGCGGCGGAGCCGTGGCTGGTCGACCGCCTCACCGACAACGGCGGCACCGACAAGCCGGCCGCAGCTGTCATCGGGGTGATCGGCGGCCGGGGCGGGGCCGGCGCCAGCGTGCTGGCCGGTGCCCTGTCGGTCACCGCCGCCCGGCTCGGGCTGCGCAGCCTGCTGGTCGACGCCGACCCGCTCGGCGGCGGCCTCGATCTGGTCCTCGGCTGGGAGCAGATCGACGGCCTGCGCTGGCCGGCGCTCGCCGACAGTGACGGCCGGATCGACCCGTCGGCGCTGGCCGGCGCGCTGCCCTGCCGGGGCGACCTCGGGCTGCTCTCCTGGGACCGGGGCGAACCGCTACCGCTGCCCGCCGCCACGATGACCGCCGCCCTCGACGCGGCCCGGCGGGAGCGGGACGTGGTCGTCGTCGACCTGCCCCGCCGGCCCGACGAAGCAGCGATCGCCGCGATGCACGCCACCGACCGGGTGCTGGTGCTGGTCCCGGCCGAGTTGCGGGCCACGGCGGCGACCGCCCGGGTGATCACCGACATCCAACCGCACTGCACCGACCTGTCGCTGGTCGTGCGCGGGCCGGCCCCGGGCCGGCTGCGGGCCCGGGAGATCGGGCGGACCCTGGGGCTGCCGGTGACCGGGGTGCTGCAACCTGAGCCACGAGTCAGCCGAGGGCTGGAGCGCGGTGACGCTCCGGGTTCCTCGGGCCGGGGTCCGTTGGCCGAGTTGTGTCAGCGGGTCGTCGCCGGCCTGGTCGATCGCGCGGCGGCAGCGTCGTGACGGCGGGTTTGGTTGGTTCGGGCGCGGGTGACCGACGTTCGGCCTCCAGGCACCCGTCATTATCGCAATTCTGCTATACTTCTCAAGTATCGTGGCCGGTCTACTACCACCCCGGGGCGGAAGCTGAGTTGCGCGAGTTGCCCGCTGTCGAGCGGGTAGCGATCGGCCATGCAGTAGACAAATTGGTAGCAATCCGGGCCAAACCTGGGGTACCCGCACTCGAGCGACATCAAGACAGCTACCAGCCTCCGGGAGCTACGCCCACGAGCCGGCCGTAGTCGCTGGCGAGCCCTTTATCGCCAGGTCGGCAACGCCTACGTCCTCGGAGCCATCGCCCCCGAGGCCAGCGTCAACCCACGAGCCTTCCGGAAGGCAATCGCCACAGCAGAGAAGCGCATCGACGAAGTGAAGGGCGACGAGTGATGAACCTGTCCGATCTGAAGACCTCGGCCCAAGTCCACGACGAGCAGCGCCACGACCCAGAGTTTTGCTCGGAGTGGGACCGCACCGCGTTCGCCAACGACGTCGCGCTGCGAATCTTGCGCTACCGCCAGGAACATGGCCTCACCCAGGCGGGTCTTGCCCGCGAGGTCGGGATGACTCAGTCGGTGATCGCGCGCCTTGAGTCGGGCGATCAGCCTCCGTCGATCGCGACCCTGGTCAAGCTGTCGAAGGGCACAGGCATGGATTTCAATATCAAGGTCAGCGGCGGTGCTGTCGAGTTCATCGCAGCCTAAACAGCCGTCCTGACGCCAGCGTCTGCCCTGGTCCTGGTTGTGGGATCAGGGCAGACGCCAATCGGGGTCAGTGGTGGTCGAACTGGCCGAGCTTGATCCCCTGGACGAAGCCGGTCCAGGTATCGGCGGTGAACGACAGCACCGGTCCGGCCTGGTCCTTGCTGTCGCGGACCTGGGCGGCATGGTCGCTGCGCCGAGCTTCTACACAGTCACCGGAGGAACCAGACCGGGTGCTCTTGCGCCACACCGAGTCCACGTCATGCTCCTTCTGCTAGGTCGCCAGATCGCTGGCGATCCTAACCAAGGTATCGCGGGAGGCCGTTGGCGGCAGAGCCTCGGCGGCGAGCTGCTCAAACGCGGCCAAGTAAGCGGCAACCTCGGCCGGTTGCTCCAGGTAGAGCGCGCCGGTGAGGGTGCCGACGTAGACCAGCCGATCCTCGGCCGATTCAGGAAAGGGCTCGGGTATCGGCGGGAAGTCAAGGATGACGAAGCTGCCGTCGAAACCAGCGCCGGCCCCGAACGGCAGGATCTGAATCTGCACTCGGGTCCGGTCACACTCCGTGATCAAGCGGTCGAGCTGCGCCCGAAGCACACGCGGCCCGCCGACCATCCGCCGTACCGCTGCCTCGTCGAGGATCATCCGCAGAATCGGCTGGTCGTCTGTGCCCAGGATGGACTGCCGGTCCATCCGCAGCGCGACCTGTTGTTCGAGCTCACTGTCGCGCATCGGGATCGGCGCGCCCCGGAACGCCGCCCGTGCGTACTCCTCGGTCTGCAGAATGCCTGGAACCATCTGGCACTGGTAGGACCGGATGACCGACGCTTCGGACTCCATGCCGACGTAGGTCACGAACCACTCAGGTAGCACCTCGCTGTAGCGCTGCCACCAGCCGCGCTGCCGGGCTTGTCGGGCGACAGCGATAACAGCCTCAGCCTGCTCACCGGCGACGCCGTAGAGCCCAAGAAGCGCCCGCACGTCGTTCGGATGCGGCCGGACCTCGGCGGTTTCGATGCGGGACAGCCAACTCCCGTCATGATCGACCTGCCGGGCAGCCTCGGTCGACGAGAGACCTGCCTGCTCCCGCAGACGTCGGAGCGTCATAGCCAGCCGTCGTCGTTTGACTGTCGGGCTTTGTCGTGATGCCACAGACGCATCCTGCACTCCACCCGATTGCCGATCAAGCCCATGCCCAGCACAGATTGATCAACTCTCTGATGCGATCCGCATACTGCGGATTCCACTGACCCCTGCCATGGTGATAGGGCACATGTGGACGCCGACCGCATCACCGGTACGGCGAACAACGCGGTGCGCTCGACGCGGCACCGATGCTCTCGTTCTGTAGCGAGGAGGCAGCCTGTGGTCAGCTACGAGGCGTACGTCGTCGCAGTCGCAAGGACGCTGGCCAGGCGACACCGGCCGGTGTGGTCCTGGCGCAAGTGGCAGCAGGTCTGCCGGTGCGGGGCGGCGCTGCCCTGCCGGGCTCGGCACCGGATACCGATCAACCGGGGTCACTGGCCAGAGGAGGGCGCGTGAGCTTCCACACCCCGATCCAGCCGGCGTGGACCTGCGCGGGATGCGCGGATCCGTGGCCCTGTCACACCCGCCGTCAGGAACTGCTCGCGGAGTACGCGGGGGCGACGGTGTCGCTGTCGGTCTACATGGCGACGTGCCTGCTCGACGCGATGATCGACCTGGCCGACAACCGCAGCGGCTACCTGTACTGGCGATTCATGGGGTGGTGGCGCTGATGTCGGTCATCCGGCCCGGTGACGAGGACATGCACTTCGAGGACGGTTCGCACCGCTGGTACCCGTTTGATCCCGCCGACGACGACCAGCAGGCGTGGGAGGACCGGGTGCACGAGCACAAGCGCCAGCACCGTGAGGAGGAGCCGCGCCCCCGCAAGCGCTGGCCACGCCGCTCGATCTGACCCTGCCGGTTCATTGCCTACGCGGCCGCCGTAGCAGATCACCTCCGGCCGGGAGAAGTTATCCACAGGCAGGTCGGTTGTCCACAGCCTGCCTGATCGTCCAGGCGCGAACGCCGCGTCAGCGTCCACAGTTTCGGCATCGCTCCCCGAGCCGTAGGAGGGCTCAGATGCCGCCGCTGTACCCCGTCGCGATTCCCCGCACCTGCCCGCCGCTCGTCACCGCCGAGGCAAGACCTCGGCGTGACGTCGCGGGCCTGGTCGATCGTGCGGTGGTGGCGTCATGACGGCCGGGTCGGCCCGTACGGGCGGTTCCGTCGCGCCGGCCGGGTGGCCCGGTGGTGCGGGTGTCGACGAGGCGGTGGTGGCGGCCCGGGTGCGGGAGCGGTTCATCGCGGACGGCACGTCGGTGACGCCGGCCTCGGTGGTCGGTGCGGTGCGGGCCGAGCCGGGGGCGGCGTTGCGAGGTGACGCCGGGTTGTTGCGGCTGGCCGACCGGGTACACGGTGAGTTGGCCGGGGCGGGGCCGCTGTCGCCGTTGCTGGCCGACGCTCGGGTGACCGACGTTTTGGTGAACGGCACCCAGGTGTGGGTGGACCGGGGTGCCGGGTTGGAGCGGGCGGCCGTGGGCGTCGGTTCCGTGGACGAGGTGCGTCGGTTGGCGCAGCGGCTGGCGGCGGCCTGCGGGCGTCGGCTCGATGACGGATGCCCGTACGTCGATGCCCGGTTGCCGGACGGTACCCGGTTGCACGCGGTGTTGCCGCCGGTGGCGGCGACGGGGCCGTACCTGTCGTTGCGGACGTTCCGGCAGCGTCCGTTCCAGTTGGCCGAGCTGGTGGGCAACGGCATGGTCGACGGCCCAGTGGCGGAGCTGCTGCGGGCGGTGGTGGCGGGGCGGCTGGCGTACCTGATCACGGGCGGCACGGGGTCGGGCAAGACGACCTTGTTGAACACGTTGCTCGGGCTGGTGCCGGCCGACGAGCGGATCGTGATGGTGGAGGACGCGGCCGAGTTGCGGCCGGAGCATCCGCATGTGGTGACGTTGCAGGCACGGACAGCCAACGTCGAGGGGGTCGGGTCGGTCGGGCTCGGTGCGTTGGTCCGGCAGGCGTTGCGGATGCGGCCGGACCGGCTGGTCGTCGGCGAATGCCGGGGCGCTGAGGTCGTCGACCTGCTGGCCGCGCTCAACACCGGCCACGACGGCGGCGCGGGCACCCTGCACGCGAACGCGGCCAGCGACGTGCCGGCCCGGCTGGAGGCGTTGGGGCTGCTCGGTGGGCTGCCCCGCGCCGCGTTGCACGCGCAGATCGCCGCCGCCATCCAGGTGGTCGTCCAGCTGCGCCGGTTCGCCGGGCGGCGATTCGTCGACGCGATCTGTCTGCTCACCCCGCACGGGCCGGAGCGGCTGATCACGGTCACCCCCGCTTGGCGGCGCGGGGCCGGCCCGCAGCCGGCCGGCCCGGCCCTGGCCAGGTTGCTCATCGAACGCGGCGTACCGGTGCCGGCGGTGCTCGACAGCCGGGGGCCACGGTGAGCCGGCGACCCGGTACGTCGCACCGGCGTTGGCCGCGTCGGCTGCGCCGCCCGTGGGGTCGCCGCCGTCGGCTGCTGGCGGTGACCGGACCGACCCCGGTGCGCGTGTATGGCGATCCGGACTCGCCACCACCAGCCACCGTTCCGTTCAGCGTCCGGCTGTCGTCCCAGGCGCTGTGGTCCCGGGCACGGTGGCTCGGCAACGCCGCGCGCCGGCATCCGCGCCGTGCGCTGGTGGCCGTCGCCGGCACCGGCGGGCTCGCCGCCGGCTGGCTGGGCGGGCCGGTGGCGGCGGCGATCACCGCCGCGTACCTGGGGCTCGGCCTGCGTACGGCGGCGAACCGGGCCGCCGCGCAGGCCCGGCGGGACCGGCGGGTACGGCAGTTGGACGCGCTGGCCGCGCACGCCGCCGACCTGCGGGCCGGCCTGCCGGCAGGGCCGATGACGCTGCCGCAGCCGACGACGTTGCCGGGTCCGACGGCGGGCACCGCCGCCACCCGGCTTGCCGGCTTGTCGACCGCCGCCGTACGGCTTGCGGAGCGCACCGGTGCGCCGCTGGCCGACCTGATCGAACGCATCGAAGCCGACGCCCGAGCGTTCGACCGGTCGCGGGAGGCGGCCGCCGCGCAGGCCGCCGGTGCGCAGATGACGGCCTGGCTGCTGGCCGGGCTGCCCGCCGGCGGTCTGGCTCTCGGCTACAGCATCGGGGTGGACCCGGTGGCGGTGCTGTTGCGGACTCCGATCGGCGCGGCCTGCGCGCTCGCCGCCGTGGCCCTGCAGGTCGCCGGGCTGGTCTGGACCGAGCGGCTGAACCGGGCACCGGAGGCGACCAGCTGATGGCCGGCGTCCGCATGACGCTGCCGCCGGCGGTCCGCCCGGTCACGGCACTCGCCGCCCGCCGCCGGCTCGCCCGGCTCGGCGGCGATCCGCCAGCGGAGTCCGACCTGTCGCGGCTCGTCCGGCCGGTCGCGGCGCTTTCCGGTGTGGCGGTGCTGGTGATCGGCGGCAGCTGGCTCTCCGTGCCGCTGGCCGTCGCGACTGCTGTCGGTGTCGACCGGTCACTGCGCCGGATCGAGCCACCGTCGGTACGCCGTCGACGGCTGCGCGCGGCAGCCGACCTGCCGCTGGCCGCCGATCTGCTGGCGGCGGCGCTGCGCGCCGGAGCGCCGGTGGATCAGGCGATGGTCGCGGTGGCCGACGCGCTGGCCGGGCCGCTCGGTTCCCGGCTGAGCCGCGTGGCTCGGGCGCTGCGGCTCGGTGCCGAGCCGGCCGAGGCGTGGCGGCATCTCGACGCGGTGCCGGGCGGCGAGCGCCTGGCCGCCGCCGCGATCCGCTCTGCGGCCAGCGGCGCAGCCCTCGCCGGTGCCGCGACCAGGCTCGCCGACGATCTGCGGGCCGGTCGTTCGGCAGCGGCCGAGGCGGCGGCCCGGCGCGCCGGGGTGCTGATCGTGCTTCCCCTCGGGCTGTGTTTCCTGCCCGCCTTCATTCTCGCCGGTCTGGTGCCGGTGATCGTCGCCGTCCTCGGCGACGTCCTCTGAGGAAAGGAGTCATCATGCGGTCGACGAAGGTTCCGCCCGACGCGGCGGTGCCGACGACAGCGACGACGGTGTCCGGACGGCGGGCGGTCGGCCGGTGGCGCGGCCACCTGGTCGGCCGGTTGCGCGACGACGCGGGGATGAACACCGCCGAGTACGCCGTCGGCACCCTGGCCGCCGTCGCCTTCGCCGGGATCCTGCTCAAGGTGTTGACCAGCGAGGGTGTGCAGGCCGCCCTCGCCTCGGTCATCGATCGGGCGCTCGGGTGAGGCCGCGCCGGCAGGCCGGCGGTGACCGGGGCTCGTTCACCGCCGAGTTGGCCGCCGGTCTGCCGGCGCTGGTCCTGCTGCTGGCGGTCGGGCTGTCCGCCGTCAGCGCCGTGGTCACCAAGTCCGAGTGTCTCGACATGGCACGGTCGGTCGCGCTGGCCACCGCCCGGGGCGACCGTGACGCGGCAGCCCTGGCCGGGCCGCCGGGAGCGGAGGTCTCCGTGGTCGTCGACGGTGACCTGGTCACCGTCACGGTCCGGGCACCGCTGCGGGCGTTGGGCGCCCGGCTCGGGCCGGCGTCGGTCACCGCGTCCGTGACCGCCGCGGTCGAGCCCGGCGTCACCGGGACCGCTGCCGGCGCGACTGGAAACGCCGGCAGCAGCGGTTCCGTTACCGGCGGTGCCGTCGATGGCGGTGACGGCGCGGGATCGCCGCCGGAGCGTCACCGGTGACCGGCCGACGATGCCGCCGCCGGTTGCGCGGGCCCGGGGCCGACGCCGGGCAGCGCGGCAGCGCCAGCCTGTGGCTGCTCGCTGTCGGGTTGACGCTGGTCGCCGCCGGGATGGCCGGTGCGCTGATCGGTGCGGTCCGGCTCGCCCGGCAGCAGGCCTCGGTGGCCGCCGACCTGGCCGCCCTCGCCGGTGTCGCCCGGGTGTTCGCCGGCCAGGGCGTGGTCTGCGAGCGGGCGGCCGATGTGGCCGAACGCAACGGCGGGCGGTTGCGTGCGTGCACGGTCCACGGGATGGAGGTCGTGGTCACCGTCGAGGTGACGCCACTTCCGGCCACCGGCGTCGGTCGGCCGGTGAGTGCGACCGCCCGGGCCGGTCCGCTGCGGGCCGACCCGTGGGAGGGCGCCGACGCGCGGGCCGACCCCTGGTCAGCGGGTCGGGCCGTCGGCGGTGGAGGCGTGCATGGCCCAGCGGGATATCACCTGGTGGATGTTGTAGAGCCGCTGCTGGATCAGTTCGAGGCGTTCCGCCTGGGCCAGGGCCGCGTACGCCTGGGCCAGGGCGATCTGCTGGTCGACGGTGAGGTTCTGCGGGTCGATCGAGTAGAGCAGTTCGACGGTGTCGGCCACGGTGTCGGCCACGGCGTTCTCCTCCGGTGGCGTTCTGGAAGCGCTCCCACGTCTAATCTATCCAGATCAGGAGAAATTTATGCCAGTAGATCGCACATGGTCCGGTGCCGGATCAGTCAGCACTTTCCGGCAGGCTGGCCAGCACCACATCGAGCACCCGGACCGCGTCGGCCTTGCCCAGCGGGTTGTTGCCGTTGCCGCACTTCGGCGACTGCACGCAGGACGGGCAGCCGGTCTCGCAGCCACACGCGGCGATCAGGTCGCGGGTGGCTCCCAGCCAGGTCCGGGCCGCCTGGTAGGCACGTTCGGCGAACCCGGCTCCCCCGGGGTGGCCGTCGTAGACGAACACGGTCGGCGCCTCGGTGTCGGCGTGCGCGGCGGTGGAGAGTCCGCCGATGTCCCACCGGTCGCAGGTCGCGATCAACGGCAGCAGGCCGATCGCCGCGTGCTCGGCGGCGTGCAGCGCGCCGGGCACGTCCGCCGGCTCGACCCCGGCGGCGGCGAGCGCGGCCGGCGAAACGGTGAACCACACGGCGACGGTGCGCAACTGTCGGGCCGGCAGGTCCAGTGGCCGGGTGTCCAGCACCTCACCCGACCCGATCCGGCGCCGCTGGTAGGAGACGACCTGGCTGGTCACGTCGACGTCGCCGACGAACAGTCCGACCGGGCCGGCGTCGCGGTACTCGCGTACCGCCGCCACCGACAGCGAGGTGACCTCCCGGGCGTGGGTGGACCAGTCCGGCTCCTCGGCGTGCACCAGCGCGCACGCCCCGTCCAGATCGAGGTCGTCGACCACGTACGACACGCCCTGGTGCAGGTAGACCGCGCCTGGATGGATGAGGAAGTGCGACGAGCCGGGATCGACTGTGCCGAGCAGTCGACCGGTCGACGTCTCCACGACGTCGACCGGGGTGCCGCCCTCGCCACGCAGGTCGACCTCGGGCCGGCCGGCGGCGGTCCAGTACCAGCCGGTGGGGCGTCGCCGCAGCAGCCCGGCGGCGACCAGGTCGTCCAGCGTCTGCTTGACCGACGCGCCACCGAACAGTTCGACGTCGGCCGAGGTCAGCGCACCCTCTGCGGCAGCGCAGCACAGCTGCGGCCCGAGCACGTACGGGTTGGTCGGGTCGATCACCGTCGCCTCCACCGGCCGGCCGAAGACCGCCTCCGGGTGGTGCACCAGGTAGGTGTCGAGCGGGTCGTCCCGGGCGATCAGCACCGCCAGCGCCTCGCGTCCGGCGCGTCCGGCCCGCCCCGCCTGCTGCCACAGCGACGCCCGGGTGCCGGGATATCCGCAGATCAGCACCGCGTCCAGACCGACCAGGTCCACCCCGAGCTCGAGTGCGTTCGTCGAGGCCAGCCCGAGCAGTTCACCGGTGGTGAGCGCGCGCTCCAACGCCCGTCGCTCCTCGGCCAGGAAACCGGCCCGGTACGCCGCCACCCGGTTGCCGAGCCCGGGTGCTACCTCGTCCAGCGCCCGGCGCGCGCTGCTGGCCACCACCTCCGCCCCGCGCCGGGACCGGACGAACGCGAGCGTGCGTACCCCGGCGGCGACCGCGTCGGCGAGCAGGTCGGCGCTTTCGCGCAGCGCCGACCGCCGTACCGGGGTGAGGTCGTCGGTGTCGGCGCGGGCACCGGGCAGCAGTGGCGGCTCCCACAACGCGAAGGTCACCGCTCCGCGCGGCGCGCTGTCCTCGGTGACCGGCTCCACCGGCAGCCCGGTCAGCTGGCTGCCCGCCCGCGCCGGCTCTCCCGAGGTCGCCGAGGCCAGGATGAACACCGGCGTGCCGGACCCGGTGCCGGGTCGGGCTCCGGGCCCGAGGGTGGGCCGGCCGCCGGACCCGGCGCCGGGCCGGACCCGCTGGTACCGCTCGGTCTGGCGACGCAGTCGACGCAGTACGTGGGCCACGTGCGAGCCGAACACGCCCCGGTAGCTGTGGCACTCGTCGACGATGACGTAGGTCAGCCGGCGGAGGAAGTTCGACCAGGCTCCGTGCCGGGGCAAGATGCCTCGATGCAGCATGTCTGGATTTGTCAGCACAAAGCGGGCATGCTGTCGGATCCAGGCCCGCTCCGGCTGCGGGGTGTCGCCGTCGTAGCAGGCTGGCCGTACCCCGTCGAGTCCCAGATCGGCGACGGCGCGCAACTGGTCGGCGGCGAGAGCCTTCGTCGGGGCCAGGTACAGCACAGTGGCCCGAGGATCGGCCAGCAGACTCGCCAACGCCGGCAGCAGATACGCCAGCGACTTGCCCGAGCCGGTGCCGGTGGCGACGATGACGTGCCGGCCGGAATGGGCCAGTTCGGCCGCGTACGCCTGGTGCCGCCAGGGCTGCCGAACCCCGCGCGCGGTCAACACGTCCCGCAGTTCGGCGGGCACCCAGTCGGGCCACGGTGCGGTGGCACCGGGCCGCACCGGCAACCGCTCGACGTGGGTGACCGCAGCCGGGTACGGAGCCGGGTCCGCCCCTGCGACCGGGTACGGAGCCGCCGCAGTCGGCTGCTTCGGCGCGGCGCCGGTCTGACGCGGCAGTTCGCCGGCGGCGCCCCACCGACGCAGCAACCCCGCCGGGTCCGGACCCGGTCCGGGCGTTACGGTGGCGGGTGAGGTCACGTCTGCACTCTCGCACCGGGGTGCCGACGTCGGCATCCCGGGGTAGGTCTGTGGGATGCAGGGAGATCATCGACCGTGCGGAGTCGCGCGGCGCAACCGCGCCGTGCGGTGGTTAGATGCCATAGGCGTGCATCGCAGCCAAGGAGGGGACCGATGGAGCTGTCGCTGTCGACTCGCACCGTTGGCGAGTACACGGTGCTGGAGGTCGGCGGCGAAGTGGACGTCTATACAGCTCCCCGGCTGCGGGAGCGGTTGCTCGAGCTGATCGACGCCGGCAACCACAAGATCGTCGTTGATCTGCACCGGGTCGACTTTCTCGACTCCACCGGGCTCGGCGTGCTGGTCGGCGCGCTGAAGCGACTCCGCCCGGCCGGCGGCACCTTCGGGCTGGTCTGCGACAAGGAGTCCCTGTTGAAGATCTTCCGGATCACCGCGCTGGACCAGGTCTTCCCGATCTTCCCGACCGTACAGGCCGCCACCGGTGGAGAACCGGATGGCTCAGCTGGCGCAGCGCCGACGGCGTGATGGCCACCGTTCGCCTCTCGTTCTCCCCGGCGCCGGTGCACGTGCGCACCGCCCGCCTGGTCGGCGTCGCTGTCGCCCGCCGGGCCGGAGTGGCCGAGGAACTGCTCGACGAGGTCCGGCTGGCGATCGGTGAGGCCTGCACCCGGGCCGTCGCCCTGCACCGCCAGTACGGGCTGGCCGACCTGGTTCAGGTGGAGATGTCCGATGAGGAGACCTACACCGTACGGGTGATCGACCGTGCCCCGATCGAAGCCGGGCTCGGCCTGAGCGCCCTGCCGCCCGACGAGTTGGCCGACGAGTCGTTGACCGACGAGGCACTGACGGTCGGTGTCGGTTTCGCCCTGCTGGCCGGTTTCGTCGAGGACCTCCAGGTGCGGCCGGTCGACGAGGGCGTCGGAACCGAGGTGCGGATGGTCTGGCCGGTCGGCCGGTGAGACCCCCGTCGGCCCGGCCTACCAGCTGAAGATCAACCTCCGTCGTCACAACTGTCCGTTCCGCCTGCAGGAATGATCCACAACTCGGTGGGTGGACGGTGTGACCTGCCTTACCCGGTCCGGCTAGAGTACGCGGGTTATCACCAACTGTCCTGGCCCCACAAACCTGTGGGTGCCAGCAGACCTCGTTGCTCCCCGCGTGGAGTCGCCCCGCCGGTTCGTCCACCGACCGGGGCGAGCGTTCGGTACAGGAGGACACTGATGTCCGGGACCACCTTGGCCGCCGAAGGCGGCGGGCTGTCCCTTACCGGCACACACCTGACGTACGTCGTCATCGCCGCGGTCATCGCGCTGGTGGCGCTGGGTTTCGCCGCCGCCCTGGTACGGGCGGTACTGGCGACCGGTAAGGGCACCACGAACATGCAGGAGATCGCCGGCGCTGTGCAGGAAGGCGCGTCGGCGTACCTGTTCCGCCAGTTCAAGACCCTCGGCGTGTTCGTCGTACTCGCCGTCATACTGCTCTTCCTGCTCCCTGTGCACGAGACACAGGGCAGCGAGACGATGGTGAAGGTCGGTCGATCCGTCTTCTTCGTGGTGGGCGCGGTGTTCAGCGCGTTCATCGGCGGCGCCGGGATGGCGCTGGCCACCCGGGCGAACCTGCGGGTCGCCGCGGCGGCCGGCACCGGCGCCGGTGGCCGGGAGAACGCGATGAAGATCGCCTTCCGGACCGGCGGCGTGGTCGGCTTCCTCACGGTGGGCCTCGGCCTGTTCGGCGCGGCCCTGGTGGTCGTCCTCTACCGGGTCGACGCACCGACCGTGCTGGAGGGCTTCGGCTTCGGCGCGGCCCTGCTGGCCATGTTCATGCGGGTCGGCGGCGGCATCTTCACCAAGGCCGCCGACGTCGGTGCCGACCTGGTCGGCAAGGTCGAGCAGGGCATCCCGGAGGACGACGCCCGTAACCCGGCGACCATCGCCGACAACGTGGGCGACAACGTCGGTGACTGCGCCGGCATGGCCGCCGACCTGTTCGAGTCGTACGCGGTGACCCTGGTCGCCGCGCTGATTCTGGGCCGGGCCGCGTTCGGCGAGGAAGGCCTGGTCTTCCCGCTGATCGTCTCCACCATCGGTGCGGTGATCGCGCTGTTCGGCGTACTGATCACCCGACTGCGTCCGTCGGACCGTAACGGCATGGTGGCGATCAACCGGGCGTTCTTCACCTCGGCTGTGCTGGCCGCTGTGCTGGTCGCCGTCGCCGCCTTCTTCTACCTGCAGAGCAGCTGGACGGAGCTGCTCGGCGACGACTGGCGTACGCAGCTCGGCGTCGACGAGGGCGCCGACCTGCCGCTGTCCCCGGCCGGTCTGGCCATCGGCGCGGTGTTCATCGGCATCGTGCTGGCCGCCGCGATCCAGCTGCTCACCGGCTACTTCACCGAGGTGCACCGCCGCCCGGTGCAGGACATCGGCAAGAGCTCGCAGACCGGCGCGGCGACTGTCATCCTGGCTGGCATCAGCGTCGGCCTGGAGTCGGCGGTCTACTCGGCGCTGCTGGTCGGCGCGGGAGTGTTCGGGGCGTACCTGCTTGGTGGCGGCTCCATCACCCTGTCGCTGTTCGCCGTGGCGCTGGCCGGCACCGGCCTGCTCACCACGGTCGGCGTGATCGTGGCGATGGACACCTTCGGCCCGATCTCCGACAACGCGCAGGGCATCGCCGAGATGTCCGGTGACATCGACGAGGCCGGTGCCCGTACCCTCACCGAGCTGGACGCGGTCGGCAACACCACGAAGGCGATCACCAAGGGCATCGCGATCGCCACCGCCGTGCTCGCCGCGACGGCGCTGTTCGGCTCCTACACCGACACGGTCAGCATCGCGCTGAACGACGCCGGGATCGACGACGTGCCCGGCTACCTGGCCGACTCGCTCAACGTCGCGAACCCGGGCAACCTGGTCGGTCTGATCATCGGTGCCGCGGTGGTCTTCCTCTTCTCCGGGCTGGCCATCAACGCGGTGTCCCGCTCGGCCGGCGCCGTCGTGCTGGAGGTCCGCCGCCAGTTCCGCGACAACCCCGGCATCATGGAACGGACCCAACGGCCGGAGTACGGCAAGGTGGTCGACATCTGCACCCGCGACGCCCAGCGGGAACTGCTCACCCCGGGTCTGCTGGCGGTGCTGGCGCCGATCGCGGTCGGCTTCGGCCTCGGCGCCGGTGCGCTCGCCGCGTACCTGGCCGGCGCGATCGGCACCGGTGTGCTGATGGCGGTCTTCCTGGCCAACTCCGGCGGCGCCTGGGACAACGCCAAGAAGCTGGTGGAGGACGGCGCACACGGCGGCAAGGGTTCCGAGGCGCACGCCGCCACGGTCATCGGCGACACCGTCGGCGACCCGTTCAAGGACACCGCCGGCCCGGCGATCAACCCGCTGCTCAAGGTGATGAACCTGGTGGCCCTGCTGATCGCCCCCGCGGTGATCATGTGGGGCGTGGGCACCGACCAGAACGACCCGCTGCGCATCGCCATCGCGGTGCTGGCGACCCTGGTCGTGGTGGCCGCCGTGGTGTTCACCAAGCGCAAGCCGATGGCGATGGGGGAGGACGTCGACGGTGGTCCGGCCGGTGGCGGCAGCGCCGGGTCCGAATCGGAGCGGGTGAGCGTCTGACCGACCGGTGGCTCCGCCCGATCCCTGTGGACCGGGTGGAGCCACCGGCTTCGACGTACCGCCGACCGGTGGCGGGCCGTACGGCTGTCGTCACCGGTGCGTACGCTGCACAGCATGGGAGCGCGCCGCGTGGTGTCCACTGCCCGGATCGCAGTGCTGCTCACTGCCGTGGCGTTGACGCTGTCGGGCTGCGGTGGAGGACCCAGCCCGGTCGTCTGGGCGGCCGAGGTGTGCACCGCGCTGCGCCCGTGGCGGGCCGAGATCAGCAATCTGACCAGCAGCACCCAGCAGCAGATGACCGCGCAGACGACCCCGGCGCAGGCGCAGGAGAATTTGGTCCGGCTGCTGTCCGGCGCGGCCGCCGCGACCGAGACCGCCCGGGTCCGGGTGGTGGAGGCCGGGGTGCCCGACGCGGACCAGGGTGAGCAGGTGGCCAGCGGGTTCGCAGGCTCGCTCGGCGCGGTGCGCGACGCGTACGGCAAGGCCGAGGAGGGCATCGCCGGGCTGGACGCAACCGGACCGGCGGACAGCTTCTACGACGAGGTCGAGGCGGTGCTCGCCACCCTCACCGACGACTACCAGCGCAGCGCGCTGGACACCAGCTCACTGGATTCCGCGGAGCTCAACCGGGCCTTCGACGAGGTCCCGGAGTGTCGCTGACGCCGCCGACCGACTCCTCCGCCGGTGCCCTGACGCCCCGGCAGTTGTCGCTGTTCGGCGTGGCGGCGGCGGATCCGACGCCGGGCGACCTGGCGGGTCTGCTCGCCGGTCCGGGGCGGATCACCCGGATGGGCGGCACCGTACGGGTGTCGGTGGACGTCGAGCCGGCCTGGCGGGTGCACGTGCTGGTTGCCGAGTTCCGTCGGCGCGGGCTGGCGCCGAGTTGGCGTCAGCTGCCGGACGGCCGGCTGACGGTGCGGACGGCGTATACGGCGGTGCTGGCCCGGCTCGGCGCGGCCTGGCTGCATCCGCCGATGCCAGACGGACCGGACGCCGACCAGTTGGACACCAACCAACTGGAGGCCGACCAACCGGACGCCGACCAACCGGAGGCGGGGCCGGTGCGTGGCGAGGACGACCGCCTGGTCAAGCGGCCGCCGACCGGTTTCCACCTGGCCGGTCAGCGGCTGCGGCTGTGGGCGGCGGCGGCCGGTGCCAGGGACCCGCTCGGCTACCGGTTGCGGCTGGCCGAATCGGATTCAGACAACTGGCCCCAGGTGGGTGCCGCGCTCGCCGCGATCGGGCTGCCGGCGGTGCTGCTCGATGCCCGGTCCGGTGGTCCGGCGTACCGGATCGTGGGCCGACGCCGGCTGACGAGACTGGCCGAGCTGCTCGGCGACCGGCCCCCCGCCGCCCCCGAGGACGGCTGGGCGTGATGACACGATCGCTGTCTGATCGCTGACAGAACAGCCGGGACATCGACCGACGCCACCGGCGGCTGCGGTGCGGTGCGCCACGTCACGCCGGTTGGTGGGTGTACCGTGTCGCCGTTGGTGCGGTAGGAACGAGCTGGGTCGGCATCGGGTGGGCTGCCGGCCGGCTGTGGTGAACCAACCGGACGACCAACGCAAATCGGGCCGAAGGCTTGGGTGCGTGTGCTCCACCGGCCCCGGGTTCGCGTTACGTTGGACATCGTGACCGTCGCCCGCCCGCTCGTCGTGGCGGGCGCCGGTCGATCCGGGCCGCCGCCTGTCGCCGGGCGGTCCGAGTGGGGTCGAGGTCAGGAGAGACGTGCCGAGCAACACCTCAACCAGTCGTCTGGTCATCGTCGAATCGCCGGCGAAGGCCAAGACGATCTCGGGCTACCTGGGCCCGGGGTACGTCGTCGAGGCGAGCCTCGGGCATGTCCGGGACCTGCCCCGCAACGCCGCCGACGTGCCGGCCCGCTACAAGAAGGAGCCGTGGGCCCGGCTCGGCGTCGACGTCGACAACGGCTTCTCCGCGCTGTACGTCGTCTCGGCCGACCGTAAGCAGCAGATCGCCAAACTGACCAAGCTGGCCAAGGAGGTCGACGAGGTCCTGCTCGCCACGGACGAGGACCGTGAGGGCGAAGCGATCGCCTGGCATCTGGTGGAGACCCTCAAGCCCAAGGTGCCGGTGCGTCGGATGGTCTTCCACGAGATCACCCGGGCCGCCATCCAGGCCGCGGTGGCCAACCCGCGGGAGATCGACCGCAACCTGGTCGACGCCCAGGAGGCGCGGCGGATCCTGGACCGGCTGTACGGCTACGAGGTCTCGCCGGTGCTGTGGAAGAAGGTGATGCCCCGGCTGTCCGCCGGCCGGGTGCAGTCGGTGGCCACCCGGATCGTGGTGGAGCGCGAGCGGCAGCGGATGGCGTTCCGTACCGCCGACTACTGGGACATCCAGGCCACCCTGGCGGTGACCGGCCAGCCGGCGGCCGCAGCCGACGGGCCCCGCTCGTTCACCGCCACCCTGATCGCGCTCGGCGGCGACCGGATCGCGACCGGCAAGGACTTCGAGCCGACCACCGGACGGGTCCGGCCGGAGGCGTCGGTGGTGCACCTCGACGGCGACGGGGCGCGGGGCCTGGCAGCCCGGCTCGACGGTCGGCCGTTCACCGTCACCCGGGTCGAGGAGAAGCCGTACCGCCGCCGGCCGTACGCCCCGTTCATCACCTCCACACTGCAGCAGGAGGCGGCCCGTAAGATGCGGTTCTCGTCGCAGCAGACGATGCGCACCGCGCAGCGGCTGTACGAGAACGGCTACATCACCTACATGCGGACCGACTCGGTCAACCTGTCGGAAACGGCGATCGCCGCCGCCCGCAGCCAGGTCGCCGAGCTGTACGGCGACCGTTTCGTCCCGCCGGAGCCGCGCCGGTACACCGGCAAGGTCAAGAACGCCCAGGAGGCGCACGAGGCCATCCGCCCCGCCGGTGACCACTTCCGCACCCCCGGGGAGCTGGCCAACGAACTGTCCGCCGAGGAGTTCAAGCTCTACGAGCTGATCTGGCGGCGGACCATCGCGTCCCAGATGACCGACGCGGTGGGTTCCAGCGTGTCGGTGCGGATCCGGGCCGTTTCGACCGCCGGCGAGGAATGCGACTTCGGTGCGACCGGCAAGACGATCACCGACCCGGGCTTTCTGCGCGCCTACGTCGAGTCCTCTGACGACGAGTCGGCCGAGGCGGAGGACGCCGAGCGCCGCCTGCCGAACCTGGTCAAGGATCAGCCACTCACCGCGCGGGAGCTGGCGGCGGTCGGGCACAGCACTCAGCCGCCGGCCCGCTACACCGAGGCCTCCCTGGTCAAGGCGTTGGAGGAGTTGGGCATCGGGCGGCCGTCCACCTACGCGTCGATCATGCAGACGATCCAGGACCGGGGGTACGTGGCCAAACGCGGCCAGGCGCTGATCCCGTCGTTCCTGGCCTTCGCGGTGATCGGGTTGCTGGAGCGGCACTATCCGCGGCTGGTCGACTACAACTTCACCGCCAGCATGGAGAACGAGTTGGACGAGATCGCGTCCGGCGACCACCAGGCGGTGGACTTCCTCACCTCGTTCTACTTCGGCAGCGACACCGCCGGAGACGAGTCGGTCGCCCGCTCCGGTGGTTTGAAACGGCTGGTCACCGAGAAGCTCGCCGAGATCGACGCCCGCAGCGTCAACTCGATCCCGCTCGGTGCCGACGACGAGGGTCGTCAGGTCGTCGTGCGGGTCGGCCGCTACGGTCCGTACCTGCAGCGGTTCCTGCCGGGCGCGGAGGGTGTCGACCACGCGGCGGCCGGGTCGAACGGTGCCGGCGCGGCGGGCGATGCCGGCGGTGCCGAGCCGGTGGCCGGCGGCGGTGACGAGGCGGAGGGCGCGGCAGCCGGAGCCGGCGGGGACCGCGTCTCGCTGCCGGAGGGGATCGCGCCGGACGAGCTGACCCCAGAGAAGATCAACGAACTGTTCCTCGGCGGTGGCGGCGAGCGCAAGCTCGGCGAACATCCGGAGACCGGCGAGCCGATCGTGCTCAAGTCCGGCCGGTTCGGCCCGTACGTCGCCAGTGGCGAGCGCCGCTCCTCGTTGCTGCGGTCCCAGTCGCCGGAGACGCTGAGCATCGCCGAGGCGCTGCGGCTGCTGTCGCTGCCCCGGGTGGTCGGGGTGGCACCGGACGGCGCCGAGGTGCTCGCCGCCGCCGGCCGGTACGGCCCGTACGTCAAGAAGGGCGACGAGTTCCGGTCCCTGGAGTCCGAGGAACAGTTGTTCACCGTCTCGCTGGACGAGGCGCTGGCGTTGCTCGCCGCGCCGAAGACCCGGCAGCGGCGGGCCGCCGCGCCACCGTTGCGGGAGATGGGCGCGGATCCGCTCACCGAGCGCCCACTGGTGATCAAGGATGGCCGGTTCGGACCGTACGTGACCGACGGCGAGAGCAACGCTTCGCTGCGGCGTGGTCAGACGCCCGAGTCGTTGACGATCGAGCAGGCGTCGGAGATGTTGGCCGAAAAGCGGGCGAAGGGCCCAGCGCCGCGTAAGAAGGCGGCGAAGAAGGCGCCGGCGAAGAAGACCACCGCCAAGACCGCCGGCGCGAAGAAGACCGGTACCAAGGCGACCGGTACCAAGGCGACCAGCGCGAAGAAGACCGCGGTCAAGAAGGCAGCGCCGAAGAAGGCGACTGCCAGCCGGGCCGCCGACCAGTCCGACGACTCTTGACGCTCTCCTGACCGCACTTCCGGCCGGCGGTGGCCTGCCGCCGGCCGGGATCGCTATGAATGATCTTCGTAAATGATCTTCATGGTCAGGATGATGTGGGACAGGTGAATACCGATATCCGTTTCGCTCGTTAATCCGAGTAACGTTTTTGATCTCACTGCTGCCGACGGTGGTTCCGACGCGCGGGGGATCTTTCTCGGAAGGAGTGGGACGAGTGTCGACACCACCAGCCGTCACCAGTGGCCCGCTGCGGCGGGTGCCGGTCCAGGGGCGCAGTCTCGCCCGGGTCCAGCGCATGCTCGACGCGTGCGCCGAGATCGTGGACGAGGTTGGCTACGAGGGTCTGACGACGACCCTGCTCGCCGAACGAGCCGAGGTGGCCATCGGTTCCGTCTATCAGTTCTTCCCGGACAAGCGGGCGATCGTGCAGGCGCTGACGCTGCGCAACATCGACGCGTACGTGCAGCGGCTCAACGAACGGGTCACCGGCGGCGAGTTCGACCACTGGTGGGACGGCGTCGCCGCCGGCATCGACGAGTACATCTGCATGCACCGTACGGTGCCCGGATTCCGCACCCTGCACTTCGGCGACGTGGTCGACGTGCGGCTGCTGGACGAGAGCCGGGACAACAACGCGGTGATCGCCAGTGAGCTGTCCAGGGTCCTGGTGGGTCGCTTCGGCATCCCGGACGAACCCCGGCTGCGGTTCGCGCTGCAGATCGCGGTGGAGGCCGCCGACGCGCTGATCAAACTGGCGTTCCGGCGCACCGCCGAGGGCGACGACAGCGTACTGCGCGAAGCGAAGGCACTGATCCGCGAGTACCTGCACCGCCACGTCGACCCCGCCGCAACCGGCGACGGTGCCCGCGACCGTGACCGACCCGGGTGAGCGCCGGGATTAGAGTGTCACCGGGGCCCCGCCGCCGGGCCGACGGGGAGGAACGGTCATCGACGACAACGCCAGCAGTCAGCAGCGCGGTGGTACGTCCGACACGCCACCGGCCGACCAGACTGCCGCTTCGGTCGATTTGTCCGGCCTGCCAGCGCTGCGTTCGGTGTTGCGCATCCGTCCGTTCCGGCGGCTGTGGATCGTGCTCGGGGTCGCCTCGTTCAGCGACTGGCTGGGCCTGCTCGCCACCTCGATCTTCGCGGCCGGGCAGGTTTCCGGCGGCGCGGCCCAGGGCGCGGCGTTCGGCGGTGTCATCGCCGTACGGCTGCTGCCGGCGTTGGTCCTCGGCCCGGTCGCCGGGGTGCTCGCCGACCGGTTCGACCGGCGCTACACGATGGTCATCTGCGACCTGCTCCGGTTCGTGCTGTTCGCCTCCATCCCGCTGCTGCCGATGTTCGGCGCCAGCGGCGCCCTCACGGTGGCCTGGGCTGCGATCGCGATCTTCCTGATCGAGACGATCACGTTGATCTGGATCCCGGCGAAGGAAGCGGCGGTCCCCAACCTGATCCCGAAGGCCCGGCTGGAGATCGCCAACCAGCTCACCCTGATCGCCACGTACGGGCTCACCCCGGTGCTCGCCGCGATCAGCCTGGCCGTCCTCGACGCCGCCGTCCGAGCGGCGACGGTGACCGATCTGCCATCCTGGGCGGAGCCGGCGCAGCTGGCGCTGTTCTTCAACGCCGCCTCCCGACTGGCCACCGCGATCGTGGTCTTCTACGGCATCAAGGAGATCAGCGGGCGGGCCGGCGCCGCCGGGCACGCCGATCAGAGCCTTATCCGGCAGTTCGTCGAGGGATGGCGGTTCATCGGCCAGACCCCGCTGGTCCGCGGCCTGGTGCTGGGCATCTTCGGCGCGTTCGCCGGTGGCGGCATCGTGATCGGCACCGCGAAATTCTTCACCGCCTCGCTGAGCGCCGGTGACGCCGCGTTCTACCTGCTCTTCGCGGCGATCTTCGTCGGTCTGGGCGCCGGGATCGGGCTGGGCCCGACGGTGGTGCGCGACCTGTCCCGGCGGCGCTGGTTCGGGCTCAGCATCGTGCTGGCCAGCGGCTCGGTGCTGATCCTCGCTCTGTCCATCCATCTGTCCATGGCCATCCTCGGCGCGGTGCTGGTCGGAGCGGCGGCCGGGATGGCCTTCCTGGCCGGGATCACCCTGCTTGGCGGGGAGATCGCCGACGACGTCCGGGGCCGGGTCTTCGCCGTGGTGCAGACCGGCACCCGGGTGGTGCTGATGCTGGCCATCTCGGTCAGCAGCGTGCTGGTCGGCGTGGGCGGCTCCCGCCAGCTGCAGATCGCCAACCTGGGCGTCTCGTTCTCCTCGACCCGGTTGCTGCTGCTGCTCGCCGGGGTGTTCGGCATCTTCGCCGGGCTCAGCGCCTTCCGCCAGATGGACGATAAACCGGGCGTTCCGGTCCTGGCCGACCTGTGGGGGTCGATCCGGGGGCGGCCGTTGACGTCGGCGGAGCCGTTCACCGCGAACGGGGTCTTCGTCGTCTTCGAAGGCGGCGAGGGCGCCGGCAAGTCGACACAGGTGACGGCGTTGGCACAGGCGCTGCGCGAGCGCGGCCGGGAGGTGGTGGTGACCCGCGAACCGGGGGCCAGCGGCCTCGGCGAGAAGATCCGCCGGCTGGTGCTCGACGGCGGACCGGACGCGCCGTCGCCCCGCGCGGAGGCCCTGCTGTACGCCGCCGACCGGGCCCACCACGTGGCGACCGTGGTCCGGCCGGCGCTGGCCCGGGGCGCGGTGGTGGTCAGCGACCGCTACGTCGACTCGTCGCTGGCGTACCAGGGTGCCGGACGGACCTTGCCGGTCGACGAGGTCTCCTGGCTCTCCTCCTGGGCCACTGGCGGCCTCAAACCCGACCTGGTCGTGCTGCTGGACATCGAGCCGCTGGCCGGCCTGGACCGGGTGCAGCGGCGCGGGACCGGCGCCGACCGGTTGGAGAGCGAGTCGCTGGCGTTCCACGAACGGGTCCGGTACGCGTTCCTCGACCTGGCCGCCGCCGACCCGAAACGCTACCTGGTGCTGGACGCCACCCGGGGCGTCGACGAGGTACGCGGCGCGGTGCTCGACCGGGTCGAGGTGCTGACCGGCCGGGCCGACCCAGCGGCGCCCGCCGAGCCGACAGCCGACGCCGAGCCGAAGGCCGCCACCGAAGCGGGGCGGCGGACATGACGACCGCGACCGTGCCCACCGACGTTTTCGCCGACCTGGTCGGCCAGGACGAGGCGGTGCAGACCCTGCGCCGGGCCGCAGCGGCAGCCGGCGAACTGCTCGCCGCCGGTGACGGTGACCCGCCGCTGTCGGCCGGAGCGATGACCCACGCCTGGATCTTCACCGGGCCGCCCGGCTCCGGGCGGTCGGTGGCCGCCCGCGCGCTGGCCGCCGCGCTGCAGTGTGTGTACGGACAGGGCTGCGGCCGGTGCGCCGGCTGCCACACCACCCGGGCCGGTACGCACGCCGACGTCCGGTTCGTCGTGCCGGACGGCCTGTCGATCAGCGTCGGCGAGATGCGCGCGCTGGTGCTGCGGGCGGCCAGCACCCCGTCGGGCGGACGCTGGCAGGTACTGGTGATCGAGGACGCCGACCGGCTCACCGAGGCGGCCGGCAACGCGCTGCTCAAGGCGATCGAGGAACCGCCGCCCAGGACGGTGTTCCTGCTCTGCACGCCGTCCACCCATCCGGACGACATCTCGGTCACCATCCGGTCCCGCTGCCGGGTGGTCAGCCTGCGGCAGCCGCCGGCCGAGGCGGTCGCCCAGGTGCTGGCCGGGCGGGACGGCGTACCGGCCGAGACCGCCGTCTGGGCGGCGGCGGCCGCGCAGGGGCACGTCGGCCGGGCCCGGCGGCTGGCCCAGGACCCGCAGGCGCGGGAGCGCCGGGACGCCGTTCTGGCGGTGCCGCGCCGGCTGACCACGGTCGGAGCCTGCTTCGACGCCGCGTCGGCGTTGATCGCCGCCGCCGAGGCAGAGGCCGAGGCGGCGGTCGCCGAGATCGACGCGGCGGAGCGTACGGCGCTGCAGACCGCGCTGGGTGCCGGCGGCACCGGACGCGGCGCCGCCGGCGCGGCCCGGGGGACCGCCGGGCAGATCAAGGAGCTGGAACGGCGGCAGAAGTCCCGGGCCACCCGGGCGCAGCGGGACGCGTTGGACCGGGCGCTGGTCGATCTGGCCGGCTTCTACCGGGACGTCCTGGTTTCCGCGCTGCGGGCCCCGGTGGCCCCGGTGCACACCGACGTCGCCGGGCTCACCGGCGCAGCTGCCGAAAAGTGGACAGCGGAGTCGGCGCTGCGCCGGCTGGAAGCAGTGCTGAGCTGCCGAGAAGCGATCACCGGCAACGTCAAGCCACGGATCGCCGTCGAAGCGATGATGCTCAGCCTCTGGCGTGGTTAGGTCACTGCCGGTACGGTTCGGTGCCGTAGCGCAGCCCCATCCGTACGTAGGGTGCAGACGATCTGTGCCCGCTTGCCGACGATGGTGAGGACCCCGTGGTACGGCAGATCGACGAGGCGTGGATCGAGAACGCGGTCGAGCGGTACCGCCAGATCGAGGCCCGGCAGGTCGAGTTCGACAAGGCGGTGCACACCGTCGAGGTGACGGTGCGCTCGCCGGACGGGTCCGTCGAGATCGTGGTCAACGCCGCCGGCACCGTGACCGACGTGCGGATTCTCGGTCCACTGCACACCCGGAGCAACACCGAACTGGCCGGCGCGGTGCGGTCCACGGTGGCGGCGGCCGCCGACGCCGCCCGCTGGGCGCGCGAGAAACTGTGGGCCGAGACGTTCGGCGCCCACCCGTCGCTGCGGGAGGTCTGACATGGACACCACCGCGCAGCTGATCGCCGCCGAGCTGACGCGCTGCGCCGACCAGCTGGCCGGCGCAGCGCGCCAGCTGACCGGGCTGCGCGACGCCGCCGACCATGGGCTACGCGACGCCGCCGTCGGCGGGCTGGCCGGCACCGCCGACGGCGGGCCGCAGGCGGCGTCGGCCGGCCGGTTGGGCTCGCTCACCGCCGCGCTGGGCCGGCAGTGGCGGGACGCGGTGGCGCAGCGGGCGGCTGAAGCGGACGACGCCGGCCGGCGGCTCGCTGACACCGCAGCCGGGTTGCGGTCCGTGGTCGGCGCGTACCGGGACGTCGACGTGACGTCCCGCCGTCGGCAGCCGACGGAGGGCAGCTGATGGACGTGTTGGACCGGGTCGCCGGGCCGGCCCGGGAGCTGCTGGCCGGGGTGGACGCGCTGCTCGTCGGCAACGGCGCGCCGCCGGGGCATCCGGTCTGGCCGCTGCTGCGCCAGGTGCGGGCGTTGCCCGGTGACGCGGTGGCCGCGTTCGTCGCGGTGCGCCCGGAGCCGCTGGCCGCCGCCGGCGCCGCGCTCCGCCCGCAACTGGACGGGTACGCCGAAGCGGTCGATGTGCTGGCCGGCCGGCTCGACTGGTCCGGACCGGCGGCCCAGGCGTACGACGCGGCACGCCGTACCCTCGCCACCCGGCTGACCGGCGGTGGTGATGGCGGTGGCGCTGCCGACCCGGACAGCCTGGCCGGGCGGTTGACGGCCACCGCCGGGTACGCCGAGGCGGTCGCCGGCTGGGCGGCGCTGAGCCGGACCGGGCTGGCCGCAGTGCTGGCCGAGGCGCTGGGCTCGGCCGAGGCGGTCACCGTACGGACCGCCGCCGACGCCGGTCCAGGGTGGTCCGCGGTTGGGCAGGTCGGACCATCAGGGTCGGTGGCGGCCGACGCCGCCGCGACGATCGCGGCGGCGGTGCTGACCGCGATCCTGGAGATCACCGAGCGGGGCGAGGACCTGCTGGAGCGGTGGCGGCCCCGGTTAACGCCGGCCGGCGGGTCCCGGCCTGCCGATGTCGCCGGCCCGGGTGCCAGATCAGACGGGACGATCCGGCTGCGCTACTGACCCGGAACAGGCAACGGCGCCGCTGCCTTCACGATGCCGGAAGGTCGACGTAGGGTAGGGCCATGGGGATGCTCTGCGCGGTCAGCTTCAACCGGTACGGGCGCCTCTTCTACCTCGACCCCGGTGATCTGCGACCGGCGGTCGGCGACAAGGTGCTGGTGCCCACCGACGACGGCGCCGAGGTCGCCGAGTGCGTCTGGGCCCCGCAGTGGGTCGACGATCCCACCGACGGCTTTCCCCGGCTGGCCGGCCTGGCCACCGAGCAGGACCTGCACCGCGACGAGGTGCAACGCAAACGCAAGGCGGAGGCGAAGGTCGCGGCGAAGCGGCTGATCCGCGAGCACGGGCTGCCGATGAAGGTGGTCGCCGTCGACCACGTGCTGGAGCCGGGGTCGCTGAACAGCGCCCGGGCCACCATCTACTTCACCGCACCGCACCGGGTCGACTTCCGGTCGCTGGTGCGTGACCTCGGTGCGACCCTGCACTGCCGGGTGGAGCTGCGGCAGCTGTCGGCCCGCGACTCGGCCCGGGTGCAGGGCGGGATCGGCTCCTGCGGCCGGGACCTGTGCTGCGCCACCTTCCTCACCGATTTCGAGCCGGTGACCATCCGGATGGCCAAGGACCAGGATCTGCCGCTCAACCCGCTGCGCATCTCCGGCGCCTGCGGCCGGCTGATGTGCTGCCTCAAGTACGAACATCCGCTGTACGCGGACAGCAGCAGTTACCCCACCTCGGGCCAGCGCGTCGAGACCCCGGACGGGCCGGCCAAGGTGGTGTCGCGGCATCCGCCGAGCGAGTCGGTCACCGTACGGCAGATTGCCGACGGGGCGGTGAAACGGTGCGCCCTGGCCGACGTCTGCGGTCCGCGCCGCGCCCACGACCAGGCGTACGGCTGACCTCGCGGCGCACCGGACGTCGTCGGTTCAGCGGATGGTGATCGGTTCCTCGGCCAGTCGGGTGGCCAGCGGCTGCTCCGGCACGATCCACGGGGCGTGCGCGGGGGCCTGCGGGTCGGCCCGCCAGCGCCGACACACCCGGTCGACGGCCACCGGGTAGAGGGTCAGCGACCCGTCGGCGGCGATCCGCATCCGGATGAAGCACTTCGAGTCCTCGATGCCCTGCCCGGCGAACAGCTCGTTGAGGTTGACGTCGAACGCACCGGCCAGCACCAGGTAGCCGGCGGTCAACTGGCTGGCGACCAGCCCGGCGACCGGGCCGTAGACGACTGCGGCGGCGACCACCGGCAATGGCCAGGGCCAGTCGACGAACGGCAGCTCCAGCCAGATCAGCGCACCGACCCAGGCCAGCGCGATGTGCGCGACACCGTGCCCGAGCCCGAGCAGCCAGTGCCGGGAATGTCGGGCGCCGCTGGCGCTCGGCGGCTTGGCGAAGAGCACCGACGCGGCGAGGGTGAGCACCACCATCGCGACCAGCGGGATACTGAACAGCCGCTGGTTGTCGGGGTCGGCCCAGGAGACGATGACCCCGGCGACGGCCAGCATCAGCAGCGTCTGCAGGGTGCCGAGCAGGGTGGCGAAGCCCGGGTTGCGGCGCGGCAGCCGGTGGAAGATCCCCCAGCTGTAGCGGCGGGACCGGGCCGCGTCCGGGTAGCGGCCGGCCAGCTCGTAGTCGCGTTGCGGGCTGGCGTTGCGGGCAAGGGTGTCGACCGGCGGTACGGTGATCCGCTCGGGCAGCTTGTGTGTCGCCGACAGGTAGGCGCCGCCGCCCCCGCAGGTGATCAGCTGCCGGTCCGGGTTGGCGTAGCGGGCGTAGTGGTGCTGGTCGCCGGAGATCGTCAGCGGCACCCGGGCACCGGTCGGCTCGATCACCGTACGCAGGAAGTAGTCGACCGCGTCGTAGGCCTGCGGGTCGCCGACCGCCTTGACCCAGGTCGGTTCCGGCACGGCCAGGATCACCCGGTCACCCGGCTTGAGCTGCTCGGCCGCCTTCTCGAAGTAGATCAGCTGCGGGTCGTCCAGGTACGCGCCGAACTGCTCGTCGATGGCGAACAGCCACCAGTCGTTCGGCAGCCGGGTGGCGAAGTACGACCGTTTCTGCTCGGTCCGCCAGCCGCCGATGGTGGCGTCGCGCCGACGGGCGAACAGCCGCAGGAACGCGGTGAGCCCGTCGTACCAGTCGTGGTTGCCGGGGATGGCGTACAGCGTGGGTCGCGGCTGCCCGACCGGCGGCTTCGGGAAGGCCGCCTGGTACGGCCCCTTGCTCCGGTCCTCGTACGCCTCGCCGCTGGCCGCCGGGTAGACCTGGTCGCCGCCCATCACCAGCAGGTCGCCGCGGCGCAGCCGGCCGGCGCCGTCGACGTCCAGCTCCGGCTGCGCCAGCAGGTACGCCAGCGAGTAGGTCGCCGGGAAGCCGTCACCGAGGTCGGCCACGTAGTCGATCCACAGCTCCCCGTCGACGGCGTCGTGGTGGTGCACGTCGCCGGGGAGCGCGCCCTGCAGTTCCCGCTTGTCGAGGTAGGCGCCGAACAGCGTCGCCAGCAGGGTGCGCAGGCCGGTGCTGAGCAGCAGCATCGGGGCCAGCCAGGGCACCGGGGGCCGGGGGGTGAAGCCGAGCTCCCTCGGGTCCAGCGACCGGGGCCGGTGATGCTCGGCGGCGGGTGGGGCCGGATCGACCGGCCCGGGGCCGGCTGGGCCGGGGCCGGCTGGGCCGGGGCCGGCCGGGTCGGCGGCTGGGGCAGGCGTGCTCGGTTCGTCCGTCACACGTCCGGAGCCTACTGTCGGTCATCGACGCCTGTCACCCGTGGTCGGCCCAGGCCGTCCCGTCGGTGCCTCTCGGCCGCCCGGCGTGATCGCCGCCCGGTGCCGTACACTGGTTGATCGTTGCCGCCTTAGCTCAGTCGGCAGAGCGACGCACTCGTAATGCGTAGGTCGACGGTTCGATTCCGTCAGGCGGCTCCAGGAGAGGCCCTGACCGGCAAGTTCGCTGGTCAGGGCCTCGTTTCATCGATGGAATTTTGAATCGCCCCCCGGAAACCCCACGAACGCCTACCGGCGATCAGGTTGAGGGCACCTGGCGGCTCCCTGCAAGCTACACGGCGACCAGGACCTTGCCCCGGTTACCGCCCCGGTTGTGGTAGAGACTGTGGTACGCGTTCGGAATCTCGTCGAATCCGTGGTGGACGGTCTGCTGGTAGCTCAGTTCCCCGCGACGGACCATGCCGCCGAGTTCGTCGCGCATCTTCGACAGGTTCTCCTCGGTGAACCACTCGTGCGCGAACATGCCCCGGATGGTCGCACGGGGGTACATGATCATCGGCAGGAGACGTAGCCCGGTCTGTTCGCGGCCCACCTGGGTGGCCCACTGCCAGCAGACCGCGACCCGGCTGTGCACGTTCAGCATCGTGAAGACCATGTCGGTGACCGTGCCACCGAGATTGTCGAAGTATCTGTCGACGCCGTCCGGGGCGGCTTTGACCAGCGCCTCCCGTACCCGGCCCGGCTCGTCACCGTGTCGGTACTCGACGACGGCGTCGAAGCCGAGTTCGGTGAGGAACGGGACCTTCTCCGCGGACGCGGTAGTCCCCACCAGCCGCGCACCGGCCCGCTTGGCGAGCTGCCCGACCAGGGTCCCGATGGCCCCCGAGGCACCGCTGATCACCAGCGTGTCACCAGGGCGGACCGTCAGGAAATGCGTCAGCGTGCCCCACGCGGTGATGCCCGGCCCTCCCATGATTCCCAGCGCCGTCGTCACCGGCAGCACGTCGTCGTAGTGCTGCGGATTCAGCTTGCGGTAGGCGGGAAAGACCATCGGGAACGTCTCCCCCTGCCACAGCACCTCGCCGCCGGTGCCGACGACGTGGCTACGCCAACCGCCATAGCCCTGGACCAGGTCTCCCACCTGGAAGCGGGCGTCCGGTCCGGCCTCGACCACCTCCATGATCGAGTCGGCGATCATGTGCTGCCCGACCGGCGTCTCCAGGGCGAGCCCGTGCAGGTACGGATCGACCGAGACGTACCGCGTCTGAAACAGCATCTCGTCGTCACCGAGCGCTACCGGTGCCTCCTCGGTCACCTTCTCGTAGATCCGGCCGACGTCGGGGACGCCGTCGACATGCTCGCGCACGACCCACTTCGCGATCTTCAAGTCAGGCTCCTTGCCGGGTGAGAACGGACGGGTGTCCCTCGGCCGGGGAGGCCAGCGAGGGTGTGGCCGGCACGGGCACCGTCACCTGCGTGGGCGGCGGCGCCGTGTCGTCGATGTCGGCGGTGAAGGGCCGACCGTCGTCGCGGCAGATGAACTGCACGACATGACGGCCGCTGGCAGCCGCCCGGATGAGCCCGCCGATCGTGGTCCAGACCCCGGCCAGGTAGAAATCGGCCAGCCCGGGGAGCACCGGGCCGTGCTTTTCCAGCTCCTTTTCCATCGTCTCGCCGCCGTCGACGAACGGTTGCCAGCCGGCGATCGAGCCGTCGTGGTTGGCGGTGTAGCGGATCTGCGTCAGCGGTGTCGCGATGTCGTGCGCCACGACCGTGTCTGCGAGCCCGGGGTAACGCTAGTCCAGCAGGCCGAGCAGGGCGGTGCGCACCTGTCGCTTCGCGGCGTAGTAGGTGCGGCCACGGCGCACCCGCAGGGTGTGCAGCAGTTGGCCCTTGCGGACCCGGCTCGCCTGCTCCGGTCCCGCCACCAGCTGCCGCCAGGCGCCGGTGTCGGAGAAGAAGGTGACGAACACGACCGAGGTCTCCGCCGGGGAGAGCTCGGGATAGTGCCGGCTGCGGAACTGTACGTTGACGCTGGGGTGCTCGCCGATGCCGACCAGGTCCGTCGCCTCCTCGGGCGACAGCAGGTGAGTGGTGCACGGGTCTGCGTCCGGATACGGCCGGTCGAGGCCGAAGAACGCGCTGACGTACCCGGGGTAGATCTGGCCTGGCTCGTCGATGGTCTCGGTGTACAGGCGACGGTAGGTCTCGTTGAGGTAGCGGCCGTTCAGCAGCTTGGTGACCGTCGTGTGCCCGTCGCAGGTGGCGACGACGATGTCGGCGCGGTGCTCACGTCCGTCGCTGAGTCGGACCCCGACCGCCCGGTCGTTCTCGACCAGCACCTCGTCGACCTTCGCGTTGTACGTGATCTTGCCTCCGAGCCGCAGGTAGCGCTGCTCGATCGAGCGGGCCAGCCCGAGCGAACCCCCTTCCGGCACGCCGGCGGTGCGCCCGGCGTGCGCCGCGAGTTGGAAGTAGAAGGGCAGCACCGGAAAGCTCGCATGTCGCTCGTACAGGATGAAGTTGAACGCCTCCCGCAGCAGCGGATCCTTGAATTTGGCGGAGTAGTCGGTCATCAGTGTCGTGATCGACCTGCGGATGGTGTTGAAGTGCGGCAGGAAGGCGGCGAGCATCCGCCACCGTTCCCACGGCCGCATCAGGCCGACCGGCTTGAGGAACGGGTAGGCGTTGAGCAGCTTCTTGAAGGTGCGGATTCCGGCGCAGAAGTCGCGGATGAGCCGCGCGTCGGCGGGCGAGTGCCACAGCAGGTGCTCCTGCAACCGGTCAGGGTCGGAGTAGAAGTAGACGGTCCGCCCGTCCCGGCCACGGATGATGTTGAACGTCTCGAAGTCGCGCATCTCCTTGCCCTGCAGCGCGCCGAGTTCGAGCCAGATCTGGTGCATGTCGTTGCCGGGCCCGCTGCCGAGCAGCCAGCTCACGCACCAGTCGAAGGTGAACTCACCCTGGTCCCAGGCGGTGCAGCAGCCGCCCGGCAACTCGTGCATCTCGAACGTGTGGGTGCGGTAGCCGTTCATCTGCGCGTAGCAGCCGGTGGCGAGACCACCGAGGCCACCACCGATGATGATCATCGTTTCCCGGGCGGGTTTCGACTCTGGCATGGTCGGTGCCTCCTTGATGGTCAGTCCACTGGGGCGAGCGACGGGTCGGGGTTCATAGCGGGCGCGGGACGTTCTCCGGCGGCGGAACCGGTGCCGGAACCGGTGCCGGAACCGGAGCCGTGTTCGGCACCGGAGCCCGCCAGGACGTCACGGACCAGGCCGGCGTTGCGGGAGGCGTATTCCTGGTCGAACATCTCGGCGTGGGTGCCGAACCCGGCGAGCAGGCCGTCGTGGCTGCGTGACGCGCCAGCCCAGCTGCCGCGCGTACCCGCTGCGTAGAACTCCATCCGGTCCTGGTCGCTGATCACCGTCACCGGTGCCGCGACGGACCCCAGGTTCGGGGTACGGGCGCAGAACTCGATGTATTCGCGGGCCTGTTCCCGGGTCTCCTGGGCGACGATCTCCGAACCGGTGTGCCGGCGCAGGCGCTCGGCACCGGCGCGGGCGCGCCACGGGTGCAACAGGCTGGCAACGACGTCGCCGGTCGGTGGGAACGATGTCGGATTGTGCAGCCCGATCGCTACCGGGCGGCGACCCGAACGCCATGTGAAGGTGCCGAAGAGCTGATCCCAGATCGACAGATCGGAGCCGAAATTTCCCGCCTCGGCGAGGTCCGTGCCGTGATGTAGACGGTGCTGCTCCGGACTGGTGAAGACATAGTTCAGCCAACCGATGCGTACGTCGATGTTGGCGTGGATGAAGTAGCCCTGCACGATGACGAACAGGCCGATGACGAAGACGGCCGGCTCGGAGAAGCCGGCGAAGGCGAGCGTCAACTGCACCACACCCTGGGCGAGCACGATGTCGAAGATGTGGTTGACGCCGTTGTTGCCGACATTGACCTTGTCCGGCGCGTGGTGCACTCCGTGGAGTTGCCACAGCCAGGCGTTGGTGTGCCCGAGCCGGTGCATCACATAGTTGGCCAGCGAGCCGAGCAGCAGCGCGAACGGCATCTCCACCCACAGCGGCAGCCACCCCTGGGGTGCGGCGACCGCCCCGACGACAGCCATGATCGGCAGCTGTGCCAGCCCGCCGCCGAGCAGGGTAAGCAGGAAGTAGATCCCGTACCGGCGCCACTCACGTAGGCTCGGGTGCCAGTTGGGCTCGTACGGGATCAGACGCTCAAACATTGCAAGATAGGCGAGCGCGATCACGCTGACCACGATCATGGCGACGACCAGGATCGGATACGTCGCGATCTGTGCGGCGGCGCGAACCATGGCGATGGAGCAGGGCTCTGGTGCAGGCGGGGACAGGGCGCTGTCGTACTCGTGGGAGATGTTCACGTTCTCTCCATCGCAGGTCGTTCTGTCGATCACCGCCGAAGGGGCGGCCAATCGCGTTGAACGCAGGGCGTGCGGTGGAGGCGCACTTTCCAACAGATGAAACGGCTAGCCTTGCGGGGTGCTCTGGCCTTTACCAAAAATGCGCCTTGATCAACGAAGAGCGCGATCCCTTGGTGTGGGCCTGAATCTTGCTGCGGTCCATCGAGTGTCGGTCATGCGTGAACTTCTTTGTGAGAACCAGTTCACGTCTGGGTGGTGCCAGATCATCTTTTGTTCTGTGTTGCCGGTCCCCAGTCAGTAATCCAAATAGACGTCATGATCGGTAGTTCTCTATCACCATCTGAATATCTCAAGCCTGCAACTCAAACAAGAACTGGTTCATTTTTGTCATGACATAAGGGTCTTTTTGATGGGCCGGACCCTCTGTCCACTTAGCTGTTCAGTTCAGGGTGGGGGTGCGGCGGCGTCTCAACCTTCCGCAAGACCGTCGGTCACCGCGCGGCACCTGGTCGGTCTGCGGGGTATGGGTGGGATTGGCGGCGATGAGCGCAGCGATGCCCGCGGGTGTGGTCGGCCTGCGCTTGACATGGCGTCGACGCACCGGTTCCCTAGATGTGATCGATCGAAATCGATAACTGGTTGGTGTCAACGGAGGGACAGCCGTGCGTACCCCATCCCACTGGCGCGGCGCCGCCGCGCTGACCAGCGCCGCACTCATCGCCGTCATCCTGCTCGGCGCATCCCCCGCCGCCGCGCGGTACGGCGGACCGGCCGGCCCGACGACCCCAACCGCGCTGTGGGCCAGCACCAACGGCGTCGCGATCAGCCTGACCTGGCAGCAACCGCCCACCGGGCCACGGGTCCACTCCTTCCGGGTGTACGAGGGCGGAGAAGTGGTCGCCCGCACCAGCACCACCTCGACGACGATGAGCGTGCCCTTCGGGTCGTCGCACGCGTACACCGTCACCGCCGTCGACCGGCGCGGCCGGGAGTCGGCGCCGACCGACCCGGTGACCGGCCGCTCCTGGCTCTCCGGGGTCAACCCGGAGTGTCTGCCGACCCCGACCCTGCCGATCACCGTCACCGCCGCGACCGCGTCGGCGGTCTCGCTCTCCTGGCCCCGGCATCCGCTCGGCGGCGAGCTGGAACTGCGGGTGAACGGCGTCAGCCTGGGCTGGACGTCGCTGACCAGCGCCCGGGTCGGCGGTCTGGCGCCCGCCACCGATCACCAGATCCGGCTCTACCGGCTCAACCAGTGCGGTCCCGGATCCACCGAACCGGTCGGCTCGACCAGCGCCACGACCGCCGCCGGTGATCCCGCGCCGCACGGCCCGCCTACCGGCCTGACCGTCACCGGGCGCACCGACACCACCATCAGCCTGGCCTGGACCGCGCCGGCCGGACCGCCGCCGGACCGGTACGCGGTCTACGAGGGTGGCACCCGGGTCGCCGTCAGCGTCGGCACCACGGCCACCGTCCAGCGGCTCTTCCACGCCACCTGGCACCGCTTCACCGTCGCCGCGCTCGATTCCGCCGGCAACGAGTCGGCGCACAGCCCGGCGGTGTCAGCCAGCACCGAGACCTGCCTGGGCAGCCCGCCCCGGCCGGTCGGGCTGGCGGCGACCGCGCTCTCCCCGTCGTCGGTGCGGCTGAGCTGGACCTTCGACGCGACCGCCACCTCGTACACCGTCTGGGACGGTGACACGGCTGTCGCCACCTCCCGCTACCCGGAGACGGTCGTCTCCGGGCTGCCGTCGGCGTCCCGGCACGTCTACCGGGTCAGCGCGACCCTCCCTCAGCCCTGCGGCGAGACCCCACGCTCCGCCCCGGCGCGGGTCACCACCGCACCCGGTCCCGCCGCCCGGCCGGCGGCACCGGCGTCGCTCGAGGTGACCGGCAACACCCCCGGCAACTGGCCCACCGACGCTCGGCTCACCCTGGTGTGGTCTGCCTCCGTCGGAGGCGAGCCCGCCGTCAGCTACCGGGTGTACGAGGGAGCGACCGTCGTCGGCGCGACCGACGGGACCCAGCTGACGCTGCCGGTGGGCGGGGGGACCTGGCACACGTACACGGTGGTCGCCGTCGACGCCGCCGGCAACGAGTCGGCGGCCAGTCCGTCGGTGACCGCGCAGGGCATGTTCTATCCGCCGCCGTAGAGCAGGCGACGCCGCCCAACGGGGTTTCGGCCGTGCCGTCGTCAGCGCCGGGCCGGCGCCGTCGATCACCAGGACGGATCCGACCGTCGCACGCGCGGGGCTGCGGCAGACCGGCCGTACGTAGGCGGGCGAGGTGGAGCCGGCCGGAGTTCACCGCGTCGTACAGGGACACCGTGAGTGGCGGGTGGTGGTCGGTGCCTCGGCGAGATGCCCCTCGCCGGCTCCGAGGGGCCAAGGGTGTGTTCGATGACGTGATGCCAGAGGTGCATCTTGATGCACCTCTGGCATCAAGCCTGAACCGGTAGTCCGGACCATGGAGGTAACCTATCGCTGCAAGGAAAGCACCTGAAGTCACCAACGCGTATAGACGTCGACGATGGGCCCGATCTGCGGTGGCAGCCGGCGGATCAACCAACTCGTTGAGGTGGTCAGCGGCGGCGGCCCGGCCCGCCGGACGACGACGCCGGCCTTCTGGTGCGGCGCTTGGCGGGCTGCTGCTGAGCTGGCGCCGCAGGCTGTGGCGGGCGCCGACGGTCGGCGAGGTTCCAGTGGTAACGCTCGTACAGTGCGATCCCGGCGCAGACGGAGACGTTCAGCGACTCCGCGGCCGGGTCGATGGGGATCGACACCGAATGGCGGGAGATGCTCTCGAAGGAACGCGACGTGCCGGTCTTCTCGCTACCCAGCAGCAGGGCGAGCTGCTCGTCCGCGTCACGCAGATCGCTGACCGCGAGATCGCCGTCGGCGTCGAAGGCGATCAACGGGATGCCGGTGCGCCGGAAGTATCCGGTCGCCTCGGCCCGCGACGCGAGCACGATCGGCAGCGAGAAGACGTAGCCCCGGCTGGCTCTGATCAGCCGCCGGTCCGCGATGGTGGTCAGATCGCTGTCCACCAGCACGATGCCGCCGGCGCCGAGCGCGAACGACGTGCGCACGATGGCCCCGATGTTGCCGACGATCTTCACCCCGTCCAGGACGACGAGGTCGCCGGTCGTCCGGGACAGCTCGTCGAAGCTCCACGGTCTCGGGACCCGGGCAATCCCGAACGCCTTGGGCTTCTTGTCGGTCCGGAACAGGTCGTTCATGATCGGAGCCGCTACCAGGCGGACCGGGATTCTCTCCCGCCGGCATGCGGTGATCACCTCGTCGGCCAGCGGGCTGGTCTGCACCCCGTAGACCTCGATGAACTCCAGCCCGGCGTGAATCGCCTGCACGAGCGGCTCGGTGTCCTCGATCAGCACGGTGCGAACGACGGATCGCGAATGCTTGGTGACGTCAATGATCCGCTGGACCGCCGGATCCGACCGCTCGGTGATGACATCGAGTTCCGCCACGGCAACGACCCTAACCCACCCCGGGGCCGGCCCCGCCGCCGCCGGTCCGGGCCGAAGCCCGGCCCTAGCCCCGGTCGCCGAGCGCCGGCACCGCACCGGGTTTGCCGCCCCGATCCAGGGGTACGCGCCGGGGATGCTGCCCCACTGACCGGGCGGGTCCACCCTCCCGCCCGGCCGAACCGCACGGGAGGTGTCCGATGAGCCAACCCCGCGACCAGATGCAGGAACGCGGCTGGGATCCGATCGGCAGTCTGCAGTCGCTCTGGTCGGAGCTGGGCCGGGTCTTCGGCGGCGACGCCGGCGTACCCGAGGTCGAGCTGCTGGACACCGACGACGGCTGGCGGGTGGTCGCCCGGCTGCCCGGCGTCGCGCCGGAGGAGGTGGCGGTGGAGATCGACGGCGCGGACCTGTGCCTGCGGGGCCGGTCCGAGCAGGAGGTCAACGTCGACAACGGGCTGGCGGACACCGGTTCGACCGAGCGCGGCTTCGAGTACCGGCTGCGCCTGCCCAGCGGGGTGGACGTACACCGGATGGACGCGGTGATGGACCACGGACTGCTCACCGTCACGATGCCCCGGGCCGAGCCGGGCGGCCGCCGGTCGATCACCGTGGGCCGGCCGCAGCACCAGCAGCCGACCGCCGGTTCGGTCGCCGCCCGGTCCGGCCGGGCCGAACAGGTCCGGATCACCACGGACGGCACCGGGACCGTCGCGGAGGAGATCGATCCGGCCGCCGACCGGGAGATGCACCATCCGTACGCGGGTGAGGCGGACCCGCAGCGGCAGCAGGCCAGCACCGCCCGATGACCGCCGACCCGGCCCGGCCGGCCACGCTGGCCCTGACCGTCGACGCTGCCGGCGACCGGCTGGTGCCGGACGTGCACCGGATCGCGGTGCTGCGCGCCAACGCGCTCGGTGACTTCATTTTCGCCGTCCCGGCGTTGACCGCGTTGCGGGCCGCGTACCCGCAGGCGGAGCTGGTGCTGCTCGGCGCGCCCTGGCATGCCCGCTGGCTGGATGCCCGGCCGGTGGCCGACCGGCCGGGCCCGGTGGACCGGGTGCTGGTGGTGCCGGCCGCGGACGGTATCCGGGCGGCGCAGCCCGACGACGAGCCGGTCACGATGACCCAGTTCCTGGACCGGGCCCGGCGTGAGTCGTTCGACCTTGCGGTGCAGTTGCACGGCGGCGGCCGCAACAGCAATCCGCTGGTCGCGGCGCTGGGCGCGCGGGTCACCGCCGGATTGCGGGCGGCCGACGCGCCGCCGCTGGACCACTGGATCCGGTACGTCTACTACCAGCCCGAGGTGTTCCGCTACCTGGAGGTGGCCGGGCTCGTCGGTGCCGAACCGGTGACGCTGCAGCCCACGGTGCCGGTGACCGGCGCCGACCGGGCCGAGGCGGACCGGGTGCTCGGCCCGGCCCGGCGGCCCAGGGTGGTGCTGCACCCGGGGGCCAGCGACCCGCGCCGACGGTGGCCGGCGGACCGGTTCGCAGCGGTCGCCGACGCGCTGACCGACCGTGGTTTCGAGGTGCTGGTGACCGGCACCGGGCCGGAGCGGGACGTGGTCGCCGAGGTCAGCGCGGCGACGGCCCGGCCGGTGCGGACCGTCGTGGACGAGTTGAGCCTGGGCGGCCTGGCCGGGCTGCTGGCCGGCTGCGCGGTCCTGGTCGCCAACGACACCGGCCCGCTGCACCTGGCGGCCGCGGTAGGCGCGCCGACGGTCGGCATCTACTGGATCGGCAACCTGCTCAACGGTGCCCCGCCGGTACGCGGCCGGCACCGCCCGCTGGCCGCGTTCACCATCCACTGCCCGGTGTGCGGGATGGACGTCAGTACGGTCGGCTTCCCGGCCCGGGGCGACGGGCGCGACTGTGGCCATCAGGAGTCGTTCGTGACCGACGTGCCGGTCGCCGAGGTGGTCGACGCGGTGCTGGAGCTGGCTCCTGCGGCGTCCGGCGGCTGGGGGGAGTCAGCCGGCGCCGGCGGCGTGCACCTGGACCGGCGGGGGGAACAACTTCCGGACGTCGTCGGGCAACGGTAGCTGCACCCGGTACAGCACCCCGGCCGGGCAGTAGCCGGCGACGCGGTCCAACGCGGACCGCACACCGTCGCGAACCGTCCGGTCGTCGGCGTCGTACCGGGCGGTCCGGCGGCGGACCCGCCGGACCAGCTCGGCGGCGTCGAACCGCTCCGGCCGGTGCTCCGGGTCCGGGCGGTGGTCCGGGTCCGGACGGGCCGCCATCGCCAGCAGCGGCGGCAGCGCGTCGACCAGCAGCGCCGCCTCGCCGTCGGGCAGCAGTTCGACGAGGGTACGCAGCACCGCCACGTCCAGCTGCCAGATCGTGGTGGTCGGGCGGGCCAGCCGTACCGTCACGGTCCGACCTCCTGCCGCTGATGCCGTGACCCGCTGTCGGCCGCCGCCGGGGCGTACCCGGTCGTGTCCTCCTCGTCGAGCAGCAGCTGCCAGCATTCGACCCGCCGGTCGGTGACCGTGGTCGGTGACTCCAGGTGGAACGCGCCGCTGGGCACGATGCCGGCACCGCCGTAGCGGCTGAGCACCGCCAGCTGGGCGGCGACGTCCTCGCCCTGGTGCTCGACCGGCATCCGGGGCCAGAAGTCGAAACCGCCGGCGGCGACCAGCTTGGCCCGGTCGAACAGCACGCACCCGCCGATCCAGGACACCCGGTACGCCCGCCACTGGCCCTCGCCCAGCTGGAGCCGTTCGGTGACGTGCAGCAGGTTGGCGGCCGAGTGCAGCCGGGCGCGCGACCACTGCGGCGTACCGGGGCGAATCCGTTCCGGCTCCGGCCGGCCGTCCCATTCGACGTACCCGTCGTGGTCCTGCGGCCGTACGTCATCCAGGTAGGACAATCCGTGTACGGCGTTGCCGACGAAGCCACAACGCAGTTCGGTGATCGCGGTGACCAGTCGGTCGATCGTGCCGGGGGCGAGCCAGACGTCGTCGTCGAGCATGAGCACCAGTCGGGCGGTGGAGAGACTGAGCAGGTACGCCCGGTGCTCGGCCAGCCCGCGCCGGGGCAGCCGCCGGGTGAGCAGCACCGGGTGACCGGTGTGCCGCAGCGCCCGCACCATGGTGGCGGCGGCCGGGTCGGCCCACGCCGGCCCGCCGTCGGACTGGTCGCTGACCACCACCCCGAACCCGTCGGGGGCATCTTGCGCGGCGAGCCCGGCGAGGGTGGCGGCCAGCTCGGCGGCTCGGTTGCGGGTCGGGACGAGTACGTCGAGCAGCCGGTTGCGGCGGAACTCGACCGGGTCCCCGGGCGGCAGCGGTCTGCTCATCGGGCTCCTTCCGGGTGTGCTTGGGGTTCCGGGTGCGCTTCGGGTGGGCCGGCCGGCCCGCTGGTCGGGTTGATCGGGGCGGCCGCCGACCGGATCCGTTCGATGACCGCCGTGGTGGACCGGTCCGCGACGTAGCCGAGGATGTGCACCGCCCCGCCGAGCTGGCGGACCAGCGGCGCTTCGGGCACCATGTCCGGCGGGTAGTCGCCGCCCTTGACGTAGACGTCCGGCCGGATCCGCTCGATCAGCCCGGCCGGGGAGTCCTCCTCGAAGACCACCACGTGGTCGACGCTGGTCAGCGCGGCGAGCACGGCGACCCGGTCCTCGGCCGGATTGACCGGCCGGTCCGGCCCTTTCAGCCGCCGCACGCTGTGGTCCGAGTTGACGGCGACGATCAGCAGGTCACCGAGGGCGGCGGCCTCCGCCAGGTAGCCGACGTGCCCGCGGTGCAGCACGTCGAAGCAGCCGTTGGTGAAGACGATCCGGGCTCCGGCGGCACGCTGTACGCGTACCTGCTCGACGAGGTCGGCGGGGTCGGTCCCGGCGGCCGGGGTCGCAGCCGGGGTGGTGACCCGCCGGCCGCCGCTTTCGGCCGCGGCCGGGAACGCCTCGGTCAACGCGTCGGTCAGCGTGTCTCGGTGGCAGACGCAGGTGCCGCAGTCTCCTACGGTCAGCGCGGCGGCGAGCTGGGCCAGCTCGCCGGCGACCGGCAGGGTGGCACCGGCGACCACCGACAGGGTGAGAGCGGCCAGGTAGGTGTCGCCGGCGCCGACCGCCCGGCTGGCCGCGACCGGTTCGGTACGGCAGTGGTGCGTGGCGCCGCTGCGGTCGCCGACGACTGAGCCGTCGGTGTCCAGGGTCACCGCCACCAGGTCCGCCCCGGTTGCGGCGTGCAGCCGGGGCAGCAGCCGCCGGGCGGCGGCGACGCGGTCGCGGTCCGGCGTGGGTTCGCCGACGACCGGTGCGGCCTCGGCGATGCTGGGCGTGATCAGGGTCGGTCGCAGCCCGGACCACCGGGTGAGGTCGTGGGCGTCGAGGGCCACGGTGCCGTACCGGTCCCGGTGCCGGATCAGCCATCGGCGGATCCGGTCGGGCAGCGCGCCGAGCCCGTAGTCGCAGATGACCAGGTCGGGCCGGACCACGTCGGGATTCGCCCCGGTGCCGTCGACATCCGGCTCGGCGGGGCCGAGCCGGATCTCCTCGGTGCTGGCGACGAGCGCGGCGAGCAGCCGTTCGACCTGTTCGGCCGGGAGCGGGCCGGCCGGCCCGCCGTCGTCCTCGCGGAGCAGGATCTGGTCGGCGGCGAGCAGCCGACGTTTCACCGGGGTACGGGTGCCCGGCTGGGCGACCATCCGGTCCTGCCCGCCGGCCCGGTGCAGGCAGCGGGCCACCTGGTCGCCGACCGGGTCGACGCCGATCGGGGCGACCAGCAGCGGGCGGGCGCCGAGCGCGGCGAGGTTGACCGCGGTGTTCGCGGCACCGCCGGCGGCGATCTGGCGCCGGTCCAGGGCGAGCACCGGGGCGGGTGCCTCCCGGCAGAGCCGGGTGGAGGTGGCGAACCGCCATTCGTCGAGCATCGCGTCACCGACGACCAGGACGGGGTGGCCGGACCACTGCGCGACGAGGTCGCCGAGGCCGGTGGGATCGGCGCCGCCGGGCGGTCCGGCAGGGCCGGCCGGCCCGGTGCGGTGCCGCTGGTCGTTGGACGAGGGCCGCATGGGGCAGCGGGTGCCCGGGACGGGCGCGGTCAAACGTGCGGGTCGGTACATGTCGGGGATCACAGATATATCGGTTGGCTTTCCGCTCCGGCATGGCAGAATGCTTGTAGCAAGCAACTATCGGATTGGGTGAGATCGGCGGTGCACACCGACCCGCCGACCGGTCCCGACGCGGAGCTCATCGCCCTCGGCAAGCAGTTCGGCGTCTTCCACCGGTCGGTGCACATGTTCTACCAACGGCTGCGGTTCGACCCGCCGCTGGAGCGGGCGGCGTACACCCTGCTGGTGCGGATCGCCGGCGACCGACCGGCCCGGCTCAGCGTGCTCGCCGACGGCCTCGGCCTGGACCTGTCCACGGTGAGCCGCCAGGTCGCCGCGCTGGAGGCGGCCGGGCTGGCCACCCGTACGCCGGATCCCACCGACCGGCGGGCCAGCGTGATCGCGGCGACCGAGCTCGGCGTGCAGGTCTACACCCGCAACCGGGCGATCTGGGTGGGCGCGATGCGGGACCTGCTGGCCGACTGGTCCCCGGACGAGATGAGCGAGTTCGGGCGGTTGCTGACCCGGCTCAACGAGACGATCACCGCCCGCTACGGGGGGACGGATCCGGCGGATCGCTGTCCGCGGGGGGAAGGGGAAACACCACAATGACGACCACAGAGGAGCGGGTCGCGCCAGCGCTCAGTCGCCGGCAGATCCTGCTGCTGCTGGCCAGCCTGATGACCGGGATGCTGCTGGCCGCGCTCGACCAGACCATCGTCGGGGTGGCGCTGCCCACCATCGTCGGCGAGCTGGGCGGGATCAACCACTACTCGTGGGTGGTCACCGCGTACCTGCTGGCGTCCACCGCGTCGACGCCGCTGTACGGCAAGACCGCCGACCTGATCGGCCGCCGACCGGTGTTCCTGTTCGCGATCGGGATGTTCCTGCTGGGCTCGTTGCTGGCCGGCATGTCGCAGAACATGACCCAGCTGATCGTCACCCGGGGCCTGCAGGGGCTCGGCGCCGGCGGTCTGATGACCCTTGCGTTCACCATTATCTCGGACGTTGTGTCGCCCCGCGACCGCGGGCGCTACCAGGGCCTGTTCGGCGCCGTCTTCGGCCTGGCGTCGGTGGCCGGGCCGCTGGCCGGCGGCTACTTCGCGGAGACGAACTGGCGCTGGATCTTCTACATCAACGTGCCGCTGGCGATCATCGCGATGGTCATCTGCTGGTACGTGATGCGGCTGATCCCGTTCCGGCGGCGGGACCACGCGATCGACTGGCTCGGCGCGACCCTGCTGGTGGCCGGGGTCAGCGCCATCCTGCTGGCGCTGAGCTGGGGTGGCGGCGAGTACGCCTGGGGCTCCCCGGTGATCATCGGACTGTTCGCCGTCGGCGCGGTCCTCGCCGCGATCTTCCTCGTCCAGGAGTCCCGGGTCGCCGAGCCGATCCTGCCGCTGAGGCTGTTCCGGGAACCGACCTTCGCGCTGGCCAACGCCGCCGGCTTCGTGCTCGGTCTGGCCATGTTCGGGTCGATCATCTTCATCCCGCTCTACCTGCAGATCGTCAAGGGCGCCTCACCGACGGCCAGTGGTCTGCTGATGCTGCCGATGATGGCCGGCATCATCGTCACCTCGGTGGCCGCCGGACGGGCGATGACCCGGTACGGCCGGTACAAGTGGTTCCCGGTGGCCGGCTCGGGGGCGCTGGTCGCCGGTGGTCTGCTCTTCACTCAGCTGGAGGTGACCAGCCCGCTCTGGCAGGCGTTCCTGGTGATGGTGGCGGTCGGTGTCGGGCTCGGGCTGTCCATGCAGTCGCTGGTGCTCGCCGTGCAGAACGCGATCCCGCTGCGCGACCTGGGTGCCGGCACCTCCACGGTGACCTTCTTCCGGACGCTCGGCGGCTCGTTCGGGGTCGCGATCCTCGGCGCGGTGCTCAACGCACGGCTGACCGGTGAGCTGGCCGACCGGATGCCCGCCGCGATCGCCCAGCTGCCGCCGGAGCAGGCCGCCGACATCGCCGCCGCCGGCGGCGCGGAGATCTCGATCGACCAGCCGGCGGTGATCCTGGCGCTGCCCGACCCGGTCCGGGACGCCATCCAGTACGCCTTCGTGGAGTCGCTGCACACGGTGTTCCTGGTGACCGGCATGGTCGCGGTTGTCGCCGTGCTGATCACGTTGGTGCTGCCGGACCGGGAGCTGCGCGGCGAGGTCGAGTCGCAGACCACCTCCGCCGACCTCGCCGGATAGCCCGTAGGCGTCCGGGTCTACTTCAACACCAGCTGGCCGGAGTGCTCGAAGGCGGCCAGATCGGTGAGGGTCTCGCCGACGGTGCCGGCCAACGGGGCCGGCATCTCGGCGTGCGCGAAGAACCCGGCGTCGGTGGTCTCGTCGGTGACGGTCAGCAGCTCGCCGGCGAAGCCGTCGACCCGGAAGCAGACCACGAAGAGCTGGTACGTGTCGTCGAACATGTTGGTGAAGGTGTAGTCGGCGCCGGTGTGCATGGCGAACGGGGTGACCCGGGCGGCCCGCAGCCCGGTCTCCTCGTAGACCTCCCGGGCGGCGCAGCCGGCGATCGACTCGCCGAGCTCCATCGCGCCGGCCGGTAGCGCCCACAGCCCGTTGTCCGACCGCCGGATCAGCAGGACCCGGTCGTCGGGGTCGCGGACCACACAGCGGGCACCGACGAACATCAGGGTACGGTCGCCGGCCAGCGCCCGTAGCTGTCCGAGGTACGAATCCGCCCAGGAGATGCTGGCCATGGGTCAACCTTAGGTCAGCCGGGCACCGACGTTCGCGTGGCCGGACGACTGCGACTGCTCAGCGTCCGTTGGCGGGGTGGTCCTGTCCTGTTACGCTTTCACCTGTCAGATAGACATGACACATGAAGGAGAGCGATGACATCGGCCACGCCCTCCGGTGACGATCTGGTCGAGAAGCTGGCGGCGCTGGCCAACCCGCTGCGGCTGCGGATCCTCGGCCGGCTCGCCGCCGGTCGGGACTACGTCAGTCACCTCTCCCGCGAGATCGGCATCAGTCGTCCGCTGTTGCACATGCACCTGCAGCGGCTGGAAGCCGCCGGCCTGATCGTCGGGAGTCTCGAGCTGTCCGAGGACGGAAAAGCCATGAAGTACTACGAGGTTGCCGATTTCACCCTGCACCTGACCCCGTCGACGCTCGCCGCGGCGGCGACCACCCTCACCGGACCGGACCCGTCGGCAGCGGGCCCCGCGCGTAAGGAGAAGTCCTGATGTACGTCTTCGCCGCAGAGGGCGGCAACACCTGGCCAGATGTCGTGTTCATCCTCGGCGTACTGACCCTCGGCGTGTTCCTGATCGTGGTGGTCGTCGCCTCTCTGCACGAGTTCCGCAAGACGAAGCTGCTCGCCAGCCAGGAGGAGGCGATGCGTCAGCTTGTCCGCCGCTACGAGCAACTCGCTGAGAACTCGGTCGACACGCAGCAGCGGGTCGCGGCCGACCTGGCCGAGCTGCGGACCCGGACCAGCGCCATCGAGCAGATTCTGCGGACCGTCGAATGAGCGCCGGTCGGACCACCCCGGTCACCGACACCATGCGGGCGATCGTCCAGGACCGCTACGGGTCCGCCGAGGTGCTGACCGTGCGGCAGCTGCCGTGTCCGTCCATCACGGACAAGGAGCTGTTGGTACGGGTACAGGCCGCCTCGATCAACTACGCCGACCTGGTGTTCGTCACCGGTGAGCCGTACCTCGCCCGGTTGGCCTTCGGCCTGTCCGCCCCGCGGGCGAAGGTGCGCGGGCGCGACGTCGCCGGCGAGGTCGTCGCGGTCGGCGCGGCGGTCTGCGACTTCCGCCCCAGCGACCGGGTGTACGCCGAGATCGACAGCGGCAGCTTCGCCGAGTATGCCGCCGTCCCCGCCGACCGGGCCTGGCGTACCCCGGGGAACGTCACCCCGGTGCAGGCGGCGACGGTGCCGCTCGCCGGGGTCACGGCCTGGCAGGGGTTGCGGGACCACGGCCGGCTCCAGCCCGGTCAACGGGTGCTGGTCAACGGGGCCTCCGGCGGGGTCGGCACCTTCGCGGTGCAGCTCGCCAAGGCGCTCGGTGCCGAGGTCACCGGGGTCTGCCGGGACCGCAACGTCGACCTGGTGCGCTCACTCGGCGCGGACGACGTGATCGACTACACCCGCGAGGACTTCACCCGGTCGGGTCGGCAGTGGGATCTGATCTTCGACGTGGCAGGTCGGCACCGGCTGACCGACTGCCGCCGGGCGTTGACCCCGCGCGGGACGTTGGTCCTGTGTGGCGGTACGGGTAGCCGCTGGTTCGGCCCGGTGGGCCGGCTGCTGCGGTCGAAGGTCTGGGCGCCGTTCGTCAGCCAACGGGTGACCGGGTTCCTGGCCAGGCCGGGGCAGCAGCCGCTGCGGGAGCTGACCGAGCTGATCGAGGCCGGCCGGATGGTCCTCCCGGTGGAGCGGACGTTTCCGCTGGACCGCGCGGCCGAGGCGGTGCGGTACTTCGTCGAGGAGCATCCCCGATCGAAGATCGTGGTCGAGGTGACCCCGGCCGTATCGTGATCGACACACGCTGGTCGGCTCGGGCGTCCCGGCCCGTCCGCCGGGTGCGGGACACCCGGCCGCCGGTGCGCGACACTTGTCGACGACCCGACGGCGGACCGGAGCCGTGCGCGGGGGTGCAGCCGTGAGCGGAGCGGAGGTGGGCGGCGTGCTGGGTCGGCGACGGGCCGTGGTGGTGCTGCTGGCCGCCGTCACAGTGGCCGCCGCCGCGGCATACGCCGGGTCGCGGTCCGCCGGGCCGGCGACGGTACCGCTCGTCGACGGGCGGTCCGCGGCGGTCGTGCCCGTCGAACAGTTGCGGGTGGAGGTGCTGGCCCGCTACCCGCACGACACGGCGGCGTTCACCCAGGGGCTGGAGCTGGTCGGTTCGGACCTGTACGAGGGCACCGGCCAGTACGGCGAGTCCGAGTTGCGGGTCGTCGACCTGGCCAGCGGCACGGTGCGGCGTCGGGTGAGTCTGCCGGACACCGTCTTCGGCGAGGGCATCACCGTGCTGGAGTCGCGGATCTGGCAGATCACCTGGCGGGAGGGTGTCGCGTACGAGCGCGACCGGGAAACCCTCGACGTGCTGCGCGAGGTGACCTACGACGGCGAGGGCTGGGGCATCTGCCACGACGACGCGGCGGACCGGCTGGTGATGAGCGACGGCACCGACCGGCTCACCTATCGCGATCCGGCCACCTTCGACCAGATCGGGTCGGTCACGGTGACCCGCGCCGGTACGCCGGTACGCGACATCAACGAGCTGGAATGCGTCGACGGCCAGGTCTGGGCGAACGTCTGGCGGACCGACGAGATTGTCCGGATCGACCCGGCGAGCGGGCAGGTGGTCGCCGAGGTCGACGCCGGTGGGCTGCTGGCCGGTGCGGAGCGGGCCGGGGTGGACGTGCTCAACGGCATCGCGGCGGTGCCCGGCACCGACGAGTTCCTGATCACCGGCAAGTACTGGCCGGCGCTGTTCCGGGTCCGGTTCGTCCCAGGCTCCTGACTCACAACTCAGCGCCGTCGGCGCGCTCGGAGCCCGTACCCCCTGCTTGACCTGCGGCGGAGCCGTGTTAGCTTGCCGACATGAAAACCGTTACCGTTTCCGCTGGGCTGGCGGTGGTGCTGACGGTCGGCTTGTCCGGCTGTGCCACCGCCAGCCCCGATGTCGATGCCGAGGCCGCTGCGCCCCCGGAAGCCGGTGCCGTCGAGATCACCAACTGCGGCACCACGCTGACCGTGACCGAACCGCCGCGCCGTGCCCTCACCATGGAACAGAACGCCACCGAGATCATGCTCAGCCTCGGGCTGGCCGACCACATGATCGGCACCAGCTACCAGACCGACCCGGTGCTGCCCGAACTGGCCGCCGACTACGCCGACGTGCCGGTACTCGCCGACCTCTACCCCAACCGCGAGGCCGTCCTCGACGCCGCACCCGACTTCGTCTACTCCACCTTCACCTCCGCGTACGGCCCGGACGCCGCCGGCCCGCGCGCGGACCTCGCGGCCCTGGACGTCCCCGCCTACCTGTCCCGGTTCGCCTGCGAGGACCCGGCTACCGGCGAGACCGAGTTCCACTTCGACGGCATCTTCACCGAGATCACCGAGATCGCCACCATCTTCGGCGTCGCCGAGCGGGGCGAGCAGGTCGTCGCCGACCAGCGTGACCGGTTGGCCGCCGCGACCGCGACCGCCGACGCCCCGGCCGGCACCGACCTGCTCTGGTACTACTCCGGCACCGCCACCCCGTACGTCGCCGGAGCCGGCGGCGTGCCCGCCGCCATCAGCGCCGAACTCGGGGTGAGCAACGCCTACGGCGACGCCGAGCAGACCTGGCCGGCCGGCAACTGGGAGGAGATCGCCGCCCGCAACCCCGACGTGATCGTCCTCGCCGACCTGACCCGCGGCGGAGACGGCGACAGCGCCCAGTCGAAGATCGACTTCATGCGGAGCAACCCGACCACCGCCGCACTCGACGCCGTCAAGGCCGGCCGGTTCATCACCGTCCCCGGTTCGTCGATGGACCCGTCCGTACGCAGCGTCACCGCCGTCGAAGCGGTCGCCGCCGCCCTCAAGGAGCTGAACCAGTGACCGACCTGACCACCGAACCCGCACCCGACCTGACACCTGACCCGACCACCGCGCCGCCGCTCGACCCCGCCGAGGCGCGGCGGCTGCTCGACCTGTGGGACACCCAGCAGTCCGCGTACGTCGCCTACCGGGAAAACCGCTTCCAGGTGCTGCTCGACCTGCTCAGCCTGCACCTCGGTGACCGGCCGATCACCGTGCTCGACCTGGCCTGCGGGCCCGGAGCGATCTCCGACCGGGTGCTCGCCGCGCTGCCCCGGGCCCGGTGCGTCGCCGTCGACTACGACCCGGTTCTGCTGCGTATCGCCGCCGGGGCACTCGCCGGTCACGGCGACCGGATCGACGTACGCGACGTCGACCTGGTCGCCGACGACTGGGCCGACCGGCTCGGCGTCGACCAGGTCGACGCGGTGCTCAGCTCCACCGCCCTGCACTGGCTCACCCCGACACAACTGCTCGCCGTCTACACCGCCGCCGCCGGGCTGCTGCGTCCCGGCGGCATCCTGCTCAACGCCGACCACCTGCACTTCGGGCCGGAGCATCCGACGTTGGCGGCGGTCGCACAGCGGCACGACGAACGCACCCAGCAGGCCGGCTTCGCCGCCGGGGCGCTGCGCTACCAGGACTGGCACACCGAAGCGGCCCGGGTACCGGCCCTCGCCGCGCTGGTCGCCGAGCGGCAACGGCGGTTCGCCGACCGCCCGAAGCCGCCCGACGCGCCACTGGAGTTTCACCTCGCCGCGCTGCGTACTGCCGGGTTCACCGAGGTCGGCACGGTCTGGCAGTACCTCGACGACCACGTGGTGTTCGGCCGCCGATGACCCTCACCCCGTCGCGGACGCCGCCGACCACCCGGACCCGGGTACGGGCGGCACGGGGCACCCGTACCCGGGCACCGGTGTTGATCTTCGCCGTCGCCGCGCTGGCGCTCAGCGTCGCCGGGGCGACCACCATCGGCACCGCCGATCTGACCGTCACCGACGTGTTCCGCACCCACGGCGTACACCTCGGGCTGCCGCTGGAGCCGCTACCCGCACTGGCCGACAGCATCGTGTGGAACCTGCGTACGCCCCGGGTGCTGCTCGCCGGGCTGGTCGGCGGCGGCCTGGCGGTCTGCGGCGCGGTGCTGCAGGCGTTGACCCGCAACCCGCTCGCCGACCCGTACCTGCTGGGCATCTCCGCCGGTGCCTCGACCGGCGCGGTGTCGGTGCTGGTCCTCGGGCTCGGCGTCGGCGCCGGTGCGCTCACCGGCGGCGCGTTCGCCGGTGCGGTCGCCGCGTTCCTCGCCACCCTGGCTCTGGCCGGTCGACGGTGGACCGAACCGTCCCGGATCCTGCTCGCCGGGGTCGCCGTCGGCCAGCTGTTCGCCGCCGTCACCAGCCTGATCGTGGTCTCCGCCGCGTCACCGCAGCAGACCCGGGGGGTCACCTTCTGGCTGCTCGGTTCGCTGACCATGGCCGGCTGGTCGACGGTGGCGTTGGCCGCAGCCGTGGCCGCCGGGGCGCTGCTGATCTGCTGGGCGGCCACCCCGGCGCTGGACGCGTTCGCGTTCGGCACCGACGTCGCCCAGTCGCTGGGATTCTCCCCGGTCATCGTGCGGGCGCTGCTGTTCGGCACCACCGCGTTGCTGGCCGCGGTGCTGGTCGCGGCGAGCGGCGCGATCGGCTTCGTCGGGCTGACCGTGCCACACGCCGCCCGGTACCTGGTCGGTTCCCGGCACCGGATCCTGCTGCCCACCTGCGCCGTCATCGGTGCCACCTTCCTGATCTGGGCGGACACCGCCGCCCGGACCGTGTTCACGCCGCAGGAGGTGCCGGTCGGGGTGGTCACCGCGCTGCTCGGGGTGCCCGCGTTCGCGCTGCTCATCCGCCGCCGGCAGGTGCCGGCATGAGACTGCGGGCTGAGAGGATCACCTGGGCGGTACGCGGAAAGCCGCTGCTCGCCGACGTCACCCTCGACGCGCCCGACGGCAACCTGGTCGGGCTGCTCGGCCCGAACGGCTCCGGCAAGTCCAGCCTGCTGCGGGTGCTCGCCGGCCTGCAGCGACCCGACTCCGGCCGGGTGCTGCTCGACGGGGTCGACACCCGGTCCATGCCGCGCCGGGTGCTGGCCCGGCGGCTCGCCGTGGTCACCCAGCATCACGCCTCCGACGCGGACATGTCGGTGCTGGACGTGCTGCTGCTGGCCCGGATCCCGCATCGGCCGCTGCTGGCGGCCAGCTCGGCCGCTGACCTCGCCGCCGCCGAGCAGGCACTGGTCGACGCCGGGTTGGCCGGCTTCGCCGACCGGCGCTGGTCGACGCTGTCCGGCGGGGAGCGGCAGCGGGTCGACATCGCCCGTGCCCTGCTGCAGCAACCGCAGGTGCTGCTGCTCGACGAGCCGACCAACCACCTGGACGTCCGCTACCAGCTGGACCTGCTGGAACGGTTGGCGGCCGGCCCGCCGACGGTGATAGCAGCCCTGCACGACATCAATCTGGCGGCGCGGTTCTGCGATCGGATCGTGCTGCTGAACGGCGGCAGGGTGGTGGCCGCCGGCTCCCCGGCACAGGTGCTCACACCGGCCCGGATCGCCGAGGTCTACGAGGTCCACGCGCAGGTCGACGACGACCCGGACGGCCGTCCGTACGTCCACTTGCGAAGCGTGGTGTGGGGGTGACGCGCATGCCCGACCGATCAAACCGATTCCGCTACCATGCCGCCGATCCGGCTCACGTCTCTGCGGCGTTGGGCCCGGTGCAGACGCCGATCCGAAGGAGCCAACCGAGATGCCTACCCGTCCGCTGATCGTCCGGACCGATGACGTCGAGTTCGAGCCGTGCGTGGTGCGGACTGACTTCTCCGACGAGGCGGCCTGGCAGCAGGTTCTGCGTCGGCTGAACAACGACCCGGTACGTTCCACCGACCTCCCTGCGGCGGCGGTCGTCGACGACCCGGCCTTCGACGGCGCCACTGTCGAGGAGGTCCTGGCTGCGTTCGCGGCGGACGACAGCCCGGCGGTGTTCTTCGTCGCCGATGCTGTGACCATGCGCGGCGAGCAGCCGCTGCTCGCCGTCAAGGTCCCGGACGACGAGGACGACGACGGGTTCGTGGAGCCGACCCGCGACCAGCCGTTTCGGCTGCTCCCTGAGACGGTGCTGAGCGTGCACGGCAACCTGACAGTGGCCAACATGGACTTCGAAGACTACGGTCCAAGCGACGACGATCCGACTACATACGTCTATCGTGGACTGTAGCTGCTGGTCGCTGCGTCGCGCCGCTACCCCATCGACTTTCATTGACAGTCAGGAATCGACCCCGTAGCGTCACAGACCACTCAGCTTGAGGGTCTCGCACGGGGGAGGACCGCATGGCCGTGGGTCGATGGCGCGCGTCGAAAGGCGTACGGCGGCGAGCGGTGGCGGTGGCGGTGGCGGTGGCGACCGCAACGGCACCGCTGACCGCCGCGGCCGTGACCACCGCCGAGTATCCAGGGTTGCGATGAGTCTCATCGGCGCAGTGAGGACCTCCTTCGCCTTTCGCTGTCGTGTGGACATCAGTTTGTAGAACGAAAGGAGCACAGTGTCCAGAATCTGTACGCGGGGGACGTTGATCTTGGCCACGATCACGGCTATGATCGGCGTACTTGTTGTCGCCGCGCCAGCCAACGCCGAGCCGGTCGCCGAAAGCTCGCTGTCCTGGTCTATCGAGCACTGGGACGGTGTAAGCGACCCCACCACCGGGTTCATCACTGAACCCGATGCCCACTTCCAGGTGCTGAGGGACGGCAGTATCCACCGGATTAATGTGACCGCCGGCAATACGTACTGGTCGATTTCGCTTGCCGCGCCGGTCGGGCAGGAACTGCACCCCGGCATTTACCCCAACGCCGAGCGGGCTGGATTCCAGAGCGGACGATCGCCCGGTCTCGACGTCAGCCGTAATGGGAGCGGCTGCAACGAGGTGTACGGCAAGTTCACCATCCACCAAATCGCCTATGACGCCGCCGGGGTGATCACCACGCTGGAGGCGTCGTTCCTGCGACGCTGTTCGCCCGGGGATCCCGCCTGGCGCGGTGACCTGAAGTACCTGGCCACGCCGCTGTCGTTCCAGTGGAAGCTCAGCGACGATCAGCCGGAAACCCCAGAGTCGCACCGCTATCGGGGGGCGACCAGCACCTTCTGGGCGTCGAGCTTCTGGACCAACTCGATCCGCTTCGGCGCTTCCGGTGACCGTATGCAGGATGTTGTCGAACTCTCGCCGCCAGCGGGCGAACGGTTCGAGGTCGGCCGCACCTACCGTCAGGCCCAACCAGTCGGGCAGCAGGATCCAGGACGGCCCGGCTTGTCGGTGGACCGCTTCTATTGCCGGCCGACCACCGGCAACTTCACCATCAACGAACTTGTCTACGACACCGCCGGTCAACCGGTCGCACTGTCGGTGGAGTTTACCTTGAAGTGCACGGAGTTTCCGAGCCCGGAGGAGCCGAACGTACTGAAAGGCATTATCCACTTCCACGCCTGACCAGTCGCGTCCTCCTTTTTCTCGCCGAGCGGGCCCGGTTGATTAGGCTGGGTCCGCTCGGTGGAGGGGGTAGCTTAGGCTCACCCGAGGTGAACGGCCTCGTCCAACATCGGATAGCTGACTTAACTGCCTGAACCTGAGGTTACTAAGTCATCAATATGAGTCATTGAATTAGCGTAGGCAGGAGTCGTCGGGGTCGATGGTGGTGGTGATGCGTCGGCCGATGTCGCGTAGCTGCCGGCACTGGGCCTTCGTCATCGGGTCGAAGACGAGTCGGCGCACCTCGGCGACGTGCCCGGGGGCCGTGGCGACCAGCTTGTCCCAGCCGTCGTCGGTCAGCGTCGCAAGGGTGTAGCGGCCGTCGGTCGGGTCCGGCGTACGGCTGACCCAGCCGCGTTTCTCCAGCCGGGTGACCACCTGCGACAGCCGCGACAACGACCCGTCGGCGATCATGGCGAGCCGGCTCATCCGCATGGTGCGCTCGGGCGTCTCGGACAGTGCGGCCATCACCTGGTACTCGAAGTGGCTGATCCCGGCGTCGCGCTGCAGCTGCCGGTCGAGGGCGCCCGGCAGCCTGGCCAGTACGCCGACGAGGGCGAACCAGGTCTCCAGTTCCTCCTTGTCGAGCCAGTGCGGCTGCTCGGTCGGGGTGGCCATGTCGTCGAGTCTAGCTTCAAGCGTCAAGTGATCACGAGAGCTGCGTCACTTGACGCTTGAAGTCATCGCGGACTAGCCTCGCTTCAAGCTTAAAGCGATCCGACATCGGAGACAGATATGAACATCGTTCTTTGGGTGCTCGCCGGACTGCTCGCCGCAGCGTTTCTCGGCGCGGGGCTGATGAAGGTCAGCCAACCGAGAGAGAAGCTTGTCGAGAAGGGGATGGGCTTCGCCGCCGACTTCCCGATGGGTCTGGTGCGGACCATCGGCGCGCTGGAGATCCTTGCCGCGATCGGCCTGATCCTGCCGGCGGTCACCGGGATCGCCCCGGTGTTCGTGCCGCTGGCCGCCCTCGGCCTGGTCGCGATGATGATCGGCGCCGCGATCGTGCACGCCCGGCGCAAGGAGTACCCGGCGATTCTGCCCAACCTGGTCCTCCTGGCGATGGCCGCCGTCGTCGCCTGGGGCCGATTCGGCCCGTACGCCTTCTGACGCCCGTACGCCTTCTGACCATTCACCACCTCCTGGGGAGACCTGACCATGCCTGAGCTGTTCGAGCCGGTGACCATCGGCAAGTGGAACCTGCCCAACCGGGTCTTCATGGCACCCATGACCCGCAACCGGGCGCAGCCCGACGGGGTACCCAACGAGCACGCCGCCACCTACTACCAGCAGCGGGCCACCGCCGGCCTGATCATCACCGAGGGGGTGCAGCCCAGCGCCGTCGGGCAAGGGCTACCCGAACACCCCCGGCCTGCACACACCCGAGCAGGTCGACGGCTGGCGGCGGATCGCCGACGCGGTGCACGCCGCCGACGGGCGGATCGTCGCCCAGCTGATGCACGCCGGCCGGATCGCCCACCCGGACAACAAGCACGGGCAGGAGACCGTCGCGCCGAGCGCCGTCGCCGCCGACGGCACCATGATCACGGCCACCGGTAGGCAGCCGTACCCGACGCCCCGCGCCCTGACCACCGACGAGCTTCCGCAGGTGGTCGACGAGTTCCGGCAGGCGGCGCGGTCGGCCGTCGACGCCGGCCTCGACGGGGTCGAGCTGCACGGCGCCAACGGCTACCTGCTGCACCAGTTTCTCGCCCCGCCGACCAATCAGCGCACCGACGGGTACGGCGGTTCGCCGGCCGCCCGTGCCCGGTTCGTCGCCGAGACGGTCACCGCCGTCGCCCAGGAGATCGGCCCGGAACGGGTCGGGCTGCGGCTCTCCCCGGCCAACGGCGCCAACGGCCTGGTCGAGGAAGATCCGGCCGAGACCGCCGCCACCTACCGGGCGTTGGTCGACGCGATCGCCCCGCTCGGCCTGGCCTTCCTGCACCTGTCGATCGACCCGGCCGATCCGCTGCTCGCGGACCTGTCGGCCCGGTTCGGCGGCCCGGTCGTGGTCAACACCGGGTTCGCGTCGGTCACCGACCGGGAAACCGCGCAGACCCTGGTACGCGGCGGGAAAGCGGCGGCCGTCGCGGTCGGTCGGCCGTTCATCGCCAACCCCGACCTGGTACGCCGCTGGCGTGAGCAGGCTCCGCTCAACGAGGTCGACCAGGCGACGGTGTACGGCGGTGACGCCCGCGGCTACACCGACTACCCGTTCCTGGACGGCGACGCCGGCACGCCGGGCGACGCCGGATAGGCCGGGCGGCAGCGCCTCGGCCGGGCGGCTCTGTGACGTTCCGCTTTCGCTGCCCTGCGGGTTCAGCGGACACGATGCCCGGGAATCCGGACAGGCCGTGACCGTAGCCTCGTCACCCGCCGCCGGCCCCGGCACCGTGATCGGTATGACCTCGAATCTGCTGCACCGCTGGCCGAGCGCGCTCGGCCTGGGGTGTGCCGTACTGGTGCTGGTGGCCGGGGCCGGGCGTGAGGTCCTGGCGATCGTGCTCGGTGTCGCCGTGCTCTGCTACCTCACCGCCGCCGCGACCCAGCGGCGCTGGATGGCCTGGGTCGGCATCGCCGCCGGCTCGCTGGTGGTCGCGGCGAGTGAGCTGGCCGGCCTGCCGTGGTGGGCCGGCCTCGGCGTCGTCGCTGTGGCGCTGGTAGCTGGCGGCCTGGTCGGCGGCGTACCGAGGGTGCCGCTCACCGCGCAGACGGTCGCGCTGCTCGGCTACGGCGGGCTGGCGGTCACTGCGGTGCTGGTCGTGCCGGCGGTCGGGATGGTGCTGGCCGGGCTGGCGTTGGCCGCACACGGTGTCTGGGACGTCATCCACCACCGGCGTGACGAGGTGGTGCCCAGGTCGCTGGCCGAGTTCTGCGTTCTGCTGGACGTTCCGTTAGGACTCGGCTTCCTGGCCCTCGCCGCGACCGGCACCGTTTCCGGCTGACCCGGCTGACCCGGCTGACCCGGCTGACTCGGCTGACCCGGGTGGGTCGTCCGCCGCGCGGGCGAGGCTGCTGCGGTACGCGGCCCGGTAACCGGACGGGGTGATGCCGTATCGGTCCATGAAGGACTGACGAAGTGCGTCGGTGGAGCCGAAGCCGCACCGGGCGGTGATCGCGGTCAGCGGTAGCCGGCTGGTGACCAGCAGGTGGGCCGCCGCCTCGGTCCGTACGCCTCGGACGAAGCTGGCCGGGTTCTGCCCCAGGTGGGCGACGAACAGCCGGGTGAGGTGACGTTCGCTGACCGCCGCCCGGGCGGCGAGCGCCGGCACGCTCAGGTCGGCGTGGGGCGCGTCCCGGATCGCCCGGACCAGGTCGCGGACCAGGCTGTGCTCGGGGACCGGGGCGGCCAGGAACATGCTGACCTGGGCCTGGTTGGCCGGTCGTTGCAGGTAGGTGACCAGTGCGCGGGCGACGTGGCGGGCCAGCTCCGCGCCGTGGTCCTCCTCGACGAAGGCCAGAGCGAGATCGAGGGCGCTGGTGACACCGGCCGCCGTGGTCACCACGCCGTCGCGGATCCACAGCGGACGGGCGTCCACCCGTACGGCGGGGTGGCGGGCGGAGAGCTGGTCGGCGTACATCCAGTGGGTGGTGGCCCGCCGCCCGTCCAGCAGCCCGGCGGCGGCCAGCACCGACGCGCCGGTGCAGACCGAGGCGACCCGGCGGGACTCCCGGGCCAGCCGCCGTACGTGGGCGACCAGCCGGGAGTCCCCGGCGGCGGCGAGATGCCCCTCCCCGCCCGACACGATGACCGAGTCGAGCGGGCCGTGAAGCCGTTCGAGCGCGGCCTGGGCGTGCAGCGTCAACCCGGACTGGCAGCTGATCGGCCGCCCTGCCGGGGCGGCGACCACCAGCTCGTACGGCGGGTCTGCGCCCCGGTTGGCATAGTCGAACGTCGTCGTCAGGCAGGCGATATCCAGCAACTCGGCGTCCGGGTAGCCGATCACGGCCACCACCCGGGGCGGGGCAGCGCGGTGGCGGGTCACCTCACCAGCGTGCCGCACACCGCCCAGGGTGGTTCCGAGCCGTCACCCGGGCGGGCCGACGGTGACCGTTGCTGTGGCCGGCAGACACGAGCCGGTGTCGGCCGTCGCCCTGACCTGGGCTACGGCTCCGGCGCTGCCGGGTGCGGCGGTGATGGTGACCGGGTGTTCCGTGCTGCCGGGCCGGGTGACCGTCGGGGTGACGCTGACTCCGGGGTCGCCGGTCACCGTCAGGTGCAGCGCCGGGGTGGCGGCGCAGACGGTCACGAACGTCATGGTCGCTGAGCCACCGGCCGGCACCTCCACCTGCGACGGACAGGCGATCACCATCAGCGCCGGTGGCGGCGCGGCCTGGCTGAAGGTGATCGTCGCCGAGTCGGCGGTGTCCGCCGGCGAGACGGTGACGACCCGAGCGAAGGCGGTGTGCCGTGGGAAGCCGTCACTGGTGTCGCCGTCGCGCAGCGCCGGGTGGTCGGGTGGAATGTCGATGCCGTACGGGGCCGTCGTGTCGCTGCCGACGAGCTGGTCGTTGATGTGGAACTCGACCCGTTCGATCGTCCCGGTCTTGGTGCTGGCGTCGGCGGTCATCCGGATGGCGCAGACTGACACCAGGTAGCTGTTGTGGACCGGACTGGTCAGCGTCACCTCGGGTGCCGGCCCCGGCCCGGGTTGGTTGCCGTCGCACGGGTCGCCGTTGATGGTGCAGCCCGGATCCTGCGGTCGGTCGCCGGTCCAGGCACCGACGTATCCGATCTCGACCGATCTGCCGGCGGCGATGACGTTGTTCCACGTCGTCGGAGCGGCAGTGAGGGTTTTGCCGTCCAGGGTCCAGTTGGCGTTCCAGCCCTGCTGGACCGTTTCGCCGGCCGGCAGCGTCAGGACCAGTTTCCAGCCGGTGACCGCCGTGGCGCAGGTGTTGGTGATGGTGATGTCGCGGAAGACGCCACCGCTGTCCGGGCCGTTGTTCCAGTAGCTGCTCTCGATTGTCACCGTCAGGCATCTGGCACTGGTGGCGGCCCCGGCGGTCGTGCCGGCCGCGTGTGCCGGGGCGCTGGCCGCCGTCGTACCGCTGGTGGCGAGAAGCATCGCGGCGGCGACGCCGGCCGCGGCCCGCCACCACGCGGCCCGCCACCACGAGGTCCGTCGGCGGCTGCGGGGCACTTCATCGGTACGGTGACGCGTCGGTGGGGTGGACGACAACGACATGGGGGCTGGTCTCCCTTGATCCCAGGAACCCGTGCCGACCTAGCTGGGCCGGCAGGACGGACGGTCCCACAGTTGTCCGCCGGCCCAGGCCACTGTAGGCACCCTCATCGTTACATCAGTGACTGTCAATGTACAACGGGTGTGACGGCGCGCTGGGTATGGCCGCCCGGTGCCTGCCCCGAGCGTCGGGAACGTGGCTTACGCGGTATCTGCTCCCTATCTGACGGGACTCCGCGTCACTGACCGTCAACGGTGCAGAGTGGTGCCCACTCCGCTTATGTCGAGGTGAGGCTGACGCACGTCAAACCGCGGAGTAACGTGCGTCAGCCTCACCTCGACGCGAAGGTCCGATGTTGACCGCCCGTCCTGGCATCGGTAGCCACTGAGAGTGAAAGTGAAGCCGGGTAGGTAAGCCTGAGTTCGGCGTGCGGGTCTGACGAGGGCGGCGGTCTCGGTCGTAGTCCGAGCGCGGTGATCGGAAGCGCCTGATGTTGGATCAGGGCTGGCTCCCGTAGGACTCTTCCACTCTCAGCTGAGCGTCGAGGCCGTGCTCCTCGGCGTACGCGATGGCCCGCGCAAAGACTGCTTCCAGCTCGTCTGTGCCGATCTTGGCTGGGGCGAGAAGATACTGGATGACCTCCATCACCGACTCCGCCGCCACATCCGGCGGGATCTCCTCCCGGCGCTTCGCGTCCACCACGGAGGTGATCATCCCCTCGGCCGCCCGCGCATCGACCGACGTGCTCGCGGGAAGGGCGGTGCGAAGCTCCGCGACGAAGCGGATGATCTCGCTGCGGCTGGCACCCTCCGGGTACTGCCGTTGCACGGCGAGGACGAACAAGGAGGTGAAGAGTGCTGCCGCCCCGAGCTGGTCCTCGGGCGGAACATCTTCCTGGGCGGACGGCCTGTCTGCGTCGTGGTCGAGGGCGAGCAACGCCCGTACCAGGGCAACCGCCCCTGGACTAATCTTCTTCACTCCACTCCTCCGCGAGCTGGTCGACCTCAGCGAGGAAGCGGTCCAACTTGTCTGCTGGTGCGTCCGAGAGTAGATGCCACAGCACGACGAGTTCGGTTTCAAGTAGTGCGCCCTGCTCAGCGTCCTCAACGTCGCCGGTTTCGCCGGTCAGAGCCGAGATCAGCATTTTCTCGGCCAGCTCCGGATCAAGATTCAGCGTGGTCTCCGCGAACTTGCTGCGAACCTCGGCGACCAGGCGAATAACCTCGCCCCTGGTTGTCCGGTCCCCGAGTCGCTCGCGTGCAGCGAGGAAAAACGCTGCTCCGAGCACAAGCCCGAGCTCCTGCCACCCTGCTTCGTCAAGCTGCCGGCAGCGCTCCCGATAGGCAGCTGGGTCGCCGTGGGTAAGCTCCCGGAGGAGTTCCAGGTACGGCTCGCGGTCAGTCGTCAATGTTCCGCCTCCGAGACTTCCTATCGTCGAGCTTCTTCAGGATAAGGGCAAGCGTTGCCGCGAGTACAATTGCGGCGGACTCGGCGGATTCAGCGTAACCGGGGCTTTGGTTGGAGGGCCCGGGCGTCGAGGGATGTTGTACCGTGGATGTGGTTCCCTTCGGTCCAAGCTGGGTTATCGCATCCGTTATCTTTCCGGTCACGTCGCCGGCGGTCTCGGCATTCTCAACACTCTTCTTGGCGATTCGTCGGTGCCAGCTCTTCGGGCGTGCGGTGCTGGCGACGATCTCCTCGCCGGAGGGCAGGCTGGTATCCGGGTTGGCTCGGCCGACGGGCATCGAGCCGGGCATGATGTGGTTGCCGTACCTGGAGAACGCCTCTGCCGACTTGGCGAGCAGGTTGCCGAGTCGGCCGGCCTTGGCCGCCGCCATCGCGGCATCGTCGACGGCACCCCGGATCTCACTGTGGTCGGACCCGGTGCCGGCTTCGTCGAGGTGCCGGTGCGCCTGGGCCAGGTCCGCTTGGGCGCGAGTAGCTCCTGCGGCGGCTTGGTCCAGTCGCTCGACGGCGGTACGGAGCTGTGCGACCACGTCAGCCAGGGTCACCCGAGTTCCCTCCGGTACACCCGGGCATGCTCGACACACGCATCGATCCGACGGATGGTCAGCTCAACCTCCCTGATCGCTGCCTTGAAGTGCTCCCGGCCTTCGTTGACGCAGTCGTGCTGGCTGTCGTGTACGGTGCGCAGCGCCAGGTCACCCGCTTCCGCCGCGACTTCCGCAAGCTGCTCGATGAGCTTCTTGGCCTCCTCGGCGGCTTCGATGGCCAGCCCGATACGCACCTTGACATCGTTGACCGACATGTAGGCATCCGTCCAGACGAGGGTGACGCAATCCGCGACGTGTTGCGCCTTCCGGTGATGTGGAGGCTACCGTCTGTCCGCTACGGGGACGGTCTACTGGTAGACACAGTGGATCAGTGGCGGTGCTTGGTCGGCTGCTTGGTGAGATGTCTGGACTGCGTCGTATGTGTGCCGCGTTGCCGGGACGCTCTTCGCCGACGGTGACGGTCGGTCGGTCGTTGTCCACTCCGCTCGCCGCGAGTTGAAGCTGATGTACGTCAACCCGGCGGGATAACGTGCGTCAGCTTCAACTCGAGACCGAGGGTGCGGTGTTTGGCCGTCCGTGTCGGCGTTGGTGGTCACTGAGGGCGAGAGTGGAGTCGGGTGGGCGAGTCTGACCAGGGCGGTTCGCCCTGGCCGGGGTTGGCGTCGGGCTAGCCGGTCGAGTGGTCGGCAACGTAGGTGCCGCGGCCTGGCTGGCCGATGATCAGGTCACGTTCGTGGAGCAGCGACAGCGCTCGGTAGGCCGTGCCCTTGCTGACGCCGTACTTGTCGGCGAGCTCGGCAGTGGATGGGAGTTTGTCTCCGGGCGCGAGTGCACCGGACTTGATCATCTCGGTGATGTCGGCGGCCATGCGCCGGAACGGTGGTTGGGCTGTAGGCATGTGAGGTGTCTCCAGTTGGTTCGGCACCTCCGATCATGCCGGACTTACTTTAGTTACTGCAATAGCTCGGCAAGCTTCAACAAGTCAGGGGTAAACCTGGCCTAGTTACTAAGGTAGGTCGAGCCGTGGTCGTCTCCGGTTGGTTCGGCAAAACGGATCGGGCGGCGGCTGAGCAGGTGGTATTGCATCGCCGGGTGGCCGGCAGACGCGGACGGTCGACTAGTCAAGGAGGGGGTGTGTGTATGTGCCGGCTACCCGGGACGGGTTGATGGCCGGGCTTCGTGCTCTAAGGCGCGGTGATCGGATGCGCGCCTTCTGGCGGGCCGTCGGCGTGTCGAGTCGATGAAGCGCAGTGGATCATCGGTCCGCGGATGCCTGACGAGACGCAGGCGGCAGGTCACGGTGACCGGTCGAGAATTTACGGCTTGCGCATCCACGTCGCCGGATCGGTGACGAAGATGCCCTTGCCCTGGTGGCGGCGGATCACCTCAAGGGCTTCGAGCCGTATGTGCACCAGTTGCATGGTGGACGGGCTGACCGTGTAGATCCTGCAGAACTCGGCGATCGACGGCAGCTTGTCGCCGGGTGCGTACTTACCTGCGCGGATGTCCGCCATGATCTCGTCGGCGATCCGCAGGTAGTCAGGCTTGGCAGGCATGACGCTCCTGCTTGTCGAGGGCTCCTCGCGTGGCGACTCCAATTTGATCACAAGGAAAGTGTGCGAGCAATGGAACTTGAGTTACTTGGCTTCCTCATATAAGTTGCTCTCTGCGGGCGCTCCTCGCGTGGCAACGACGGGGTGCTCGTGCCCTGGTCGGGGCGGGGTGGTGGCGCGCGGCCTGCCCGTCCCGACCGCCCTACCCGAGCAAATCCCCGCGAAACCCGTAAACCCGTGAGCAGCGGAGATCCAGAATGAGCCGCTCCGGGGTCGTACTCGCCGAACGAGGCTGCGACCGCCGGAGCTGGGGCGACCCGTCGGCTGCGAGTCCTCCCGCTTCGGCCTTCCCGGCCGGCGGGTCGCCCCGTCCAAGCACACAGATACGCAGCACCAGCACCGGGAGCAGATCAGGCACAGCACCAGCGCGGCATCGCGTCGGCGGCACCAGCTGCCGGCGTACTCCTGACCGAAGGGGAACCCCGACGATGCGCAACCTTCTCCACCGGATCTTCAACCGACCAGGCCGGCGAATGCACCCGTTGGTCGAGCCATCGCAGCACCGGCGGCCCCGCAACGCCGGAGTGTTCCGCCGGCCGCCGCTGCGGCCCCGGATCCACCCCGGCCAGGTCCGCGACCGCCGGTTCCGCGAAGTGCGGCGCGGCCTCGACCCCGCCGAGGTGTACGCCTTCCTGCACTACGTCGCGGAGGACCTGACCGCCCTGCGCGACGACCTGCGGCGCACCGACGACGAGAACCTGCGGATCAAGCTGGCGCTGCGCGAATGGCAGTCCTCCCAGACCCGGATGTACGCATGACCGCCGGGCCGCGTACCCAACTGGTGCTGACCGTCGCGAACCTGGACACCGGCGCGGTCGCCTCCACCAGCGTGATGCCCGGCGACATCGAGCCGGAGCCGGCGCCGCACGGCGGCTGGGAGATACCACTGTGGCCGGTGCGTGATGAGCTGGCGGCGCAGGTCAAGGTCGACCGGTCGACGCTGCGTGACCTGCGCTATCTGGACCACACCGCTGCCCTGGGAGCCAATGCGGTGCTGACCCTGCCGTCGACCTGGCGGCCGGACCTGCCGGACGCCGAGCGGGCCGCCGGGCTCGCGGCGGCGCACACCGGTCCCGGCCACCCGGCCTGGTCGATCCACTTCGGGCGTACGTTGGCTGAGCCGCCGGTCAGCGTCGACGAATCGTTGGGCCGGCTGTGCGCGCTGGCCGACCTGCTCTGCCTCGACCTGGTCCTCGAGGCCCGGTGGGGGGTGTTCGCGGCCGATCTCAACTGGGACATCAGGTTCGAGACGCCCGGCGCGGCCGTGCCCCGTGACCAGCGCGGGTACGCCGCGAGCCTGCCCGCCGCCGTCGACGGTACCGCCGTGGCGGACGCGTTGGCCGGGCTGGCCGAACGGTCGTTGACCGCACCGGCGCACTTCCTGCTGCCGGCGCTGCGGTCGGCGGCGCCGCCCGACGGGATCGACGTCGATCGGCTGGAGCGCCGGATCGTCCAGGACTGCGGTACGCCGCCGCCGGTCCCGGCCGGCGCGGGGGAGTGGACCGCCGGGGCGCAGGCCATCTGGCGGGACCGCCGCTGGCGGCACACGTCGCTGTGCCGGATCCCGGGCCCTCGGCCGGCGATCCCCGAACTGGCCCCGGTGCTGCGCCGGACCTGGCAGCCGCCGCTGCCGCCGTGGTTCGGCGAGCCGATCCCGAGTGTGCCGTGCCCGGACTGTCACGCCACCGGCTGGCGGCACCCGGTGCTGACCTGCCGGCGGTGCGGTGGCCACGGCCGGCAGTTCGACGCTGCCGTCGTCACCGTCACCAATCTTCGGGACCGGGCGACGCACGTCGAATGGCGGCCGAGCCGCACCACCGGTCCAGCGGCCGGTGCGTCCGTCATCGCATCGGGTGGGCTGCCGGTGGTGCGGCTGCCGGAACGGTTCCGGCTGGGCCGGCTGGCCGGGGTGTTCGGCGTACGGCCGGTGGACCTGCTCGACCTGACCGGCGAGCGGGTGGTCCCGCAGGAGCTGCGCGACGGGGTGGTGCCGGTGCTCGGCGACGGGCCGGACCCGATCCGGCGGTACCTGCGGGCTGCCGCCGCCGGTCGACCCGGTGCCCGCCTGCTGGTGCACGCCACCGACTGGGCCGAACTGCCGGCGTTCGACGTGTTCGCCGCGCTGGTGGTCGGGCTCGGTCTGGCGCTGCGGGTGACCGCCCGGGACATGCGGCCGTACGTTGACGATCCGATGGTGGTGCACGACCTGCTCTGGGGCGTCGAGGCCTTGCCGGTGACCAGCACTGCGGCCGGCGGGACGAACCCGGCCGGTGGGAAGGCGCCGGTGGATGAGCTGGAGCCGGTGGACGAGCCGTTGAGCCGTAGCGTGCCGCAGGCGATCGGCTGCTGCCTGCGCTACCTGGAGCTGGCGGTGGTCGAGTCGCTGCCGGCCGACCCGGCGCGGCCGATCCCGGTGCCGCAGCAGTTGGCGCCGCCGGCCGTGCCGGACATCGTCGGGCAGCTCACCGAGCTGGCCGCCGCGCACGCCGGGCAGGTGGTGGCCGCGCATCTGGACCAGGTCGGCTGCCGATTCTGGGTCGCCCCGAGCCGCTGACGCTTGATGCCACAGGTGCATCAAGCTGAAACTCGTGTCTGCCCCGGGGAGGTCCCGGAGTTGGGCGGTTCAGGCGGATTTGCGGTCAGCGGTCTTCTTCGTGGCGGTCTTGCGGGCACCTGACTTCTGCGTACCGCCGGTTTTCTGACCGGTGCTCTTTGCTGCGGCCTTGCGGGCGTCGGTCTTCTTCTCCGGCTGGGCCTTCTTGGCGGTGGTCTTCTTCTGCTCGGCGGCCGCCGCCTTCTTCGCCGGGGCCGTCTTCCTGGCCGGGGCCGCCTTCTTCGCCGCAGGAGCGGCGGCGGCCTTGGCCGACTTGGCCGAGGTGATCGGGGTCGGCTCGGCGGGCTCCCGGTCCTTGCCAGCAGCCTCGTCCGAAGCTTCGCCAGCGGCTTCCCCGCGCGCCACCCGGGCCCGCTCGACCGAGGCGCGCAGTGCGGCCATCAGGTCGACCGCGGCGGCCGGTGCCTCCTCTTCCTCCTCCGGGGCGACGATCTCCCGGCCCTCCACCTTGGCGTCGATGACCTCCTGCAGTGCCGCCCGGTAGTCGTCGGTGTACTCGTCCGGAGCGAACTCGCCGGCCATCGAGTCGATCAGCGAGGCGGCCATCGCCAGCTCCGGCGGGCGGACCTGGATGTCGTCGTCGAGGAAGCCGAACGACGCCTGGCGGATCTCGTCCGGCCAGAGCATCGTGTTGAGCACCAGCACGTTGTCGCGTACCCGCAGGGTGGCGAGCTGCTCGCGTTGCCGGATCGCGACCTTGACGATCGCCACCCGGTCAGAGTCGGCCAGCGCGTCGCGCAGCAGCACGTACGGCTTGGTCGCGGTGCCTTCCGGCTCCAGGTAGTAGGCCTTGTTGTAGAGCATCGGGTCGACCTGGTCGGCCGGCACGAACTCCAGTACGTCGATCGCCCGGGAGGTGCTCAACGGCAGGTCGGCGAAGTCCTCGTCGGTGAGGATCACCATCTCGCCGCCGCCGAGGTCGTAGCCCTTGGCGATGTCGTCGTAGCTGACCTCCTCGCCGTCGACCGAGCAGACCCGCTTGTACCGGATGCGCCCGCCGTCCTCCCGGTGCACCTGGTGGAACCGGATGTCCTTCTCCTCGGTGGCGGAGTACAGGCGTACCCCGATCGACACGAGGCCGAACGACACCGCGCCTTTCCAGATCGCGCGCATGGCTGATCCCCTTCGCCACCACCGGCGGCCGCCGACCTGTCTCGCCCTTCCCCAAGGTCAAGATCGCCAGGTCGGCCCGGTGTTGATCCAGGATCGCATCCGACAGAACTGAGCGCGACCACTTCGTTGCTGGTTTTACAGTGGCAGGGTGCCGGGTGGACCGCTGCGGCCGATGCTCGCGACGACCGGGGAGCTGCCCACAGGCCCCGGCTGGTGGTACGAGTTCAAATGGGACGGCGTGCGCGCTCTGGCCGATATATCCGGCGGGGGGCAGCGGCTGTACGCCCGGTCCGGTGCTGAGATCACCATCGCCTACCCGGAGCTGTCCGGGCTGCCCCGCGCCCTGGACGACGCCCTGCTCGACGGGGAGATGGTGCTGCTCGACGCCGCCGGCCGGCCGTCGTTCACCCTGCTCGCCGAACGGATGCACGTACGGGACCCGGGGCGGGCGGCCCGACTGGCCGCCGGTGCGCCGGCCACGTACATGATCTTCGACCTGCTGCGGCTGCGCGGTGCCGACCTGACCGGCTGGCCGTACCACGACCGGCGGCACGCCCTCGAAGCGCTCGGGCTGGCCGGGCCGGCGTGGGCGGTGCCGCCCAGCTTCACCGACGGGCCGGCGACCCGGGCCGCCGCCGCCGAGCACGGGCTGGAGGGGGTGGTCGCCAAGCGGCGCGACGCGATCTACCGGCCGGGTGCCCGCAGCCCCGACTGGGTCAAGGTCAAGATCGAGCTGACCCGGGACTTCGTCGTCGGTGGCTGGCGTCCCGGGGCCCGCCGGATCGGTGGGCTGCTGGTCGGCGTACCGGTGCGGGACGCGGCCGGCGTGGCGACCGGCGCACTGCGGCTCACCGGCCGGGTCGGCGGCGGGATCGGCTCGGCTGCCGAGCGGGCCCTGCTGGCCGCGTTGGAGCCGCTGCGCACCGACATGTCGCCGTTCGACGCTGCGCTGCCCCGGGAGGACGCCCGCGGTGCGATCTGGGTACGCCCAGAGGTGGTGATCGAAGTACGGTACGGCCAGCAGACCCCGGACGGGCGGCTGCGGTTCCCCCGGTTCCTGCGGATCCGCCCGGACGTGCCGGCCACCGACGTCACCGAGGAGGACGCCGATGCGGGCTGACCGCGGTCTCGGCGCGGGCGAGCGCCGGATCCGGGTGGACGTCACCGGCCGGTCGCTGGAGCTGTCCAACCTGGACAAGGTGCTGTACCCGGCGGCCGGGTTCACCAAGGGCGAGGTGATCGACTACTACACCCGGGTCTCCGGTGCGCTGCTGCCGCACCTCGCCGACCGGGCGCTCACCCGGATCCGCTACCCGAACGGCGTCGACGGCCAGTTCTTCTTCGAGAAGAACGCCCCGGCCAGCACCCCGGACTGGGTGCGTACCGAGCGGCTGCCGACGCCCGGGTCGTCACGGGGCCGCGACGAGCTCGACTTCGTGGTCGCCGACGACCTGCCCACCCTGGTCTGGCTGGCCAATCTGGCCGCGTTGGAGCTGCACACCCCGCAGTGGCGGGTCGGCGCAGACCCGGACCTGCTGGTCGTCGACCTCGACCCGGGGGCGCCGGCCGGGATCGAGGAGTGCTGCGCGGTCGCGGTGCTGATCCGCGACCGGTTCGCCGACGACGGCATCGCCTGCTTCCCGAAGACCTCCGGCCGCAAGGGCATGCAGCTCGGCGCGCCGGTGTCGGCCGGGCAGCCGGCCGACGTCGTCTCCGGCTACGTGAAGCGGGTCGCCGAGGAGCTGGAACGCCGCGCACCGAAGACGATCACGTCGAAGATGGCCAAGCGGCTGCGCCCCGGCCGGGTCTTCATCGACTGGAGCCAGAACCACGCGGCGAAGACGACGGTGGCGCCGTACTCGCTGCGGGCCGGCCCGGTGCCGGCCGCCTCCGCGCCGCTGACCTGGCCGGAGGTGGAGGCCGCGGCGGCCGGCGAGCCGGGCGTCGTCCGCCAGTTCACCGCCGCCGAGGTGCTGGACCGGCTCGCCGAGTACGGCGACCTGCTCGCCGACCTGCTGACCGTCGGGCCGCCGGTCCCGGACCGCCGACAAGGGTCAGGGTAGGGCCGGGCCGAGGACGTCGTCGGCGTCGACGATCGTGTACGCGTACCCCTGCTCGGCGAGGAACCGCTGCCGGTGCGCGGCGTACTCGGTGTCGATGGTGTCCCGGGAGACCACGGTGTAGAAGTGCGCCTGCCGGCCGTCGGCCTTGGGTCGCAGCACCCGGCCGAGCCGTTGTGCCTCCTCCTGCCGGGAGCCGAACGTGCCGGACACCTGGATCGCCACCGCCGCCTCCGGCAGGTCGATGGAGAAGTTCCCGACCTTGGAGATGATCAGCGTGGGAATCTCACCGTTGCGGAACGCGTCGAACAGCCGTTCCCGCTCCTTGTTGGTGGTGGAGCCCTGCACGATCGGCGCGCCCAGGAACTCGCCGAGCTGGTGCAGCTGGTCGATGTACGCCCCGATGACCAGCACCTGGTCACCGTGGTGCCGGTCGACCAGCGCCTTGACCACCGGCAGCTTGGTACGCGCGGTGGCCGCCGCCCGGTACCGCTCCTCGGTCTCGGTGACCGCGTACCCCATCCGTTCCGCGTCGGTGAGGGTGACCCGGACCTCGACGCATTCGGCCGGGGCGATCCAGCCCTGCGCCTCGATGTCCTTCCACGGCGCGTCGTAGCGTTTCGGCCCGATCAGTGAGAAGACGTCGCCTTCCCGGCCGTCCTCGCGGACCAGGGTGGCGGTCAGGCCGAGCCGGCGGCGGGCCTGCAGATCGGCGGTGAACCGGAAGATCGGCGCCGGCAGCAGATGCACCTCGTCGTAGATCACCAGGCCCCAGTCGCGGGCGTTGAACAGGTCGAGGTGGGTGAAGGCGCCCTTACGGCGCGAGGTCAGCACCTGGTACGTGGCGATGGTGACCGGGCGGATCTCCTTGCGCTCGCCGGAGTACTCGCCGATCTCGTCGGCGGTCAGCGAGGTGCGGGCGACCAGCTCCCGCTTCCACTGCCGGCCGGCGACCGTGTTGGTGACCAGGATCAGGGTGGTCGCCTTGGCCTCGGCCATCGCGGCCGCGCCGACCAGCGTCTTGCCGGCGCCGCAGGGCAGAACCACCACTCCGGAGCCGCCGGCCCAGAACTGCTCGACCGCCTCCTGCTGGTAGGAGCGCAGCGACCAGCCGGGACGCCCGTCGGCGCCGGCGGTGTCCAGCTCGATCAGGTGCGCCTCGCCGTCGACGTAGCCGGCCAGGTCCTCGGCCGGCCAGCCGAGCTTGAGCAGGCCCTGCTTGAGCCGGCCCCGCTCGGACGGGTGCACCGCCACCGTGTCGTCGTCGATCTTGTCGCCGAACATGCCGGCGAGCTTCTTGCTCTTGGTCACCTCGGTCAGTACGGCCCGGTCGGTGGTCCGCAGCACCAGCCCGTACGCGGGGTCGTTGGCCAGCTGCAGCCGGCCGTACCGGTCCATGGTGTCGGCGACGTCGACCAGCAGCGCGTGCGGCACCGGGTAGCGGGAGTACTTCAGCAGCGCGTCGACGACGCTCTCGGCGTCGTGCCCGGCGGCGCGGGCGTTCCACAAACCGAGCGGGGTGAGCCGGTACGTGTGAACGTGCTCGGGCGAGCGCTCCAGCTCGGCGAACGGGGCGATCGCCATCCGGCACGCGGTGGCGTCCGGGTGGTCGATCTCAAGCAGCAAGGTCTTGTCTGACTGGACGATAAGTGGTCCGTTGTTCACTGTCGGTATCCCCCTTCTGGCCGACCCACCAGTCTTGCACGTGATCGTCCGACGTTGGGCGGCTCCGGTGACCGACGCCACTGTCGGAGTGACGATCATTGCGTACCCCGCGAGTATCGCCACCTCCGCTGCTCTGCGGTCGGATCCTTGCCGATTGCAGCAGGTGTCGTCGAAACGATTCGAGCAAACCTTCAATCAGTACTCCTCTATGTCTTGAGCGTGTCAGGCCCAGCACCTATGCTCCATGCTGTGGGGCTGAGGGCATGCCTCACCTGCATCCACCGGCCTTGTCGGGAGTCGGCCGGGGATGGCCGTCGGCAACATCTGTGCCGTCCGAGCCGGGCCTCGGGCGTCGAGCGCTGCGGGCCGGTCTCGTCCACCTCGGTCTAGCGTTCCGGGTCACGCCGCACGACGGTGCCGAGTGTCTCTCCGTCCCTACTGGCCACCCGCTGACAGCTTGCTCGCGAGTTGTCCGGCGCCATCTGCGCCGGTACCCGTAAACCGTCAGCTCTGGTCACGAATGCAGGAGAGGAAGGAAACGATGACCGGGCAGAAGCGTACGTGCGCGGTCAGTTGAGACCGCTGTGCCGGTGAGGACCGTCCTGCCGCACCGGCCCAGCTGAACCAGCACATCTCGGCAGGGATCCCGGCCAGCCCACTGCGGATGGTCACCCAGTAGATCAGGGGAAGTAATGAGAAAGTGGAGAATCAACGCGGCCGTTGGGTCCGTCGGGGCTGTGCTGCTCGCCTCGGCCGCGGTGGCCGCCGCGACCCCGGCCGCCGCGGCCGCCGGATGCTCGGTCAACTACGCGGTGTCGTCGCAGTGGCCGGGTGGGTTCGGTGCCAGCGTGACCATCACCAACCTCGGTGACCCACTCGCTAGCTGGAGCCTCACCTGGTCATTCGGTGCAGGCCAGACGGTTACGCAGGCATGGAACACGACGTTGACCCAGAGCGGTGCGGCGGTGACCGCCAGAAATGTCAGCTACAACGGCACCATCCCGACAAACGGTACGACCTCGTTCGGCTTCAACGGGTCGTGGAACGGCAGCAACCCCGCTCCCACCAGCTTCGCGCTGAACGGAGTGGCCTGCACCGGCGGTACGGTGCCCACCTCCGCACCTCCCACCACCGCGCCGCCGCCGACCACCGCGCCGCCGACCACCGCACCGCCGACCACGCGGCCGCCGACCGGGCCGGCTGACATCACGGTGAACAGCTCCACCAGATACCAGACCGTCGACGGTTTCGGGGCCGCCACCTGGATCTGGGGCAGCAGCACGTGGTCGACGGCCGAGACCCAGACCCTGGTCGGACTGGGCCCCGATCAGATGGGACTGTCGATCATCCGGACCGGCATCTCACCTGAGTCCGGCGAATGGTCGAACCAGGTCAACGCCCTGCGCACGGCGAAGTCGTACGGCTCCGACGTGAAAATCCTCGCCTCGCCCTGGACGGCGCCAGCGGCGTGGAAGACCAACAACAGCCGGATCAACGGCGGCAAGCTGCGCACCGACTACTACGACGACTACGCCAACCATCTGAACAGCTATGTCCAGTACATGCGCAACCAGGGGGTGACGGTCGACGTCACCTCCGTGCAGAACGAGCCGGACTGGCACCCCAGCTACGATTCGATGGACTGGAACGGGACCGAGCTGCGCAACTTCGTCCGCGACCACGGGTGGCGGGTGCAGAACACCGAGCTGATGGTCGCCGAGGCGGTCAACATGAACTACAGCTACACCGATCCGACCCTCAACGACGCAGGCGCGCGCAACAACATCGGCTACATCGGCGGGCACCTGTACGGCCTAGAGTCCCAGGGTCGACTGAAGCCGTACAACCTGGCCAACCAACACGGTAAGCCGGTGTGGATGACCGAGTGGAACCATCACGAGGCCGACGGCAGCGGCTCCAACATCTGGGGCGACCCGAGTAACCTGGCCGTCTGGGACGAGACGCTCGACGACATCATGCGTACCGTTCACCGGATCATGGAGGCCAACTGGGCCGCCTACATCTGGTGGTACGGCAAGCGGTTCTACTCCTTTATCGGTGACGGTGATGCGACCTACGGCACCACGGCGGGAGCGCCGCTCAAGCGCGGGTACGCGTTTTCGCAGTACGCCAAGTACGTGCGCCCCGGCTACCAGCGGGTCGCCCTGACGAAGAGCTCCAAGGCGTCACCGCTGGAGGTGACCGCCTACACCGGGGACGGTAAGACCACCCTGGTCATCCTCAACCGGTCGAACAGCGCGGTGAGCGGCGCGGTGGTTCAGGCCCCGCAGAACGTGACGCGGGCCGAACACTACCTCACCTCGCGGTACTCCAACGCGGCCAGCCAGTCCGTCGGGGTGAACGGCCAGCAGGTCACCGTCAACGTGGGCGCACGCAGCATCTCCACCGTCGTACTCACCCATTGAGGGCAGCGGGTGCCGGTGCGGGTCCCCTCCCGCACCGGCACCCCGACCCCGACGGTGCCGGCCGGTGCCAAGCACGTCTGCAGGCACCGGACACGTCGGCCGGTGCCGGTTGCTGTCCGATCCGGCCCCGACCTGCCAGTCTGGAGACAGTGAAGGGCAGCGATCGGGCCGGGAGGCGGTCATGGCGGTCAACGACAGTGCGGATCGACCAGGGTCGACCGACCGGGGCTACCCGGTGTCGGTCTCGCGGGCCACGTTGTTCTGGTACGCGTTCGCGTCGACCCTGCTCGTCGGCTGGTTCCTGTTCGGCTGGCTGGTGTTGCGTCAGGGCTTCGTCGACTCGGTGGGTGAGGCACTCGGCACCGGATCCGCGCTGCTGCTCACGGTGTCGGTGATTGAGGCGGCTCGCCGGCACCGGCACGACGGCCGGCCCACGGGCTGACGGCTCCGGGCGTACCGACCGGGAGCCGACTGCTGTGCGGTCAGGACCGACCCGACGTGACGGGCCGACGCGCGGTCAGTCGTGCACCACCGCTGCGGTCACCCGCTGCAGCGCGAAGGTGTGCAGCGTCTCGGTCCGCTCGTCCTCGGCCCGCAGGTAACCCGCGCCGATCGACACCGGACGGACCAGCCGGGAAGCGGCGGCGCCGTGTGCGTCCACGTAGCCCACCCAGACCAGCGCCTTGTCCCGTACCGCCTGCTGCAGCACGGCCAGCGCCTGCGAGTGCGCCTGCACCGCGGCCAACCCGTCGACCGCCTGCCCGGTCGCCGCCCGGATCGTCCCGGGCGTGCGCCGTACCGCCCGGGCCGCCGCCTCCCCCCGGCGAAGCTGCTCGACCAGACCGCTGATCCAGGGTGCGGTCAGCTTCGGCGCGGCCAGCGGATCGATTGACCGCAACGTCACCGGGTGCCGCGCCGGTGCCCGCCGGGCCCGTGGCCGGCCAGTACGCAGTGCGGCACCGGTGCCGTCCTCCGGCACCGGGGCGTAGCCGGCCTGCCGCAGCGCCTCCAGCATCCGGCCGGCGGGCACCACACAGACCAGCACCGTCGGCGCCAGCCGACGCAGCGACAGCGCGGCCAGCCGGCGGTCGGCCAGCACCGTGGCCAGCAACGCCTCGTCGTCGCTGCGCAGATAGCCGCCGGCCGATCCGGCGCGCAACCCGCCATGGGTACGGGCTGAGTCGTCGATCAGGTAGGTGAGGCCCTGCGGCACCGGGGTGCGGGACCGCCGGGCGAACAACTCATGCAGTTCGGCCGCCTGGTAGCCGGCGTCCAACGCCCGACGCACACTCGCCGGCGTGACCCGGTGCACGCTGGCCGCCCCGATCGACTCCGGCTCGGCGACCAGCTCCAACTCGGCAGCCAGGGCCGGCTCCGGTGGACCGGGCACCACCACGGTCAGATCGGCCTGCACCAGGACGTGGTCCACCGGGGACGGCAGCAGGTCGTCCAGCGCGCGTTCCACCGTCGACGCCGCACCTCGGTGCTCGCGTTCGGTGGCCCGTACGCCGAGCGGATCGTCGTCGGCTGCGGTGTCCCGACCGTCCCGGCCCTCCCCGGCGAGCAGCGAGCGGCCGTACCCGGTCAACACGCCCAGCCCGGTGACGCCCAGCTGAGCCGCCTCGTCGAGGACCTCGCGGTGCAGGTCGTCGCGGCCCCGGCTGCGCCGTGGCGCCTGCCATGCGAGCAGCGCGAGCACCTCGTCGGCGGTCGGCGCGGCCCCCGGCGGCAACGCGGCCAGCACCCCCAGCACGGTACGGCGCACCGTCGGCGCGCCGGCCCGCTCCACGTCGGTCGACAACGCGGTGATCGGCCGGTCCCGGTCGTCCCGGCGGCCGATCAACCCGGCCCGCCGGGTCATCGCCAGCCACGCCCCGGCCAGCCGCTCCCACCGCCGGGCCACCGGTTCGTTCATCCACTGGTCGTAGTTGCCGGTCGGCAGGATCTGCTGGTCGACAGCGGTGCGACTCGCCGTGGCGGGCAGTTCGGCGGCACCGAGCAGCCCGGCGGCGTACCCGATCTCGATCAGCAGCCCGGCCAGCGACTCGCTGACCCCACCGGCGCGGGCCAGCCGGCGCAGCTCCCGCACCCCGATCCCGCCGGTACGCAGCAGCGGCGCCGGCTCGGCGGCCAACGCCTCCAGCAGCGCGCCGGCCTGCCGGACCAGCTCCATCGCCTGCCCGGCACCGGTCGAGTCCACCGCCTTCGGATCGCGTTCGGCGGAACCCGCCGCAGGCGGGTCGGGGCGCAGCGCGCCGAGCGGCCCGGTGTCCCGCCGCAGCAACAGCCCGACCTCGCGGGGCAACTCCACGGCCTGGCTGCCGGCCGTCGCCGGCGCATCGGTGACCACCGCCAGCAGGCCGGCCTCGACCAGCCAGCGCACCGGACTCACCCCGTCGCCCGGACCGAGGGCGGCGGTGGCGGCGGCGGCCGGGGCTTCGCGGGCCTGAGCGCCGGTGGCCGGGACGGCGGCGGCGGTACTCACCGTGCCGAGTGGCGGGCCGACGGCGAGCCGGTCGAGTACCGCCCGGGCCGACGGCGGGGCGCTGAGCAGCGTCCGGCGCAACGCGGCCGGATCGGCGCACCGTCGAGCCACCCGGTCGTCCAGGTCGGCGGCGGGCCGGCCCAGCCCGGCTGGGTACGGCGAACTCGCCTCGTCCACCCCGCCGGCCACCCGGAACCGCCCAGCCGACCCGTACAGCAGGCAGCGGGCCAGCAGCCGGTCCACCGCCGCGCGGACCTGAGCCGCGGTCGCCCCGCTGCCCGGCGCGGTGGCCATCGCCAGCACCGCGTCCAGCTCGACGGCGGCGTCAGCGCTGTCGGCCGAACCGGCCGGGTGGACCGTAGCGGCGGAACCGGCCGGGTCGGCTGCGGCGGCCGAACCGGCGCTGGCCGGTAGCTCCCGGCACAGTCGCGCGGCGTCCAGGATCCGCAGGGTGAACTCGTCGAGGTCGTCGAGCGCGCGGGCAGAGGAGACCCGCGACTGTGCCCGGGCGGCCAGCGTGGCGATGTCGGTCGGCGCCGGCACCACCAGATCCGGACGCAGGCGCAGCAGGTCACCCAGCTCCGCGTCGGAGCGGGAACGCAGGTGGTCGGCGAGTGTGTTGGCCATGGTTGTTCCACGCTAGCCCGCCGGACGCCCCAGGTGGCCTCGGCCGTACGGAGCAGATGCTCCGGCGCGTGAGTCGCCCACATAGGCTCACCCTCCGGCCGCCACCCGGCCGGCCACCCGCCGGCCGGACCCACCCGTCGTGGCGGGCGTGACGAGGAAGGACGTGCGCATGTCGCCGGTGGTCGGATTCGACCTGGACATGACATTGATCGACTCGCGGCCGGGGGTCGCCGCCACCTACCGGGCGTTGACCGAGCTCACCGGGGTGCAGGTGGACGCCGAGGTCGCGGTGTCCCGGCTCGGCCCGCCGCTGCGCCACGAGATCAGCCAGTGGTTCCCGGCTGATCAGGTCGATGCCGCAGTCGAGCAGTTCCGGTCGCTCTACCCCCACTACGCGGTAGATCCGACGCTGCCGATGCCCGGGGCGGTCGCCGCGCTTGAACTGGTCCGGAAGTGGGGTGGCCGGGTGGTGGTGGTCACCTCGAAGCTCGGCCGGCTGGCTCGTCTGCACCTGGACCACCTGAGCCTGCCGGTGGACGAGGTCGCCGGCGACCTGTTCGCCGAAGGCAAGGCGGCCGCCCTGCACGAGTACGCCGTACAGCTCTATGTGGGTGACCACACGGCGGACATGGTGGCCGCGCGGACCGCCGGGATACCGGGTCTCGGGGTGGCCTCCGGCCCCTGTTCGGCGGCTGAGCTGCAGTCCACCGGAGCGGCTGCGGTGATCGACGACCTGACCGGATTCCCGGCGGCGGCCGACGCTCTGCTCCGGCTAGCCTGGTGAGGTCAATCCTGCGAGTGAAGTCGAGGTCAGTGGTGCCGACGGGTCGAGTGAAATGGTACGACGCGGGGAAGGGGTACGGATTCGTCACCAGTGACGAGGGTGGCGACGTGTTCCTGCCCAAGGGTGCGTTGCCGGCTGGCGTCACCGACCTCAAGTCCGGGCAACGGGTGGAGTTCGGGGTGGTGGACAGCCGGCGCGGCGCGCAGGCGCTCGGCGTACAGCTGTTGGAGGCCCCGCCGTCGGTCGCCGAGCTGCGTCGGCGACCGCCGGAGGAGCTGCACGGACTGGTCGAAGACATGATCAAGGTGCTGGAGGCCAAGGTCCAGCCGGACCTGCGGCGGGGCCGGTTCCCGGACCGCAAGACGGCGCAGACCGTGGCCCAGCTGGTGCACGCGGTCGCCCGCGAACTGGAGGTCTGACCCCGCAGTCGCGGTCCACGGACTGCAGCGGTCGGCGGTCTACCGCTGCCGTAGCTGGTCGCCGGGCGGCGGCGCGAGCAACCCTGCCATCGGTGGGGTGAGCCCGTGCGCCGCTGCCCGGTCCAGCAGCGCGGCGACCGCCGCGTACCCGTCGGCACCGAGGTCGGCGGTGAAGTCGTTGACGTACAGCCCGATGTGCCGGTCCACCACGTCCGGCTCCATTTCCTGAGCGTGCGCCAGCACGTAGTCGCGGGAAGCGCCCGGATCGGCCCAGGCCAGTCGGACCGACTCGCGTACCCAGCCGGCCGCCTGCGCCGGGTCGACCACGCCCCGTCGGGCCAGGATCGCGCCCAACGGGATCGGCAGGCCGGTGTCGGACTCCCACCATGCCCCTAGGTCGACCAGCGCGGTGAGCCCGTACCGCTGGTACGTGAACCGCGCCTCGTGGATCACCAGCCCGGCGTCGTACCGGCCGGTGGCGACGCCGGGCATGATCTCGTGGAACGGCACGACCTCGATCCGGGCCGGCGGCCGGTCTGCCGACCAGAGCCGGAACAGCAGGTACGCGGTGGTCCGCTCGCCGGGTACGGCGACGGTCGCCCCGGTCAGGTCGCCGGCTGACCAGCGGCCCTCCTCGGCCGTACCACCGCCAGCCGTGCGGCCAGCCGGTACGACGCCGGCCCTGCCACCGGTCAGCAGCAGTGGGCCGCAGCCTCGGCCCAACGCACCCCCACAGGGCAGCAGATGGTAGTCGGGCAGCAGCCAGGGCAACGCGGCGAAGCTGACCTTGACCAGGTCGAACTCGCCGCGTTCGGCGGCGGAGTTGGTGACGTCCACGTCGGCGTACCGGACGGTGACCGGCGGGGCGTCCGGTACCAGCCCGTGCACCAGGGCGTGGAAGACGAACGTGTCGTTGGGGCAGGGGGAGAATGCCAGCCGCAGGGTCACGTCAACCACGGTAGTCGGCACGCCGGCTGGTCAGCGCGCTGGCCGCCGTGGTCAGCGCGGCCATCGCCTGCGGAAGCCGCCAGCCGGCCCGGTCGCGCGGGCCGACCGGGTTGGAGATGGTGCGCAGCTCCGCGAAGGGCAGCCCGGCCAGCTCGGCGGCGCGGGCCACCCCGTACCCCTCCATGGCCTCGGCCACCGCGTCGGGGTGGCGGCCGATGAGCGTTCCTGCGGTCGTCGCGGTGCCGGTCACGGTGTTCACCGTCAGCACCGCGCCGGGTACGGCGTCCGGCAGTGCCGCCCGCAGCCAGCCGGTGAGTGCGTCGTCGGTGGCGGCGACCGCGGTGCCGAAGCCGAGCTCGTCGATCGCCAGGAACCCGTCCGGCGATTCGGCGCCGAGGTCGGCCGCGACGCTGCGGGTGGCAATGGCGGTCTGCCCGACGGCGATCCGGTCGGGGAACCCGCCGCCGATCCCCGCGCTGACCACCGCGTCGTACGGGCGTCCGCTGCTCGCCGCCACGGCCAGTTGTCGGCCGGTCCCGGCAGCGGCGGCCGCCGAGCCGACCCCGACCACCTCGACCTCGACCTCGACCGAAAAGTCGCTGTCCGCAGCGTCGCCGGCCGGTGCGATCCCGCGTCGGAGGGCGACCGCCTCGGCCTCGACCGCCGTCACTATCAGAATCCGCACCTGCCGCACCTTACCCACCGCTCCTTCCTGGACCTACCGGCCGCCGGGCAGGGGCACCGCCCCGGATACCCGCCAACTGGGCCGTGGACCAGCGTCTCCCTGCCCGTTCAGAGCCCGGCGTTCGGCCCGTCGGGTCGGTCGTCCTCGGCCGTGCGGCGCAGCGTCGACGACGGGCGGTAGATGTGGAATCCGGGTGGTGTCGGATCATCGTCGTCGGCTTGGCCATCGTCGCGGTGACCGGCGGGTGCGCCGCCGGCCGGGACGCCGACCGGCTCGGTGCCGACCTGGCCGGTGCCGCCCTGCCCGGCGCCGACCGGTGCCGGCGCTGCCGGCGTCGGCGGGGCAGGTCGCGGACGTGGCCGGATCCGGGCCGGGACGATTGATCGGCGGGCGCGTGGCGGAACCACCGTGGCCGGTTCGGCCGCACCGGCGTCGGTTGAGCCGGATTCGGGAGTACCGGCGTCGGCCGATTCCGATCCGGCGGTGCCGGGTTCGGGCCTGTCTGGTCCGGACGGGTCTGGGGTGTCATCGACCGTGTCGACCGGTCGGCCGTTGAGCCGGTCCTTGCGCTGCCGGCCGGCGACGATCACCGCGCGGGCGGCGGCGAGTACGCCGAAGCCGGCCGCCGCGACGAGACCGACCCGGCCGTCCACCGGGATCAGCCCGAACGCGCCGCCGGCGACGAACGACAGCATCAGAATGGTCTCGGAGTGGGCGAAGGCGCTGGCTCGCAACCGTTCCGGCAGCCGCTCCTGGATGGTGGCGTCCACCGCGAGCTTCGCGATGCCGCTGATGATCGCGGTGACGAAACAGAACAGCGCCACCATCAGCAGCGAGAACTGCAGGGTGGCGAGTACACCGACGCCGGCCACGATCACCAGCCCGCTGGACTGCAGGGCGAGCGGGCGGTTGATCCGCATCCGGCTCCCGATCGCGGTGGCCGCGAAGCTGCCGGCGGCCAGCGCCGCTCCGACCAACCCGAGCGCGCCCTCGTCACCGAGTTGCTGGCCGACCACCACCGTGGACAGATCGCCCGCCTTGATTGCGAAGGCGAGGAAGAGCAGCAGGAAGCCGTAGAGGCAGCGCAACGTGCCGCTGCCGACCAGGGTGGCGAGGACCAGCCGGCTACCGGTGAGAATCCGCTGCCGGTCGGTGCCCCGCCGGAGCCCGAACACCCGGAACGCGCGCGGCACCCGCTCGGCGGGCTCGGAGTCGGCCCGAGGCGGTAGTCGTAGTGCGATGACCATGCCGACCAGGAAGATCACCGACGCGACCCGCAGCGGCCACTGCGGCCCGAACCAGAACGCCGCAAGTCCCAGCGGCGCGACCAGCGCTCCGGCGATCGTGCCGTAGACGCTGGCCCGGGCCCCGGCCTGGGACAGTCCCAGGCCGGCCGGCAACAGCCGGGGCACGGCGGCGGAGCGGCCGACGCCGTACGCCCGGGACAGGGCGAGCACCCCGAACGCCGCCGGATACAGCCCGAACCCGTTCAGGTGGTCGGCGATCAGCCAGGCCAGGAAGGCCCGGCCGAGCATGGTGGTGGCCAGCGCGTACCGCCGGCCGTGCCGGAAGTGGTCGAGCACCGGGCCGACCACCGGGGCCAGCAGCGCGAACGGGACCATCGTCACCAACAGGTAGAGCGCCACGCTGCTGCGGGCCTCGCCGAGCGGCGCGCTGAAGAAGATGGTCCCGGCGAGCCCGATCGTGATCAGCGTGTCCCCGGCGCAGGAGGCGGCGTGCAGGTCGAACAGTCGGGACATGCCCGGTTCGCCGCCCGCGCCGCGGTGGCGTACCTGCAGAACCTTGTGCCCGGCCCAGCGACCGCTGTGCGCCGTGCCGCGCAGCACCGCGCGGGTGCTGCGGAAGGCGGTCCCGGCGGTGTGCCCGAGCGAGCGAAACAGCCCCATGCGCCCATCCTCACCTATCCGCAGCCGTCCCGTCTCGGGCTGTGCCGGTTTTCGCGGTCGCGGGTCCAGGTCGGCGGGGGAGTGCCTGGCGACAACGAGTCGCTGTCGGCGGGGGAGTGCCTGTCGGCGGTGCCGGCCGGTAGGCAACAATGGGACGGTGACCAGGAGCACCGCTCGTGCCGCCCGCCTCGACTCGGTCTGCGCCAAAGCCGTCGACGTGGCGTACGCCGTGCTGGCCGACGCGGTGGATCCCGCCGAGGTCGGCGAGCACCTGCAAGCGGTCGCCGAAGGCGACCGGCTGGTGACCCACCTTTTCGACTGCCATCTTGCCGGGTATCAGGGCTGGCGGTGGGCGGTCACCGTGACCCGGGTGTCCCGCAGCCGGCAGGTGACCGTCTGCGAGACGGTACTGCTGCCCGGCCCGGACGCCTTGCTGGCACCGGGCTGGCTGCCCTGGCACGACCGGCTGCAGCCCGGTGACCTGGGCGTCGGTGACCTACTGCCGACCTCGTTCGACGACGACCGGCTCGCGCCCGGTTACCTGCAGTCGGACGACCCGGCCGTGGAGGAGGTCTCCTGGGAGCTCGGGCTCGGCCGGAGCCGGGTGATGTCCCGCGAGGGCCGCGCCGACACCGCACAGCGCTGGTACGACGGCGAACACGGCCCACAGGCGCCGATCTCGGTCGCCGCGCCGGACACGGCCCGCTGCGGCACCTGCGGGTTCTACCTGGTGCTGGCCGGGGCGCTCCGGCAGGCGTTCGGGGTGTGTGGCAACGTCTACGCACCGGACGACGGCCGGGTGGTGAGCGTGGACCACGGCTGCGGCGCGCACTCGGAGACGCTGACCAGTCCGGCGGTGACCCCGGTGGACGAGCTGCCCACGGTCTACGACGACGGCGAGGTCGAGACGGTCACGGTGCGCTCGGGCCCGGCTGGCGACTGACCTGGTCGGCGTGGCGGCGTCGCCGGTTGGCGTCGTGCCGCAGCATTACCGCGAGCCCGGGCAGCCCGAGCAGGAATCCGGCCAGGCAGGTCCAGAGCCAGTCGGTACGCCCGGTGTCGGCCAGCCAGTTCCGGGCGAGCAGGCAGACCAGCCCGGCGACGGCCCAGGCGATCATCCCGCCGACAGCGAACGGCACCATCGGTGGGTCCAGCGGCGCCGGTCGGGGTGCCCTCGGCAGCCGGACCGGACCGGTCGGGGCGTCCGGCGGGGTCATCGGCGGCGAGTCGGGCACTCTACCAGGGTACGTCCCGGTTGATAGAGAACGCCGTGACGGGCCGGTCAATCCGGACAGCGGGCGGCCGGATCGGCGATGTCGCGGGACGTAACCGGACGGACCTCCACCGGTAACAGCTGATCTGAGACGATGCCCGCAGCCCAGTCAACCTGATGATCAGCTGTGAGGACCCATGGCGACAGTGCCGGCAGAGACGACCGGGTCGGCCCCGGACCGCAGCCCACGTAACGCATTCGACCGGTTCTTTGAGATCACCGCCCGCGGCTCCACCCCAGGCCGCGAGGTACGAGGCGGACTGGCCACCTTCTTCACGATGGCGTACATCGTGGTGCTCAACCCGTTGATCCTGGGTAGCGCGGTCGATGGCGAGGGCGCCGCGCTGGCGATCCCGGCGATCGCCGCCGCGACCGCCCTGATCGCCGGGTTGATGACGCTGCTGATGGGGGTGGTCGCCCGGTTCCCCCTGGCGCTGGCCGCCGGTCTCGGGGTGAACGCCCTCGTCGCCTTCGAGATCGCACCACAGATGACCTGGGCCGACGCGATGGGCCTGGTGGTCATCGAAGGCGTGATCATCCTGGTCCTGGTGCTGACCGGGCTGCGTACCGCCGTCTTCCGGGCCGTGCCCACCCAGCTGAAGACGGCCATCGGAGTCGGCATCGGGCTGTTCCTCGCGTTGATCGGCTTCGTCAACGCCGGGTTCGTCACCGGCGGCACCGCGTCACCGCCGCTCGGCCTGGGCATCAACGGCATGATCGCCACCTGGCCGGCCTTCGTCTTCGTGCTCGGCCTGCTGCTCACCCTGGTGCTGGTGGTCCGCAAGGTACGCGGCGCGATCCTGATCGGCATCCTGGGCTCCACGGTGCTGGCCGTCATCGTCGAGACGATCGGCGGGTTCGGGCCGGCCGGCGGCCCGGACGGCCAACCCGGCGGTTGGGCGTTGACCGTGCCGAGCCTGCCCGACCAGGTCTTCGGCATGCCGGACCTGTCGCTGCTCGGCAACTTCTCCGTGCTGGGGGCCTGGGACTCGGCCACCTGGCTGATCGCCCTGATGTTCGTCTTCACCCTGCTGCTGACCGACTTCTTCGACACGATGGGCACCATGGTCGCGGTCGGCCAGGAGGGCGGCCTGCTCGACTCCGAGGGGATGCCGCCGAGGACCAAGGAGATCCTGGTCGTCGACTCGATCGCGGCAGCGGCGGGCGGCCTGGCGAGTACGTCGAGCAACACCTCGTACATCGAAAGCGCCGCCGGGGTCGCGGAGGGTGCCCGGACCGGGGCCGCCAACCTGGTCACCGGCGCGTTGTTCCTGCTGGCTGTCTTCCTGTCCCCGCTGGTCGAGGTGGTGCCGTTCGAAGCGGCGTCGACCGCGCTGGTGGTGGTCGGCTTCCTGATGCTGACCGCGGTGCGCACCATCGACTGGACCGACTACGAGATCGCCATCCCGGCCTTCCTGACCATCGTGCTGATGCCGTTCACCTACTCGATCTCCAACGGGATCGGCGCGGGGGTGATCACCTTCGTGCTGATCAAGCTGGTGAAGGGCCGTGCGGCGCGGGTGCATCCGCTGCTGTACGGGGTGGCCGCGTTGTTCACCCTCTACTTCCTGCGGCACCCGCTGGAGTTGCTGATCGGCTGAGCCGGTCGCCTCGTCGCAACGTCGGCCGTCACCGGCGGTACCCTGATGCCGCCGGTGACGGTGGTCATAACGGCTGGTCGATCGGTGTGTTCGTTAGTTAGGCTAACGAACGTGACGGAGTGGGCGGTGATGGGAGAGCAGCAGGTCACGGCCGCGCAACTGGCGACGTCCCTGCGCGATGCCATCACCCGACTCAACCGGCGGGTCCGACGGGCCCGGCCGGTCGGCGATCTGACGGTCACCCAGCTGTCCGCGCTCACCAGCCTTGAGCTGGCCGGTGCGATGACGCCGCGGGAGCTGGCCGACATCGAGCGGGTCCAACCGCCGACGATGACCAGGATCGTCGCCAAGCTCGAGGAGCGCGGACTGGTGCAACGCACCCCGCACCCGACCGACGGCCGGCAGGTGATCCTGTCGGCCACCGAGTCAGGCCGGGAGGTGATCGCCGGGTTCGAACGGGTACGTGACGAGTGGCTCGCCACCCGGCTCGCCGAGCTGAGCCCTGCCGAACGGGATACGTTACGGCAGGCGGCGGAGATCCTGCAGCAGGTCGCCCGCGGCTGACGCGACAGTCGCCACCGGGTCCGCTTCGTCCCACGTGGATGACGCGTACGATCCGAGGAGGCGCACCCCGAGTGCGGGCGACACTGAACACCACCTTCCAGTCCCTACAGGTCCGCAACTACCGGATCTTCGCCACCGGGCAGCTGATCAAGCTGATCGGTGTGTGGATGATGTTCATCGCGCAGGACTGGCTCGTCCTGCAGCTGTCGGACGACTCCGCCACCGCGCTCGGAGTGGTCGTCGCCCTCCAGTTCACCCCGGTGCTGCTGTTCACCCTGATCTCCGGTCGGCTCGCCGACCGCTACGACAAACGGCTGCTGCTGTTCGTCGCCAACGCCATCTGGTGCGTGCTGGCCCTCGTGATGAGCGTGCTGGTGCTGACCGGCGTCGTGGCGCTCTGGCACGTCTTCGTCTTCGCCGGCCTGCTCGGCGTCGGCAACGCCCTGGAGACTCCGGTCCGGCAGGCATTCGTCTCCGAACTGGTCGGCACCCCGCTGCTGCCCAACGCCCTTGCGCTGTCCTCGGCGACGTTCAACACCGCGCGGATCGTCGGCCCGGCCCTGGCCGGGCTTGCCATCGCGGCGTTCGACGTCGGGCCGGTCTTCCTGATCAGCGCGCTCGCGTCAACGGCCCCGCTGGTCGGACTGGTTCGGATGCGCTCCGGCGAACTGCACCGGGTCGGCCTGCCGGTCGGAGCGCAGCGGGACGCCGCCAAGGTGGTCGACGGGTTGCGCTACGTCGCCCGCCGCCCCGACCTGATGCTGCCGATGGCCCTGATGGCCGTGCTCGGCCTGCTGCTGTTCAACTTCCAGTTGACCCTCGCCGCATTGGCCAAGACAGTGTTCGAGACCGGTGCGGCGTCGTTCGGGCTGTTCACCACGGCGCTCGCGGTCGGCGCGCTGGCCGGTGCCCTCGTTGCCAGCGGCCGACGCGAACGGCCGTCGGTCTACATCGTGCTGGGCAGTGCGTTGACCTTCGCCGGCCTCGGCACCCTGGTCGGGCTGGCCCCGACGTACTGGCTGGTGGTGCTCCTGCTGCTGCCGACCGGATTCTTCATGGTCTACTTCGCGCAGGCCTCCAACCAGCGGGTGCAGCTCGGCGTCGACCCGGCCTTCCGGGGCCGGGTGATGGCGCTGTGGGTGCTGGTCTTCCTGGGCACCAACCCGGTCGGCGCACCGATCATCGGCTGGGTCGCCGAGCGCTTCGGAGCCGGGGCCAGCATCTGGCTGGGCGGCCTGCTGTCCTTCCTGACCGCCGCCGCCACGCTGGCCTGGCAGTTGCGGCGCACCGGCGGCCGGATACGGCTACGGTGGGCACCGATGCCCCGGCTCTACGTCCTGCCGGCCCAATCCGCGCCGGCCCACGCCGGAGCCGTCCGAGCTTGACCCGGAGCCGTACGGCCCGGGCCGGTCAGTCCAGGCCGCTGGAGGCCTACGACGGGTCAGGAACTTGCGCGGTCGGCCGGGCCGCTACCGAACAGGACGTCGTCCCAGCTCGGCAGCCGCTTGCGGGGCTTGCCGGAGCTGTCCGCCGGGGTCTCGGTGGCACCGGACGAGGCGCGCCGGGGCCGCAGCACCGCCAGTGACGGCACCGCCGGGACCTCCTTGGGTGCGTCGGCGTCGTCGTCGAAGGCGGAACCCGCGCCGCCGCCGAGCAGTGCGGCGGCGCCGCCGGCCACCGGCCGCTGCCGGGGCGTCTCGGCGTTGGCCGCCGGCTCCAGGCCGCGACCGGCCGCCGAACCGAGCGGTCGGTCCAGCGAGGCGAGCAGCGCGTCCCGCCCGGCCCGGATCGGGTCCCGGCTGGATCGTGGCTGGTCACCGGGGGCAGCCGGTAGGCCGTGCCCGCCCCGGCCCGGCTCGGCGCGCGCCGGACCGGGCAGCGCATGCCCGCCCCGCTCCGGCGCCGGCTCCTGACCGAGGATCTGGGTCGGCCGCTCGGTGCAGAGGTACTGCGCCATGTCGTCGTGCGGCGAGATGACCTGGCGGCTCTTGTCCAGCTCCCAGATGGCCTGGGCGGTGGCCTTGCCGGACGGCCAGGTGGCGATGATCCGCCAGGTGCCGTCGTCGCGCCGGTACGCGTCCCAGGAAATCTTCTCCGCGTCGATGCCGTGCTGGGCCAGCCGGCCGTCGACGACCTCGGCGAGCGGGGCACCCTTGTCGGAGTTCTTCAGCCTGGTACGCCGGGCGTGCTGGGCGAGCATGGCCCGCTCCTGCAGCACCGGTCCGGCGTAGCGCAGCACCCGGTCAACCGGCACCCCGGCGATCCGCGCGACGTCGTCGGCCGACTCGCCGGACCGGATCCGGGCCTGGATGTCCCGGGGGGACAGCGACGGCTGGGGATCTCCGGGCTGGCTGGCCACCGTCAACGTGGTCGAGCTGTCCGGGTCGGCCTGCACCGCAGTGGAGACGCGGTCGTCGATCGGCAGGGCGAGCAGTCGGCCGACCTCGTCAGCGAGGACCAGGGCCTGACCGTCCTCGGAGAGGGCGACGAAGCGTACCGGGCGCATCGCGTTGCCTCCGTCCCGCTGAGCTGCCCCACGCCGCAAGGTCGACCCGCCCGCGACGTCCTCCGCACACGGTACGCCGATAAGCCACCCGATGGGAGTAGGCCACGCCGGGCATGTCGAGTGAGCTGCCCAGATCCGTCCGGCTGGGCGAGTCGGATGGTGGACGGTGATCGAGCGTCGGCGATCACGATCGATCACGGGAGGTCAGCGGTTGATCGTCATCCTAGAGCAAATCCCGCCGATTCAGCGGCAACCACCGCCGAACCGGCTTAATCACCCGATATGCCTCAAAGCCGCTCGATCACGAAGTCGACGCAGGCGGTCAACGCCTCGACGTCGGACGGGTCGATCGCCGGGAACAGCGCCACCCGCAGCTGGTTGCGGCCGAGCTTGCGGTACGGCTCGGTGTCCACGATGCCGTTGGCCCGCAGCACCTTGGCGACCTTGCCGGCGTCCACTCCGTCGACGAAGTCGATGGTCGCCACTACGTTGGACCGCAGCGCCGGATCGGTGACGAACGGAGTGGCAACCGCGGACCGCTGAGCCCAGCCGTAGATCGCCGCCGCGCTCTCCGCCGTCCGCTTCGCCGCCCAGGCCAGCCCACCCTGGGCGTTCATCCAGTCGGTCTGCTCGGCGGCGAGGAAGATCGTCGCCAGTGCCGGGGTGTTGTAGGTCTGCTCCAACCGCGAGTTGTCGATCGCGGTGACCAGGTCCAGGAACGCCGGGATGTACCGGCCGGACGCCTTGACCTGGGCGGCCCGGTCCAGGGCGGCCGGCGACATCAGGGCCAGCCAGACGCCGCCGTCCGAGCCGAAGCACTTCTGCGGGGCGAAGTAGTAGACGTCGGTCTCGGTCGGGTCGACCTCCAGGCCACCGGCGCCGGACGTGGCGTCGACCAGCATCAGCGCACCGTCGTCGGCTCCGGCGACCCGCCGGATCGGCACCGCGACCCCGGTCGAGGTCTCGTTGTGCGGGGTCGCGTAGACGTCCACGCCCGCCTCGGCGACCAGGGCCGGGGCGCTGCCCGGCTCGGCCTTGTGTACCGTCGGCTCGCCGAGGAACGGCGCGTCGCGTACCGCCTTGGCGAACTTGGCCCCGAACTCGCCGAAGCTGGCGAACTGCGCCCGGTCGCGGACCAGGCCGAACGTGGCGATCTCCCAGAACGCGGTGGTACCGCCGTTGCCGAGAATCACCTCGTAGCCCTCGGGCAGCGCGAAGAACTCGGCGATGCCGCGTCGCAGCCGGGCGACCTCGTCGCGGACGGTCTTCTGCCGGTGGGACGTGCCCAGGTAGCTGGTGGCGACCTCGGACAGCGCGGCGACGGCTGCCGGGCGGACCTTCGACGGGCCGCAGCCGAACCTGCCGTCGGCGGGCTTGATCTCGTCTGGGATGCGGATGGTCGCAACGTCAGCCACGGTGGTCAGAAGTCCTTCCAGATGCGTAACGGGTTGACCAATCCTTGCACCCGACCGGCCGGCCCCGGGGTGTGGTCCCACGTCTGCGACTGAGGCGTGCCCCACACATCCCGGGCCGGTGCCGGCGGAGTCGGTGCCGGATCAGGATCCGTGCCGGATCAGACGTCGTGCGGGACCGCGTCCCAGCCGGCGACCTGCTGCGGCTTGCGCGGCTGCGGGCCGACGTACCGGGCGGACGGGCGGACCAGCCGCTTGAGCCGCTTCTGCTCCAGGATGTGAGCGCTCCAGCCGCCCATCCGGGCGCAGGTGAACATCGAGGTGAACATGTGCGCCGGCACCTCGGCGAAGTCGAGCACCACCGCCGACCAGAACTCGACGTTGGTCGCCAGCACCCGGTCCGGCTTGCGGTTGTGCAGCTCCTCCAGGGCAGCCTTCTCCAGCGCCTCGGCCACCTCGTAGCGGGGCGCTCCGAGCTCCTTGGCGGTGCGGCGCAGCACCCGGGCGCGCGGATCCTCGGCCCGGTACACCCGGTGACCAAACCCCATCAGCCGTTCGCCGCGGTCGAGCACGCCCTTGACGTACGACTCGGCGTCGCCGCTGCGCTCCACGCCCTCGATCATGTGCAGCACCCGGGACGGGGCACCACCGTGCAGCGGTCCGGAGAGCGCACCGATGCCCGACGAGATGCAGGCGGCGGCGTCGGCTCCGGTGGAGGCGACGACCCGGGCGGTGAAGGTGGAGGCGTTCATGCCGTGTTCGGCGGCGGAGATGAAGTACGCGTCGACCGCCTTGACGTGCCGCGGATCGGGTTCGCCTCGCCACCGGCGCATGAACCGCTCGACGATGGTCTGCGCCTTGTCGATCTCCTTCTGCGGCACGGCCGGAAGACCGAGCCCACGGGCCGACTGGGCGACGAACGACAACGCGGTGACCGATACCCGGGCCAGGTCCGCGCGGGCCTGCTCGTCGGAGATGTCCAGCAGCTGGGACAGCCCCCAGTACGGGGCGAGCATGGCGACCGCCGACTGCACGTCCACCCGGATGTCGCCGGAGTGCACCGGCACCGGGAACGGCTCGGCGGGCGGCAGACCCGGCCCGAACCGACCGTCGACCAGCAGTGCCCAGACGTTGCCGAAGGAGACCTGTCCGATCAGATCCTCGATGTCGACGCCGCGGTACCGGAGGGCACCGCCCTCCTTGTCAGGCTCGGCGATTTCGGTCTCGAATGCGATCACACCTTCGAGACCCGGTTTGAAGTCGGACATGTGGCTCTCCTGGTGGGGATTTGGCGGTGCTGCCCGAGCGCCCGGTAGAACTGCTGCAGGCTGCCCTGAACGGTTTCGCTGACATCCGTGTGCTGCGGTGACTGGTCGTTCGTGCCCGGCGGGTGACCGGTTGTTCGTGCCTGGTGGGTACCCAGCGTAAGTTCGGTGCCAGGGGTAGCCCTAGTTCAGGAGAGCGACGTGACGGGAGACACACCACGACCGAGTCTGGCTCGTCGTGACTATCGCGGTGCCCCGGAACTGCGTCGCCGTGACCTCGCCGTCGACTGGCACACCCAGTTCGCCCGGTGGTTCGCCGACGCGGTGGCGGCCGGGTTGCCGGAACCGAATGCGATGGTGCTGGCCACGGCCGACGTCGATGGGCGACCGAGTACTCGGACGGTGCTGATGAAAGGGTACGACGAGACAGGAATCGTCTTCTTCACCAACTACCGGTCGCGCAAGGGCACCGAGGCCACCGCCAATCCCTCGGTCAGCCTGCTCTTTCCGTGGTTCGCGATGTCCCGGCAGGTGGAGGTGCGCGGGGTGGTGGCACCGATCCCACGGGCGCAGACCGAGGCGTACTTCGCCACCCGGCCACGTGGCTCCCAGCTCGGCGCGTGGGCCAGCCCGCAGTCGCGGGTGGTGCCGGACCGTGCGGCGGTCGACGCCGGCCTGGCAGCAGCCCGGCGGCGGTTCCCGGAGCCGACCGCGGTGCCACCGCCGCCGCACTGGGGCGGTCTGCGGGTGGCGCCGCGGACCGTCGAGTTCTGGCAGGGTCGGGCCGACCGGCTGCACGACCGGTTCCGGTACCGCCGGGACGCCGCCGGCGGCTGGTCGATCGAGCGAATCGCGGCGTAGCGCAACTTTTAATTTACTCTTAGCTATTGTGGATCACTGGCCGGCGGGTGACCCGCGAGCTGGATCGAACGGTTATCGTCGCCGCATGGACAACGTCGATGCACGTCCGGGCCCGCCGTCCGGAGCGCAGTGGACGATCGCGGCGGACGGGCACGAGGCCGTCGTGGTCGAGGTGGGCGGCGGGCTGCGGGCGTACCGCGCCGGTGGGGTCGACTACGTCGACGGGTACGCCGAGGACGAGCTCTGTGTCGGCGGCGCCGGCCAGGTCCTGGCTCCGTGGCCGAACCGGATCCGGGACGGCCGCTACACCTTCGCCGAGGTCACCCGGCAGCTGCACCTGTCTGAGCCGGACCGGCACACCGCGCTGCACGGGCTGGTCTGCTGGCTGCCCTGGCAACTGATCTCCAAAACGGCCGACGAAGTGGTGATCGGCTGCACCCTCTTCCCGCACCCCGGCTACCCGTGGTCGCTGGTGCTGCGTACCCGGTGGGCGGTCGGCGCCGACGGACTGCGGGTGACCCACCAGGTGACCAACGCCAGCGTCGAGCCGGCACCGTTCGGGCTCGGGGTCCATCCGTACCTGCGGCTGCCGGACACCATGGTCGACGATGTGACCCTGCACCTGCCGGCCCGCAGCCGGCTGCTGGTGGACGGCCGGCTGCTGCCGATCGGCGCGGCGAAGGTGGCCGGTGGCGAGTACGACTTCACCAAGCCGCGGCGGATCGGCCCGGTGGTGCTGGACACCGCGTTCGGCGACCTCGACCGGGATCCGTCTGGCGGCTCTGCCGTCCGGTTGTCCAACCAGGACGGATCAGCTGGCGTGACGCTCTGGGCCGACGCCGCCTTCGGCTGGTGGCAGCTGTTCAGCGGGGACACCTTCGCGGAGCCGCGCTACCGGCGGTCGGTGGCGGTCGAACCGATGACCTGCCCACCGGACGCGTTCCGGTCCGGGCGGGATCTGATCGTCCTGGCGCCGGCCGAGACCTGGCAGGCGAGCTGGGGCATTCGGCCGGGACAGGATCCGGCGGGACCGGGACAGGAGTCGGAGGGTCGGTGATGGAGTTCCGCGACGCGGTTCGGCGGCGGCGGATGGTCCGCAACTACGATCCGGACCGCCCGGTACCGCCCGAGATCGTCGACCGGTTGCTGGAGCACGCCATCCACGCGCCGTCGGCCGGCTTCTCCCAGGGCTGGGGTTTCCTGGTGCTGGACCGGCCGGACGACCGGGCGGCGTTCTGGGCGGCGACCACCCCGGTGGCGGCGGACCCGGACACCGAGCGGCGCAGCCGCTGGCTGGCCGGCATGACCCAGGCACCGCTGATCATCGTCCCGCACGCCAACCGGTCGGCGTACCTGGACCGGTACGCCCAGCCGGACAAGGGCTGGACCGACCGCGACGAGGCGCGCTGGCCGGTGCCGTACTGGCACATCGACACCGGTTTCGCCGCGCTGCTGATGCTGCTGACCGCCGTGGACGAAGGGCTGGGGGCCTGCTTCTTCGGCATCCCGCCGGAACGTACGTCGAGTTTCCGGGACGCGTTCGGCGTGCCGGAGGAGTTCGTCCCGATCGGTGCGATAACCGTCGGCTACCGGGCACCGGACACGCGTTCCTCGTCGCTGCGTCGCGGTCGCCGTCCGGTCGACGAGGTGGTTCATCGTGGCCGGTGGAACGGTTGACCGGGGCCGGTTGCGGGCGGTGACGCTGCGGTACGGGCCGCAGGATCGCTCCGATTGGTCGCAGCAGGTCGCTACGCTGGCAGACGCGCTGGCGTACGGTGGCGTCCGGCCGGTGGGTGGCGGTTCGGCAGACAGACGGTTCGGTAGGCGACATGGGAGGAGCGCGCCGTCGTGATCTTCAAAGCGGTGCGGGACGGTCGTCCTTACCCGGAGCACGGTCTGACTCTGAAGCAGTGGGCGGAGATTCCGCCCCGCCCGCTGCGCCTCGATCAGCTGATCACCACCAAACGGGAGCTGGCGCTGGACAAGTTGCTCGCCGAGGACTCGACGTTCTACGGCGACCTCTTCCCACACGTGGTCCAGTGGAACGGCGGTCTCTACCTGGAGGACGGCCTGCACCGGGCGCTGCGGGCCGCGCTCCAGCAGCGCAACCAGATCCACGCCCGGGTGTACCTGCTCATTCAGCAGCGGGCCGCCGGCTGATCTGCCGGCCCGACCCGATTGGACCGCCGGCCGTGATGATCCCCCGGCCGGCCCCGGATGCGGTTGTCGTACCGGGGCCGTACGGTGAATCCAGACGTCCCGGCGGTGGGCCGGCGTCTGGTGAGGACGGTGATGGGGATGTCCCGCAGCGGCGATGTCAACACTCCTACTCGGGAATTTCCGGAGTATCCCGACGGTACGCCGGACCCGGCCGGGCCGGCTACGCCACCGGCGGAGTCCGGCGGCCGTCGGCGCGGGCTGCTCGGTCTCGCCGCAATCGTCGGTCTGGTCGTGGTGCTGCTGCTGTCGACCCAGGCCGCCGGGTTGCTACCGAGTTGGCGCAACCCCTTCGCCCAACAGGAGACCGATCGCACTCAGCCACCGGTGCTGCAGTCGATCCAGGATCTCAGCCGGTTCGTCGCGGCGGAGGGTAACTACCAGGTTGTCGTCGACCTTGAGCAGGACCGACGGTACGTGCCCGATTTCCTGCTCAACGAACGGACGCTGTTCGTCGGGGTCGGAACGGTCGAGGCATACGTCGATTTCGGGCAAATCGGCGAGGAAGCCATATCAACCTCTGAGGATGGTCTTTCTGCGCAGATCGAGTTGCCGGCGCCGCAGCTGACCGATGCCGATCTCGATCTCGACAACAGCTACGTCTTCGCCGAGGAGCGTGGCCTGCTCAACCGTCTCGGTGAGGTGTTCGGCGGTGACCCGAACCGGCGGCAGCAGGTCTACCAGTTGGCCGAGGACCGGATCGCGGCCGCTGCCCGGGAGAGCGGGATCGCCGGGCGGGCCGAGGAGAACACCCGCAAGATGCTGACGGGGCTGTTGCGCTCCCTGGGATATGAGGAAGTCTCAGTCACCTTTGTGACGCCGTAGACATTTCCACAAGCTGAAACCGCCCGTAAAGGACGGCGATCCGCCGGGCCGAATCATCCTTCGGTCCGGCGTTTTCCGTCCGGGGGTGGGCACTCGTTCGGCGCGGGCCGCGCTAGAGTGCAGTCGAGGGCCGGATCCGCGCGGAAACGGTGGGCCAGACAATGAAACTGATTCATGACTGGTATGACGGCCTGGCTGTGGTCAGTCTCTAATTCGGGGGTGCACCCGTGGCGCGTTCGGTGCGCAACGACGAGGTCGAGGTCACTGTCCTTCTGCCGTGTCTGAACGAGGCGGAGACGTTGGAGGTGTGCATCCGAAAGGCCCGCCGGTCCCTCGACGAGCTCGGGGTCCGGGGTGAGGTCCTGGTCAGCGATAACGGCTCCACCGACGGCTCACAGGAGATCGCCGTACGCGCCGGTGCCCGGGTGTCGCACGCCCCGATCCGCGGCTACGGCGGAGCGCTGATCAACGGCGTCGAGCAGGCCCGGGGGCGGTACGTCATCATGGCCGACGCCGACGACTCGTACGACCTCTCCGACCTTGGACCGTTCATTCATGAATTGCGCCGCGGTCGGGACGTGGTGATGGGGAACCGGTTCCGCGGCGGCATAGCCGACGGCGCGATGCCGTTCCTGCACCGCCATCTCGGCAACCCGGTGCTCTCCTGGCTCGGCCGCCGCCTGTTCAGCTTGAAAGTGGGCGATTTCCACTGCGGCATCCGCGGCTTCAACCGGGACCGGGTCCGGCAGTTGCAGCTGTGCATGCCGGGCATGGAATTCGCCTCCGAACTGGTCGTCCGGGCCGCGCTCAACGGCTACGACATCGCCGAGGTGCCGACCACCCTGCGCCCCGACGGCCGGAGCCGGCCACCCCACCTGCGGACCTGGCGGGACGGCTGGCGCCACCTGCGGTTCCTGCTGGTGTTCGCCCCACGCAAGATGCTCATCTGGCCCGGTGCGGTGCTGTTCGCGGTCGGCCTGATCGGCACCGTCACGTTGGTCGTCGGCCCGTTGGTCGTCGGCGGGATCGGCTTCGACGTCAGCACCCTCGTCTACACCTGTCTCGCCATGCTCGCCGGCGCACAGCTGCTGCTCTTCGGAGCGTTCGCGCTGATCTACGGCAGATACGAGGGCATTACCGACCTGCGACAGTCCGACCGGTGGAGCCGGTACGTCAGACTGGAGACCTGCACGGCCGGCGGGATCACGTTGATCCTGCTCGGTCTGGCCGGCACCATTCTGGCGGTCGCCACCTGGGGTGCGACCGGCTTCGGTGCCCAGGACGCGAGTGACACCATGCGGGTGGTGCTGCCCTCCTCGACCGCGATCGGCCTCGGCGCGACGCTGATCTTCGCCGGGCTCTTCTCCAGCCTGCTCAGCCTGCGGCGGGTCTCCGTCGCCGTGGCCGATCAGCAGATCCCGGAGCTCGGCCCGCTGGTCGTCAGCACCCACTGACCAGGACGGCCCGCCGATTCACGATACGGTCGGCGCGCGTCACGACGACGAACGGTTCCGCGGAGCACCATGACTGTCGAGACATCCCCGGCCGGCACCGGCGAGCCGCCCGACCGGAAGGTAGGTTCGCCCGACCGGGGGGCATCGGTCCGCATTCCGGAGCAGGGCAATCCGGACGGATCTCGTGGACCGGACCTGGCTCGGGATCCGGGGCGGGGGCCAGGGCCGGGCCGGACCAGGGCTTCCCGGTTGTGGTCACTGGCCGGCCGTCCGGGGTTGCTCGCCGTACTGACCTGGTTGGTGGCCACGCCGGTGGCGGTCGTGCTGCCGTCGGTGGCGCGTGCCGACCCCTTCACGGTGGCCGGCCGGTCGCTGCCGGTCACCAGCGGCCTGTTGCTGGTCTGCCTTGGCGGACTGGCCGCTGTCGCCGTCCGGCGGTGGGCGCCGACGACGATGCCGGCACTGGCCGGAGTCAGCGCCGGTCTGGCCTCGGCCTGGCTGGCGCTGATCCTGCGGGCCGCGCTGTCCGGCACCCCGTTCGGCTTCGGTGGCCTGTCCGGGGACATGCTGCGGATGACCGCCACCGCTACCCGGTACACGGTCACCGCGACCAGCGCGGACACCACAGTGCCCGGGCTGCCGTCGGAGTACCCGCCGCTGTACGCCTGGCTGGTCGGTCGGGCGGCGGTGCTGCTCGACCAGCCGGCCTGGCGGTTGCTCGGCGACGCCGAGGTGCTGTTCGTCTCGGCGTCGGTGCTGGTCGGTTTCCTGCTGTGGCGCCGCCAGGTGGGTCCCTGGACGGCGCTGGCGATCTCCTGCGTGGGGGTGCTGGCCTGGTCCGACCCGCGGAAGGCGTACGAGGTCCTCGCTTTGATGATCTTCATCCCGTGGGTCCTGGAGACCTTCACCCGTCCACCTCGCGGCCGGCTGCACTGGCTGGTCTGCGGGCTGCTCGGCGGTCTGCTGGTGGCGCTCTACCAGGCCTGGCTGGTCTACGCGGCGCTCGGCCTCGTGGTGATCATCGGGACGGCCTGGCGGGCCGAGCCGGACCGGTGGGCGTACCTGCGACGGCTGCTGCTGGTCGCCGCAGCCGCCACCGCGTCGTCGGCGTGGTACGTGCTGCCGTACCTGTGGGCGTTGACCACCACCGACGGCGGACAGCTGGTCTCCGATCTGTTCGTGTCGCCGTACTACCTCGATGGTCTGCTGCCGTTCCTGGATCGGGGTGACCTGCCGCTGCGTGGCCTGCAGCTGGCCGGCATGGTGGGCCTGGTCTGGCTGATCCGGTCGACCTGGTGGGCTCGACCGCTGTTGCTGATCGCCGCCGGCGCGTTCGCCTACCGACTGCTGTCGATGGTGCGGTTCGTGCTGACCGGGCACACCGCCTTCGGGCACTACACAGCCCGGCTGTACGGCGTGGTGCTGGCCGTCGCGGGGGTGCTGACCCTGGTGCACGTGGTGCCGCTGCTGCTGCGCCGGCTGCGGATCAGCCCGCCGGTCGGGCTGGCCGGCGTGCCGCTGGCGGTGCTGCTGGCCTGGGCGGTGCCGGTCTACTCCACGAACTGGATGCCGGGCACCAACGGCTCCGGTTCGGGGTATGCGACGGCCGCGCACGCCGAGCCGCTGCCCGACGGCGGCTATCCCCGGTACGCGCCCGATACCGGCCGCGCCGACTGGTTCCCGGTCGAGCCGGTACGCCGAGCAGTCGAGCAGGTCACCGGGCCGGACCCAGACCGGGTCACCCTCACCGTCGACGAACGGCTCTTCTCGTACCTGCCGTGGCCCGGTTACCTGAGCAACGATCGGACCGCGGCGGGCACCCTGTCCCGGTGGGACGAACGCCGGGCCGAGCTGCGCGACCTGGCCGACCAGGAGGACCCGGCGACGTTCGCCGCCGAGTCTGCGGCGACCGCGTTCGGGCCGATCGACGTCTTCGTCCTGACCCGGGACGGCGACGAGCTGATCTGGCAGGAACTGCGGTTCCACCGCGACCAGTTCGATCCGCGGTACTGGGCGGTCCGCGACGACCTGCCGGAACAGGTCTTCGTCGCGGTCCGTCGGTGACCGCTCAGTACGACGTGGCGAGGTTACGGTCCTCGTTCGGCATCACGATCCACAACGCCAGGTAAATGATCACCTGGGTGCCGGGCAGCAGTAGCGAGAGCAGGAAGATCAACCGCACCATTCCCGCTGAGATGCCGAATCGTTGGCCGAGCCCGGCGCAGACGCCGGCGATCATCCGTCCGTCGCGGGGACGTACCAGTTTGCGGCTCATCGGACGCTCCTTCGGGTGTCGTTGCTGGCGGGTCTGCCACACTCCACGGTAGGTACGCCGGGACGTGGTGACCTCCGTCCACGGACCGATTCGCGGCGTGGCTCCCGTACGGCGTTACCCTGACCGATTCAAGATCATTCAGGGGCCGCGCCAGGGCGGCGTCATCTCTCGGACGTGCGAGCTACCCGCATTGTTCACCGACTGCTAATCTTGCCGGCGTTGCCCACACCGACGGTGCCCCCACCCTCGTCGGCGCGCTCGGGCGACGCCACCCCTCGGAGCGCCTCGCGCGCTCGTCTAGACGGAAGCGCGCGAATGTGACACTGGCGATCCTGATTGCGGCGAACCGGGCTTCTGCTACCCCGACCAGCGCCGATGCCGGAGAGTTGCGCACAGCAAGTGGATCGTCGCTCAACGATCACCTCCGGGGGCAGCTCGTGGCGGCCGGTGCCGACGAGGTGCGGACTGCAGCACCGGGCATCGTCGCCGACCTCGTCGAGCGGGCCGCCGGGCCGGTCCTGCTGTGCGCCACCGACGTGGTCGCCCACACTGAGGTGATTCGACTGCTCTGCGTGGCGCCGGCCGATACCACCCGGGCGCTGCTGCTGACCACTGAGGACGGCTCCGGTGCCGGTCGGGCCGCCGCCGTCAGCGCGCTGCGCGGCCGGATCGTCGCCGTCACCACCGACCCAACCGGTGCAGACCCGGTCACTGTCGGTTCGGCCACCGTCGGTGCGGCCGGTGCGGGCCGGCTTCCGCTCTTCGGTGGCGTACTGCGGGTGGGCGTCGATGACCTGTCCGCGTTGGCCACAGCGGCCCGGGCCGGCGCCACCCGGCGACTGCCACCGGGCGCCCACCCGCTGGACGCGATCCTCGCCGAGTTCGTCGCCGACGGTGCCACCGTCGGGGCGTACCCGCTGCGGCACCTGGTGGCCCGGCGGGTGGCCGACCCGGTCGGTCTGTCCGACGCCGAGGCCCGGATCCGTGCCGTCGACCCCGACCGGGCCCGACTGCGCCTCGCGGTCAAGGAACATGACGACCTGTTCGCCACCTACTTTGTAAGCAGCTGGTCACCAATCGTTGCGAAGCTTGCGGCGCGGATCGGGTTGAGCCCGACCGGGGTCACCACGATCTCGGTCGCGTTCGCCGCCGCCGCCGCGCTGCTGTTCGCCGTCGGTGACCGACCGCTGCTGCTGCTCGGTGCGGTCCTGCTCTATCTCGGCTTCGTGCTCGACTGCGTCGACGGCCAGCTGGCCCGCTACACCGGCCGGTTCAGCGCGTTCGGCGGCTGGCTGGACACCATCGCCGACCGGGGCAAGGAGTACCTGGTCTACGCGGGGCTCGGCGTCGGCGTACACCAGGCGGGACTGGCCGGTGGGTGGGCGACCGACGGATGGGTGCTGGCCACCGCCGCGATCGTGTTGCAGACCGTCCGGCACATGACCGACGCCTGGTACGGGGCGCTGCACGACGAAGCTGCCCACCGGCCGGCCACCGGCGCGGCGGTGGGCGGGGTCGGCGGTCGGCTCAGCCAGGCCTCCGACCGGGTGCTCGCCGGGCCGCGCTCGCCGATCTACTGGGCGAAACGGACCATCGTCTTTCCGATCGGCGAGCGGTGGGCACTGATCGCCGCCACCGTGGCGCTGTTCGGCCCGCTGGTCAGCCTGTGGGCCGTGCTCGGCTGGGGGATGCTCGCGGCCATCTGGACGGCGGGCCTGCGGACCCTGCGGGCCCGGTCGATGCGGGTTTCGGTGCTGACGGCGGCGGACACCGCGACCTACCGCGACGACGGTTTCCTGGCCAGTCGGATCGCCGGTCTGCTGACCGGTCGGTCCCCCGCCGGGCAGCTGCCCCTCGCGGTGACCGCCGCCGGGGCCGCCGCGACCCTGCTGGCCCTGACCGCGACCGGCGTGCTGTCCGGTGCCGGCGCCGTCCTAGTCGGCGCGGCGGCCCTGCTGGCGGCCGGCTCGGCCAGCGCGGCCAGGCCGGCCACCGGCGCGCTCGACTGGCTGGTGCCGGCGGCGCTGCGGGCGGCTGAGCTTCTCTTCGTCGTAGCGGCCGGCGTGGTCGCCGGCGTGCCGGCCGCGGTCACCTACGGACTGCTGCTGATCCTCGCCCTGCACCACTACGATCTCACCGCCCGGCTGGAAAAACGGCTCGACGGACCACCGCTGCGCCGGTGGAGCCTCGGCTGGGACGGCCGAGTACTGCTGCTCGCCGCCGCCGCTGCCGGACCGATGCTGCTCGCTCCCGGGCTGCCCGCGACGGTCGACCCGGTCGCGGTGACCACCGGTGTGGTCGCCGCGTTCGCCGGCTATCTGATGCTGCACTTCCTCGTGACCGCGGTCGTCGATCACCGGCCGCCGGCACCGGATCGAGCAGCGCACCACCGCCCGCCGGGCGCCGTCGCCCGGATTCCGGCACCCCGCCGGTCGCCGGCCATACCGGCTGATCCGGCTCCCTCCCTCCACCCCGCCGGCCGCCCCGCCGGCACGATCGCAGGTGATGACCGATGACGTTGATCAGTATCGTTGTGCCGGTGTACAAGGTGCAGGGCTATCTGCGGGAGTGCCTTGACTCCATCCTCGGGCAGTCGTTCACCGACGTCGAGGTGATCGCGGTCGATGACTGCTCGCCGGACACCTCCGGGCAGATCCTCGCCGAGTACGCCGCCCGCGACCCCCGGCTGACCGTGCTGTCGCTGCCGGCCAACGTCGGTCTGGGCAAGGCCCGAAACGCCGGCCTGGACGCGGCGACCGGCGAATACGTCTGGTTTCTGGACAGCGACGACTGGCTGACCGACGGCGCGCTGCGGGCGGTCGCCAACCGGCTCCGCGACACCACGCCCGACGTGCTGATCGTCGACCACGTACGGGTGTTCTGGAACAACTACCAGGCGGGTAGCGCACTGCGCCAGGCGTTCCCGACCTCGCCCGGTGCCGAGGTGTTCGACGTACGGACCCGACCGGAGACGCTCAAGGTCCTGCACACCGCCTGGAACAAGGTCACCCGCCGGGAGTTCCTGGTCGATCTCGGGCTGCGGTTCGAGGCTGGCTGGTACGAGGACGTGTCGTTCACCTTCCCGCTGCTGGTCGCGGCCGAGCGGATCACCGTACTCGACCGGGCGTGCGTCAACTACCGGCAGCGCCGCACCGGCGCGATCACTCGGACCCGCAGCGCCCGGCACTTCGAGATGTTCGACCACTGGGGCCACACCTTTGACTGGTTGGACGCCCGCGGCCCGCAGGCCGATCCGGTCCGGCCCGAGCTGTTCGGTCTGATGATCTCCCACTATCTGATGGTGCTGGGGCACGGCGGCCGGCTGCCCCGCGAGCTGCACCGGGAGTTCTTCGCCCGGGCACACGCCGACTACCAACGGCGGCTGCCGGCCGGCGGTTACCCCGAGCCGGACGGCGTGGAAGGACTGAAGCGGCGGCTGCTGGCCGCCAATCGGTGGCGTACCTTCGCCGCGTTGCGGGTCGGTCAGCAGGCCCGCAAGAAGCTGCCCTCGGTCTCCCGACGCCTCGGCCGGCCGGTCAAGCGGCGGCTGATCAACTTGGCCCGGGCCGGTCGGCGGGTGTTGCTGCGCGGCTACTACCGGCTGCAGCTGCGGCTGCCGATGGACCAGTCGCTGGCGCTGTACGCCGCGTACTGGTACCGGGGCTACAGCTGCAACCCGGCGGCGATCCACGCCAAGGCGGCGCAGATCGCCCCGCAGATCAAGAGCGTCTGGGTGGTTCGTCGGGACCTGGCGCCGAGCATGCCGGCCGGCGTGCCGTACGTCGTCGCCGGCACCCGGGGCTACTACCGGGCCCTGGCAAGGTCAAAGTGGCTGATCAACAACGTGAACTTCCCCGACTACGTGCGCAAGCGGCCCGGCTCGGTGCACGTGCAGACCCACCACGGCACGCCGGTCAAGGTGATGGGTCTGGACCAGCAGCGGCACCCGATCGGCGCCACCTCGATGAACTTCTCCCTGCTGCTGCGCCGGGTGGACCGGTGGGACTACAGCGTCAGCGCCAACCACTTCTCCACCCAGATGTGGGAGCGCGCCTACCCGGCCGGCTTCGAGTCGCTCGACACCGGCTATCCGCGCAACGACCGGCTGGCGCTGGCCACCGACGCCGAGGTGGCAGCCGCCCGGGAGGCGCTCGGTATCGCTGCCGGCGAGCGGGTGGTGCTCTACCTGCCGACCCACCGCGAACACCAGCCCGGCTGGCGGCCGGACTTCGACGCCGACGCCTTCGCCGAGGTCCTCGGCCCGGACGCCTGGCTGCTGATCCGCAGCCACTACTTCCACGACCGGCAGCGGACCGGCCGGGCGCCCAACGCCCCGGCCAGCGGCCGGGTCCGGGACGTGTCGGCGCACCCGGTGGTCGAGGACCTGTACCTCGCCGCCGACGTGCTGATCACGGACTACTCGTCGGCGATGTTCGACTACGCGATCCTGGACCGACCGATCGTGATCTACGCGCCGGACGCTGCAGCGTACGCGATGGCGCGGGGCGTCTACTTCGACATCACCGCGGAACCTCCGGGAGCGGTCGCCACCACCTTCGGCCACCTGCTGGACGTGTTCCGTACCGGAGCGGTCGACGACGACGCCGCGGCCAAGGCCCGGACCCAGTTCCGGGGGCGGTTCTGCCACCTCGACGACGGGCACGCCGCCGAGCGGGTGGTCCGCCGCGCGTTGCTCGGCGAGCCGGCACCGCCGGCCGCCCGCTGATCCCGGATCGGGGCGGACGGACGGTGGTCGGTCAGCTGTCGGTACGGCGGGACGTCAGTCGCCGTCGACCGGACCGTGCCGTCCGCCATGCCCGGCGGAGCAGATTCCGGCTCTGTCGGGCACCCATCTCGGACAGCCACTGCGGACTGCGGGCCAGGGTGCCGGCGGTGCCGTCGGTGACGACCAGCGTCGGCCCGGCGGCGTCCGGCGTCAGCCAGAGCACCCGGGCGCCGACCCGGGTCGGACCGGTGCCGAGGGTGCCCCGGCCGCCGCGCTCCGGCCCCGGCGGTACGGCGTACTCGCGGCCGCTGTCCCGGACGACCAGCCGGACCGGGTACCGGCCGGGGGCCAGCTCACCGGCGGCCAGCCGGCAGGACCAGCGCAGATCGTTGCCTTCGCGGGATTCGACGGTGACCGGTTGGCGGAGCAGCCCGTCCCCGACCTCCAGCAGCAGGTCGGAGCGGACCTGACCGGGTTCGCCGTCGATGCCGGCGCAGCGCACCGTGCCCTCGACGGCGACTGTCGGGCCAGCGGCTGCCGGGCCGGTGACCGGCCGACTGCCACGCAGCGCCTTGACACTGACTGTCATCTCGCGGACCCGGAGCAGATCGCGGTAGGTGTCGAAGTCGGGGTGCCCGAGGTACGGCTGGCCGGCGTGCACCCGCAGCGGTCGGCTGGAACGCGGCCGGCGTACGGTCGCGGCGTCCTGCTCGTAGATCGCGACGGCGCGCAACCCGGCCCCGGCGTTGCCGACGAACTCGCTGGCCACATCGATCGGGATGTCCTTGAAGAGGCTGTGTATTCGGGCGGTGAACTCGGCGAGCTGATCGTCGTCGCAGCCGGCCGCCGCCCGCCACGCGTAATGCAGCTGCATGTAGGCGATCCACCGGTACACCGCTTCGCGGTCGTCCGGGCGCAGGTCCCGCACCTCGTCGGCGAGCCGCTCGATGATGGTCAGATGCTGCATGATCCGGGCCGGCTGGCTGCGGGAATCCATCAGCGAGGAATTGTCCCCCCGCTGTCGGTAGAGGTAGCTCAGCCGGGGGGTGAGGATCGTCCGGGGCGATCTGGCCAGCAACGGGATGGTGAACAACACGTCCTCGAACGCGGTGCCCTCGGTGAACGTGACGCCGACCGCGTCGACCAGATCCCGGCGGAAGATCTTGTTGCAGGCCGACGGGTTGCCAACCAGATCCGGGGCGTGCGCGATGTGCTCGACGACCCGTTCACCGATGAGCAGTTCACGACGCCAGGCGGGGTTCGGCCGGGGCGGCAGCCCTTGCATGTCGCCGACGGCGATCGCCGCCTCATGGTGGTCGGCGAGCCCGGTCAGGTGACTGAGCGCGCCGTCCGGGTAGATGTCGTCCGAGTCGAGGAACGCCAGGTAGCGGCCGGTGGCGAGGCGCACGCCATGATTGCGGGCCGCGCCGAGCCCGGCGTTGTCCTGCCGGACGTAGCGCACCGCGGTGGCCTGAGTGGCGTACCGCTGGGCGATCTCGGCTGACCCGTCAGTCGAGCCGTCGTCGACCACGATGACCTCGACCAGGTCCCGACCAGGCTGGCCTTCGATGGATCCGAGCGCTTCCGCGAGCCATTTCTCTGTGTTGTAGACCGGCACGACGACGCTGACCGTCGGAGATGGCACCGCGTTCACCTCACGTCACGACTGGGTAATCTGGGCCGGTGACCCTGATTCGTAGAGTACGTCGCGTGCTGCGCCCGGCCCGGCGGATGGCTGGTCGGCTACAGCGCATGGCCGGCCGGCCAGCGGCGCAACTCTACAGCCCGAACGTTACCGCGAGCGACGTTCGTCTTCTCGTCGGCGTCGCCGAGCGCAGGGGTGATCGTCAGGGCGTAACAGCGGCCCTGCTCCGGCTGGTGCAGCGCGGGGCGGCGAACGAGACCGAGCAGCGGCGGGTCCGGTCCGTCGGCGTCGGCGCCCCGGGCCCGGCCGCCGACCCGCCGCCCGCGGGTCGACCGGCCGGCGACGCGGTCCGGCTCACCCTGCACCGACCCGATCCGGCCGCCCCGATCGAGGCCACCGTCACCGGCCGACCCGCACCGCTTGCGTACTGGCGTCATGCCTGGTCAGGGCTGCCGTCCGACCTGCGAGACCAGCTCACCACCAGTGTCCTCACCCGACTCGCGGCGACCGGCGGCGTCACCGAGGTACGTGCCGGCGACCCGGCCAGCGCATCCGTCGCCCGAGCGGTCGCCGCCGGCACCGGTGCACGGTACGGTGGGCAGCCGTGATCGTTCCCTGGCGCCGTGGCACCTCCGCCGGACACCTGCTTGACGACGCGCTGAGCGCGCTGACCGCCGCCGACTGGTCCGACACCGGCCGCCCCCCGGTCGCCTGGCTGCACTGGCCGGTCGACAGGGCCAACCCGTACCAGTCGTTGCTGTACAGCCGGTTCGCCGGGCACAACTTGACGCCGATCCGGGTCCGCCGCCTCGACCAACTGGACAAACTGCTGCCCGCGCTGCCCGACGGCGTCGGCCGGGTGCTGCACGTGCACTGGCTCTACGACGTCACCTCCGGTTGCACCACCACCAGCCAGGCCGAGGCAGCGGTCGATGCCTTCGCCAAGCGGCTGGACACCCTGCGCGACCAGGGCGTACGGCTGGTCTGGACGGTGCACAACCTGCTCCCGCACGAGACTGTGCACCGGGCGACCGAAACCCGGCTGCGCCAGGTGATGCTCGCCGCCGCCGATGTGGTGCACCTGATGCACGACAGCCACCTCGACATCCTGCGGGAGACCTTCGGAGCCGAGCCCCGACGCGTGGTGATCGCCCCGCACCCCACCTTCGCCGGCGCCTACCCGGACTGGGTGGACCGGCCCGCCGCCCGCAGCCACCTCGGCATCCCGCTCGGCGTCCGGGTGCTGGTCACCTTCGGGCAGGTCCGGCCGTACAAGGGGCACGGCGACTTCCTCGACGCGCTCGATGTCGCGGTCCGGCTCGACCCACGGCTGCGCTGGCTGGTCGCCGGCAAGGTACGCGAGGAGGCCGGCGGCCCCGACTTCATGCGCCGGGCTGCCGAGCACCCGGCGGTGATCTTCCACCCTGGCTTCGCACCCGACACCGACGTGCAGTACTTTCTGCGGGCGGCCGACGCCGCCGTCTACCCGTACCGGTCGTCGCTGAACTCCGGTGCGCTGGCGCTGACCGCCGGGTTCGGACTGCCGGCGTACGTGTCGACCGGCACCACCGTCGGTGGCCTGCTGCCGGACGCCGCGCTGCGCCGGTTCGACCTGTCCGACCCGGACAAGACCGCCGAGACGATCACCGAGTCCGGCGGTTCCTGGGACCGCGCCGAGCCGGTCCGCGCGGCGGTCCGCGACCACGTCGAAGCCCTGGCCCCGGCCAAGGTCAGCGCCCGGTTCGCGGCTGAGCTGCGGCGGCACCTCGACCCGCTGGCGTGACCGCGTACCTAAGTAGATCGATCGGTCGCTAGTCTTGTCGGCATGTCGAGCCCTGTGCCACCGGCGCCTCCGTCAGGTCCGGACCGTAAGTTGGTCTGGGCCTCCGACGAGGTGCGGGTCAGTATCGCCGAGCAGGTCCTGCCGCTGCGGGACCGGCAGAGCAGGCCAGCGGCGGCCGTCCGGGCGGCGGTCTTCGTCTACGCCTTCACCTGGCTGCCGGCCTTCGTTGTCTTCGCGGTGGCGACGACCGCCGCGCCGGCGTACACCAACCACGCCAGCGTCGCGGCGACTGCCGTCTGGGCACTGCAGTTCACCACCCTGATCGCGGTCTGGGCCGTGGTCGGGGCGGTGACATCGCGGCGGGCCACAGCGGCCGACGGTGCCTATGAAGCCCCACCGGCCCGCCGGGTGCTGGTCCGCGCATCCGGCGGTGCGCTGGTCACCGCCGGATGCGCGGCACTGGTGCTGGCGCTGCACGGACTTTCGATCGGTCAGCTGGCGGTGCCGGTCGGCGTGCTCGTCGTCGTCCTGCATCTGGTGCCCGCACTGGTCGCCCGGCTGCTGCTGCGTCGCCGTCGGCGGGGCGCGGCGGATGCGCCGGACCCGGCGACCTGACTGTCCGTACGATCTGCTGCCCGCCAGTCCTGCCCCGTCAGTCCGGTTCGACGGGCAGCCACAGGTCGCAGGTGGCGGTGCTGAAGTCGGCCGCACGTTCGAGGAAGGCAACCATCGACGGACCCGGCCGCAGCCGCCACGGGTTGGACGGGAACCACTCGGTGGCGGTCGCGGCCCAGGCCGCCTGCAGGGTCTGCGGGTGCGGTCCGGCGGTGCGGAACACCGCCCAGGTGCCGGCCGGCACCTCGACGGAGTTGAGGTCGGCGGGGATGGCCGTGTCCGTGTCGATGGCGACCCCGTGCAGGTAGGTGAGCTCGGTGCCCTCGGTGCTGTCCGGGTCGAGGTCGTGGAGAATCTGCAGCAGTCCGGCCGGCTCGGCGTTGCCGAGCGACTTCAGCCGGGAGTGCTCCTGGGCCGGTAGTGCGGCGATGTGCCGCTGGATGTGCGGGCTGACGCCGTGGTGGATCAGCGGGACCCGGGCCGCGTGTCCGACGAGCCGGAAGGCGGGCCGGTCGATGATTCGGGTGTGCATCGGAGTGTTCCCTTCGACGGTCAGGCGGAACCTGAGCTGTGACTGGGTGCGAAGGGGGCCTCCGCGACGGCGCACGTCACCCGGGCCGACACCGTGTACGGCCCGGAAGGCCCGCCCGAACGCCTCCGTCGAGCCGTACCCGTACCGGACGGCGATGCTCAGCAGATCGTCGTCGCCGCGAACGAGGTCGGCGGCGGCGACGGTCATCCGGCGGCGGCGTACGTACTCCGACAGCGGCATGCCGGCCAGCGACGAGAACATCCGGCGCAGGTGGTACTCGGTCGTGCCGAGCGTGCCGGCCACCGCGTCGACGTCGAACTCCTCGGTCAGGTGCTCTTCGACGAGGTCGACCAGCCGATTGAGTGCCGAGATCACGAAGCCTCCCTTCGCCGTTCAGCCTGGCCGAACCCGCCTCGGCGGCGCCCGACTTCTGCGGCCCGATCCGATCATCCGCGACCGACCCGGCCCGGGGCGCGCCGGTCGGAAGGTCAGCCGATGTTCGGGCTGCGGCGTTCGAGGAGGACGACGTCACGCCAGCGGCCATGATGGCGGCCGATGCGTTCGCGGGTGCCGATGGTACGGAAACCGCATCCGTGGTGCAGGGCGATGCTGGCGGTGTTCTCGGGGAAGACTCCGGACTGGATGGTCCAGATGCCGGCCTGTTCGGTGGCGGTGATCAACTGCTGGAGCAGTTGCCGGCCGATGCCGCGCCCGCGGGCGTCGGGGTGGACGTAGACGGAGTGCTCGACGACCCCGGCATAGACGCACCGGTCCGAGACAGGGGCGCAGGCGGCCCAGCCGACGACGGTGTGCACTCCGGCGGCGGGGTCGACGGCGACCCAGCGGTGGTCCGGCAGGCGGGTGGCCGTGAAGTTGTCCCAGGAAGGCGGCTCGGTCTCGAAGGTAGCGTTGCCGGTGGCGATGCCGAGCCGGTAGATGTCGAGTACGGCGTTGCGGTGTGCGTCGGTCATCGGGGCGAGGACGAGTGGCGGTGCCTTGTCGGCGGTCAACGGGTGACTCCGGTGGTGGCGATCGGGACGTCGAGTAGCTGGGACAGGGCGGTGAGCCGGGCCGGGACGATCCAGTAGTACACCCAGGTGCCGCGACGCTCGCAGTCGATCAGACCGGCCTCGCGCAGCACCTTGAGGTGGTGCGAGATCGTCGGCCCGGTCAGGGTGAACGCGTCGGTCAGGTCGCAGACGCACACTTCGTCGCCAGCCTGGGACGCGATCAGGGACAGCAGTCTCAGCCGCACCGGGTCGCCGAGGGCCTTGAAGCCGCGGGCCAGGCTGGCGGCTGCGTCGTCGGTCAGCGCCTGGTCGGTCAGCGGGGGGCAGCAGGTCGACGCGTCCGGCACGATCGACAGCTCTTGTCTTGACACTCGTCTAGTTTGACAATTGTCGAGTCAGGTCGCAACCTCGTTGTTTAAATGTTGGTCTAATCAAGTTCGGCGGCGCGGATGTCCCGTGTTCAACTCGCCCTGCGCGTCGCCGACGAGCAGCCGAGCCGGGCCGTCAGCCGGCCACGCTCCGGGGCCGGGGCTCGCGCCACATCGGCCAGATCGGCGGGCCGTCGGGCAGCCGGACCGGTCCGTGCGGTCGGTAGCCGTGCCGGAGGTAGAGGTCCCGGTTGCGGGGCGTGGTCGCCTCCAGGTAACCGGGGGTTCCGTAGCCGTCCAGATGCCGGTGGTGGTGCCGCAGCAGCGCACTGCCCAACCCGCCGCCCTGCCGCCACGGCGCCACCGCCAGGTAGGCCAGATGCCAGTGCGGCTGCCACGGATGGTGCGCCGCCAGGATCCGGCCCAACGCGGCGAAGCGGGGTTGCCACCGTCCGGTCGCGGTGAGCAGTTGCAGCTCGTGATCGCTGACCGTCTGCGGCTCGGTGGGCGTACGCCGCCCGCGCGGGTGCCAGACCGCGACCCCGCTGAACTGGCCGGCGATGTGCACCGTGCCGCCGGCCCGGATGGCGTGATCGAGCTCGATGGTGAACAGCGTCCGGAAGATCTCCGTCCGTGCCTCCAGGTCGCCGACCAGCCACTGCGACACCGGCGCGATCAGGAACGCCTCGGTGAGCAGCGTGGCGGCCTGCGGAAGGTCGTCCACTCCGGCGGTACGGATCGTCACGGCGGCTGGGTGGATCGCGGTCATCAGCGGCCTCCTGCCGGTCGGCGTATCTGCGTGACGGGTTGCCCAGCCGGTGGGCCGGGCAATGCAGGTGACGCCCGTGGGACCGGGCCGGATGGCGTAGCGGCAGGTCAGATGCCCGACACTTGTACTGTCGCTGGTGAGAACTGCAATACGCCGACCGGCGTCGGTGTGACAGCTGGTCCCGTTTGTGGCAGCTGGTAGCCGAGTGTGCTGGAGGCTCGATGGCGACGTTCACGGGATGCCGGACGACCTGGCGGCGGAGGTGCTGCGGCGCGACCGCGACCAGTCCGGCACGCCGTTCGGGCAGCCCTGGCCGCTGCCGGCCTGGCCGGATGTGCCAACCCGGTTCGTCGTCTGCCGCGACGACCGGTTCTTTCCCGCCGGGTTCATCCGTGGCCTGGTCGCGCAGCGGCTCGGCATCACGCCCGACGAGATCGGCGGTGGCCATCTGGCGGCGCTCACCCACCACCGGGAGCTGGCTGACCAGTTGGAGTCGTACCTCCTCGACTGACCCAACCGGATTGCCCGCCGAGCGTGAGCCCGGCGCGCAACCGGACCGGGGGCGTCGCAGACCTACGACGCCCCCGGTCCGGTGCAGTGCCTGTCGGAGCCGGTCAGGGTCGACTCGACCGGGCTTGGGACAGGATCACAGCTCGAGCGACCAGGTGTTGATGTAGCCGGTGTCGCCGCTGAAGATGTCGCGGACCCGCAGCTGCCAGGTCCCGTTGGCGGTCTCCGACGACAGGTTCACCGTGTACGTCTCGATCACGTTGTCGGCTCCGTCGAAGAACGCCCAGCTCTTCAACCGGTAGGAGGAGCCGTCCGGGGCGATCAGGTCGACGATCAGGTCACCCCGGTAGGTGTGCTGGATGTTGACGTCCACCGTCGACGACGACGAGGGGGTGCTGCTGCAGCCGCTGATCGAGATGCTGCTGCTCACCCACGACCCGCTGTCCGGGATCGCCACGTCGGTGCCGTTGGTGCCGGTGCAGCTGCCGCCCGGGCCGATCACCGTGAGGGTGAACGTCGCGGTACGGGTCGCCGAGCTGCCGGTGCCGGTGACGGTGACCGGGTAGCTGCCGCCCGGGGTGCTCGTCGAGGTGCTGACGGTCAGGCTGGCCGAGCCGCCCGAGGTGACGCTCGACGGGCTGAAGCTGGCGGTCGCGCCGCTCGGCAGACCGCTGGCCGAGAAGCTGACCGACTGCGCCGAGCCGGACGTGGTGGCGGTGGAGACGGTCGCCGTCACCGAACCACCCGGCGTGGTCGAGCCGGACGTCGGGCTGACCGACATGGAGAAGTTGTCCGCCGGCGGGGTGCCGTCGTTGACCACGTACAGCAGCCGGTTGGGCGAGCCGCTGCCCGGGTTGCCCACCGCACCCCCCGTCGCGTTGTCGTACAGGTAGTCGCGGACCTCCTGCGGGCTCCAGCCGGGGTTGGCCGAGGCGACCAGGGCCGCCGCGCCGGCCACGTGCGGCGCGGCCATCGAGGTGCCGCTGATGGTGTTCGTCGCGGTGTTGCTGGTGTGCCAGGCCGAGGTGATCGACGACCCGGGAGCGAACACGTCCAGGCAGGTGCCGTAGTTGGAGAAGCTGGACCGCGCGTCGCTGCTGGTGGTGGAGCCGACGGTGATCGCCTCGGTGACCCGGGCCGGGGAGGTGTTGCAGGCGTTCGCGTTGCTGTTGCCCGCCGCCAGGCTGTAGGTGACACCAGCGGCGATCGAGTTGCGCACCGCGGTGTCCAGCGAGGTGTTGGCGCCACCGCCGAGGCTCATGTTGGCCACCGCCGGCATTTCGGCGTTGTCGGTCACCCAGTCCACCCCGGCGATGACGCCGGCGGTGGTGCCGCTGCCGGAGCAGTTCAGCACCCGGACGCCGACCAGGGTGGCACCCTTGGCGACGCCGTACGCGGTGCCGCCGACGGTGCCGGCGACGTGCGTGCCGTGGCCGTTGCAGTCGTCGGCCGACCCGCCGTCGACGGCGTCGAAGCCGCTGACCGCGCGGCCGCCGAAGTCGTTGTGGCTGAACCGGATCCCGGTGTCGATGATGTACGCGTGCACATTGGACGCGGTGTTCGGGTAGGTGTACGAGTCGTTCAGCGGCAGATCGCGCTGGTCGATCCGGTCCAGCCCCCACGACGGCGGGTTCGGCTGGGTGTCGGCGATCCGTACGGTGTGGTTCTGCTCGACGTACTCGACGGCCGGGTGGGCCGCGATCCGGGCCGCCTGCTTCGCGCTGGCGGAGATCTCGAAGCCGCGCAGCGCGGCGGTGTAGGTGCGGGCCACCGTCCGGCCGTGCTGGCCGGCGAGGCTGCGGGCGGTCGCGGCGACCTGTCCCCGGGTGACCGCGCTCTTCTTGAAGACCACGATGTAGCTGTCCGGTACGGCGGTCGGTCCACCGGCGTGCCGGATCGTCCCCTCCGGTTCGGCGGCGGTGACCGGTCCGGTGACTGCCGCCACCATGGCCAGTGCTGTGGCACCGACGATGATGATCCTGCGGGGGAGATTCATCTCCCGTCCTCCCATCAGATCGGCAGGCGTCAGTCCGCTGACGGTGACAGCGGATCAGTGAACGCCGATCTTGCTGAGAGTAATCTGGGTCGACACTGGGAAGTTATATGCCGAAACGTCTATACCATTGGTGCGATGGAACCGGCGAGATCATCGCCCACCTGCGGTGCCGTGCCCGAACAGCGGGCAGTGCCTGGCGGCCCGAAACAAGGAATTTTCATGATCGCCCTTGGGCTGGGGCGGTTGATCGACGCTCAGCGGGAGACCAGCCGACGGCGTACCCCGCGGGCGTACTTGCGGGCGACGAAGACGGTCGCCCGGCCGAGGCTGCGGGCCCCACCGACGGTGACCGTCTGTCCGGCCCGGCGGCCGGCGGGCGGCCCGGCCGTAGCCTGGCCGCCGGCCGCGCCCGACCCGGTCGTGGTCAGGTCGACGACGTCGTACTCGCTGCCGGTCTCCCACCGTTGACCGTGGCTGGCGGCAACAGCCTCGACCAGCGCGCCGTCGGCGGTACCGCCGTGCACCGCCCGGCTGCGGGCCGCGGTGGACCACAACTCGACGGCGTGGGTCGGGGCACCGGCACCGGCCGGCAGCACCCGCAGCAGACCACACCGCCACTTCTCCATCGCCGCGACCAGCGACCCGACGGTCCGCGGACCGACGCCCAGCCGGGACGGCACCCGGAGCAGGTACGGCGTGGGGAAGGCGGTCACCGGAGCGCTGCTGACCATCCGTACCCGTGGTTCGCTGCGGTACTCGGCGGCCAGCAGCCGCAGGTCGGCTCGGCCACTGTCCGTCCCGCCGCTGTCCGTCCCGGCTGCGGCCCAGTCGCCGACCAGGACCACGTGCAGGTCGCGCTCGTTGCCGCCGAGCAGTCGGTCGACGCAGGACCGGACCACCTGGTACGGCTGGTCGACCGGCACCACGGCGGTCACCAGTGGCACCTGCCAGACCCGGCCGGGACGGCGGCGACGCTCGCGGGGAAACGGCACCAGGTCGGTCAGCTCGGCGTCGGCCCGCCCGGCGGCGACCGGATCCGCCGCGGCGGCCGTCCACAGCGTCGCCGCCGGCTCCGGCACGAACACTGCCCCGGCCTGCGCCAGCCGGTAGGCGACCTCGACGTCGGCGCCCTGGAACTGGTCGGAGCCGGCCTGGTAGCGGTCGCGCTGAAAGGCGTAACCGGTGCCGGCGGCGGCCAGGAAGACGAGATGGTCGGCGGTGCGGAGCTGATGCGTGGTGTCGAGCAGGCGGGCCAGCCCGGGGTCGACCGTACTGCCCGGGAAGAGCTGGCCGAGGGTGCCGGCGCTGGCGTGGGCCACGATCACGTCCGGGTCCGGGGCCCGGCCAGAGAAGATCATCGGTACGGCGACGCTGACCGCCGCCGGACTGGCCTGCTGCCAGCGGGTGAGCGCCGAGACCAGGTCCGGTGCCGGGACCGCCCCGGCCGGAATCCGGACGATGATCTCGCCCTTCGCGGTGCCGACCTCGTCGGCGAAGGCGCTGTCGGCGGCAACGGTGACGATCTGCAACAGCCGGTCAGGGTACCGCTGCTGGCGCAGTGCGGCGACGGTACGGGCGGCGCCCGCCGGGTCGCCACCGTCGCCGACCACCAGCACGCTCACCTGGGCGGTGGGCGCCGGGTGACCGGGCTCCACGGGGGCGATCAGGGTCCAGTCGTTGTGTGGTGACGGAGCGGCGGACACGGCACCAGGCAGGGACACGCGTGCAGCGTACCGGAAGCCCGGCCGGTAGCCTCTGCCGTGATGTGGGTCGGGCGTCGCGCGTGTCGGCCCGACGTGGTGCTCCGAGCCGGAACGACAGGGTGGCGCAGGTGGCGGAGAATACGGTGGGTGGCGTCGTGCGCGGCGGGAGTCCCGATCACCGGCGCTGGTGGTGGCGGGTCCGGTTGACCGATCGACCGGACGGCCGCCCGGTGTCCGGGCCGACCACCGGGGCGGCCCGCCGGGCGCTGGTGGACGCCGACTCGGTGGCGGCGCTGCGCCGCCTGCTGGCTGAGCCGGCCGCGGCCACGCCGACCCGCCAGCTGGTGGTCCGGGTACGCCGTTGGCGTCCGCCGACCGCTGGTTGGTCCGGCCGGCTGGGTCCGGTGCCGGGCCTGCGGCGGCACCGGGTGCGGCTGCCGCGCGGTGGCGGCAACGCACGGCTCAGCGTCGACCTGGTCGAGCCGATTCCGCTGCACGATCTGCTCACCGCCGCGTTGGCGGTGCTGGCGCCGGTCCGGCCGTTGCCCCGACCAGCCAGCGCCGACGTCGCGGCGGTCGGGGTGGCGCCCGGCTGGTTGCCGGTCGCCGCCAACCATTCGGTGACCGGGGCGTTGACGACGAACCCCGAGATCCGTGGGTACGACGTGGTGCTCGCCCCGGACGCGGCGACGCTGGCCGCCGCGGCGGACCTGGTCGGGGTGGCGGTGACCGCCGGTGGCACCGGTGCCCGGGTGGCCAACCGGCAGCCGCTGGTGCTGATCGATTCGGCGGTGGCGAATCCGGTCAGCCGGGGCCGCCGGTACGGGCCGACGGAGCCGACCGGGGTGTTGGAGTTCCTGCCCGCCGACCCGGTGCCCGGCTGGCAGGTGCGGCCGGCTGAGTCCGCCCCCGCCGGGTCGGCACCGGCAGCCGGAGCCGGTGCGGTGCCGGTGGCGCGCGGCGGGTTGGCCGGCGTACCGCTGTCCGGTGACCAGTTGGCGGCGATCCGCCGGTTCACCCATCTGATCTGCCCCGACGTGCCGGCGATCGCGCCGGCGGCGGAGGCGACGCTGCTGGCCCAGCTGGCGGCGACCGGTGCCGTGCTGCGGGTGCCGCAACTGCCGCCGGCGGTGGCGGACCGGCTGGCCGAGCCGTTGCTCGCGGTGCTGCGTAGCGGCCTGCCCGGGGTCGGCGCGGATCCGTTGGAGTGGGAGATCCGCAGCGTACGGCAGCGGTCGGCGGCGTTGCGTGGGCACGCCGCCGCGTTTGCCGCCGGTGACGTCACCGCCGACACATTTCCGGCGCTGGCGGCGCCGCCGTCGGTGAGCGCGGTGCTGGTCACCCGGCGTCCCGAGTACCTGCCGGACGTGGTGCGGCAGCTGGCCGGGCAGACCTACCCGGAGTTGGAGATCGTGCTCTGCCTGCATGGCATCGAGTTGACGGCGGACCTGCGGGCGCAGCTGGGCGAGTGCGGCCGGCCGATCCAGATCTTCAGCGCGCCCGCCGGGTTCAGCTTCGGCGAGGTGATGGGCGCGGCGACCGCGCGGGCCCGGGGCAGCCTGGTCACCAAGGTCGACGACGACGACGTGTACGGCCCGGAGCACATCTGGGACCTGGTGCTGGCCCGGGAGTACTCGGGCGCGATGCTGGTCGGCAAGGCAGCCGAGTTCGTGGTGCTGCAGATGCTCGGGGTCACGGTCCGCCGGGCGGCGGTGCCGCCGGAGGCGTACGGCGCCCCGGTGGCCGGCGGCACGATGTTGATGGCGCGCGGAGATCTGGAGGCGGTCGGTGGTTGGCGGCCGGTGCCCCGGTCGGTCGACCGTGGCCTGATGGACCGGGTGCTGCGCGCCGGCGGGCTTATCTACCGCACCCATCCGCTCGGCTACCTGTACGAACGGCGGGCGGCCGGGCACACCTGGGACGCCGGTCTCGACTACTTCCTACGTCGGGGTGGCCAGCAGTGGGACGGGGTGCCCCGGCATCCGGAGTTCGGTACGTCGCCGGTCGGACTACCCGAAGTAACCGCTCGGTAATCTATCCGACCTCCTGGTGATCGAGCTGTCACAGTACGAACATGGCACGTTTACCCGATGTGCCAGGGCGATTGCGCTCGTCACAGTCATTCGGGGGCCGGCAACCGATGGCTGGGGAGGTGACGGTGACCACCGTCGCGCTCAAGGATGTATCCAAGGTCTTTGCCGACGGGACCGTCGCCGTCGACAAGGTCAACCTCGACGTCAACGACGGTGAGTTCATGGTGCTCCTCGGCCCGTCCGGCTGCGGCAAGTCGACCGTGCTGCGGATGATCGCCGGGCTGGAGGATCCGAGCAGCGGTGCGGTGCTGCTCGACGGCGAGCTGGCCAACGACATTCCGCCCAGGGACCGCCGGGTCGCGATGGTCTTCCAGGACTTCGCCCTCTATCCGCACATGTCGGTGGGGGACAACATCGCCTTCCCGCTGCGCCTGTCCGGAGTGGAGACGGCGTCCCGGCAGGAGCGGGTGGCGGACGTCGCCAGCGCGCTGGGCATCGGCGACGTACTCGCCCGCAAGCCCAGTCAGCTATCCGGCGGTCAGCGGCAACGGGTGGCGATGGGGCGGGCCATCGTCCGCCGTCCCGGCCTGTTCCTGATGGACGAACCGCTGTCTAACCTGGATAGTGGGTTGCGGGCCGAGCTGCGGGCGGAGATCTCCGGGCTGGTCCGCGAGCTCGGCGTCAGCACCGTCTACGTCACCCACGACCAGGCCGAGGCGCTCACCATGGCCGACCGGGTGGCGATCATGCGCAAGGGCGTGCTGCAGGACGTCGGCACCCCGACCGAGGTGTACGGCCGGCCGGCCACCCTCTACGTCGCCGCGTTCCTCGGCAGTCCCCGGATGAACCTGCTGGAGGCCTCGGTCTACGTCCATCTCGACCGCTACGTCGCGCTCAACCTGGGCGAACAGACCATCTACCTGCCCTGGACCGATCTGCGGGCCCGGGCCGTGTCGCACTACCACGGGGAACGCATCGTGGTCGGCCTGCGGGCCGAGGCGCTGACCCCGGTGGCCCCCGGCAGCCCGGGCGACGTGCTGCAGGGCCGGATCCGGTTCCTCGAACACCACGGCCACGAGTCGCTGGCCTACCTCGACATCGGGGCTACCGCGATCGTGGTCGACGACCTCGCCGGTACGGCGGTGGAACCGGCCGGTGCCGGTAGCCGGCTGCGCCGGTTCGGCGGCGTGATGCAGCGCCTCACCGGTCGGTCCGTCAGGCGGGCGGACGTCGGAGACCAGTCGGCCGAGTCCGGCCCGGACCGGGAGAGCGTGCTCAGCGATCCGGGGCGGCACCACCGCCGGCCGGCCGAGTTGGCCGTGCGACTGGCCCCGTACCCGGCGGTCACCCCCGGCCATCCGCTGGCCGTCTCGGTCCGGATGGACGCCCTGCACTTCTTCGACGAACGGGGCGACCGGATCGACGTCGGATGGCGGTGAGAGGGCGGCCGGCGATGAGTGACTGACTGGTCACCACGGGCTGGCGCGCCGGTGGAAACCGAGCCGGCCGACCGGAGATCAGGTTAGATTGGCTGCGTGCTCGGTCTACCCGCTCATGTGACCGCCTGCCTGTTCGACCTCGATGGGGTGTTGACTCAGACCGCGAAAGTGCACAACGCGGCGTGGGAGGAGACCTTCAACAACTTCCTCCGCGCCCGCGCCGCCGACACCGGCCAGCCGTTCCATCCGTTCGACCCGGGCGCCGACTACAGCCGCTACGTCGACGGCCGGCCACGGGCCGACGGGGTGCGTTCCTTCCTTGCCTCGCGGGGCGTTGAGCTTCCCGAGGGGTCGGCAGACGACCCCCCGGAGGCCGACACCGTGTACGGCATCGGCACCCGGAAGAACGAGGTGCTGCTGCGACGCATCGCCGAAGACGGGGTGCAGGTCTACGACGGTTCGCTGGCCTACCTTCATGCTGCCCGCTGGGTCGGGCTGCACCGGGCCGTCGTCTCGGCCAGCGCCAACTGCCGGGACGTGCTGATCGCGGCGGGGATTGAGGAGTTGGTCGAGGTGCGGGTAGACGGGGTGATCGCGCGCGAGAAGGGCCTGCGGGGCAAGCCGGAACCGGACACGTTCCTGGCCGCTGCCGCGCAGCTCGGCGTCGAGCCGGGCAACGCTGCGGTGTTCGAGGACGCGCTGGCCGGCGTGACGGCGGCGCGAGCGGGGGAGTTCGGCTGCGTCATCGGTGTCGACCGGGTCGGCATCGGTGACGAACTGCTCGCCAACGGTGCCGACATCGTGGTGAGCGATCTGGGGGAGTTGCTGGTCGGAGCCGAACGGTGATCCGGGAGCGGGCCTACCCGGTGGAGCCATGGCATGTGCGGGAGACCCGGCTCGACTTCGACATCCTGGCCCAGTCGGAGTCGGTCTTCGCCCTCGCGAACGGGCACGTCGGATTCCGCGGCAACCTGGACGAGGGCGAACCGCACGGGCTGCCCGGCACCTATCTGAACTCGTTCTACGAGTTGCGGCCGCTGCCGTACGCCGAAGCCGGCTACGGCTTTCCCGAGTCCGGCCAGACGCTGGTCAACGTCACCAACGGCAAACCGATCCGGCTGCTGATCGACGACGAGCCGTTCGACGTGCGCTACGGCGACCTGCTCTCCCACGAGCGGGTGCTCGACCTGCGGGCCGGTCTGCTGGACCGCCGGCTGGAGTGGCGCTCGCCGGCCGGGCGTACCGTCCGGGTCCGCAGCACCCGGCTGGTGTCGTTCACCCAGCGGGCGGTCGCGGCGATCTGCTTCGAGGTGGAGGCGGTCGACGAGCCGTTGCGCATCATCGTGCAGTCCGAGCTGGTCGCCAACGAGGAGCTGCCGGCACAGAGTAAGGACCCGCGCGTCGCCGCGGTGCTGGAGACGCCGCTGCAGGCCGAGGAGCGGCTGGTGCAGCCCGACGGCGGGCTGCTCATCCACCGGACCAAGGCCAGCGGGCTGCGGATGGCAGCGGCGATGGGGCACGAGATCGACGGGCCCGGCGAGGTGTCGGTCAGCACCGAAGGATTCGACGACTGGGTCCGGACCACCGTCTCCTGCCTGCTGGAGCCGGGGCAGCGGCTGCGGATGGTGAAGCTGCTGACGTACGGCTGGTCCAGCCAGCGCTCGTTGCCGGCGCTGCGCGACCAGGTCGGCGCGGCGTTGGCCGGCGCCCGGATCTCCAGCTGGGAAGGGCTCTGCGCCGAGCAGCGCAAGTACCTCGACGACTTCTGGGACCACTCGGACGTGCGGGTGGACGGCGACCCGGAGATCCAGCAGGCGGTCCGGTTCGGGCTGTTCCATGTGCTGCAGGCCGGTGCCCGCGCCGAGCAGCGGCCGATCGCGGCGAAAGGGCTGACCGGCCCGGGGTACGACGGGCACGCCTTCTGGGACACCGAGATGTTCGTGCTGCCGGTGCTGACCTACACCCAGCCGGGGGCGGTCGCCTCGGTGCTGCGCTGGCGACACTCGACCCTGGACCAGGCGCGGGAGCGGGCCCGGATGCTCGGGCTCAACGGGGCGGCGTTCCCGTGGCGGACCATCCGGGGCCAGGAATGCTCGGCGTACTGGCCGGCCGGTACGGCCGCGTTCCACGTGGCGGCCGACATCGCCGATGCGGTCCGGCGGTACGTGCACGCCACCGGCGACGTCGAGTTCGAGCGGGAGATCGGCCTGGAACTGCTGGTGGAGACCGCTCGGCTGTGGCGTTCGCTGGGTCACCACGACCGGCACGGCCGGTTCCACATCGACGGGGTGACCGGGCCGGACGAGTACACCGCCGTGGTCGACGACAACATCTACACCAACCTGATGGCGCAGCGGAACCTGCTGACCGCTGCCGACTGCGCGCTGCGCTACGCCGACCGGGCCTGGGTGCTCGGCGTCGACGACGAGGAGACCGCGGCCTGGCGGGACGCGGCCCTGTCGATGCACGTTCCGTACGACGACGAGCTGGGCGTGCACCCGCAGTCGGCCGGGTTCACCCGGCACCAGGAGTGGGACTTCGCCGGCACCCCGCAGGACCACTATCCGCTGCTGCTGCACTACCCGTACTTCGACCTGTACCGCAAGCAGGTGGTCAAGCAGGCCGACCTGGCGCTGGCGATGCACTGGCGGGGCGACGCGTTCACCGAGGAGGAGAAGGCACGCAACTTCGCCTACTACGAGCGGCGTACGGTGCGGGACTCGTCGCTGTCCGCGTGCACCCAGTCGGTGATCGCTGCGGAGACCGGGCATCTGGAGCTCGCCCACGACTACATGGGTGAGGCCGCGTTGATGGACCTGCACGACATCAACCGCAACACCCGCGACGGTATCCACGTCGCCGCCTTGGCCGGGGCGTGGCTCGCGCTGGTCGCCGGCTTCGGGGGGATGCGTGACCACGGCGGGGAGCTGGCCTTCGCTCCCCGGCTGCCGCAGCGGATCAACCGGCTGGAGTTCGCCATGATGTGGCGGGGCCTACGGCTGCGGGTGGCTGTCCAGCACGACGAGGTGACCTACTCGCTGCGCGATGTCGATCAGAACGCCACCGTGGACCTGACCCATCACGGCGAACCGATCACGGTGGCTGCGGACAAGCCGGTCATCCGGGCGATCCCGCCGGCCGGCCCGGTCAGTCCGCCGCCGCAGCAGCCGACCGGCCGCTCACCGGTACGCCGGTCGGCGCGTACCGACTGACAACCTACGTCTCGTGCTGACGACCTGCGTCTCGTGCGGTGCCGGGGCCGGCCCCGGCACCGCACGAGGTGAGGTCAGGTCACAGCAGGGACAGATGTACGTGGTTGGTGTGGTCGCTGTTCGGGTCGCCGCCGGCACCGCTGTACGAACTCCAGCCGGTCGTCGGTGACCAGAACTGCCGGTACCAGATGACGTACAGGATGCCGAGCTTGTCGGCGTTGCGGACCAGGAAGGCGGTCAGGTTGTTGCCGTACAGCCGGTCGTCGCCGAAGGCGTCGCCGCCGAACCCCTGCTGCTGAGCGGAGAAGTCGCAGGCCCGTCCCTTGGGGTGCTCGAACGGTCCGCCGGGGCGGAAGCAGGAGACGAAGCGGGTGAAGCCGGCCTTCTTCGCCTCGTTCAGCGCGTGCATGGTGCGCGGCGTGATGCAGCCGCTCGTGGTGGGGTCGTCCAGGCTGCACGACTGGGACGGCCAGGAACCGTCCGAGTTACGCGGAGCCTGGGCGGCGACCGGCGAGGTGGCCGAGACAAACCCGTTGGTGGCGACCGCGCCGACCAGTTGCAGGGCCTTTTCGGCCTCTTTCTTCTGGCGGGACATCGCCTCGAGTTGCTGTTCCTCGCGGGCCACCTCGGCGTCGATCGCGGCGACCGCCCGAGCGGCCTGTTCGCGGGCCTCGTTGAGCTCCCGGATCCGCTTGTTGTCGTGCATGGCGATCATGTCCAGGCCTTCGGCGCGTTCCAGCAACGTGTCCGGATCGGCACTGTTGAGCAGGACCATCACCGGGGTGATCCGACCGAGACGGTACGAGTTGGAGGCGACCTGGCCGATCTGTGGGGTCAGCGCCGCTATCCGCTCCTCGACTTTTTCCAACTCGAGGTTGAGCTTCAACTGGCGTTTGCGGGACTCGTCGACCGCGGCTTTGGCTTCGACGAAGCCCCGGCCGGTCGATTCGAGCACCTCACTGAGCAATGGCGGGGCGCCTTCGTCGTCCGGATCCTGAGCGGCGGCCGGCGACGCTACGACGAAGCCGGCGAGCAGGGCGGCGACGGCGGCGAGGGCCGCGGCCGTCGGAATCCGCCGGCGGAGGGGTGCGGTCATCCTGTTCCTTTCCTTGGCCGCCGACCGAGTTAGCTGACGGGTTCGGGACGGAACGATCCCTACCGCTGGCGCGGATTCACCCCGGTGGAAACGTGGTTCCCCGGCTCACCCCGGAGGGGTGATTGGGCGGCGGTCACCGCCGGCGCCGGTGGGCGCCGCCTGGCGGAGACCGCAGGCAAGCTTACCGGATCGGTCACCGGCATCAACACCTCGACAATCCTGACTGAGCTGGAATAATCCGTTACCAGACAACGACTTTCGGTGATGTCCACTGTCTGCGTTTGTCGGTGTACGACAAGTCGTGGGACGGGCCGGATATCGCTGCGTCGAGGTTAGCGGCTGACTACAGTGCGTATGAGGAAAAGCGGCAAAGTCCTAGCCTCGGACGGATCCTCGGTGAGAGATGACGATTCCCCGGTCGGGCCGCCGGACGCCGACAGCGTGGCGGTGATCGGCCTCGGGCGGTTCGGTGGTCAGGTCGCCCAGTCCCTGCTCCGCCTCGGCCATCACGTGCTGGGCATCGACGAGCACCCCAAACGGGTGCACCGCTGGTCCGAGCGGCTGCCGAGGGTGGTCGAGGCGGACTCGACCGACGACCAGGCGTTGCGCCAGTGCGGCGTCGCCGACTACCCCCGCGCGGTAGTCGGTATCGGCTCGGACGTCGAGGCCAGCATCCTCACCGTGGTGGCGCTGACCGAGCTGGGTGTCCCGGAGATCTGGGCGAAGGCGATCACCGCCAAGCACGGCCGGATCCTCGCCTCGGTCGGTGCGCACCATGTGATTTTTCCGGAGGCGACGATGGGTGACCGGGTGGCCCACCTGCTGGCCAGCCGGATGCTCGACTTCATCGAGTTCGACGACGGGTTCGCCATCGCCAAGGTCTGCGCCCCGCCGGACGCCACCGGTCGGACGTTGGCCGAGTCCCGGCTACGCCAGCGGTACGGCATCACGGTGGTCGGGATCAAGGAGCGGGACCGGCAGCTGCGGTACGCGGGACCTGAGACGTTGATCCCGCCGGACGCGCTGCTGATCGTCGCCGGGGTGACCGCGGCGGTCCAGCAGTTCGGCCGGTGAACATGGGCGTGACCGCCTCATCACACCTTCATTTCGTGAGCTGATCAGCCGCTGCACTTTCGCAAACTCGTGACTCAGGCTACAGTCCCTGCATGGGAGCGCTTCCATCGATGGATGTGCCCCCGCTGAGGTAGTCGACGCGTGGCGCGGCGATGGCGACATCACCGTGTCAACCGCACAGCTCCCGAGGCTGGCGGCGGGCCAAGCCCGGACACCGCCGCCAGCCCGCGCACCACCTGTCGAGAGGAGGTGGAACCAGAGCCACTCGCGTGGCCCGGCTCCCGCGCGTCACGCACGACCTGGACGCCAAACCGCTCGTGCGTGTTTTGCAACTGAATGGTGGGGACGGGGGTTGCCCTCCCCGTCCCCACGCTAGTCCCCGATTGTTACGGCGGAGAATCGCCGACAAGTCGGGACCGCGACGTCGGTCCGTCCGAGAGTGCTGTCCAGCCTGCCGATGCATCGGCAGGCTTCGTTGTGTGTGGGCCTCGGAGCGGCGGCTGAGCTGCCGTGCTCGGTCTGCGGCGACGGTCGGACGCAAGCTCGCTCCACCGGCACCGGAGGTTCGATGCTCGTCGATGAGTAGTGGGCAAGCTCACAGTCGGTCGATCCGCTGGTCCGTCCCGGCGTCCGCACCGAAAGCGAGATGCCCATGCCGCAACCGCCACACCACTGCCGCCGGTGGATCCGGCGCGATCCCGACCACCCCCGGCACCCCGACCGTCGCCGGCCAGCCCGAGCCTGCGCCTGACCATGCCGCCCGGCGACGACCAACCACCCACCGCGCCAAGCGCGCTGACCGCCACCACGATCGGCACCGACTCGGTCACCCTGCGGTGGCAGCCGTCCGCCGACAACGTCTACGTCGCCTGGTACGAGGTGCTGCGGGTCAACCCCGACGGCTCCACCACCCCGGTGGCGACCGCCCCGCAACACCCGCCGACCGGACCGACCGCCCGGGTCGGCGCACTGCAACCGCAGACCGCGTACACCTTCGTGGTGCGGGCCCACGACGACGCTGGCAACACCTCACCACCGACCGAGCCACTGACCGTGCGGACCCAGCCACCTGTGGGGCGCCGAACCGGTCGACCTGGTCCCGCCGGACATCACCGTCGCCAACACGACGTGGAACAGCCGGATCCCGGCCGGCGGCAGCGCACAGCTCGGTTTCGTGGTCAGGTACTCGGCGAGCAACCCGCCGCCGACGACCTTCCTGCTCAACGGCGAGCGCTGCGCGTCCTCGGGTTGACCCTCGTCGAAGACGCGCTGGTGACGGCGGCTTGCTAGCCTCGCCCGCATGCGGGTGCTGGTGGTCGAGGACGACCCCGAGGTACGCAGCGCCGTCGTCACCGCGCTGCGCTCCGGCGGATTCGCCGTCGACCAGGCGGCCGACTGGAGCCAGGCCGACCTGAGCATGAGCATCAACGACTACGACTGCCTGGTGCTCGACCGGATCCTTCCGGAAGGCGACTCACTGCACCAGCTCAGCCATCGACGCCGGTCCGGGCTCACCACACCGGCTCTGGTGCTCACCGCGCTGGACAGCGCCGGGGACCGGATCGCCGGCTTCCAGGCCGGTGTCGACGACTACGTGGTGAAGCCCTTCGTCACGGCCGAACTCGTCCTGCGGGTCCGGGCGCTCTGCCGACGCCGCGGCGCCACCACCCCGCCGCTGCTGCGGGTGGCGGATCTGGAGGTCGACGCCGCCCGTCGGGAGGTGCGCCGGGCCGGCGTCCTGCTGACGCTCACCCGCAAGGAGTTCGCCGTACTGGAGATGCTGCTGGTCCGGCGTCCGGCGGTGGTCAGCCGAAGCGACCTGTTCGAACACTGTTGGGACGAGCTCGCCGACCCCAGCTCGAACGTGGTGGACGCAGTGGTCGCCCAGCTGCGCCGCAAGCTCGGCGAGCCGCAGTTGATTCACACCGTACGCGGGGTCGGCTACCGGGTCGGCGGGGCGCCGTCGTGACCGCCGGCCGAACTGGCGGGGCGCCGCCGTGAACCGCCGCGACCGGCGGGGTGGCAAGCCGCTGCAGACCGCCGACCGGCTGCGCAACCTGCGGATCCGGATCACGCTGCTGGTGATGGCGATCAACGTGGTCGGCCTGGCCGGAATGGGCGCCGTCGCGCTGCTGGTCGACGGGCGGCAGCGGGACGAGGTGGTCGCCGCCGAGCTGCGGCGTACCGCCAGCACCGCCGCCGCCCTGCTCTACTACGAGTCCGGGGCGCTGCAGCTCGACAAACTGTTCGACGACGCGGTCGCCAACGGCACCACCGCCGTCTACGTGTACGAGGCCGGTCGGGCCGACCTCAGCCTGGTCTTCGCGTACCCGGCCCGGCTGCCGGTCGTCCCGCCGGACAACCTGCTGGCACCGGCCCGGACGGTCTGGACCTCCGGCACCGAGCTCGCCGGCGGAGTCGGCGACACCGCCGGTACCCCCACCCCGCTGCTCGCCGTACCGTTCCAGCACGCCGTCACCGGGGCGGTGGCCGGCGCCGTCGTCGTGCTCGGCGACACCGGGCCGGCCGAGACCGCCAACCAGCGGCTGGCCCTGGCCCTGGTCGCCGGCGGCGTCAGCTTCACCGCGCTGGCCGGCGCCGGCGGTTACCTGCTCGCCCGCCGCGGCACCGAGCCCATCGCCGACGCCCTCAACCAGCAGGAACGGTTCGTTGCCGACGCCGCGCACGAGCTGCGCACCCCGTTGACCGTGATCCGTGCCGTCTCCGAGACCGCGCTGGCCGAGCCGCAGCGCCGCCCGGCGGCGCTGCGCCAGGTGGTGCGCTCCGCCGACCGGCTCGCCGACTCGGTCTCCGTCCTGCTCACCCGGGCCCAGCTCGTCGCCGGCCTGCGTGACCTGCGCCGGGAGCCGTTCCGCCTGGACCAACTGGCCGAGGAGGTGCTGACCGACACCGTCGTCGCGCCGCACCGGGCGGTGCCGGTCACCGAGGCCGTGGTGGCGTACGGCGACCCGGCGCTGGTCCGGATCGCACTGCGCAACCTGATTCAGAACGCGGTCCAGCACGGTCGGGCCGCCGACCAGCCGGCCGAGATCCGGCTCGAGGTCACCGCCGGACCGCCGACCGTCCGGGTACGTGACCGCGGCACCGGGCTCAGCGAAGCTGTCGCCGCCGCGCCCGAGCAGCGGTTCCGCAGCGGCACCGAGGACGGCACCGGGCTCGGGCTGGCCATCGCCAGCTGGGTGGCGCAGCTGCACGGCGGGCAGCTGCGGCTGGTCAACGCCGAAGGCGGCGGTGCTGAGGCCCGGCTGCGGCTGCCCGGCGGTCAGGGCGGGTAGGACGGCATGCCCGAGCGGACCGGTCAGCGTTCCGGGACCACCCCGATCAGGGCACGTAGACCGCGGTGTCGCCGTCGGGGCGGATCGCGAACCAGATGCCCGACTGGCCGTGACCGTTCGCGTCGCCGGGCATCCGGTCACCGGCGTACCCGTACAGCGGCCAGCCGGCCAGGCTCAGCTGCCGGCTCCCGTCGGACCGGTCGAAGCAGCCGACCAGCTGCCGGTCGATCCCCTCCACCCGTACCTCGCTCTCGCAGGGTGCCGGCAGCCAGGATTGCCGGCACTGTCCCTCGCAGGCCGACCAGGTCGGTGCCGCGGTGTCCCGGTCGGAGCGGTACAGCACGAACCCCTGCGCGTCGATGACGATCTCGTCCAGCGTCTGGGAATCGACCGCGTACAGCGCGGTGCCGGTCGCGGTGGACGACGGCGCGGCGGAAACATCCGCCGGGGCCCCCGCCCCGGGATCGCTGCACCCGGTGAGGACCAACCCGGTGAGGGTCAGCACCGCACCCAGGATCAACCGTCTCATCAAAACCTCACGCTCCTACCAGCAGGATAGGCGGGTCCGACCGGGTACAGGAGGTGGACGTGCGTACGTTGCTGCGGCCGACGGCGATGTTCGGCCTGCTGTCGGTGCTGACCGGATGCGTCTCGGCCGGTGGCGAGCAGGCGGCACCGGCCAGCGCCTGCGGCAGCCGCATCGCGGTCCTCGGACCGCTCTCCGGCGACTCGGCCGACCTCGGCGGCAACGTCCGTGACGGTGCCCGACTGGCCTTCGACCAGTACCGGGCGGAGCATCCGGACTGCCCGGTGGAGCTGATCGAGTTCGATTCGCAGGGCGACCCGAAGCAGGCCCCCGCCCTGGCCCAGCAGATCGTTGACGACGCCCGCATCATCGGGGTGGTCGGTCCGGGCTTCTCCGGCGAGGCCGAAGCGGCACTGCCGATCCTCGACCAGGGCGGCGTCGCCACGATCACCACCTCGGCGACCCGGACCGAACTCAGCGAACGAGGCTGGTCCACCTTTCACCGGCTGGTCGGCAACGACGCCGCGCAGGGGCGTGCCGCCGGTCAGTACATCGACCAGGCACTGGGCGGCACGGCGGTGTTCGTCGTCGACGACGGCGGGGCGTACGGCCAAGGGCTGGCCGACCAGGTGGCCGCCAGACTCGGCGCCAAGGTGGTGCAGCGGGCGACGGTCGCCGCCGGAGCGACCGACTTCAGCGCGGTCGTCGGGCAGATCCGTTCAGCCGACGCCGACGTGGTCTTCTACGGCGGCTACTACGCGGAAGCCGGTCGGCTGCGCCGCCAGCTCCGCGCGGCCGACGTCCCGGCGACCTTCGTCGCCGGTGACGGGGCGAAGGCGGACGGCTTTCTCCGCGAGGCCGGCGACGATGCCGAGACCGCAGTGGTGATCACCTGCCCCTGCCTGCCGCCGGAGCGGGCCGGCGCCGAGTTTCCGCAGCGCTACCGGGAACGCTTCGGGGTGGAGCCGGGCACCAACTCCGCTGAGTCGTACGACGCGGCGACGGTGTTCCTCGCCGGGATCCAGGCCGGACACGGTGGCCGGACCGCGATGGCCGCGTTCGTCGACGACTACGACGAGCCCGGGGTCACCACCCGGATCGCCTGGACCGGCACCGGTGAGCTGGTGGCGTCGTCGGTGGTGGTCTGGGCGTTCCGCGTCCAGCAGGGCCGGTTCGTGGCGGAGCGGTCCATCCCGACAAGTTGACCTGCGCGCCCCTGGCGGGCGCGCGTGAACGTGGCAGAGGAGTTCAGTTATGGCCCTACCGACCACGGCTGGTAGTGGTGCCGGCGACACCGGCGCCGGGGCGGACAACCGGCCCGGTGGAGGCACCGAGAAGGTACTGCGTGCCGTCGCGGCCGGCCCGCTCGGCGCGTACCCGCTGCTGGAGGCCGCGTTCTGCTGGAACGAACGGCGGCCGGTCGGCTGGCGCCGACTGGGGCCGGCGTCGGCCACTGCGGACCGGCAGCTACCGGTGGCACAGACCGAGCAGCCCGCGGCCGCGGCCCGGACCGCCCGCCTGCTGTCCACGATCACCTGGTCGGTGACCAGCCCGGTCGGCGCATGCACCTCGCTGACCAGGGTCGATGTGTCCTCGGACGGGTACCACCGGGTGTTGCGGGCGCTGGCCGGCGCGTGGCGCGACGGTCGGCGGATGCTCGGCAGCCCCGGGCTGGCGGCCGCGCACTACCCCGCTGCGCTGGCCGTCTGGCGGATGGCCGCGCTGCTGGCTCCGGCGGACCGGACCGCCGGGGTGCTCGCCATCTCGGTGAGCACCCCGGCTGCGGCGCTGCTGCGAAGTGCCGCACCGGCGTTGGCGCTGCCGCACACGGTCGTCGAGCGCAGCGGGCGCAGCACCGTGATCCGGGTGGACCGCCCGACGCTGTTCCGCCGGCTGCTGACCGAGATCGACCCGGCCGTCGCCGGTCCGAGCGACGGCACGCCCGCCGGACGGCAGCTGGTGGCGGTCGGACGCCGGCTGCCGTCCGGATCGATGCGCCGGCTGGCAGCCGCCGGTTGACCGGACTGTCGGCCCGGTCGGCCGAGTCCGCAGCCGGTCAGCAGGTCAGCTGGCTGCGGCGGGGCCGGCCCGGCGGCGTGGCCGGCGGGTCAGCCCGAAGCCGACCACGCCACCGACGGCGGCCAGTACGCCACCGGCCACCGTCCAGAACCACCGACTCGTCAGGCCGGGCAACCAGTCGCTGAACCAGCCGGCAACACTGTCCCACCAGGACTGTTCGCTGACCTGACCGGTGGCGTCCGCCGGGTCGGTGTCGCCGGTCGCGCTGGTGAGCACCGCCCCCTGCCGTACGGTCGGCGTCAGCGGCGCCTCCAGCCGGCCGCCCTCCGGGCTGGTGTCGTCCGAGATATCGGCGCTCACCCGTAGCTCGACCTGCACCGGCAGACCGAGGTCCTGCTCCGGCAGGTCGGTGACGGAGAGCCGGACGTAGTAGGTGCCGGGTAGCGGATCGGCGGACCACGGCTCCGCCCAGGCTCGGACCTGCCGCAGTGCGCAGCCCGCCCGTACCTGCCGGTCAGTGGCGGATCCGACGGGTGACTGCATGCCCGCGGTGCACGGCTGGCGGCGGCGCAGCCCGTCGAACACGTCGATGGTCCAGGTCGACGCGCCGCTGCGCGCCGCTGCATCGGCGAGGGTCACGGTCGCCGCGATCGAGCTGGTCTGGCCGGCCTGGGCCGGGAACGACCAGTACAGGTACTCACCGGTCGCGGCGGAGACCCGGACCGGCTGGTCGATGTGGACCGCCGCAGCGGTGAGGAACGACGTTCCGGCCTTGGTGAGGGTGGCCTCCGCCGGTGCCGGGGTGGGGCCTTCGGCCGCCGCCGGGGTCGCGACAAGGAGGACGGCGGCGCCAGCGGTGCCGACGGCCAGGCCGGCGCGGGTCAGCCGGAATGTACGACGGGTCAACTCAGCTCTCCTTCCAGACGGTGGTCCACCAGCGGGTCAGCCAGCCGGCGAGGACTCCGGTGACCAGCCCGGCGAGGCTCAGCACGACCAGCAGCAGCCAGCCACGGCCGAGACCCGGGCTGTCCGGGAAGGGGGAGGCGGCGACCAGATCGACGGTGAGCTCGATCGGCATGCCAGGGGCGTCACCGGCCCCGCCAGCGGCGGCGAACGAGTTGCTGACCACCAGGCAGACCTCGGCGGGCGGTGGCTCCGTGCCGGCGGCCGTCGACGCGGCGGCGGAGACGGTTCCGGACGGCGTACCGGCCGGGTCAGAAGTTCCACCGGTGTCGTCGGTCTGGCCGGTGCCGTCGGCGCGGTCGGTGTCGCCGTCCGGGCCGGTGTCGTCGGTCCGGTCGGTGTCCGGGCCGGCGGACCATCGCAGGCCGGTGGAGAGTACGTCGGTCCGGCCGCTGCCGGCGTCGGTACCCCGGACCAGCTCGCGGCCGTTGGGATGGACGGCCCGGAGCAGGATCCCGTAGTCCCGGTTCACCGGGCGGTCCAACGCGATGCTCACCGAGGCGCGCAGCTCCTGGTCCGCCCGGATCGGTACGCGGTACCAGCGGTGCTCCTCGAAACGTTCCCGGTCGGTGTAGACACCTGCCGCGAGCAGCGGCGCCGCCGTGCAGTCGGTACTGCCGGTGACCAGCTCCGGGGTCCGGGTGTAGGTGTCCTGGGCCCGGTCGACCAGCTGGTTGATCCGGTCGGCGAGCTGGTCGGCGCTCTGCGCGGTGGTGTACGTGCCGCCGGTGGCCCCGGCGATGCAGACCAGCTGCTGGCGGACCTTGTCGTCGAGGGTGAGGCCGAGCGTGTCGACGATCAGCCGGGTGCCCTGGGCGGCGAGTTCCCGGGCGACGTCACACGGGTCGGGCGGGGCGCAGGTGTCCTCGCCGTCGGTGATCAGGACGATGCGTCGGGCGGTCTCACCGGAGCCGAGATCCTTGGCCGCCTCCCGCAGCGCCAGCCCGATCGGGGTGAAGCCGGTAGGCCGCAGACTGGCGATCGCGGCCTTCGCCTGGTCGCGGTCGACCGGCCCGACCGGTACGATCTGCTGGGTGTCCTGGCAGCCGAGGGCCTTGTCGTCGCCGGGGTAGGTGGCCCCGAGGACCCGGATGCCGAGGTCGGTGCCCGCCGGCACGGCGTCGACGACCTCGTTGAACGCGCGCTGGGCGACGGCCATCCGGGTCTGGCCGTTCATGTCGGGCTCTCGCATCGAGCCGCTGACGTCCAGGACCAGCTGCATCCGCAGGTTCTCGGTGGTCTCGTCGGCACCGGCGGGCGGGGTTCCGGGCAGGATGATGACGCCCAATAGTCCGATCAGGACAACCTGGGCGGTACGTCTGATGATCACCGGGCGATCTTAGTGATCCTCCAATGTGCCCTCCGCAGTGGCAGGGTGCGGCCCGGTGCGTCCGACCGGCCGTCACGCGTACCGGCTCAGTCGCGGTGTGGGGTCTCGAACAGTTCAGTGACCATCTTGGCGTAGTCGCGGGCCATGTCGCCGAACTGGTAGCTGCGGGCGGCGGCCCGGGCAGCCAGCTCCACGTGCCTGCCGCGCAGCCCGGTCGAGGCCAGCAGGGCGTCGGTCAGCCCGTCGCGGGCCGCCGGGTCGAAGCCGATGGTGTACGCCGGATCCAGCAGTGCGGTCAACGCACCCAGCCTTGGCGCCACCACCGGGCGGCCGAACGAGACCGCCAGATGGAAGCTGCCCGAGTTGAGCACCGTGCGGTACGGCAGCACCACCGTGTCCGCCGCCTTGAAGTAGAACTGGACCTCCTTGTCGGGGACCGGATCGAACATCGCGGTGATCCGGGGGTCACGGTCGCAGCGTTCGGCCAGCCCGTCGCGCGGGTCGAGCCGTTTCGGCGCCCCCGCGACGATCAGCCGCAGCCGGGGGTCCTGCTCGCCGGCCGCGTTGAACGCGTCGAGCAGTTCGCTGACCCCCTTGTACGGTCGGATCCCACCGAAGAACAGTAGGACGTGGTCGTCGGCGGCGTACCCGAACCGGCGACGGGCCGCGAGCCGACTCACCGAGTCGGGATACACCCCGAGGTAGCTGCTGTGCCGGACGATCCGGACCTTCTCCGGCGGCAACGGATAGTGTGGCGTGGTCGCCGCCACCGTCTCCGGGCAGAGCAGGTGCACGACGTCGGCCTCGGCGGCGAGGTACCGGGCCAGTTCCTTCTCCACCTCCGGGTACTTCCACTCGTGCGGGAAGACGTTGTGGATGGTCCAGATCAGCCGGCCGCCCCGCCGCCGTAGGTCGGCGATCCGGTTCTGGAACTCGGCCAGCCGCGTCGCCGCCTGCTGGTCGTCGGTGGCCGGGTGCACGATCGGATCGGTCCAGTGCACGTGCAGGACGTAGTTGTCCAGCCGACCAGCGGCCAGGTGCGGGGCGGCGGAGTCCCGGACGGCGTCGGCGACCGGGAACCACCGCACCCCGACGTCGGGTAGACCCGACATCAGCAGCTGCTGGTACGGATTGTCCACGTAGTAGGGGTACGCGCCGACGAACCGGCTGTTGGCCCGGCGCGGCTGCGGGTCCAGGCCGTCGATCACCGCGTGCAGGTCCGCCGCCCGGCGGGCGAACGAGTGCCGTTCGCGTACCACCGCGGACAGCTGGCCGGCCAGCGCGACGGTGCCGGCGGGGTCGCCGGTCAGCCGGGCGATCAGGTCGCCCAGGCTGGCCGCGTCGCTGTACGTGGGAAGCTCCGCCAGCCCGAGTTCGGCGAGCCCGATCCGACAGTTCGTCAGGGGCAGCGCGCCCGCCGCCAGGCTCTCCAGCAGCCGCGAGTTGACGTTGCCGTACGGCCGGGTGGTGTGGTTGAGGTCGTCGAGCACCAGCAGCGCCCGCCGGTACAGGCCCGGCAGGTTGAAATAGCTGGTCGGGCCGCCGGCGTACCGGGAGAAGTACGAGTTCAGCCCGCGCTTCTCGCCGAAGACGACGAACGGGAAGGTGATGTCCACCCCGCGCAGGCACTGGTACAGGTGCCGCTCCCGGCCCCACGAGTTGACCGTCGTCACCGCTCCACCGCGGACCTGGTCGGCACCGGGCAGGGTGAACAGCTCGGTGTCCACCCCGAGCGGCAGCAACCCGACGGGCCCGTCGTAGTGCTCGCGCAGCCGGCTGACCGAGGCGGAGGAGGAGGCGACCACCGTGTCGAACAGGGCGAGGTGCGGATGCTCTCGCCAGCGGTCGGTCTCGTTGCGGACCCAGGCGACGATCCGGCAGCGGTCCGGCACGGTCAGCGGGTCGAACGTCGGGATCATGGCGAGCGCCACGTCGGTCTCCGGTGGCAGCTCCGCCCAGCGCTCCGCCGGCAGGTACGCGACCTCGTAGCCGTGCCGCTGCAGGTAGCGGCCGATCCCGACGGCGACGTAGAGGTCGCCACGGCCGGCGTCCAGGTCGACGGTGGAGACGCAGAACGCCACCCGCACCGCGTCCGAGCGGTGAAACCGGTCCTTTGCGCAGGCCCGCCGGTAGGCGTCGCACAGCACCGGATCAGCGGTCAGCCCGTGGAACTGGGCCGGCACGTTGGTGGCCGGCGCCCCTCGGCCGTCCGAGCTGTCGGCGCTGGCACCGGTGCCGGCCGTGGCGCGTCGGTTGGTCGACCGGCTCCGTCGGCGTTTGACGGCCCGCAGGCCCTCGTTCGGCCGGAACACGTACCGGACCATCTTTCCGGCCCGGTACGTGTTGCTGTTGGTCATCTTGTTGATCCGGGTCTGCAGCCTCGTGGCCGTCTCCTGCAGCTCCTTGACCTTCTGCTGAGAGTCCTTGAGCTTCGCCTGGAACTGCGTCCGTTCCTGCTCGGCCCGGCGCAGCGTCTCACGGGCCTGCAGCGCGTCGAGTCGTTCCTGGCCGACCAGGTCCTGGGCGAGGCGGAACTGCTCGTCCAGTTGCCGGTGCCGGTGCTGCAGGTCGTCGAGTTGCGCGGTCAGCCGCTCGTTGACGGCCAGCGCGTCGAGGTGGGCCGAATGCTCGGCGGTGAGCCGCTGCTCGGCGAGGCTGATCCGGACCGCCTCGGTGGACGGCCGGCACTCCACGACGTACTGGTAGGTTTCGGCCTCCGCACCGAGTTGGGCCACCATCCGGCGCAGTTCGGCGCTGATCTCGAAGGCGCGGGCGCGGTGCGGAGTCTGCTCGGCGGACCGGATCGTCCGGTGTGTCGCGCTGACCAGGAACCCGTTCGACTCCAGCAGCGTCTGCATGCTGGTCCGGGTGAAGAAGCGCAGGTGGGTCGAGTCCAGCAGGCCCGTCCTGGTGTACTCGAAGTTGCCCGTCATCAACTCGATGATGATCGACTCGTGCGCCATGTTCGGGAAGCTGACGACCAGCAGACCGTCCGGAGCGAGGATCTTGTCGTCCCGCAGTGCGCGCAGGACGGAACCCGGTTCGATCAGATGCTCCAGCACGTCGGCGAGGATCACCACGTCGTACTCGCGGCCGGCCAGCGCACCGGGCCAGTCCGGTTCCCGCAGGTCGACGACCATCGTCTCCTGTACGCCGCCGGCCCGGGCCTCGGCGAGCGCCTCGGTGTCGACGTCGGCGCAGGTGACGGTACGTCCCGCGACGGTGGCGAGCATGCCGGAGACGATGCCCGGCCCCGAGCCCAGATCGAGCACCCGGGGACCGCCGCTCGCCGCCAGCCGGTAGACGGCGGCGGCGGTGTTGTTGGTGTCCTCCGGCTCGAAGCTGTAGGAGTATCTGCTCATTGCCGTCTCCGCGGGTGCGCCGTGGGCCTCGTCGGCCGGGCGGTGCGTAGTGGGGGCGCAGGGGGTGGCTGAACAGCAACTTTACTGGATCAACGGGGTGACTGGCGGCGAAGCGACAGCAACCACGTCAAGTCCGGTTACCGGGCCGACCCGGCCCGGTTAGCGAACCGCCCGTCTGCGGCTAGCCCGAGACGAGTGCGTCGATGTCGTCGCGGCGGCCGAGTCGACCGTCCCGGCCGTCGGCGAGAGCCAGTTCGACGAGCTTTTCGTAGCCGCCGCGCAACTGCGGGGCGTGGGTGTCGACCTGCCGGAGCCAACAGGTGACGAACGCCTCGAGCTCCGACTCGATCTCGCTCAGCGGGGCGGTGAAGAACCGCTTGCTGAAGTGCATCCGGTTGCGGCACATGTAGTAGACGTAGTACGGCGGCGGGTACCTGCCGGCCGACCGCTTGTAGTGCCACACCCGGGAGTAGGGCGCGAGGACGGTGCGCCAGCCGGCCTGCTGGGCTCGCAGGCAGTAGTCGGTCTCCTCGTAGTAGAGGAAGTAGTCCTCGGAGAGCAGACCGATCTGGCGGAGCGTCTCCCGCCGGATCAGGAAACACGCGCCGGTGACGTAGTCGACGTCGCGCACCGCTCCGTCCGGCACGGACGGATCGAACACCCCGGCGTCGGCGTGGTACGTGGACCCGTGGCCCTTGATCACGCCGCCGTTGAACAGGATGCGGGCCGGGTGTCCGCCGTCGAGGATGCGGCTGCCGACGATCCCGGCGTCCGGATGCTCCTCGGCGGTGCGCAGCAGGCGGGTCAACGTCTCCGCGCTGACGACCGCATCCGGGTTGAGCAGCCAGACGAACTCGGCGGACGACGTCAGAGCGGCCCGGATCCCGATGTTGCAGCCGGCGGCGAAGCCGACGTTGTCGCCGGCCGAGACGACCTCCACGGCCGGATCCAGCAGGTCGGTGAGATCGGGCCCGTGGTGCTCCCGTTCGGTGTTGTCGACGACGATCACCCGCTGGTCGGCGGTGTCACTGGCCTGCAGCGAGGTGAGGCAACGGACAGTGTCGTCGTAGTGCCGGTAGTTGACTACGACGGTTGCTACCCGCGGCCCGATTCGCACCGGTGACCTCCCGAACGGCAGGCGTCCGCAGCCGGTCCGTCCACCCGGGCCGAGGCTATCAGCTCGGCCGCCGGGTGTACGGCGGACCGCGCGGAGCCGGTCCGCCGTACACCGCTTGGTCATCGCCAGGTGTCGGTGAGGGTCGTCGCGTCGCCGGCCGGGGTGGCACTGCGGTTGCCGCCCGACTCCCAGTCGACAGTGCCGTCCGGTGCCCGCTTGACGTACTTGTACTCGAAGGACTCACCGGCCGGCAGCGCGACGCTGCCCGACCAGACCGGGTAGTCGTCCGCAGCGAGGGCGACCGCCCGGGTCGGGTCCCACGAGCCCAGCGCCGGGACCGAGCCGACGACCAGGACGTCCTGGCCGTACCAGGTGGTCGCGGTGACGTCGAAGGTGACCGCGACGGTGCCCGGCTGCTCTCCGCCGGAGCCGGGCTGGCCCCAGGTGGCGGTGAGCGGGGTGCCGCCGACGCCGCTGCGGTTGGCGCCAGCTTCCCACTCGACCGCGCCGTTCGACGCCACCTTGACCAGTTTCCACTCGAACGCCGTACCGTCCGGGACGTCGACGGAGCCGGTCCAGGTCGGGTAGCTGGCCGCGTCGGTGCCCAGCGGTGCCGCGTCGGCCGGGTTCCAGGAGCCGAGTTCGGGCAGCGAGCCGACCACCCGTACCTGCTGGCCGGGCGTGGTCTGCACGGTCACCGTTACCGGGGTGCCGTCGCCCGGGGGCGGATCGACCGGGCCGCAGCCGGCTGGGTCGGTGCAGTCGAGCCGCGCCGCGACGTGCAGTGCCACCGCCCGGTTCGCCGGGATGTCGGCGTGGAAGCCGCCGTCGGTGACGGCGATCGTGCCACCGGTGCAGGTGCCACTGTCCGCCCGGTAGGTGCCCCGGGCCACGTTGCAGTACCAGCCGTCCGGCAGGCTGGTGGTGAAGCTGCGGCTCCAGGTGCTGCCGGTCGCGTTGAACGCGGCGTACCCGCGGTCGGCGCGGGCGAAGCCGAGCCGGCCGTTGCCGTCGGTGAGCACGGCGCTGATGCCGGCGCCGGCGGTGGCGTTGCGGAAGCCGACCATCCCGGCGACCTGCTCGTCGCGGTGCTCACAGATCCACTCTGCGCTGGCGCAGTCGGTCGGCAGCGTGGTGCCGTCGCCGGTGCTCGGCGGCCCCTGGGCGACCACTGGGCCGAAGGCATAGCTGGACATCAACTGGGGGGTCCCGTACGGGTGGGCGAGCATGAACGCGTCGGCCAGGTAGTAGCGGTCGCCGTCCTGATAGGTGAGCGTCGGGGTGGCCCGCTGGGTGTCGTGGTTGTCGATGAAGACGACGGCCCGGTCGCCGGTCAGCCCGCCGTAGTGCGGCACGCTGGCCAGCTGGGCGATGGTGCCGTCGCGGAAGGCCGCGGAGACCGCCCGCTGGTAGTCGAAGTTGGTGACCTTGCCGTACGGCGCGTATGCGGTGTACGGGATGGTGCCGTCGCCGTACACCTCGTGGAACAGGTCGGGTCGGCCGCCGAAGCCGGGCACGTCGTCGAGTCGGGAGATGATGTCCGCCAGGTGGGCTTCCTGGACGTGTTTTGCGGCGTCCACCCGGAACCCGGCGACGCCGAGCGCGATCACCGAGTTCATGTACTTGGCGATCTTGCGGCGTACCTCCGGATCGGCGGTGTTGAGGTCGGCCAGGTCGAGCAGTTCGCAGTCCTGCACCTCGGTCTTGCTGCCCCAGTTGCTGATGGTGCGGTAGCAGGGGCCGAAGTCGGCGTAGCCGTAGCTGTCGCCGGAGCCGTCGCCGAACAGGTCCGGGTAGCCGTACTTGCTGTAGACGGTGCCGGCGCTGCCCGGCCCGCTGCCGACCGATCCGGTGCCGCTCATGTGGTTGAGCACCATGTCGACGTAGATCTTCACGCCCTGGTCGCGGCAGCGTTCGACCATGTCGACGAAGTCGGCCCGGTCGCCACGCCGGGTCTGGTCGATCCGGTACGAGACCGGCTGGTAGTCCTGCCACCAGGGGTAGCTGGCACCTTCGGCGCTGGGCAGCAGCACATGCTCCTGCGGCGGGGATACCTGGACCCCGCCCCAGCCGTCCGGGCCGAGTGTTGCCTCGCACTCCTCGGCGATGGAGTTCCACCGCCACTGGAACAGGTGCACGATCGCGTCGCCGTTGCCGACGGCGGTGGCGGTCGCCTCGGCGGTCGTGACCGGGGCCGCTGCCGGGTCTGTGGCGAGGGCCGCTGCGGGGGTAGTGGCGGTGGCGGGCGCGGGCAGGGTGACGGCCAACGGGATTCCGATGACGGCCGCCACGGCGGCGGCCATCGGTCTGGACACGGTCGATCCGGGTACGGACATCAGCGCTCCAATGCTGGTGACGGCTTGCCTGCGAGGAGGCACAGGTCAGGGCTCTGAAAGAACCTGCAAGGATCGCAAGTACTTTCAGCCATGTGGTGAGGGTAACAATCAGACGTCTCGCTGTGAACAGCTTGTTTCGGCCGCCAGGCTGGGGTGCTCCGAGCTGTGCCCGCCGACAGGGCCGCAAGAACTGACATCCTCTTGCAGCAGGATCTGTCGCTCTGGGGATCCGGGCTGGGGTCAGCCTGCGGTCCGCGGAGCCCGCTCCCGGCCACCGCCGGTCGGCCGGCCGGCGGCCCCGACCGCCTCACTGACCGCCGCCACCACCGCCGGGTCGGCGTCCGGACGGGACAGCAGGATGAACTCCACCTCGCCCAGCGGCGGCAGATCGGCCGGGGCCACCGGGGTCAGGCCGACCGGCACCAACCGGGCCGAGTGCGGCAGCAGGCCGAGACCGGCGCGGGCGGCGGCCACCAGCCCGCCGAGGCTGCCGCTGGTGCAGGCGATCCGCCACGGCTGACCGGCGGACGAGAGCGCGGCGAGCGCCTGCGCCCGGGAGATGCTCGGCGGCGGGTAGACCACCAGCGGCACCGGTTCCCCGGCGGTGCGCCGTGGCGGTGTGGGCTGATCCGCCGCGCCCAGCCAGACCAGCCGGTCACGCCAGACCAGAGTGCCCCGGGACTGACCCGCCAGGCGTTTGGCGAAGACCAGGTCGAGTGCCCGGGCGTCCAGCAACTGGTGCAGTGTGCCGCTCAGCGCCACGGTCAGCTCGACGTCGACCAGCGGGTTGCGGCGGCGGAAGGTCTGCAGCACGTCCGGCAGGTAGCTGGAGATCAGGTCCTCGGAGACGCCGAGGCGCAGCTTGCCGCGTACCACCGTGGTGCTGAAATGCCGGCGGGCCCGGTCGTGCGCGTCGAGAATGTCCCGGGCGAAGCTGATCATCGCTTCGCCGTCCACCGTCAGCTGCACGGTGTGCGTGTCGCGCAGCAGCAACGGCCGTCCGGCCGCCTCCTCCAACCGCCGCACGTGCGCGCTGACCGTGGACTGCCGCAGACCGAGCCGCTCGGCGGCTCGGGTGAAGCTCAGCAACTGGCTCACCGCCAGGAAGCTGCGCAGCTGGACAGGCTCGTACACGACCTGCATGCTATCGCGTTACGCGATGACAGTCAGTGCGGTGATCAGCTTTCCCGCTGATCGGCCAGCCGCTCAGAATGGGTGGACCAACCCCTTGTCCACCTGGAGCACCCGGATGCGCTGGCCCCGCTGGCTGATCATCGACCCGTTCATCGCGATGCTGTTCGCCGTCGTGGCGCTCGCCGCGCTGCTCCCGGTCCACGGCACCGCCGCCTCGGTCGCCGGTGTCGTCGCCAGCGTCGGCATCGCCCTGCTGTTCTTCCTGCACGGGGCCAGGATCGCCCCGGCGGCGGCGCTCGCCGGCGCCCGACACTGGCGCCTGCACACCGTGGTGCTGAGCACCACCTTCGTGGTCTTCCCGCTGCTCGGTCTGGCCGTTGCGCTGATCAGCCCGCAACTGCTGCCGGCCGAGCTCTACCAGGGGGTCCTCTTCCTCTGCGTGGTCCCCTCGACGGTGCAGTCGTCGATCGCGTTCACCTCGATCGCCCGGGGCAACGTGCCGGCCGCCGTGTTCAGCGCGTCGTTCTCCAACATCGCCGGGGTCGCGCTCACCCCACTGCTCGCCGTGCTGCTCATGCAGAACACCGGTGACCTGCGGCTGACCGCAGGTTCGATCGGCTCGATCGTCGGGCAGCTGCTGCTACCGTTCGTCGCGGGTCAGCTGTCCCGGCGGTGGACCGCTGACTGGATCGGCCGACACAAGAGCCTGACCTCGGTGGTCGACCGGGGCTCGATCCTGCTGGTGGTCTACACCGCGTTCAGCGCCGGTGTGGTCGCCGGGATCTGGCAGCAGATCGCCGTCAGTCAGCTGCTGGTTCTCGGCGCCACCGTCGGTGCCCTGCTGGCGGTGGTGATGGGGCTGCTGTTCGGCGTCACCCGGCTGCTCGGCTTCGACCACGCCGACCGGGCCGCGACGGTCTTCTGCGGCGCCAAGAAGAGCCTGGCCACCGGGTTGCCGATGGCGGCCGTGCTGTTCAGTCCGCAACTGCTCGGCCTGCTGGTCCTACCGCTGATGATCTTCCACCAGATCCAGCTGATCGTCTGCGCGGCCCTGGCCCGGTGGTGGTCGCACCGGGCACCAACGGTCCGTCCGTCAGGCGAGACGACCCGGGTGTAGGTGTGGTCGGCCGACGGTGGGTCGGGCCGGTCAGCGGACGACGACCGAGTCGAGCTGCTCGGCGCCGTACCGCTCGATGTACCGCTCCAAGGTGTCGTCGCGCACCGCGGTCCAGAAGCCGACACCCTGATAAGGGTCCAGCCACATCACCCACTGGTCGCCGACGTACCCGGTGTCCGCCACCGGGGCGGTGACGAACCGGACGTCGTTGCGGATCTTGCGCAGGTCGAAGGCGAGCTGCCGGAGTTTGTCGTTGGTCAGGCCGTCGTCGACGGTGACGGTCGCGGTGATTGCGTCGAGCAGCGCGCCGAGCTGTCGCGGGCTGGTCAGGGTGTCCCGGTCGAGGGTCTCGTCGAGCAGCGCGCGCAGGTAGTTCTGGTGGCGGCGCATCCGGTCGAAGTCGCCCTCCGGCAGGCCGTGGCGCTGGCGAACGTACTGGACGGCCTGCTCGCCGTTGAGCCGTTGCAGTCCTGCGGGCCAGGTCGACTGCAGGCTCGGTCCGGGCGTCCCGGCCGGGATATCCACGGTCACCCCACCGACCGCGTCGGTCAGGTCCTGCAGCCCGACGAGGTCGATCAGGGCGACGTGGTCGATGCGCAGCCCGGTCACGTTCTCGACCGTCTGTACGGCGAGGCTGGCACCACCGAGCGCGTACGCAGAATTGATCTTGAGGTTGCCGTGCCCGGGGACCGGCACCCACGAGTCGCGGGGGATGGAGACGACGTACGCCCGCTCCCGGTCGGCGGTGATCCGGACCACCATCAGCGAGTCGGTCCGGCCGTACGGCCCGGCGGGGGAGTCCGCGCCGGTGGCGCTGGAGGCGAGGCTGTCGATGCCGGCGAGCAGCACGGTCAGCCCTTCCGGCGTCGGTGCCGGCCGCTGGTCGGCCGGGATCGTGGCGAACGGGTCGGGGATCCGCTTGATCTCGCCGAGGTAGTAGTGACTGACGACGGCCACCCCGGCCACCCCGGCGAGGGCGGCGACCACCAGGCCGGTGATGCCGAGCAGGGCGATGCGGCGCAGCCGGCGACGGCCGTGCCGGGCCGGTGGCCGCCGGTGCCGGCCGGTGCCGGCGCCCGATCGGGTCAACGTCACCGGGCTGGTCGCTGAGACCCCCGGCTGCCGGTCGGACCGCTGCGGCTGGTCCGCGGTCGTGGCCCACTGGCCGTACGCCTGGTCGGTGGTGGCCCATTGGTCGTGCTGCTGGTCGATGGTCCACTGGTGTGACTCGGCCCAGTCGTCGTCCGCCGTGGCGGGGCGGTGCTGGCCCTGGTCGTGCGCGGGCGCATCAACCCAGTTCTCCCGGGCCGGTGCCGGATTGTCCTGATCGTCAGGTCGCCCGGTCATGTGATCACCTCTGGCTCGATCGCTGAGAGACCCAGGCTAACCAGACATTACGGATCTATAACGCCAATCGGCTAAAATCAAGACGAGACTCGGGCTGGCCGGCGTCGTCGGGTGAACCGGATCGACAACTCGGCACCCGGCACAGCCAACTCGGTTTAGCGTCACAATATGTCAGCAATAGTCGGTATTGTCGGTGAGGCCGGCGGTCGCAGCCAGAGTGCCGACCAACTCGCCCTGGCCTGCACCCCGCACGACCTTCAGCGGACCGGTCGCTACCTGGACGACCGGGCGGCGATCGTCGCCCGCTGGTCCGACGAGGACCGGGCCGTGGCCCGGTCGCCGCGCTACCCGGGTCGGTCGCCGTACTACACGGCCACGACGGACGCGGTCGCGGTCAGCTGCACCGCCCAACCCGACCTGCTCGACCTGTATCGTCGGCACGAAACGGCGGCCGTCACCAGGCTGACCGGCGACTTCGCGATCGCGGTCTGGGACCGCGACCGGAACCAGCTGATACTGGCGGCCGACCGGACCGGCGAGCGGACGCTGTACTGGCGGCTCAGCGGCGGCCAGTTGATCTTCGCCTCGCAGCTGCGGGCGTTGCTGGCCGATCCATGTACCGGCCAGGAGCTCGACCCGGTCGCACTGCACCACTACCTGACCTACCGGTACGTCCCCGCGCCGTGGACGATCTACGCCGGCATTCGCAAGCTTCCCCCGGGCACATCGCTGATCTGGGCGGACGGGCGGGTCACCACCCGTCGCTACTGGACACTCGACGCCGCTGCCGGGCCGTCGGCACCCGGTATCGACCAGGCCGCCGAACAGCTACGCGAACGGCTGGTCGACGCCGTGCGCTCCCGGCTGCCGGCCACCGGGTCGCCGCAGGTGCTGCTCTCCGGCGGGATCGGCGCCACCCTGGTCGCGGCCGCCGTGACCCGCAGCACCAGCGTCAGGGCGCACACCTGCTCGGTCGGGTTCGGCGACCCCCGGCTCGACCAGCGGGCGGCGGCGCGAGGCGTCGCCCGGGCGCTCGGCACCGAGCACCAGGAGTATCGGGTGACCGGGCTCGACCCGGCCGTACCGCAGCAGATCGCCGGCCTGTTCGAGGAACCGTTCGCCAGCCCGGCCGCGATCCCCGCCTACCTGGTCGCCCGGTACGCCGGGGTGCGGCGGGCGGAGGCGTTCTGCGGCCTCGGCGGTGCCCTGCTGTACGGCGGGTTCCCGCACCACCTGCTGCTCGGCTGGCTCAACGGCTGGCCGCAGCGGCCGGCCGGACTGCCCGGGTTGCAGCGGGCCGGGGCCGCGCTGGTGCGGCGGAGCACGGCCGGAACCCCGGTGCGTCGGCTCGGCCGGCTGCTGGAGGTCGCCGGCTGCCCACCACCGACCCGGTACGCACGGATCGTCGCCGAGTGCAGCGCCGAGCAGAAGAACGCCCTCTACGGGGCGCGGCTGCGCGACGAACTCGCCAACGTGGACAGCGGTTTGCTGGCTGAGGCGGCCTACCTCGCCTCGTCAGGGGACTCCCAGGCGACCCGGATGACCGACGCGGACCTGCACGGATACCTGCCGGGCGACGTACTCGCCCGGTGGTCGACCGTGTCGGCCGGCGCGGGACTACGGCTGCAGGCGCCGTTGCTCGACCACCGACTGCTCGAGTGGGTGGCCGGCCTGCCGGCATCGTGGAAGGTGCCGGGGCGGCGGCGGAACCTGGCGCGGCGGGCGGCGGCCGGCTGGTTGCCGGGCCGGGCGGTCACGTCCGAGCCGGTGGACGCCCGGCCACCGCTGGCCAGCTGGCTGCGGGCCGAGCTGCGCGAACTCGCCGGGGACCTGCTCACCGACCGGACCTTCCAGGACCGTGGCCTGTTCCAGCCGGCTGCGGTCCGCCGGCTGCTCGACGAGCACCAGGCCGGGGTGGACCACGCCGGCGAGATCTACACGGTGCTTCAACTCGAACTCTGGCTGCGGCACCGGCCGGGGTCGGTGAGAGACCCCGCACTTGCTGGTCAGCGCGACATGACCTTGGAAGAATCGGGGTACGGCACAACTGGCGCCGGAGGTTGTCCGGCGGCGGCATCGCCAACCGGAGACCTTCGGTAACCGTGCCGGAACGGATAGTGTGATCATCATCGACGCGCCGGTCAACCAGGACCGGCGTCGCTGTACCTGCTGCATGTACGTGGAGGTGGAGTTCTCTACATGACCGACCCGACCCCCACCAAGGCCTCCGGATCCGGCGACAAGTCCGGATCGAGCAAAAAGTCGGACTCAACCAGGCCGCCGGAGTCCCGGCGTCCGTTCCAGCTCTCCTCCTGGGCGGAAGCCAAGTTCATCGGCGACGTGCTCCGCACCGAGACCGTCGGCGGCGGGCTGCTGCTGCTCGGCGCGGTCATCGCGCTGATCTGGGCCAACTCCCCGTGGGGCGACGCCTACACGGACCTGGGCCAGTTCGTGCCCTGGCCCGGCGGGGCACCGCTGCACCTGGACGTCGACCTGGCGCACTGGGCGGCGGACGGCCTGCTGGCGATCTTCTTCTTCGTGGTCGGTCTGGAACTCAAACGCGAATTCGTCGCCGGTGAACTGCGCAGCCCACGCCGGGCCGCGCTGCCGGTGATCGCCGCGGTCGGCGGCATGGCCATGCCGGCGCTCATTTACGTACTGATCAACCTGAACACCGGCGACAGCGCGCTGCGCGGCTGGGCGATCCCCACCGCCACCGACATCGCGTTCGCCCTCGCCGTGCTCGCCGTCATCGGCTCCCACCTGCCGCAGGGCCTGCGCGCCTTCCTGCTCACCCTGGCCGTCGTCGACGATCTGCTGGCGATCACCATCATCGCGTTCTTCTACACCGAACAGGTCAACTTCCTGGCACTGGCCGGTTCCCTGCTACCGCTGCTCGCCTTCGCGCTGCTGCTGCGGTTCGGCAGGACCTGGTGGTGGGCGCTGATCCCGCTGGCCGCCATCACCTGGACGCTGATGCACGCCTCCGGCGTACACGCCACCATCGCCGGCGTACTGCTCGGCTTCATGGTGCCGGTGCTGCCCCGCAAGGGCGAGCAGCACGGCATGGCCGAGCACTTCGAACACCGGTGGCGGCCGGTCTCCGCCGGCTTCGCCGTGCCGGTCTTCGCCTTCTTCGCCGCCGGGGTGTCGCTGCGTGACGGCGGCATCGGCTCGGTGCTGACCGATCCGGTGGCGATCGGCGTGATCGCCGGTCTGGTCCTCGGCAAGACGATCGGCATCCTGGGCGCCACCGGGCTGATGACCCGCTTCACCCGCGCCGACCTGGGCGGGCTGAAATGGGTCGACCTGCTCGGGGTGTCCCTGCTGGCCGGTATCGGGTTCACCGTCTCGCTGCTGATCGGCGAGTTGGCGTTCGGTGCCGGCAGTGACCGCGACGCCCACGTCAAGGCGGCCGTCCTGATCGGCTCGCTGACCGCGGCGCTGCTCGCCGCCATCGTTCTCAGCCGGCGGAACAAGGTCTACCGGCGGATCTCCGAACAGGAACGGCAGGACCGCGACGGCGACGGAATCCCGGACATCTACCAGCAACTGCCGCAACCGACACCGGACGACGACCGCCGCTGACCCGGATTGACCGGCGGCGACCGACGCTGACCCGGATCGACCGGCGGCGGCCCCGCAACCTGGTCGTACCCCCTGGTCCTGCCCCTAGTCGAGGGACAGGTCCAGCAGCGACCGGAACGCGGGGCCGTCGCCGTCCAGCGTGATCCGCCGGGTCAGCCGCACCGACTCCAACATCCGCCGGTCGTGCGTGACCAGCAGCAACGTGCCGGTGAACGACGCCAGCGCCGACTCCAACTGCTCGATCGCCGGCAGATCCAGATGGTTCGTCGGCTCGTCGAGGACCAGCAGGTTAACCCCGCGCGTCTGCAGCAACGCCAACGCCGTACGGGTCCGCTCGCCCGGCGACAGGGTGGCCGCCGGCCGCAGCACATGGTCGGCCCGCAGCCCGAACTTCGCCAGCACCGTACGGGCCTCGGCGGGGGCCAGGTCGGCCGCCGCCCGGAACGTGTCCAGCACCGGCTCGTCGCGCAGGAACAGCTGGCGGGCCTGGTCGATCTCGCCGACCACCACCCCGGGGCCGAGCCACGACTCGCCCGAGGCCAGTGACAGCCGCCCCAGCAACGCGCCGAGCAGCGTCGACTTGCCGGACCCGTTCGGCCCGGTGATCGCCACCCGGTCCGCCCAGTCGATCTGCAGATCCACCGGGCCGAGAGTGAACCCGCCTCGGCGTACCACCGCCCGGCGCAGCACCGCGACCACCGCGCCGGCCCGGGGCGCGGCGGCGATCTCCATCCGCAGCTCCCACTCCTTGCGCGGCTCCTCGACGACCTCCAGCCGCTCGATCATCCGCTCGGTCTGCCGCGCCTTCGCCGCCTGCTTCTCCGCGGCCTCGGTCCGGGCGTTGGTGGTCAACTTGTCGCTGTCGCTGGCCTTGCGCCGGGCGTTGCGCACGCCCTTGTCCGTCCAGGCCCGCTGAGTGCGGGCGCGGGCCTGCAGCCCGGCCCGGGTGTCGGCGTACTCCTCGTACGCCTCCCGGGCGCGCCGGCGGGCCACCTCCCGCTCGGCCAGATACCCGGCGTACCCGCCGCCGTAGTGGTTGACCTGCTGCTGGGCCAGATCCAGCTCGACCACCCGATTCACCGTACGGGCCAGGAACTCCCGGTCGTGCGACACCAGCACGGCTCCGGCGCGCAGCCCGGTGACGAACTGCTCCAGCCGGGCCAGCCCGGCCAGGTCCAGATCGTTGGTCGGCTCGTCGAGCAGCACCACGTCGTAGCGGCTGAGCAGCAGCGACGCGAGCTGGGCGCGGGCCGCCTGGCCGCCGGAGAGCGCCGTCGTCGGCTGGTCCAACGTCACCGTCAGACCCAGGTCGGCGACCACCTGCTCGGCGCGTTCGGCCAGGTCGGCGCCGCCGAGATCCAGCCAGCGTTCCAGCGCCACCGCGTACGCGTCGTCGGCGCCGGCCTGGCCGTCGGCCAGTGCCTGCGTCGACGCGTCCAGGTCGTGCTGCGCCGCCGCCACCCCGGTCCGGCGGGCCAGGTAGTCGCGTACCGACTCGCCCGGCCGGCGCTGCGGCTCCTGCGGCAGCAGCCCGACGGTGGCGGTCGGCGGGTTGCGGGTGACCGCGCCCGACTCGGGCGCGGCGGTGCCGGCGAGGATCCGCAGCAGCGTCGACTTGCCGGCACCGTTCGCGCCGACCAACCCGATCACGTCGCCGGGCGCGACGACGAGGTCCAGCCCGGTGAAGAGTTGCCGGTCACCGTGCCCGGCGGACAGGTCCCTGGCGATCAACGTGGCGCTCATGGCCCGGCGATCGTAGCCGCCGACCGGCACACTGTGCTGATGATTTCCACGCTGGCGATCGACTGTGGCGGCGGCGGCATCAAGGCGTCCGTACTCGACGAGGCCGGCACCATGCGGGCCCGGCCGCTGCGGGTGCCGACCCCGTACCCGCTGCCGCCGAAACGGTTCGTCGACACCTTGCGCGGGTTGCGTGACCAGCTGCCGGCGGCCGACCGGGTCACCGTCGGCATGCCCGGCATGATCCGGCACGGCGTCGTGGTCGCCACCCCGCACTACGTAACGAAGGCCGGTCCGCGGACCAAGGTCGACCCGGGACTGCTCGCCGAATGGTCCGGCTTCGATGCCCGTACGGCGCTCGGCGCCGCCTTCGACCTGCCGGTGCTGGTGCTCAACGACGCCGAGGTGCACGGTGCCGGGGTGGTCGCCGGCGCCGGCTGCGAACTGGTCCTCACCCTCGGCACCGGGCTCGGCTGCGCGCTGTTCGACGGCGGCCGGCTCGCCCCGCACCTGGAGCTGTCCCAGGCGCCGGTGCGCTGGGGGCAGAGCTACGACACCTACGTCGGCGAGCACGAACGCCGCCGGCTCGGCGACGCGTTCTGGTCCCGGCGGGTACGCGGCGTCGTCGACGGTCTGCGACCAGTGTTCTGTTGGGACCGGCTCTACCTCGGCGGCGGCAACTCGCGGCTGATCCGTCCCGAGCAGGTGGCCCGGATGGGCGACGACGTGGTGGTGGTGCCGAACACGGCCGGCATCGTCGGCGGCGTACGGGCCTGGACGCTGATCCGACCCTGAACCCGGTCCGACCGCGTGACCGGTCCGATCCCTGAAACCATTCCGACCCTGACTGGTCTGTGCCGGATCGTCCCGAAGCTGGCTGGGTGGCCGGCGGATGTCCGGTCCGGGAACAGTCGCATTCCGCCGGTGGTTGTGCCAGCGTCAAGGGTGTCGGTGATCGCGACCGGGAAGGTGGGGCGGCCATGGATCTGTTGGAGGAGTACCGCCGGGCGAACCTGTACTTCGAGTCCGGCGACCCGTCCGGGGCGGCCCGGCTGCTGGAGCCGATCATCGCCGCCGAGCCCGACAACTCGGCGGTCCGCCAGCTGCTGGCCCGCTCCTACTTCAAGTCGGCGCAGCTCGGCCGGGCCGAGGAGCAGTTGCGCGAGCTGATCGACCGCGACCCGAGTGACCACTACGCCCATCACGTGCTGGGTCGTACCCTGGAACGGCTCGGTCGGCCGTCGCAGGCGCTGCGGCACCTGCGGCTCGCCGCTGCCATGCGTTCCGAGCACTCGGACTACCTGGCCGCGCTGCGCCGGGTCGAGGCGAAGGTCAACGGAAGGGTGTCGTGAAGATCAAACTGGACCTGCACGACATCTACAACCGTGGCCAGGACATCGACCGGGCGCTGCGGGGTGTCATCGACGAGGCGGTGGCCAAGAAGGCCACCCTCGTCGAGATCATCCCTGGCAAGGGCTCCGGCCAGCTGAAGAAGCGGGTGCTGCGGTTCCTCGACCAGAAGGACGTCAAGCAGCTCTACCACCGGGTGGAGAAGGACTCGAAGAACTTCGGCCGACTGTTCGTCCATTTTCGATGGAAGTGACTCCATCGCTGCGCTGGTAGCGACTCCGCCGCTGCGTTGGTAGCGACGCGGCCACCTAGCGCGGGCTGAGGGCCGCCATCGCCCGGTCGACGTAGTCGGCGAGTGAGTGCTCGGTCGTGGACGCCAGCCAGGCGTGCTGCGCCGCGACCAGACAGCCGAAGGCGGCAGCGGCGAGCGCCCCGGGCGTCGGATCGTCGGCGGCGTACGGGGCGCCGGCCGCCGCCGCCCGCTCCCGCAGCACCGCGACCACGGCGTGCTGCATGCTCTGCAGCTTGCGCAGGTAGACGGCGAGCAGCGCAGGCGTCTCCAGGATCACCCGCTGGACGGGCTTGCTGACCTGCTGCTGGCCTGACGTGTCTGCTGTGGCGTCCACGATGTCGAACAGCCGGCGTAGCGACGTCCAGACGGGTTCGTCGGCGGGGCGCTCCCGCAGGTTGGCGAGCATGTCGTCGGCACCGAGGTCGAACTTGCCGACGACGATGTCCTCCTTCGTCGCGAAGTAGCGGAAGACGCTGCGTTGCGACATGCCGACGGCCGCCGCGATGTCGTCGATGGTGGTGGCGTCGTAGCCCCGTGACACGAAGAGCTGCAGTGCCGCCTCGGTGATGTCGCGTTGCACGGCTCGGCGGGTGCGTTCGCGCAGGTTCGGTTGCTTTCCAGTCATGCTGTGGTCAGCATAGCACCGGCCGTCAAATCTGACAGTAGCTGACAGTTTCGGCGTACAGTGTCGTCATGACCAAGGTGATCGTCATAACCGGATCCAGCGACGGCATCGGTGCCGCGGCCGCCCGCCAGCTGCACAGCGCCGGCCACCGGGTGGTCGTCGTCGGGCGCTCCCCGGGCAAGACCGAGGCCGTCGCCCGCGAGATCGGCGCGGAGCACTTCCTCGCCGACTTCGCCCGCCTCGACGAGGTACGCAAGCTCGCCGCCGAGCTGGACGCCGCGTACCCGCGCATCGACGTGCTCGCCAACAACGCCGGCGGCGTCTTCGGCGACCCCACCAAAACCACCGACGGCTTCGAGCTGACCTTCCAGATCAACCACCTGGCACCGTTCCTGCTGACCCGGCTGCTCATCGACAAAGCGGCGGCCCGCCAGGCGCGTCAACTCCCAGGCGTACGACCCTGATCTCGCCCGCCGGCTGTGGGAGCGTTCGGAGCAGCTGCTGGGTTGACCGACGCCGCCGGCGCCGGGCCGGTGGCCCGCTGAGTCGACCAGGCCGTCAGCGCGGCTTTCGGGTCGTCGGCGAAGAACCGGATCGTCCGTACGTGTGCGATGCGGCCCAACGAGCGGACCACCCACAGCGGCTCGGCCAGCTCGACCACCAGGTTGGTCTGCGCGATCGCCGACACGATGAGCACGTCACCGTCGACCCGGATGGTGCCCTGCTCGTCCTCGGACACCGTGGCATCGGCGTCCAGCTCGGTGAGCACCTCGCGCAGCTCCCGGCCCCGGTCGTCGGCGAGTACGCCCCGGATCTCGTCGAGGGAGAGTCCGAGTTCGCTCAGCCGGCGTACCCGGGCCAGCGCGACCGCATCCCGTAGCAGGTACTCCCGGTAGCCGTTGGGCAGCCGCTCCGGCTCAGGCAGCAACCCGAGATGGTGGTAGTGGCGCACGGTCCGGGTGGAGACCCCGACCAGCGCGGCGAGCTCGCCGATCCGCATGCCACCAGTAACAACGTTGCCGTTACGACAAGGTCAAGCTTGCCGTAGCGGCCTCGCAGACTGTCAGGCGTCCTGGAGTTCTCGGAGGTGGTGGTCGACCGCCTGGAACCGTGGCCAGTCCGGCGTGTGACAGCCGACGGCGTGCAGCGCGGTACGGATGTCCATCAGCAGCCTGCTGGCAGCGAACTCGAAGCTGGTGGCCTCGGTCGAAGTGGCGATGTCCACGATCCGGTCAGTGAGCTTCGCAGCGATCTGGACCTCGACGTCCAGAGAATCCAATTGCTCCTGGACCGCATCGATGAATTCTTCGAACTGCTCATCGGTGCCATGGGGGGTGCTGACGAAGGTCATCTGGACCGCGAGACGGAACTCTTTCACGTTGCCTCCCAGCACGTCGCCCGACGAAGCTGAGCCCTCATGTCTCGCAAGTAGTTCGGATTAGAGGGCGTCGTTGACATCGTCTTCATGCACTTACAGGGATTCAGGCACTTCAACTTGAAGTGCTTGTTCCCTCCTCCGGTGACGGACCAGCCATCCTTCTCGACCTCCTTGAGGAGTTCCTCGTACTCGCCGCCGAGCCTGTGACGAGGGCGTGACACTGTGAGTTCTCCTCGTGTTCGAGGGTACCTTGGATTGCTGCCGCTACGGCAGAGGTCTTTCGTTGGGTCGATCCTCTCGTCAGTATCGATGTTCAGCGCGCGGGCCGGGTCGGACATATAACTCATTTGACGCACTGTCGGTTATGAGACAGTCACCGAAAGCTACTTCTGGCGAATGTTGCCGTCCGATCGGCTACGGCCACCAGCGCAGTGTCGACGAACGTGATGACGGGGTGTGGCGTCGTTGCCGCCGCGACGAGGTCAAGCAACGATCGTCAACGTGATGGGCCCGGTGCTGCGCTGTCGAGGGCGATGGTCACGACCTTGCGCACCGCCGGTCCGTCCGGCGGTTCGGTCTCCCTGTCAGCGAGGAGCAGATGTCCGGTCCCTACCAGCATCGGCGCGAGTGCGTCGATGTCGGCGTCGACCGCGATCCGGCCGAGGTCCCGCTCGGCGGCCAGGTAGGACGCGATCATGGTCGTGGCGTCGGAGAGGATCGGCAGTCGGGGGTCCGGTCTGGCTTGCCGCAACCGTCCGCGCAGCTCGTGGCGGGAGACGATGAGACTGATCAGGGCGAGGGTCACCGATCCGAACAGCTCGGTGAGCAGCCCGGTCAGATTGTCGGCGACGGTGCCGGTCCCGGCTGCCTGCTGCAGGGCGGCGGCCTGGGTATCGATCCGAGCCATCCGGTCCAGCACGAACTCGGTGAGGAAGGTGTCGAAGTCGGCGAAGTAGCGGTGCAGGACGCCCTTGGCGACCCCCGCCTCGGTGGTGACCGCCCGGCTGGTCAGACCACTTGGCCCAGTGCAATGCCGGACGGGCCAATCATGTGGTCGGTGGCCGGCAGGCATTCCTGTACCCGGGCCGAGACGAGGTGGAGTTGCTCGGTCTGCCGAACCTGAATCTCAGCGCCCGCATCGGCAAGGGCAACCACCAGGGGTTCAGCATCCAGGATGTCGACCTGATCCTTGGTTCGGTGCGGGTGGCAACCGACGTGGACGACATCTCGACCTGGCCGCAGACCCTGATGCGCTGACGCCATGCCCCATAGTGCATACGTTGAGTAACTGTCAGGGTCGGGGGTACCGGTTCAGCTTGATGCCAGAGATGCATCTTGATGCACCTGTGGCATCAAGCCTGTAGAGACACCCTGCCTCCGGAACAGCCAAGCGACCGAAGCGACCCGAGCAGGCGGAGCAGCCAGAGCAGGCGGAGCAGGCGGAGCAACGGTTCAGTCTTTGTTTTATTCAGCGCACGATGTACTATCGCAACCCATGGAGACGCTGACGTACGGGCAGGTGCTGGCGCGCTTCGGGCACGCCCTGTCCGACCCGGTCCGGGCCCGGCTGCTGCTCGCACTGCGCGACGGCCCCGGCTATCCCGCCGAGCTGGCCGACCTGCTCGGCACCAGCCGGCAGAACCTCTCCAACCACCTGGCCTGCCTGCGCGGCTGCGGCCTGGTCGTGGCGGTGCCCGAAGGCCGGCGGTCCCGCTACGAGCTGGCCGACCCCCGGCTCGCCCACGCCCTGGGCGACCTGCTCGGCCTGGTGCTGTCCGTCGACCCGGCGGCCTGCCCGACCGCTGACACCGACGACTGCTGCTGATGCCCGCTCAACTGCCGCTCGTCCCGATCGGCCCGACCCGGCCGTCCGGACAGCACCAGCCGGCCGGCCCGACCCGGCCGTCCGGGCACTCCGAGCTGTCCGCTGCCCGGCAGGCGACGCTCGCCCGGCGGATCCGATGGTTCGTCGCCGCCACCATCGCCTACAACGTGATCGAGGCGATCGTCGCGATCAGCGCCGGCACCGTCGCCTCCTCCACCGCGCTCATCGGGTTCGGCCTCGACTCGGTGGTCGAGGTGGCCTCCGCCGCCGCAGTCGCCTGGCAGTTCACCGGCGCCGACCACGAGCGCCGCGAAAGCCGCGAACGCGCCGCGCTACGGGTCATCGCCGTGTCGTTCTTCGCCCTCGCCGGCTACGTCGGATTCGAATCGGTACGGGCGCTGCTGGGCGCGCACCGCCCGGACCACTCCACGGTCGGGCTGATCCTCGCCGCGCTCTCCCTGGCGGTCATGCCGGTGCTCTCCACCGCGCAGCGCCGCGCCGGGCGGGAGCTCGGCTCGGTGTCGGCCGTCGCCGACTCCAAACAGACTTTGCTCTGCACCTACCTGTCCGCTGTCCTGCTAGGCGGGCTGGCGGTCAACTCGCTGTTCGGCTGGTGGTGGGCCGACCCCGCCGCCGCTCTGGTCATCGCCGCCGTCGCCGTCAGGGAAGGCCGGGAGGCCTGGCGCGGCGACACCTGCTGTGCCTGATACCTGATCGAGGTGAGGCGGCAGAGCTGTCGGCCGGGTGGCTACCATCGCCGGGTGAACGAGGCAGCCGGCGGCAGCAGGGGCGACCAGGGCGATGCGGGTGAGCAGGTCGACCCGAGCGGCCGGGGTGACGAGCGGCGCGGCACGCTGTCGGTGGTGCCGACGCCGATCGGCAACCCGCGCGACATCACCCTGCGGGCGCTGGACGTGCTGCGTACCGCCGGGTTGGTCGCCGCCGAGGACACCCGGCGGGCCAGGCGGCTGCTCGACGCGCACGACATCGACGTCCGGGTGGTCAGCTGCTACGACCACAACGAGCAGGCCCGTACCGCCGAGTTGATCTCCGTGCTGAACGCCGGCACCGACGTCGCGTTGATCTCCGACGCCGGTACGCCGCTGGTCAACGACCCCGGCTACCTGGTGGTCGGGGCGGCGCTGGCCGACGGGCTGCGGGTCGACCCGCTGCCCGGGGCGAGCGCCGCGCTGAGCGCGCTGGTCGGCTCCGGGCTGCCGGCAAACCGTTTCCTGTACGTCGGTTTCCTGCCCCGCAAGTCGGCGGCGCGGCGCACCGCGTTGACCGAGGTCGCCCCGGTGGCCGCCACGTTGATCTTCTTCGAGGCGCCGCACCGGGTGGTGGAGATGCTCGCCGACGTACGCGAGGTGCTCGGTGACCGGGCGGCGGCGCTGGTGCGCAACCTGACCAAGTCGCACGAGGAGTGGCTGCGCGGCCCGCTGTCCCAGGTGCACGCCGACCTGGCCGCCCGCGACGAGGTCAGGGGCGAGATCACCGTGGTGGTGGAGGGCATACGGCGGCGTGAGTCGACCAACGGCGGCGGGGTCGGGGCCGGCAGCCTCGACCCGGACCGGGTGATCGAGTTGTTGCTCGGTGCCGGGCTGGACACCCGGACGGTACGGTCGTTGGCCGGCCAGTTGACCGGGCTGGCCCGCAACGAGGTCTACGACCGGGTGTCGGCGCTGCGCCCGCGCTGAAGGCCGCCTGCATAGATCTATTGACATGCTCGAAACACGCTGAGAATATTCGAGTACTGCGGGTGGGAGCGCTCCCATCCGCTGCTTTCGATGCATGACCGCTGACACGGCGCGCCGGGCAGAGCCTCGCCCGCGCCGCACGACCATCGGAAGGACCCGGCGTGTCGATATTCTCCCGGCGGCGGACCGTTCCGCTCGCCGTCACCGCGGTGGCGGCGCTGACCGCCACCGCACTCACCGCCGCTGCTCCTGCGCACGCGCAGGACGAGGCACCCGAACAGATCGTCAACGGCACCTTCGACGACGGCCACGCCCCCTGGTGGGGCACCGCCAACATCACCCTCGACTCCAGCAGCCAGCAGCTCTGCGCCGACATCCCCGGTGGCACCGTCAACCCGTGGGACGTCATCATCGGCCAGGACGACGTCCCGCTGGTCGCCGGTGAGACGTACGAATACAAGTTCTTCGCCACCGCCACCCCCAACAAGGTGATCCGGGCGCTGATCCAACTGCCGGTCGACCCGTGGACCCAGTTCATGGCGGCCAACCCCGAGGTCAGCGTCTCCGGCAACAACTACACGTACACCTTCACCGCCCCGACCGACCTGCCCAACGCCCAGGTCGCCTTCCAGGTCGGCGGCAGCGCCGACCCATGGCGGCTGTGCCTCGACGATGTGTCGCTGCGCGGCGGCGCCGAACCGGAGGAGTACGTGCCGGACACCGGACCCCGGGTGCGGGTCAACCAGGTCGGCTACCTGCCGAAGGGGCCGAAGAACGCCACCCTGGTCACCGACGCCACCGACCCGCTGCCGTGGAGACTGTACGACTCAGGCGGCAAGGTCGTCGTCAACGGCAAGACCAAGCCGCGTGGGCTGGACGAATCCTCCGGGCAGAATGTCCACTCGATCACGTTCAGCCGCTTTGTCCGACCCGGCACCGGTTACACCCTGGTCGCCGATGGCGAAACCAGCTTCCCGTTCGAGATCGGCACCAGCTTCTACACGCAGCTGCGCGCCGACGCGCTGAAGTTCTACTACACCCAGCGCAGCGGCATTGAGATCTCCGACGAGCTGCGGCCCGGCTACGGCCGCCCGGCCGGGCACGTCGGCGTCGCGCCCAACCAGGGTGACCTGGAGGTGCCGTGCCAGCCCGGCGTCTGTGACTACACCCTGGACGTCTCCGGCGGCTGGTACGACGCCGGCGACCACGGCAAGTACGTGGTCAACGGTGGCATCTCCGTCTACCAGCTGATGAACGAGTACGAGCGGGCCCTGCGGGTGCACCGGGGCAAGCCGTGGCTGCAGCGTGACGGCGTGCTCGACCTGCCGGAGAGCGGCAACAAGCTGCCGGACATCCTCGACGAGGTGCGCTGGCAGCAGGAGTTCCTGCTCAAGATGCAGGTCCCGGCCGGGCAGCCGCTGGCTGGCATGGCCCACCACAAGATCCACGACGCGGCGTGGACCGGCCTGCCGCTGCTGCCGCACCTCGACTCCCAGCTGCGCGAGCTGCACCCGCCGTCGACCGCCGCCACGCTCAACCTGGCGGCCACCGCCGCCCAGGCGGCGCGGGTGTTCAAGCCGTACGACGAGGCCTTCGCCGACCGCAACCTGGACGCGGCCCGCACCGCGTGGGCGGCGGCCAAGGCCAACCCGCAGATGTACGCCGACCCGGCCGACGCCATCGGCGGCGGCCCCTACGACGACACCGACGTCACCGACGAGTTCTACTGGGCGGCGGCCGAGCTGTACCTGACCACCGGGGAGCGCGAGTTCCGCGACTTCGTGCTCGCCTCGCCGCACCACACGGGTGACATCTTCAAGGAGGGCGCCTTCGGCTGGCAGTGGACCGCTCCGCTGGGCCGGATGGCGCTGGCCACGACGCCGAACAGCCTGCCGGGCTGGTGGCAGGTGCGGGCGTCGGTGATCGATGCGGCGGACCGCTACCTGGCCACGCTCGATGCCCACCCGTACGGTATCCCGTACGCCCCGGTCAGCAACCTCTACGACTGGGGTTCGAACAGCGTCATCGTCAACAACGCGATCGTGATCGCCACCGCGTACGACCTGACCGGTAAGGAGAAGTACCGCGACGGGGTGCTGCAGACGATGGACTACATCTTCGGCCGCAACGCGCTGAACATCTCCTACGTCACCGGCTACGGCACGGTGTCGTCGCAGAACCAGCACTCCCGCTGGTACGCCCGCCAGCTCAACCCCGAGCTGCCGAACCCGCCGCGCGGCACGCTCGCCGGTGGTCCGAACTCGTCGATCCAGGACCCGGTGGCGCAGCGGCTGCTGACCGGCTGCGCGCCGCAGTTCTGCTACGTCGACGACATCGAGTCCTGGGCCACTAACGAGCTGACCATCAACTGGAACGCCCCGCTGTCCTGGATCGCGGCCTTCATCGCCGACCAGGGCCGCGGCTGAATCCACCGCCCCTGCGCCGCCCGGGCGGCGCAGGGGCGTGGCGGTCAGAACGTGTAGGTCCGGGCGACGGTCACCAGTTCGCTGGTGTGTGAACCGGCCACCCCGACCCCGGTCGGCCGGGGGGTGAAGCCGGGCAGGTCCGCCAGGCCGTCGCTGCCGTCGGCCACCCGCACCCGGACCGGGCCGGTGGCGGCGTTCGCGCCGTCGCCGGCCCGCAGCACCAGCACGACCTCCAGCCCTTGCGGCGGCGGGGCGTGGAACACCGTCCCGAAGCTCCAGCCGTCACCGGACGAGGTGCCGGTCGACTCGACCGGCACCTCCCGGCCGGCGACCGTCGCCGACACCACCTCGGGCCCGCCGGCCGCCACGTGCAGCCCCACCAGCCGGACCGGCCGCTGCTGCAGCAGGCGCAACCGCAGGGTACGCCGCCCGTCGGCGGCCACCCCGCTGTCGTCGAGCAGGTCCAGCGCCGGCGCCGGCAGGTCCGCCGCCTCGGCCGGCCCGGTACGCAGCGGATGGTCGCCGATCAGCGGAAACTCGTCCGCCACCGAGGCGGCCTGGTCGACGTACCCGGCGGTCCACGGCTGCGGCCGGGTCTCCCAGCTCAACCAGCGGGCCTCGCCGGTGTCGGTGTCCAGCGCGTACATCAGCTGGGTGGGTACCGGATGGTCGGCGTCGAACCGGTCCACTACGAAGCCGACCACGGCGAGCATCAGCGCGGCGAGCCCGGCGGCGACCGCTGGCACCGGCCCGGCCCGGCGGGCCCGGACCGCGGCGACGCCGCGCTGCCCGCCGGCCTGCGGCAGCAGCAGGTCCAGCACCGGCAGCGCAGCCAACGCCAGCAGCGTCGCGACGAACGCGGCGGCTGCGGCCAGACCCATGCCCAGCGCCGGGAAGAGCAGTACCACCGTCGGTGCCAGCAACAGCACGCCGACCGTCGCCCCGGCGGCCAGCGCCACCACCGGCCACGGACCGGTTGTCCGCAGCGACAGCGCGACCAGGCAACCGGCCGTGCCGGCCAGGGCCGGCAGCGTCGCCAGGTACGACCCGCCGGGGGCGAGTGCGGCGAGCAGCAGGCCGATCAGCGTCAGCCAGGCCAGCCCGCCGACGGCCAGCGCCGCCGGGCCGACCCGCCGTCGTAGCAACGCGTACCAGGTGAAAACCACGGCCGTGGTCAGCGCCAGCACCGCCATCCGGTACGGCACCGGCCGGTACGGGTCGAGCAGGTCGGCGTACTCCGGCCGGAGCCGGACCACGACGGTCCACAGCAGCTGCGCGGTGGCCGGCGCGGCGACCAGCGGGATCGCCGCCAACCCGAACCCAGCGGCGAGTCGCGGCCAGTCGGCCCGGCCACGTCGCCGGGTCGCCCACGCCAGTACGCCGACCGCGACGGCGGCCAGCACCGCCAACGGCCAGGTCAGTGTGCCGGGGTAGCGGGCCAGCCCGAGCGGGGTGGGAAAGTAGGTGGCGTCGGAGTCGGCGGCCAGCGCCGGGATGTCCGCCGCGCCGAACCCGCGGGCCAGGCCGAGGGTGTTGTCGCCGTGGTGCTGCAGGCTGGCCCGGTCCATCGACGCGGGGGTGTCCTGCGGGGTGTGGTAGATGGCCGAGCCGTCGATGTACGCCGAGTTGAGCCCGGCGAAACCGGCGTCAAGGAACGGGGTGAAGTCGGTGTCGTTGGGCAGCAGCCGGTAGACCTCGACGGCGAATGACGTGCCGATCGGGTGCGGGGCGGCGCGGCCGAACACGTCGACCAGGGCGGCGTTGTCGCGGGACGTCTCGAAGGTGACCACCGGCCCGCTGCTGCCGCGCGCCTCCAGGTTGAGCACCACGGTGTCGTCGGCGTCGGCCAGCGGGTGCGCGGCGACGAACGCCGCCGCGCCGCACAGGCACGCCTCCTCGGCGTCGGTGAACAGCAGCACGACGTCGTTGCGCGGCCGGTCACCTTCGGTGATGGCACGGGCCACCTCCAGCAGGGTGCCGACGCCGGCGCCGTCGTCGTTTGCACCCGGACTGACCTGGACCGAGTCGTAGTGGGTGACCAGCACGATCCGTCCGGTCGGGTCGGTCCCCGGGATCTGGGCGACCACGTTGCGTACCCGGGCCAGGGTGGCGCCGCTGGCCGCGCCGCTGAGCTGACCGGCCTCGCCGCCGACCGCGTCCTGGGTCTGCGGGGCCAGCCCCAGCGCGGTCAGCGTGTCGACCAGGTAGTCGCGGACGTCGTCGTTGGCGGCGCTGCCGGTCGGGTGCGGCCGCTGCGCGATCCGTTCGATGTGCCGGTGCGCCCGGTCGGCGCTGAACTCGCTGGCCGGCGCGCCAGCGCCGCGCGGCGCGGGTGGACGCAGGTCGACCAGCGCGGCGGCGGCCACCAGGCCGAGGGCGGCCAGCGCGGCCAGCGCGGCGGCCGGCCGCCGGTGGGGCCGGGCGAACGCCCGGTGGGCGGCGGCGACAAGGGGTACGCCCATGGTGCTCTCCTGCGCTGCGTGGGTAAGGGTGGCTACATCCTGCCCAATCCGGGCTGGCCGGGTAACCAGGCATCGGCCGGGTGGCCTACTTTGTGCAAGTGCTTGCTGTTGTGTGCCCTGTTCGGCTGGGAGACGATCAGCGGGTCATCGAAAAGGAGCTCACCATCGACACTCACCTGGCGCGGCGGCGGACCAGCGGCAGGCCGGCATGACCGGTTCGTCACTCGTTCCGCCCCGTTCCGATCCTCGGTCCGAGCCGGGCCCGCCGGTGGCTGTCGCACCGACGGAGCGGCTGCGGGTGCTGTTGGTCGAGGACGACGAGGGCGACGCGTTCCTCGTCGGCGAGTTGCTGGCGGAGGCGCAGGCGGCGGTCGACCTGGTGGTGGCGAACAGCCTGAACCAGGCCCGGGAGCGGATCGCCGGGGTTGACTGCGTCCTGCTCGATCTGGGGCTGCCGGACGCGCAAGGGCTGGACGGTCTGCGCCGGGTGCTCGGGGTGGCCGGCCGGGCGGCGGTCTGCGTGCTCACCGGCCGGCAGGATGAGCACCTCGGCATCGGCGCGGTCGCCGAAGGCGCCCAGGACTACCTGGTCAAGGGTCAGGTCGACGGGGTACTTCTGAGCCGGGCACTGCGGTACGCCGTGGAGCGTAAGCGGGCCGACGAGAACGCCCGCCGGCTGCGTGAGGTCGAGCTGCGGCAGGCCGAGTCGGCCCGGCTGGAGCGCGGGCTGCTGCCGCAGCCGCTGATGGACACCGACGAGGTTTCGGTGCACACCTTCTATCGGCCGGGTCGGCACGCCGCGCTGATCGGCGGGGACTTCTTCGACGTGGTGCAGACCACGCCCGAGCGGATCGACCTGATCGTCGGCGACGTCTGCGGGCACGGCGCCGACGAGGCCGCGCTCGGGGTCGAGCTGCGGGTCGCCTGGCGGGCGCTGGTGCTCGCCGGGGTGGCCGACGACGCGGTGCTGCCGGCGCTGGAGCAGGTGCTGATGAGCGAACGCCGGCTGCGGGAAATCTTCGCGACGGTGGCCGCCGTCCGGCTGGACCTGGCCGCCAACCGGGCCACTGTACGGTTGGCGGGACATCCGCCGCCGCTGCTGTTCCGCCACGGTCAGGTCGCGCCGGTGCCCGCCCCGGGCGGCCTGCTGCTCGGCGTCCACCCCCGCCCGCCCCGCGCCTTCGATGTGGAGTTCGACGCCGATGAGTGGTCCCTGTTGATGTACACCGACGGTCTGATCGAGGGGCGGCTCGGTGACTCCGACGAACGGCTGGACGTGGCCGGCCTGCAACGGCTGGTGGCCGAGCCGGCGGCCCGAGACGTGCCGCTGCCGGCGCTGCCCGGCTGGCTGGTCGGCCGGGCCGAGGAGATCAACGGTGGTCCGCTCGCCGATGACGTGGCGATGCTGCTGGTCAGCCGGGGCGTAGGCCGGTGACCGCCGCTCCGCCACCGGCCGGGGTGTCCCGGGCCAGCCGGTTGACGCTGCGTGCCCGGGTGACGCTGCTCTGCGTCGTGGTGGGTGGACTGCTGGCGGCCCTGGCCGGCGGCGCGGCGCTGGTCGCCCGAGCCAACCAGGACCACATCGACACCATGCTCACCAGGATCGGCCCGCTGCGGACCGACGCGGAGAGCCTGCTGACCGTGCTGGTCGACCAGGAGACCGGGGTACGTGGCTACGCGGTGTCCGGTGACCCGGCCGATCTCGCGCCGTACCGTCAGGGGGCGGTGCAGGAACGGCAGCTGATCGACCACATGCTGAGTCTGATCGCGGAGGACGATCCGCTGCGCGGCCAGATCGAGGCCATCGCCGACCAGGCACGGCAGTGGCGCGACCTGGTCGCCGAGCCGGCGATCGCCGCCGTCGAGACGGACGGGACCGATGCCGGGCAGGCGCTGCTCGGCGACGCTGCCCGGGAACGTTTCGACGACCTACGGGTTGACGTCGACCAGCTGCAGGCGGACATTCTGACGGTCCGGGACCGGGTCGCGGCGGACGCCCGGGGGACCAGCCGGACCCTGGCGGGTCTGCTGGCCGTGGCGGCGGCGGTGGTGGTTCTGGCCGGGGTGGTGCTGCTGATGTCGCTGAACAGGCTGGTGATCGGCCCGGTCACCGGTCTCGCCGCGCAGGTGCGGCAGGTGGCCAACGGCGAGTACCACCGGGACATCGCGAACGTCGGGCCGCCGGAGCTGGCCGCGCTGGCCAGCGACGTGGACGGCATGCGACGCAAGATCGCCGCAGATCTGGCCGAGGTGCGTGAGGCCCGGGAACGGGTCGAGTGGGTGAACGGCCAACTGCAGAGGCAGGCCGAGGAGCTGGTCCGGTCCAACCGTGACCTGGAGCAGTTCGCCTACGTGGCGTCGCACGACCTGCAGGAGCCGCTGCGCAAGGTGGCCAGCTTCTGCCAGTTGCTGCAGCGCCGGTACGCCGGTCAGCTGGACGCCCGCGCGGACCAGTACATCGCCTTCGCTGTCGACGGCGCGCAACGGATGCAGCGGCTGATCAACGACCTGCTGGCGTTCTCCCGGATCGGCCGGATGACCTCCGGCTTCACCGACGTCGACCTGAACAAGGTGATGACCGAGGTGGCCGGTCAGACCGAGGCGAGCCGGGAGTACGCCGGCGGCGAGCTGACCTGGTCGGAGCTGCCGGTGGTCACCGGCGAGGAGCCGTTGCTGACGAATCTGCTGGTGAACCTGGTCAGCAACGCGTTCAAGTTCCGTCGGCCGCAGGTGCCGCCCCGGGTGGAGGTCTCCGCCCGTGAGCTGGCCGGCGAGTGGGAGATCACCTGTCGGGACAACGGCATCGGGATCGAAGCCGAGTTCGCTGACAAGATCTTCGTGATCTTCCAGCGCTTGCACTCGAAGGACGCCTACCCGGGCACCGGGATCGGGCTGGCGATCGGCAAGAAGATCGTCGAGTACCACGGCGGCCGGATCTGGGTTGACACCCAGGTCGACCAGGGCACGGCGATTCGTTTTACGCTTCCGGTGACCGCCCGCCCGGACCCGGTGTCCGCCGCGTCGGCCGACGGCGGCGCCGAGAAGGAGACGAAGGTGTGATGACCGAACCGGACGGCAAGAGCCCGATAGAGGTCCTGCTGGTCGAGGACGATCCGGGTGACGTGCTGATGACCCAGGAGGCGTTCGAGGAACACAAGGTCCGTAACCGGCTCACCGTCGTCTCGGACGGCGCCGAGGCCCTGGCCTACCTGCGCCGGGAGGGCAAGTACGCCGACGCGGTGCTGCCCGACCTGATCCTGCTCGACCTGAACCTGCCCCGGCGCGACGGCCGTGAGGTCCTCGAGGAGATAAAGAAGGACGACGACCTGGGCCGGATCCCGGTGGTGGTGCTCACCACCTCGCAGGCCGACGAGGACATCCTGCGCTCCTACCAGCTGCACGCGAACGCGTACGTGACCAAGCCGGTGGACTTCGAGCGGTTCATCGCGGTGATCCGGCAGATCGACGAGTTCTTCGTCAGCGTGGTTAAGCTGCCCCCGCGCGGCTGACACATGATCGACGAGGTGGGTGAGCTGCTGCGGGAAGCGGCGGCGCGGGCGGTGCTGCCCTGGTTCAACCAGCTGTCCGCCGAACACATCACCGAGAAGGCCCCGGGTGACCTGGTCACCGTCGCCGACCAGCAGGCCGAGGAGTTCATCGCGGCCGGGCTGCGGCGGCTGGCACCGGGGTCGGTGGTGGTCGGTGAGGAGGCGGTCGCCGTCGATTCGCGGCTGCTACGTCGGTTGCGCGACGCCGGCCGGGTCTGGCTGGTCGACCCGATCGACGGTACGGCGAACTACGCGGCCGGCCGTCGGCCGTTCGTGATGATGGTGGCCCTGCTAGCCGCCGGTGAGCCGGTGGCGAGCTGGATCCTTGACCCGGTGGGCGGGTCGCTGGTGGTGGCCGAGCATGGGTCCGGCTGCTGGGTGGACGGGGTGCGGCTGGCACCGCCGACGACCGCGCCCCCGGTGGACCGGCTGCGCGGGGCGGTGCCGTTGGAGTACCTGCCGGTGCCGGTGCGGGCAGCTGTGGAGGCCGGCGGTGAGCGGTTGGGTGCGGTGCTGCCCGGTCAGCACTGCGCCGGCCGGGAGCACTGGGACATCGCCGCCGGGGAGCAGGACTTCGCGATGTTCTGGCGGACCCTGCCGTGGGACCACGTGCCGGGCACGCTGCTGGTGCGGGAGACCGGCGGCGTCGCGATGCGGCTGGACGGCAGCCCGTACGACTTCACCGACGACCGGTCGGGGCTGCTGGTGGCCAGGACCGACGCGGCCTGGCAGGAGGTACGGGCGGCGCTGCTGCCGGCCGGGTGATCAGCCGCCGCCGGTCGGCTGCCAGTCGACGGCCAGGCTCTCCCGGGCACCGGCGCGCTCCAGGTGTTCGCCGACGAGGTACTCCACCCGGGCGAGCCCGATGTCGTCGTCGCTGTCGGCGTGCAGCGTGAGACTGTCGTTGGTGGCGTCGATCCGGCAGGTACCGAAGCCGAAGTCGATCAGCCCCTGGTCGGCGGTCCATTTGACCGGTACGGCGGTGGCGAAATGTTCGCACAGGTGGGTCAGGTGGCGTTGCGACCGTGGGGTCCGGACGTGAGCCTCGGAACGTGGCACCGAAATCCTCACTGGAGACTGTGAATAAGGTTAGGCTAGCTTAATTTATTGACCCCTGCGGCATCGCCGAGATGGCTGTGCGACACGCCAGGCGTCACGCCCGGTAATCGTGTTGATTTTGCGTGATTGGTTCATTGCTGCAGGTAATAGTTCAGGCCTGGCTGCGCGCCATCTGCATGATGTGGTAATGCGCTCGACTCGCCGACGTTCCAGTGGCAACGGTGAAATCCGGTAAGCTGTGCCCGGTTTACGGACCGCGACCTGACAATGTGATCCAGGAGGACGCGACTGTGGTCGGCACGACGGTATCCCGGCGGCGCTCCGGTGCGGCGGCGTCACTCGTTGCGCTGGTCACCGCGATCGCGCTGGTGATCGGCGCGCCGGTCGCCTCGGCTGCGCCCGACGCCCCGGACGAAGGCGACAACAAGAGCCTGCGCGAGGTCCTGGAAGCCGCTTCCAAGGGGCACATCGAGGCGAAAGCCAAGCTGGACAACTCCAAGAAGCGCCAGAAGGAGTTGACCACCCAGTACGACGCCGTACAGGAGCGGCTCGTCTCGCTCACCGACGAGGTCGGGCTGATGGCGGCCGAGTCCTACCGGGTGGGGCGGCTGACCTCGGTCACCATGCTGCTGAACAGCGCTTCCCCGGCCGACATGCTGGACCGCGCCGCCGGGCTGGAGGTCATGGCCCAGCGGGAGGGCCGCAACCTGCGAGCCCTCACCGAAGCTCACGAGCAGGCCGCCCGGGCCAAGGCCGCGATCGACAACGAGGTACGGGAGCAGGAAAAGCAGGTCGCCATCATGGCCCGCAAGAAGCAGGACGCCGAGCGCGCCCTGGCGGCCGTCGGCGGCCAGTCAAGCGGCGGATTCGTCAGCACCACCTCGGCCGCCGCAAAACCCGCGCCACGCAACTCCGACGGCTCCTGGCCCTCCGAATCCTGCAACGTCGACGACCCCACCACCTCCGGCTGCATTACCCCGCGCACCCTGCACGCCCTGAACCAGGCGAAGTCCGCCGGATTCACCCGGTACGTCTCCTGCTTCCGCAACGGCGGCAGCGGCGAGCACCCCAAGGGTCGGGCCTGCGACTTCTCCGCCGAAGCCGGCGGATTCCAGAACCGCGCCGCCACCGGGGGCAACCGCACGTACGGCAACAATCTCGCCGGGTACTACATCAACAACGCCGACCGGCTCGGTGTGCTCTACGTCATCTGGTACCGGCAGATCTGGATGCCCGGCACCGGCTGGCGGGCCTACAACGGCGGCGGCAGCCCGGCCGGCGACCACACCAACCACGTGCATCTGTCGATGCTCTGACCCAACCACGTGCATCTGTCGATGCTCTGAACCACCATCCCTGCATCCCGCTCGACCGCCCGTCGGACGGCAGGCGGGATGCGTACCATCACAGCGATGGA